>CBKWJC010000011.1:0-91016 GCA_966674685.1 uncultured bacterium
GCAATTGAGCGAATCAGTAGAAAACCTCTCTGAAGCACTCTGTAAGTGAGTTTTTGTTGGTTGTTGTTCTGCGTTTCCCAAGACACACCAACCAGCAAAACTTAATTTACAGAGTTTACAGACTACTAAGTTGACAAGCAATAAAAAAGAGCAGGCAATGCCTGCTCCTCTCGCTGAAGTAGTCGTTTATGTAGCTATACAAAAGCTTTTCGCTTTTAACTCCTAATGCACGAGCTATAGCCACATGAGAGAACGTATGAATTGCATTAGTTTGTGATGTTGCTGAGTCCTTCGCGGACTTTTTCTTCCACTGATGTTGCCTGCTGCGAATTATCAGGACGATTCATCCGTTTAGCATCAGCACGACCCTGCACTTCGTTAACGCCTCTTCGGGCCTCAGTTTGAACCTTGCTGCGGCCACGGGGTTCCTCTTTCAATACCTGCTCAGACTTGTCTCGAACTCTGGGCAGAGAATCTGAACTCTCATGTGAGCTTGCTGCGAATGCTGGCAGAACATGAGAAACAGTCAGCAAAACACCGAGACATACAGCCACAAGACCCCGTGCGATCGCACGAAAAGATAGCTTCAGTTGAATAGTCATTCATGACCTCCAATAAACATTTAAATGTGAATCAAATGATGATCTAACTGCTAATTAGTCAAAGAATTAGTCAAACAAATCTTTAATCTGAGACTTTGCTCGTTCAGCCGCTTGTTCGGTGCGATCGACACCACGCTCGGCTCTATTTTCCACTCTATCAACTGCCCGTTCAGCGTTTTGCTGCACTCTGTTTAGATCACGACGGATTTTCCCTTGCGGATCTTGAACAGCTTTCTCAAGTTGTCGCCGTGCTTCAGGACTAGTTTTGTCTTCAAACTCATCTTTAGCACGCTCTCTGACCACATCAGAAGCCGCTGCAATCTGATAGGAAGCAGACTGATTGGACGGCGCGATCGCAGATTGGCTAAATCCTAATACTAAGCTGTTTCCATTCGCTAGAACAGCGAGCATTAAACCAAAAGTAACCGCTGTTTTTAATAGCGATTTCAGTAGGAAATGCCCTTTACTAATTAGAAAATTAGTCATAATTTAATTCCTTCTAAGTAATGGCATCACTATTAGTATCGTGAACGGAATCAAGCCAACATCCATCTGAAGTTGATTATTTTTTTGTCGATAGGATCTTTACTCTCTCTATGGGTAGAGAATTACAGCCGTGGGAACCGGAAAATGTGCGCCTCGAAATATCAAGTTTCGTCAAACGTTAACCTGCCCTCCGGAGTCGGGCACATTAGAACTGATGATTACTAGTAATGCTCACTGCTTGGTTCTGCCCTATGCCGTTATCCGTCAGCGTTCGAGACATTCAAACCCTTGTCCAAGCGTTTCATCCGATTGTCGTCATTGAAACGGTGGAAGAGGAGCGGGTGCTAGAACTTCTGCAAACTGCTACCAAAGATATGTCGATGCCGCTGTTTCAGTGGAGTATTGCCAACGGATTATCGAAAACGCAAGACAGTTTCAACGCCCCCTGGAACAATCAGTATGCACCACCCGGTTCTCTCAAGTCCTCTGCGCTGGAAAATACGACTGAACCGATCGATGTGCTCAAGCACATTAGCGGTCTGAACATCCAAGCCATCTTTTGGCTAAAGGACTTCGGCAAGCATTTGGAGGATGCCGCCGTGGCTCGGCAACTGCGCGAGGTGGCCCAAGATTTTTCGCTCAACCGCTGCGCCATTGTGATCACGGGTGAAAATGTTTCACTGCCGCCTGAAATTGCCCATGATGCGGTGTTTTATGACCTAAAGCTGCCGGAGCGCGATGAACTCTACAAAGCCGTCTCCCAAACAATGAAATCGCTGCAAAACCGCAATCGAATTTCCATTGAGCTACAGGAAGACGATGTGCGATCGCTGGTGCAAGCGCTCAGCGGCATGACGCTCAAACAGGCCCGTCAGGTCATCGCCTATGCAGCCCTGGAAGACGGCAAACTCTGCACCCACGACATCAGCCGCATTCTGCATCGCAAAGCTCAGTTAATTCACGAAGGGGGACTGCTGGATTACCTGCCGATGGATCAAGAAACGATTGATATCGGTGGCTTTGCTGGCCTCAAGCGCTGGTTAGCGGAAGCCAAAGTTGGGTTTAGTCCCCAAGCGCAAGCGATGAACTTACCCGCACCGAAAGGTATTCTAATTGTCGGTATTCAAGGCTGCGGTAAGTCTCTGGCCGCTAAAAGCATTGCCCGCACCTGGCGGATGCCGCTGCTGAAGCTGGATGCTGGACGGCTCTACGACAAGTACATTGGCGAATCAGAAAAAAACTTTCGGCAGGCCATTACCCTGGCGGAATCGATGGCTCCCACCGTGTTGTGGATTGATGAAATCGAAAAGAGCTTCTTGAATGGTGGCAACGGTGGTGACACGGACGGAGGGCTGAGCCAGCGCATGTTTGGCTCGTTTCTGACCTGGATGCAGGAAAAATCCCATGAGGTCTTTGTCGTGGCGACGGCCAACGATATTTCTAAGATTCCGCCGGAACTGCTGCGGAAGGGGCGGTTTGACGAAATCTTTTTTGTTGATTTGCCCAATGCCCAAGAACGAACCGATATTTTGGGGATTCACCTGACGCGGCGGCGACAAGACCCGATGAAGTTTGATATGCCAGCGCTAGTGGCGGCCACCGATGGCTTCAGCGGTGCGGAGATTGAGCAGGCGGTGATCAGCTCGCTCTATCATGCGCTGTATCTGAAGAAATCGCCCTCAACCGAACTGATGCTGGAAAAAATCAAGACAATCATTCCTCTTTCAGTCGCTCGCCGAGAAGATCTCCAACGGCTACGCGCGATCGCACAGGAGCGCTTCATTAGCGTTCGTTAATGTCAATCAATTCAGATCTTGCACTTGGCATATTGAGAACCCGAATTAAGAGCCCGAATTGATAATTGTGCCGTCGCGATGCGACGGCACAATTATCAATTCGGGCTCTTAGCACAAGATGTGAGCCAATATACAAAATACGACTTTAGGTACAGTGACAATCTGAGGCAGGTTTGTAGCCTTTAGTGGTAGGAAAACACTAAGGAATAGTGTAACAAGAATGGTACTGGAAACGCTGGAGCAGGCTCAAGTTATAACGCTACAAAATTCTGAACTTAAGTTGACAATTCGGCCTGACTTAGGAGGAAGAATTGATCAGCTTGAAGACTTGCAAACAGAGCGTTCCTGGATTTGGCATCCGCCCCGCTACAATCCTGACGCAACGCGATCGCTAGCGATCGGTGCTGCTTTTGATGATCACTGGACAGGGGGATGGGATGAAGTTTTTCCCAATGATATTGCCGGAACATTTCAGGGGCGAAATCTAGTGGATCACGGCGAGTTGTGGTCACAAACATGGGAGATTTTAGAGCGATCGCCTTTGCGCCTAAGACTCGGCTATCAGTGTCAGACTGTGCCAGTGCGGGTCGAAAAGGCGATTCAGCTTGATGCAAATCGGCCAGCGGCCAGCATAATCTACTGGTTTCAGAATCTGTCTAAAAATGAAATTCCGTTTCTGTTTAAACATCATGCCGCGATCGCAATTGAAGCTGGAGATGAAATTCTACTGCCCAACTGCTGGATAGAACCAGCCTTTTTAGAATTCAGCAAAATTATTGGTCAGCGGGGTAAAACTCGTTTTCCCAAAGCCAGAAGCGTGAACGGCAAAGAAATCGATCTGCATATCGTTCCACCACCATCATCCCAGCTACAAGAGTTTTACTACAGTTCTGGCCTATCCCGAGGTATCTGCGGCATTCGGCATCAGCGGTCTCAATCCTGTCTACTCATGACATTTGATCCAACTAATTTTCCATACGTCTGGATGTTCCAGAGTTTTGGCGGATGGCGAGATCATTACGTAGCCGTGGTTGAACCCTGCACAACTCTGCCAGCCGACTTAGAAACCGCCTATCAAAATCAAACCATCGCAGTGCTGCATCCCCACGAAAAACAGCGCCGCACACTGAATCTACAGCTACAGCGGAGTAAGCGATCCTAAGTTTTCTCATCTTTTACGACGTTATGCGATTTTGCCCTCTCCCTCAATCCTCTTCTCCCAAAATGGGCGAGCAGGGTGGTTTCATTTTGCCAAAATAAATTTTAGAGTGGCTATAACTTATTGTTTATAAAATGCTTGCTAAGCAAGCATTTTATAAACAATAAACTGGGTTCCCCTACACGGACTTGATATTACTTACTTAATCGGTAGCTTGATCATAAAACAGGTTCCCTTGCCGGGAGTAGACTCACAGGTCAAGTAACCCTTGTGCGCTTCCGTCACAATTTGATAGCTGATCGAAAGCCCCAAACCCGTGCCCTTACCCACAGGTTTAGTCGTGAAAAATGGATCAAATAAGCGATGACGGGCCTGCTCTGGAATACCTGAGCCGTTATCTGCAATATGAACCTCAATCCAGTTATGCTCTACGACTGCTGTTGTGATTGTAATAGTCGGATTTGACAGGTGGGGTGTTGTTTCCAAAGCGTCAATTGCATTGCTGAGGATATTCATAAACACCTGATTCAACTGTCCGGCATAGCATTCAATCATGGGCAGCGATCCATAATTGCGAATCACTTGAATCGCTGGAGAATTCGCCGTTGGCTTGAGACGATTATTCAGGATGATCAGCGTACTTTCGATACCAGTATGCAGATCGACATGTTTGATCGCCGCTTCATCTAAGCGGGAAAACGTTCGCAGCGATTTGACAATGTCACAAATGCGCGTTGTTCCTTCGCCCATCGAGCGAATAATTTTGGGAAAGTCGGTTTGGAGAAACGGCAAATCAATATCCTCAATTATTGCCTGAATTTTTGGATCAGGTGAGGGATAGCAGCTTTGGTAGAGATCGAGCAGTTTCATGATCTCTTCTGTATAAGACAGAGCGTGCTGTAGATTGCCGTGAATAAAGCTAACGGGATTGTTGATTTCATGGGCGACTCCCGCCACCATTTGCCCCAGGCTCGACATCTTTTCGCTCTGGATCAGTTGAAGCTGAGTTTGCTTCAACTCATTGAGCGCGTGCTGTAAATCGTCTGCCCGCTGTTCCAGCGTTTGGTGGGCTGTCTCTAGTTCGCGGGTGTACTGCCCAGCCCAACTGACCAGTTGATTGATTGCTTGAGCCAGTAACGATACTTCATCGCGCGTTTGAATGGGTGCCTGTAGCCGAAAGTCATTGTCTTCCGTAACGCGGCGGGCAACGGTAGTCAACTGCTCAATTGGCCGTGCGATCGCACGGCTAGTCATAAACGCGAGTACGACCGCTAGGGCAATAGAAGCTGCCATGCTGCTGAAGATAATGATTAGTTGTAACGATTCAACCTGTTCAAGTTGAGCCGTTGCCTGATCGTAGTTTTGATCAACGGTTTGCTGTAGCCGCGTCAAATCTTCAGAAAGCAGCTCCAAATCCGTTGATAGCTCGGTGGCATTAGTGCTACCGATGGCGGTTGCTAGAGTTTCAATGGCAACTTGTTTATCATCAATATTTTGCAAACCGTCCCACAGTCCATTGACAAAATCTTCGTAGGTTTGAAGCGTAACCCGATAATCTTGTACTAAATCATCAATCTCAGTATTAAGCTGCGATGCTTCTGCTGCCGATTGTTCAAGTTTGTCTAATAAATCATGAGTTTGCTTAAGTTCGACATTGAACTCATTGATCTCATACTGCACCCAAATTTTGCTGCTTCCGATCGCAAGTAGCCGCGAAGGATGATTTTGAAGATTTAAAAGATAGTTATTAAACAGATTCAACAGTTGCTTTTGCTGCTGCATCTGTTCCGTTTGTAAGTGAACGGGTTGGGCATAGTAATGACCACCTAATAATCCGCCGCTGATGCCAATGACTGCTGTCCCTAATGCTAATGCATAACCCGAACTAATTTTCTTATAAATACTCTGATCGATGCCTAGAGCTTTACTCAGTTGGTGAATGTAGCGACCTGGATAATTTAGCGGTTTAGACAGCGATCTAGACAGCGATTTGGATAGCGATAACAATCCCTGCACCATAGCTCAAAGACTCTTAATAAACTTGAATCTAATCAACAGGTGAGACGGTACGTAGAGAAAACAACAAGGCAGAAGCCGAATTTCTGCACAAGTCAAAGATGCTCAATCAATAGATTAGAGTTAATCAGCGAATCGCTGATCCTTGCCCCATAGCGATATAAATGTTGCGTAGATCTTGATAATCAGTATCTTCAACAGAAATGATTTTAGAGCCCTGATATTTTTGATTTGCTTCTGATGCTAATAAGGCTGCCATTAACGTATCTTGATGCTCAAAAACTTGCGATCGCAGCTCTTGAACAAAGCTTGGATCGAGCATTGGATTGACAACAAACACATCGGGCGGCAAGTTTTCACCTTGCCCAATCACCTTGATTTTCGTTTCATCTAGCCCATACATCTGGCTAAATTTTACATATCGCACATAGGAATCAGCCCAAGCATCAACTTCTCCCTTGAGCAGCGCAGATGGACTATCATCGCCTAGCATGACAACTTCAAAATCGCCTTGAGGAGAGAGTCCTGCATCAAGCAGCAGCTTCATAGGAAAAATGTGACCCGCCGTAGAACCTTCCGTCCGCATAGCAATCGTTTTACCTTTTAGATCGGCCACGGTTTGGATAGGACTATCCCGCAACGTGATCATCATTGAGTAATAGTTTGGGCGAGTAATACCAATAAGAGGAACAGCTTTTGTTCGGGCGCGAAGTAGCAAATATTCAGACGGCCCAGCCATTGCTAAATCCAATTCATTGTTGAGTAAAGCAGGTGCAGCCGCCAAATAATTGTCTACCGGATAAAACTCCACTGGCAAATTGAATAAGTCTTCGAGCGCTTGGCGAAATGCCCCGAAGTTTTGCTCTAGATCTTCAGTTCCACTAATATCAGTAACGGCGAATCGCAACTGATTAGGACGATTAACTTGAGCCGTGGAATTTAATATGTCTGTTTTTGTAAACGTACAGCCACCTAAAAACAGTAAGCCATAACTTATAAACGCGCGCCGTTTTAACATCACTGATCCTGGTGTTTTAAGAGCTTTAAACTATGCGGTGATGATATCTAGGCAGCAATTTTTCGCGGTGTGAATTTTAGCTGCACCGCGAAAAATTATTACCGCTTGATGCCCATTCAAATTGAGGATGAGCGGAATAAACCTTGACGGGACAAGGAGCTTAAGCACCTTGTTTAATGCAGCTTCATCAAGGATTCGTATAAGGGCTAATCATCCATATGTCTAAAAGACAGATTTGTGTAATTCTATACTGCCCGCATCGTCGCAAAACGTATCACCGTCGGCTCAAAATCATCCCTCAAGCGATCGCAGATGGCTCGTAAATTAAAAACCTTTTCCTGATTTTTGGGACAAGCTGTGACTGTATTCCTGTCTTTTAGCATTCAAACTGTAAACCCAAACGGATCAGGTCACCGTCACGGAGCAGCGGCAACATCACCACTTTCGGTTTTGGGGCAAGATGTGAATGTAGCAAAGGGACAACATCATGAAAATTCTGGTGCTGAATGCTGGATCGAGCAGCCAGAAAAGCTGTTTGTATGACCTAGCCGAGAGTTTACCCGACGCGCCACCCGCCCCGCTGTGGGAAGCCCAGTTGGACTGGACACATGAGGAAGGCAAGGTTGAGCTAACGGTGAAAACTCAGCAGGATACTGAGCGTCAGGAACAGCTAGAGTCTGATTCCCGCTTGTCTGATACGCAGCGCATGTTGGAAACCCTCTGGGCAGGAGATACCAAAGTTATCGATCAGCCTAATCAAATTGATGCCGTTGGTCATCGGGTGGTGCATGGCGGCGAGCAGTATGCCAGCAGCACGCTGATTACGCCGGATGTCAAAGCGGCAATTTCTGACCTATCCGCATTCGCACCCCTACATAATCCGGTCAATCTGGACGGCATTAAGATTGTTGAACAAATTCTAGGTACAGACATTCCTCAAGTGGCTATGTTTGACACCGCTTTCCATCGCCAAATGCCGGAAGCCGCTTCGATCTATCCAGGCCCCTATGAGTGGGTCAGGCAGGGGATTCGCCGCTACGGGTTTCACGGCACCAGCCATCAATACTGTGCGGAACGAGCGGCTCAGCTACTGGGTAAACCACTTTCTGAGTTGAAACTAATCGTCTGTCACCTGGGCAACGGCTGCTCTTTGTCTGCGGTTCAGGACGGTCGCAGCATTGACACTACAATGGGCTTCACGCCGCTGGATGGGCTGATGATGGGCACCCGCTCTGGCTCCGTTGATCCGGGTATCCTCATCCACCTGATGCGCCAAAAAGATTACAGTGCCGACGATCTAGACCGATTGCTAAACAAACAGTCGGGGTTAAAGGGATTGTCTGGACTTTCAGGAGATATGCGGCAGATTGAAACTGCGATCGCAGATGGCAACTCCCAGGCTCAGCTTGCCTACGACGTGTTTATTCATCGGTTGCGCTCCTGCATTGGCTCGATGCTGATGAGTTTAAATGGGCTAGACGGATTGGTGTTTACAGCAGGTATCGGTGAGCATTCCGCCCCGGTGCGTCAGTCCGTTTGCACTGGTCTGGACTTTCTAGGCATCCAGCTTGATTCCCAGAAAAACGAAAACCACCCCAAAGATGCCGATATTGCCACACCGAATTCCAAAGTCCGCATCTTTGTCATTCACACCCAAGAAGACTGGGCCATCGCCCGCGACACCTGGCAGGTTTTACACCAAAACCACCCTTAAACCCATGCTCAACCACAGTTCCCCACTTCGCCCCTCCGCTCCCCTTGCCCTCCGACTCATCCACCCATCCACCCACATCCTCACCCCCGACAGAAGGCAAACTCAGCCAAACTGTGCTAAACCCGTAGCGTTACCCCTTGCGATCGCATGAGTCAACCCGTTACTTATCGATTAGAATTATGCGTTTTCAGTTTATATCCCATCTTCGTCTGATCCTTGTCGCGGGCTGTTTTCTCGGTTTAGTGGCTTGTAGCGAAACGAATCAACCAACTCAAGAGCCATTGCCAGCCGATCAGTCGCAAACGGAGCCGTCCGAACCGATTGCCCAAACGCCAGCTTCTGAAGCTGATGTCACACTCACAGATAGCTGCAATCTAGTGGAATCAGGCTATGGAGCACAGGGCAGCGTTCAAATTCAGGTCGAAGAAGTGGTGTCGGGTTTGGATGTGCCGTGGGGGATTGCCTTTTTGCCCAATGGCGACATGCTAGTGACCGAGCGTTCTGGGCAGGTGCGGCTGGTGCAGAATGGGCAGCTTCAGCCCTCGCCCGTTGCAGATATCCCTTCTACCGAAGATGGTGAGGGCGGTCTACTCGGTATTGCGCTGCATCCCGATTTCGCTGAAAACCGCTTCTTCTATCTCTACTACACCACCAACGAGGGAGGAGGAGTCACCAATCGTGTGGAGCGCTGGCGACTCGCAGAGGATAATCAAAGCGCCACGGCAGACCAAATTATTGTCGGTGATATTCCAGTCGCTCGATATCACAACGGGGGACGGATACGGTTTGGCCCCGACGGCATGCTGTATATCGGGACGGGCGATGCCAGCAGTCCTGACACGGCGCAAGATCCGAATAGCTTAGCGGGTAAAATTCTGCGAGTGACCCCCGATGGCGAGGTGCCTGCCGATAATCCATTTCCCAATAATCCCGTCTATATCCTTGGCATCCGCAATACGCAGGGGTTTGACTGGCCCAACGAGTCCATCATGTGGGTGAGTGATCATGGCCCTAGCGGTGATTTAGGGCGGCGGGCGCATGACGAGATCAACGTTGCCCAAGCCGGAGACAATCTAGGCTGGCCGACCATCTACCGCTGTGACTCTCAGGCAGATCTGCGGCGTCCCGTTTTGACCTGGGCAAATGCCGCACCCCCCGGAGGAGCAGCGATTTACACAGGTGATGCCATCCCAGAATGGCAGGGGGATTTGATTGTTGGCACATTGCGATCGCAACACTTACAGCGAGTATCGCTTAGTCCCACGGGGGAACTAGAGCAGCATGAGGTGTATCTGCAAGATGAATATGGCCGCCTGCGCGAGGTGATCATGGGGCCAGATGGCGACCTCTATGTGACAACCAGCAACTGTGATGGCCGAGGTGGCTGTCCGGCTGGCGGCGATAAGATTCTGCGAATCACTCGCTAGTGTTGGATTGAACGTTTGAAACCCAGCAACGGAGAATTGCTGGGTTTCAAGACTCAACCAAATTTACTGATGAATCAGACAATTCATTAAACGTAGTTTAAACGGGCATATCTTGATGACAAGAACCACAGCGCCAGGAAAGTTTTCCTAAGTGAATGTGGCGCAACAAAACATCAGGACAGCAAGGGCAGATATATCGATTTGTCATTAATTCATGAGCTACTGGCAGAACAGCCTGTGGCTGTGGGCGAGTCAAAACTTGCATTGAATTTATATTAATCTCATTAGTATTTTTATGTTCAATTGATTAATCCGTCACACCATCTTTAAAACTCTTAGAAGCAATTATTTTTAGCCATTTCTCATTAAGCCTAATCAGCTTATTGTCAGCTTATTCAACGAATTGCCGTAGGCTATCTGGGTCAACATAATGACAGGTCGCATCATCCAGACAGATGAGTGCCCAGCCGAACTTGTCTACTCGAACCAGCTTATACAGGACATCTTGTACAAATGACCCTTTATGGTTTCGAGTATTGGCTTCAACTTCAATGTTGTAAGTATTATTAGCAATCATTTTAATTTTCCTTATGAGGCGGAATTCGCCCAGAATCAATCGATTTTGAAGCAATGCTGAAATTAAATAAAAAATTGCGAACAAATAAAACGCAAACTAACGAAACCAGCTTCATTTGTTGATTTATTTAACTAACTTAATCCTATCTTTAAAATAGGAAACATTACATCAACTTATATGAAGCGTCGCCCTATGGTTATTCGGAGCAACAGATTAATAAAGAAAACAAGATTATAAAATAGGAATTTTCCGTAAGGTCACCCATGCCAGATAGCTTGTCTCTTCAAATGCCTATCCTAGAGTGGTTTCAGCGTCAGGGCTGGCAGCCACTACCGTTTCAACAAGCCGCATGGCAGGCATACTGGCAGGGACACAGCGGTTTAATTCAAGTTCCGACTGGATCAGGTAAAACCTACGCCTCGGTGATGGGCGCGATCGCAGAAATTCTATCTCAGCCAAAGCTCCCAAAAGGCTTGCAGCTCCTCTACATTACGCCGCTGCGGGCGCTGTCGCGGGACATTGAGCAGGCCATCCGCCGACCGATTGAGGAGATGGACTGGGACTTACAGGTGGAGTCGCGCACGGGGGATACCAGCTCCTCGCGCAAGTCGCGCCAGTTGAAGCACATGCCGCATGTTCTAATTACTACGCCGGAATCCTTGGCGGTGATGCTGTCCTATAAAGGTGCAGATCAGCTCTTCAAATCCTTGCGGGCTGTGGTGTTGGACGAATGGCATGAACTGCTCAGTTCCAAACGAGGCACTCAGACAGAGCTATGTGTGTCGCAGTTAAAGCTAATTCAGCCGCAGGTGAAAATCTGGGCTGTGTCGGCCACTCTGGGCAATCTGGAGGAAGCGGCTCAGGCGGCAATTGGCACCGATCGGCAACCGCAAATTATTCAGTCCAATATCAAGCGAGAAACGGTAATCCGCAGCGTTCTGCCAGAGTCAGTTGATAGCTTTCCCTGGGCGGGACATCTGGGCCTGCGGCTGTTTGAGGAACTGGTGGCAGCACTGGATATCAACAAGTCCACGCTGATTTTCACCAATACGCGATCGCAGGCGGAACGCTGGTATCAGGCGTTGGAATATGCCTTACCGGAAATGTGCGATCGCATTGCCCTGCATCACGGCTCGATTGACGTGCAGAATCGGGCGGCAATTGAGGCTGGCGTGAAGTCCGGCGAGATTAAGTGGGTGGTGTGTACGTCCTCGCTGGATTTGGGCATCGATTTTCAGCCGGTGGAGCGGGTGGTGCAGATTGGCAGCGCTAAGAATGTGGCGCGACTTCTGCAACGAGCAGGGCGATCCGCCCATGTCCCAGAGGGTACGGCAGAGATTTTCTTTTTGCCTACGAATGCGCTGGAACTCTTGGAAATATCGGCCATTCGACGCGCTCTCAAGGCGGGAGCAATTGAAAATCGGCGACCTCGACCTAAGCCCTATGACGTGCTGCTTCAGCATTTGGTGACCCTCGCTTGTGGAGATGGCTTCGAGCCAGAGCAAACGCTAGCTACGGTTCGCAAAACCATAGCCTATCAGGATTTGACGGAACAAGAATTTAGCTGGATGCTGGATTTCCTGGAAAACGGAGGGCGCTGCCTCCATGCCTATCCCCGCTATCGCAAGCTGGTTCCGATAGACGGGTGCTATCAAGTTACGGATGCCCAAATTACTAAGATGCACCGGATGAGCATTGGCACCATTAGCTCGAATCAGGTAGTGTATTTAAATTACTTGAAAGGCAAACGAATTGGTACGGTTGAGGAGAGTTTTGTCTCTAAATTAAAGAAAGGCGACGTGTTTTTCTTTGCCGGGCGACAGCTTGAGTTTTTCATGATGAAAGACATGGTGGCCTATGTCAGAAACTCCACCAAAAAGTCTACGGTGACACCCAGTTGGGGCGGCGGAAATCTGGCGATCTCGGATAACTTAAGTCGCTATTTACGAGCAGAAGTTCAGCGGGCAGTGCAGCTTAAGCGGCGCAATGAGGAATTAACATGCGTACAGCCACTCATCAGAATTCAGGACAAATTATCTAGAGTACCAGCCGATGATGAGCTACTGATTGAAACCTGCAAAACCCGTGAGGGCGAGCATTTATACGTCTATCCCTTTGAAGGTCGATTTGTGCATGAGGGATTAGGTTTCCTGTGGAGCTATCGGTTCGCCAATCAAAAACAGGCAACGTTTACCGTTTCGGTTAATGACTACGGATTTGAGATCCTAGCGCCCAAAGGTTATCCTTTTCAAGAGTTATTTAGCAATGCCTTTTTTGAAACTGATAACTTACTCGCTGATTTAGAAGCGGGACTGAATATTTCAGAACTGATGCAGCGTAAATTTCGCGGTATTTCTCAAGTTGCAGGTTTGGTCTTTAAGGGTTATCCATCCAGTCGCAAAACAGCGGGTCAGTTACAAATTAGCTCATCGCTAATTTATGATGTATTTTCTAAATATGAGCCGGATAATCTGCTGCTGCAACAGGCCAAACAAGAGGTTTTGCAGGAACAGCTAGAGTGCGATCGCATTTCTCAAACACTGCACCGTCTCAGTCAGCTTTCGGTTGTGTGGCAAGAAACGCAGCGACCATCACCCTTTGCCTTTCCGCTACTGGTAGAACGCTTGGGGGCACGGCTCTCCAACGAAAGTCTGATGGATCGAATTGAGCGACTGAAGCAACAGTGGGAAGTCGTGTAACACCATTTCTCGTTGATGGGGCTACAAATCAGGTGGTGCGAAGAGCATCGGGGCAGGGGAGCAAGGGAGCTTCAGTTGTAGCCTCAACTTAAAGAATTGGCATGATGCATTACACCTTGATTCCCTTCATGTCGTTAAGTTGCGGCTCTAATCTAACGCTAGATATTAACTCAGGCATGGAGCTGTTTTGGTGAAACCTGTGTGACCAGTGCCGTAATTGCTTGGAAAGCCGACTGCATGCCCCATTCTGCCGTTTCAGAGGTCTGACAGCCGTCGCCAAACTCTGTGGCCGGAACTTCCAGCCACCAGGCTTGCGGATGATGACCGTACACGGAATGAGTCAGCGCCAACAGCGATCGCGGATCGCAGGAATGGCCGGAGCAGGGCACAGATGATCCCGTCGTTTCACTACCCACTGCATCTAGTGGTTGGATTCTAATCTGATTGGTAGATGGCATTTTGCAGGCATCAACAAAGATGGCGTAGTCAGCCTCGGCCAGTTTGCTAGAGAGTTCTGGCGTGAGTCGAGCCACGGCATAAGCCTTGATACCCGGCAGGTTTAAAGTTTCGACTAACCTGGCTAGTTCAGGGCCAATACCGTCATCACCGTGCTGCTGGTTGTCATAGCCAATCAGTACAACGTTAAAAGCTGAGGACTGTGTAGAGGTTGTCATCGCTGGTTCCTCCTTGTATGTAGGGATTAAGGAGAGAGGTTTTCTATGTTTAAACCTACTGCGATTTACGGTGTGGTATCTGGATTCGGCTCAAAAAGCTAAGAAAATATACTTATGCAGGTCAGATTTAGACTAAACAGGGAGATGGAGCATTGTCCCACCTCCCTGTTTAGCTATATTGATTCGCCAAATTGCAACTACACATAATCTCGGTAGACAAGGGGCTTAAGCCCCTTGTTCAGTGCAGCTTCATAAAGGATTGGTATGACGCTAAATGGTCAAACAAATCGTCCAAACCAACGATTAAGTTGGCCAACTTAATCATTCACCGCACAGGAATCAAATCCTGGCCATTTCCAATTCGTATGCTCATCTTTATCCTTGCCGTACTCATGGGCATAGGCGAGGCATTCGATGATGTTGTTCTTCATGCGCTCCTTCACATGGGCGGCGGCTGATCCAAGTTTCGGCACGCGGTTAATCACGTCAATCACCAGGTTGAACCGATCAATCTGGTTATTAATTGCCAGCTCCAGCGGCGTGTTGATATTACCGACTTCCTTATAGCCGCGAACGTGAATCCGATCTTGATTGGCGCGACGATATATCAGCTTGTGAATCAGCCAGGGATAGCCGTGGAAGTTAAAGATCACGGGCTTATCGGTGGTGAACAGAGAGTTGAAATCCCAATCGGATAAGCCGTGGGGATGCTCTCCTTCCGAAACCAGCTTGAACAAATCCACGACGTTGACAAAGCGGATTTTGAGATAGGGAAACTCTTCCCGCAGAATGGCCGTAGCCGCCAGTGACTCCATGGTTGGGATGTCACCGCAGCAGGCCATGATCACATCAGGAATATCGGGTTCTGTGCCGCAGTCGTCGTTGCTGGCCCAGTCCCAAATGCCGATGCCTTTGGTGCAGTGCTTCACCGCCTCATCCATTGTCAGATATTGCAGGTGTTTCTGCTTGTCGGAAATGATCACGTTGATGTAGTCCACGCTGCGGAAACAGTGATCGGCAACGGACAGCAAGCAGTTGGCATCGGGTGGGAAGTAAACGCGCACCACGTCTGGATTTTTATTCGTCACCAAGTCGATGTAGCCCGGATCTTGGTGGCTGAACCCGTTGTGATCTTGCCGCCACACCAAAGACGACAGCAGGATATTCAGTGATGAAATCGATCGCCGCCAGGGGACGTGGTGCTTACAGATATCCAGCCACTTGGCATGCTGGTTAAACATGGAATCCACCACATGAGCAAACGCTTCGTAGGTATGGAATAGGCCATGTCGCCCCGTGAGCAGGTATCCCTCAAGCCAGCCCTGAAGCGTATGCTCACTCAGCATTTCCATCACCCGACCATCGCGCGACAGTTCGCTGCCGTCCATGTCTTCGGGATACATATCCGCCATCCAGGCTTTCTTGGATACTTCATAAACCGCTTGGAGACGATTCGATGCCGTTTCATCTGGCCCCATGAGGCGGAAATTGTGGGGATTGTCCCGCATGATATCCCGCATTAGGAAGCCCAGCACCTTAGTATTTTCGAACATCACCGTACCGGGCTGCGGAATTGCGATCGCATATTCATGAAAATCCGGCATGTGTAAATCACGCCGCCGCAGTCCGCCATTGGCCTGAGGATTGGCGCTCATCCGCCGATTGCCTTCCGGAGCCAGTGCCTTTAGCTCGGGTCTAAAGGTGCCGTTTTCATCAAATAGCTCTTCCGGCTTATAGCTGTGCATCCAGGCTTCCAGCAGTTGCAAATGTTCCGGGTTGCTGTGCATATTGCCCATCGGCACCTGGTGCGATCGCCAAAATCCCTCGACTTTGTGCCCATCGACTTCCTCTGGACCAGTCCAGCCCTTAGGTGTCCGCAGGATAATCATCGGCCAGCGAGGACGTTCAATATTGCCGTTGATCCGAGCTTCTCGCTGAACTTCGCGGATGTGGGTAATGCACTCTTCCATAACAGCCGCCATTTGCTGGTGCATGTCAGCCGGATCGCTGCCTTCCACAACATACGGCGTGTAGCCATAGCCTCTGAAGAGGGATTCCAGTTCCTCGGACGAAATCCGAGCCAAAATTGTGGGATTAGCAATCTTGTAGCCGTTCAGGTTTAGCACTGGCAGCACGGCACCATCCCGAGCTGGATTAATGTACTTATTGGAATGCCAAGCCGTCGCGAGCGGCCCCGTTTCGGCCTCGCCATCACCTACAACACAGGTGGCAATCAGATCCGGATTGTCTAACACCGCACCATAGGCGTGGGAAAGGCTGTATCCCAGTTCCCCTCCTTCATGAATCGAGCCAGGAGTTTCCGGCGTAACGTGGCTACCAATGTGACCGGGGAAAGAAAACTGCTTGAAAAACTGCTGCATTCCCTCCACGTCTTGACTGTTGGTGGGATAAACCTCTGAGTACGTCCCTTCCAAATACACTGGGCCTAGAACACCCGGTGCGCCATGACCTGGCCCCGCGATGAAAATCATGTCCAGGTCATACTTCTTAATCAGGCGATTGCAGTGAATGTAAGTAAAACTGAGCGCTGGTGATGATCCCCAGTGACCCAGCAGGCGATATTTGACGTGTTCCGGTTTCAGCGACTCTCGCAGCAGAGGATTCCCTTTCAGATAAATCATGCCAACGGCAAGATAGTTACAGGCTCGCCAATAAGCATGAGTTTTTTGGAGTTCATCATCTGATAAGGGTTTTGCTTGTGGTGAAGGGGCAATTACCATACGTGGCTTCCAGATGTTAATAACGTCAAATTGAGAATTTTTGATTATTTAAGGATTGGGATCACAGATCGATCTCCAATTAATGTTTGCCCCCAGTCTGATGACTCAAACGAAAGCAAACATCTACCCTAGAGTTTAAATTGGCTCAATTTATCTCATTACTGGCATTGGTCAGTAAATTGAGATAGAGCTGACAAACCTTAACACGGCGGAATTAAGGCTTCATGATCACTCTAATGCTTGACGTTATTTGTGCCTGTAGGTTGTTATTCCGTTTGTAATTACTTAAGGCTTTTTTAACGGCCTAAGTAACTTATGTAAGATTACTAACTAACTTGATAATCTCTTTGTCTTGCCTGATACTAATTTGCCCACGCTGTCCCATCTGCCTTAGCTCACCATCGCCTGTGGCAGTTCTGTTGGTTCTATATCATCTTCAACAATGGGCACAACGAGTAACGTTAATCCTTGTCGTCCGACCACTTCAACAAATTCGCCCGGATGGCAACAAATGACATGTGATTGAGCAAACTTGGCTGGCCAAGTTGTGCCCTGAAAATAAATGCGACCGTGACGTTTGCCTGAAATTAACTGCTCTACCCGACCTTGCCCTGCAAACGGATTTAAATCTGGACTATCAAACAATTTTGCCAACCGAAACATATTGAACCCATTCCTCAAATCTGGTGTTGATATTATCGATGGCAGATACACCAACTTGAGATCCAATTCCTGTGTAACATTCGCTACTTGAATGTCGTTTTGACGCACTTCTGAATAGGACTCAAAACGGATTTGGACGGTTCCAGCTTTTTGCTACTTATGGGCAGTTTAACAATTGTCCTAGGCCATGAGATCCGAGATATTTGCGATCGCAAATCGAAAGAATCAGCAAATACAGATTCTCTTGGTCAAACACCATCACGACAAAGCCGTAGAAATACGAAAACGTATCAAAAGTCTCGATAAATTGCCTGTATTTATACGGATCAAACTTGCTACAGCCACACCAGCAACGCCGATGTATAGGAATTGAACCTGGGTCTCAAATGCAACTGCACCACAGAAGTAAAGCAGAGGCAGTTCCCCATCATTGTTTACTTTCTGTAATCATCCCTTGATACTATCGAGTAGGATTGATAGTATCTGTGTTCTAGATTGAGATGTTTTAGTCAAGCGGTTCCGCGATCCGAGCTAAAGCGTCGTGACCTAAATATTTACTCTGAATTTACTCTGACGGCCTGACCAGATGGCGTTAGAATCATTAAGAACTTTTGACCTCTGCGATCGCAACCTCTGGTATGTCCCAACCTGTTGATCTGTCTGATTCGCTTCCGGCGCGATCTGCCCACAACGGCAATGGCAAAGCTGCGGTTGCCAATCCGCAAAATACGATTCGGATTCGAGGGGCGCGGCAGCATAATCTGAAGAACATCGATCTTGATTTACCGCGCGATCAGCTGATTGTCCTGACCGGGGTGTCGGGTTCGGGTAAGTCTTCGCTGGCGTTTGATACGATTTTCGCCGAGGGACAGCGCCGCTACGTGGAATCCCTCAGCGCCTACGCCCGGCAGTTTTTAGGTCAAGTAGACAAGCCTGACGTAGATGCCATTGAGGGTTTAAGTCCCGCGATTTCGATTGACCAAAAATCTACCTCGCACAACCCCCGATCTACCGTGGGAACGGTGACGGAAATCTACGACTATCTGCGACTGCTGTTTGGGCGGGCGGGTGAACCCCACTGTCCAGAATGCGATCGCTCCATTGCGCCTCAAACCATCGATCAGATGGTGGATATTATTTCGGAGCTACCGGAACGGACACGGTTTCAAATTCTCGCGCCAGTAGTGCGGGGCAAAAAGGGAACCCATAAAAAGCTGCTGTCGGGTCTCACCGCTGAAGGTTTTGTGCGGGTGCGAGTCGATGGCGAAGTAATGGATCTGAGCGACAACATTGAGCTGAATAAGAACCACTTTCACGATATAGAAGTGGTCGTGGATCGTCTGGTGATGAAAGAGGGGCTGCAAGAGCGTCTGGTGGACTCGCTGTCTACAGCCCTGCGTCGCGCCGACGGGATTGCCATTGTCGATATCGTGGCCACACCGGATAACGTGGTGGCGTTACCTGTTCAAAAAACAGACACCACCAACGGTAGTGCCTCCCTACGCGCGGCTGAAAAAGGGGGGCAGTACGGCCAGTCTGCTACCGCTGAGCCGGAAACGCTGCCTAAGGAACTGGTCTTTTCCGAAAACTTTGCCTGTCCTGAACATGGCGCAGTCATGGAAGAACTGTCGCCGCGTCTGTTCTCCTTCAACTCGCCCTATGGTGCCTGTCCTAACTGTCACGGTTTAGGTAATCTGCCGACGTTCTCGCCTGATTTGGTGGTGCCCGACCCATCGCTGCCCGTCTATGCTGCGATCGCACCTTGGTCGGAAAAAGACAACACCTACTATTTCTCGCTTTTATATAGTGTCGGTCAAGCGCTGGGCTTTGAAATTCAGTCAGCCTGGGACAGCCTCACCCCGGAACAGCAGCACACCGTGCTCTGGGGAACCGAGAATGAAATTTATATTGAGACGGACTCGCGCTATCGCGACAAGAAAGGCTACCATCGCCGCTATGAGGGCGTCATTCCCCTGTTGGATCGGCAGTATCACGAAACCACATCCGATACCTATAAGCAAAAGCTAGAGAAATATCTGGTCAGCCAGCCCTGCGAGGTCTGCAACGGCAATCGGCTCAAGCCGGAATCCCTCGCGGTGCGGATTGGTCAATATACCGTCACTCAGTTTACGGGCGTTTCCATCCGCGAGTGTCTGGAACGAATTGAGAATGTGCAGCTCACGCCCCGGCAAGCCCAGATTGGCGATTTGGTACTCAAAGAAATCAAAGCGCGACTGCGGTTTCTGCTGGATGTGGGACTGGACTATCTCACGCTGGATCGTCCGGCTATGACCCTATCTGGTGGTGAAGCCCAGCGGATTCGGCTGGCCACCCAAATTGGCTCGGGTTTAACCGGAGTTCTGTACGTACTGGACGAACCCAGTATCGGTCTGCACCAGCGGGACAATGGGCGACTGCTCAACACGCTAACTAAACTGCGGGATTTGGGCAATACGCTAATCGTGGTGGAGCATGACGAGGACACCATGCAGGCGGCTGATTACCTAGTTGATATTGGCCCTGGCGCAGGCATTCACGGCGGCAGCATTGTTGCCCAAGGCGGTATTGAGGACATTAAAAAGTCAAAAGCATCCATGACGGGTGCTTATCTGTCAGGACGACTGGGAATCGCCACTCCGGCGGAACGGCGGGCGGGCAACGGTCGCAGCCTCACCCTCTGTAGTGCAACCCGCAACAACCTGAAGGACATTACCGTCAAAATTCCGCTGGGCAAGCTGGTTTGCGTGACTGGCGTGTCCGGCTCCGGCAAGTCAACCCTGGTGAACGAGCTGCTCTATCAGGGTTTGCGCCATCACTTTGGTCATAAGGTTCCTTTCCCCAAAGACCTGAAGGAAATCAAAGGACTGAAATCGCTCGACAAGGCAATCGTGATTGACCAGTCGCCGATTGGCCGCACACCACGCTCCAATCCGGCTACTTATACGGGGATCTTTGACGTAATTCGGACGCTGTTTGCGGAAACCGTGGAGGCGAAAGCACGGGGTTACAAACCTGGGCAGTTTTCCTTCAACGTCAAGGGTGGACGCTGCGAAGCCTGCGGTGGCCAGGGCGTGAACGTGATTGAGATGAACTTTTTGCCGGATGTGTACGTGCAGTGCGAGGTCTGCAAAGGCGCACGCTACAACCGCGAAACGCTGCAAGTGAAGTACAAGGGCAAAAATATCTCCGAAGTGCTCAATATGACCGCTGAGGAAGCGCTGGACTTCTTCCAAAATATTCCCAAAGCTTCTTCCCGCCTGCAAACGCTGGTTGACGTAGGACTGGGCTACGTGCGCTTGGGTCAAACCGCCCCCACCCTTTCCGGTGGAGAAGCCCAGCGGATGAAGTTGGCTTCTGAACTATCCCGCCGTGCCACGGGCAAAACCCTTTACCTAATTGACGAGCCGACTACTGGACTCTCGTTCTACGACGTTCACAAGCTACTGGATGTCGTGCAGCGGCTAGTAGATAAAGGCAACTCGGTGCTGATGATTGAGCACAACCTGGACGTAATTCGCTGTGCCGACTGGCTGATTGACCTGGGGCCAGAAGGCGGCAACCGGGGCGGCGAGGTGATCGCTGAAGGCACACCGGAAGAGGTGGCAAACTGCGATCGCTCTTACACAGGCCAATACCTCAAACCTGTGCTGGAACAGCATCCACCAATGGCATCATCGGCTTAGGAATCCCACTCATTAGCTAACAGACCGTACACAACATGATCGACAAATCGATCATATAGATACTCAGCTTGGCGAATTGTGCCTTCATTGGTGAATCCCAATCGTTCTGGAATGGCTCTGCTTTTGGCATTTTGTACGGCACAGCGGATTTCAATCCGGTTAAGTTTCAAATCCTGAAATGCATAATTGATTAGAGCACGGCAGGCTTTAGTCATAATTCCCTGTCCCCGAAAGTCTTGCCCTAGCCAATAGCCAATGGAACTAGACTGGTTTTGCCAATCAACCCGATGAAATCCAATGACGCCAACAATCTGCTCCCGTACCCAGATAGCCGCATTAAAACCATTATTGGCCGCAAACTGCTGACACGACGTTTCAATAAAAGCGCGTGTGTTTTCAACCGATTGATTGGTATCGAGCCAAGGCATCCACTGGCGCAGTGAGGCTCGATTCGTATCCACTACCGTAAATAGCAGTTCTGCATGACGCGGTTCTAGCAAACGTAACGTAATATGCTCGTCGATTTGGTAGCTAAACATAGAATGCTGCCAGAGTAGTTATTGAAGCCAGTTAGACAAATCTCGCTGGAGTAAATCCTGGGTTTTCAGGATATCGTCTCGATAGATATCAATGAGCTGCTGGCGATGTTCCGGTTGCAGCGTGGGGCGGGAGAGGTTCTGTTTTATTAAGCGCGATCGCAGATTTTGGCGAGCATTTACAGGTAAAAATAATTTCAGCACCGCAGCGGCGGCACTGCGGAGAGGATTCTTCTCTTTTAGTAACCGATAGAGTGCTGCATTTTTCGGTGCTCCAGATACATTGTGTCGCTTTTCTGTATCAGGCTTAAAGTTAGAATCAACGCCAATAAACGTGAACAGATCCTGCATCAATGCATCAGAATCTTTGACCAGATCATCAAATAGATAAATCTTAATTTGCTCCGCTGGAAAACGGTCGTAGTAGCGCTTTAACTGCTCGTAATAAAAGCCAATTTGAACGAAGTAACCGTCTTGTTTGACGAAGTGCTCAAACTCCAAAGGCTGTTTGCCTGTGTTATCCATAACGGACGGATGTAGGTTTCGCACATGAAAGAGATAGTCTGAAAAAGCCCGCTCTGCCGGATGCCGTAAAATCGCGATTAGTTTCGCATTTGGCACGTAGTGATAAATGCATTCAGCCGCTTTAGGTCGGAATAAATAAATGCTGGAAACTTCTCCAATAACTTGATCAGTTGGAGCTGATGCAAACATCGTTTTGTATGTCTCAAAATCGGTAATGCCTTCCCGATCTGGTTCACCTTCAAACGCAAAGAAATACAGCTCTTTGGTTGTGGGTAAGAAGATTTGCGGATGCTCTTCGAGATAACGATAAATGGAGGTAGTTCCGCCTTTCCCTGCACCTAAAATAATAAAATCAGGAAGTTTCGTCATTTTGATTTTTAGTACTATTTATATTACTTGTAGGTTGGATTTGCGTCAGCGTAACCCAACATTTTCAAGAGAGCGTTGGGTTTCATCCTTCAACCCAACCTACAAACCTATAAGCATCTAATGACTGTAAAAATTATGTTTTAATGGCCTTTCTGAGTTGAGCTTTCAATTTAGACCACAAGGAGGGCTGAGTTTGAAACTGTGGATAGTGATCCGGAATTGCTTCCCCTCGATATCGGTAATGCTGCCAAATCTCCCAATAGGGACAGCCGGGTTTAATTTCAATTCCAGCCCAGTGTAAATATTGCAGCGGTTGATTCACGCTTGGATCAAGCAAGCGGTGTTCACCTAGCGGCTGAAAATGAGGACTGCCAGCCCAGTTACCCGGAGCACCATTGGGACGCTTGACAATATTGAACCGTCGCGGAATTCGCTTCAGCAGCATGTAATTAATAATCGGCTGGTCAGACGTTTTTTGCGAAAAATCAAAGTACTCTGGATGGCTAGCACATTCAGTAAACACATCATACAAATCTTGTTCAGTTAGCAACCCTTTTTTAGAAGCCCAAAAGCCACCATTGAAGATATCCTGAACTTCCGCTTGAGTAAAAATATCTTGCTCTAAAACAACCGAATTAAATACATTAGTTATGCCGCCCAGATGCTGATAATCGCAGCAGAGAAAATCATAGTCGCTAAAATAATTTAGATTATCAATAATCTTCTCGAAAACAACAATATCCGTATCAATATAGAGAAATTCATCAAAGGGACCAAACCAGCAGGCTTGCTTACGGAACTGATTAGGACGAGCAAAAAATTGTTCACCAAAGGTTTGCTGGAGTCGCTGAGAAAGCCGCTGAATAAACTCTAAATCATCATAAACTTCAACCCCGAATCGTTCCCCTAAAACTTGCGCGATCGCACTATAGTTTTCGTCGTAGGGAATCATGATCACAGGCGTATCGGCATCGTAGGTACGAATGCTGTTCAAAAGCGCGATCGCGTGATCAGTGACTTTGTCGTTGGCGATGATGTAGATACCGCGAGTCATGGTTTAGAGGGCTGTAAAGGGCTGTAAAGGTTGTAAAGGGAGTCGAGGGAAGAGTTTTGAGTTTTGAGTTAATTATTCAAAATTCAAAATTAAACATTCAAAATCCACGCCTCACGCTCTCACGCCTCGCGCCTAACTGTTTAAGCTTGCGGAGGCCGCGTTGCCAGCGGGTGGGTGGGCGTTGGGGGTGGATTTCGGGGCCAGTGAGGGCGGGGCGCTGATCGGGTTCGTGTAGATAGCGGTAGTGCAGGAACAGATCGCGATAGGGGAAGGGGACGTTTTGGTCGGCGCAGACGGCTTTGAAAAGCTTAGAGGACACGCCGATATAGTGCAGGTAGGTGAGGCGATGGCCTCGGTCATACAAAATGCGATCGCGCTCTTCAAAATGGCTGGAGGTGACGCAGCAGCCTGTGCGTTCGTCTGGCGGTAACGTCAGCGCTAAATTTTGAGCCGGAATGCCCAGTCGCATCACCATGTAGTTGAGCAGCGTTTGGTCGGGAGCCATGGGGTAGAGGATCTCGGCCTCCTGTTCGAGGTAAGTCAGTATTTCCGCCCGCTTCCCTGCCCCAAATACGCCTCGTTTGGCACCGTAAAAGCCAGAACAGAAGATTTCGGTGTCTAAACGCGGCTGGGGAAAAACCTGTCGCAGCTTAGCTGATTCTGCGGCGTAGACATGGGACAAATCCTTATGCTGAAAGTCGTAAACCACCCAGTCCACGTCATCCAGTGCGGCAAAAATTGGCTCAAGCGATCCCATCAGCAGGGTGTCGGCATCCATGTAGACAAACCGCTCAAATGGCCCATCAAATGCACAATAGCGGCGGTGTGTGCCCACGCGATGGTAGCCCTCACTGCCCGCTTTTTGCCAAATCTGTCGCGCCGTCGGATGCAAATCCCAAGCCTGCCGCACCCAATCATCCCAGGTTTGCATCGAGTCCACGTCATCATAAATTTGCACCTGCGGTCGATCTGCGATCGCAGATCTCAACTGCTCAAGCTGATCATCATAGGGATAAATGCAGACGGGCATCTCGCGGCCATAGATTGCCTCAATGCTGTTGAGCAGCGCAATCACCTGATCGGCGACATAGTCATTAGCGAGGGTGCAGATTCCGGACATAGGAACGTGAGGGAGTGAGGAGTAGAGAACTTGAGGCTGTAAAGGGCTGTAGATGGCTGTAAAGGTTTTAGAGTAAGGGGTTTGGTAGGGTGTGTTAGGCGTTAGCCATAACGCACCGATATTATTTGGGGGGTCGTAAAGACGGTGTAGGGGCAAATGGCCATTTGCCCAATGCAGAATGCCTAGTGATTCCCAACAAACTCAGATAGCCAGTTCAGCAGATTGAGCTTATGCAAAATAATTTGGCGGGCTTCGGCGATCGCATCTTTGGCTTCATACCAGGCATCGGGTGTAGCAGTGACCTCTTGAATGTAAGCCAGTCCTTTTTCGTCCAGACTGGGCAAGCGGAGAAAACTGCCAGGAGGCAGCAGTTTATCAGCCGCCGAACCGCCGTAGTAAATCGGCAAACACCAGGATAGCAGGGCATCCCAGAGTTTTTCGCTGACGTACCAGTCGTTGTCGGCGTAGTTCTCAATCGACAGGTTGTAATAGTAGGGAGCCATGCCGTGCCACTTATTGCCCAGCTCACCGACGGGTTTTGACCAAGCGGGTAAGTTGCGCCCGTAAAGGTCAAACTCCAAATTGCTGTCTCGCAAGAGCTGCAAAAACGCTAGCCGATGACGGTGATTTTCGGAGCGGTCAATCCCAGATGTAATCCAGCTACAGGGCTTCACTTTCGGCGGCGGCGCCATCTCATCTAGTTCGCGGAAGGGATTGAGGACATACCAAATCGCGGGCATATAGTCGGGCACGGGCGCAAAATCATCTGGCCCAGAAACATAGCCGCAGTAGGTTTGGGCTTCCGCATAGAACCGCTTATGCTTCTCAACCACTTCGTCTAAAGGCGGTTCACGCAGCAAATACAGCGTGCGCTCCTTCGGTACGCCGCGCAGCATAGCCGGATCAAACGTGTCCTTAGACTGCTGGGTAGACTGCCAGAATTTAATGCGATCGCGCCAAGAGAGTTGTGAGTTACCCACCGCAAATTTGACCTGATACATCAGCAGATAATCCGGCTGCGGCGCATTGGCAAGTAGCTGAATGTTGCCCCACTGCCCCAAGGGATGCGGTGTTTGATGCCAAAGCCAGCTTGCATCCTGGGGGCGAATGCCGCTGTAGCTCGTAATCATGCCAACTGTGGCTCGCGTCATAGTCTATTCCTGTTTTGGGGCTAACTGACGATAAGGGTTACACGCTACATTTAACGTACCCAAACTTGGCCAGCGATTTGCTAAGACTTTGTTACACAGATAAATCGCGTCCTATCCGGCACTTTACAATTCCCGCATTGATATTCCTAACCACTGTGGCTAGCACTACATCCAACATCCAACTTAATCCAACTAAAAAAAATCCCCCTCGCTCCCTTGCCCCCTCGCTTCCTTCCCTCCAATCATGAAACGGCTACTCTACTCCAATGAACAAGAGGCCGTATAGGGAACGTGAACAGAACAATTCCGCCCGTTGTCCTTCGCTTGATACAGCCCTTGATCGGCTAGGGCAATCAACGTACCTTCTGACAACCCAGCAACCGGAACCGTCGTGGTTAAACCCAAACTGAGCGTCACATAGGGACAAACCAAAGAATCTTGGTGGGGAATTTGGAGTTGGTAGACGGCCTGCCGCATCCGTTCTGCCACGATGTAGGCACCGTCAGCATCGGTGTGGGGTAGCACAATCACAAATTCCTCACCGCCATAGCGAGCGAGTAGATCGGTTGAACGATTAATGATGTCCTGCATTGCTTGAGCGACTCGCCGGAGTGTCTGGTCGCCCGCTTGATGTCCATAGCGGTCGTTATAGCGCTTGAAGCAATCAATATCGCAGAGAATTAGGGACAGCGGGGTTTGGGACTGCTGGCTCCGTAGCCACTGTTTAATCAAATAGTCGTCAAAGCGCCGTCGGTTCGCAACCTGAGTCAAACTATCAATATTGGCCAGCAGATTCAGTTCTTGATTTTTTTGCTGGAGCTGCTGGTAAAAAACAGACTGCTGAATGGCAATGCTAGCCTGGTCAGCTAAATGGCTCAAAAATTCAACTTCCTGCTGTTGCCAATGTCGAACATGGCTACATTGATGCAGAATCAACAGGCCCCAAAGATTCTCCTGCTGAAACAGTGGTACAACCAGCTTAGACTGGACGTGGATGTTCCGTAAAAAGCTGAGATAGCAATCTGAAAATCCTGCTGTTTCAACGTTTTCCACAATTCGGATATGACCTTGCTGATACCGATCCGCATACTTGGTTGGAAAACACTGATCGGTCATCTTGACGCCACCTATGCTAGACCATCCCTCAGCTAGCGACTCATAAGCAATTTCGCCACTCCAGTCGGGCATAAACCGATACACCAAGCCCCGATCGGCTTGAAAAAACTGGCGAACTTCTTGAACCGTAGTCGCTAATATGTCGTCTAAGTTGAGTGATTGGCGAATGCGATGGCCAACGTCTGCCAATAAGCGCTCTTGGCTGAGCAAATTAGGTTCTTTGATAGTATCAAGAATCCAACATAGCCCTGCTGGGGTGCCCATAGTAGGCATAGCTGTAATTTTGGCGGTTACCTCAGTGAGCTTGGACTGGGGTTGTTGATATAGATGAAGGTGCAGTTCTGCTGGATGATTGAGAATGCATTGCGGAACTGCCTCCATCGAATAGATATGGGATTGTAGTTCCATCCGATTGGGGACATGGAGAAAAATAAAGATTGATTGCCCTTGCAAAACGGATGGAGGTAAACCCAGCAGCGTAGCCGCCGATGCGTTGGCTTGCTGAATTATTCCTCCTTGATCAGTAATTAGACAGGCATGAGGTATGAAATCAAACAAAAACTCAAAGCGTTGAGTTTGTTCAGTCAGGTCATGTTGACCTGTGGGTGATGATACCGCTGAATAAGTATTGACCTTCAGACTTGGTTTTAGCCATAACCCAGACCCGTTAAGCTCATCAGGAATCATCATTCGGAGTGATCAGAGGAACTAGCTATTGGGTTTAGGGTACCCAGCTCAGAAAGCGAAAGCTTACGAAAGCTCTTAATATTTTACTTTGTTACATTTTGACTCGGAAATTTCACTGCTCCGTGACATGAACAGTGGGTCTGGGTTCAGGCTTTGGATTGGAGTCTTGGTTGGGTGGTTGATCAGTGGGTTGGTCTGCTGGTGGATTGTGTTCGTCGCAGACACATGGGGGCATGAGCATCGGGGATAAACGATTGTGTTCAACCAGCTCTACGAGTTTGAGCAAATCGGCTGCCGATTGATAGGCTTCTCGGTTCAGTTCCATTTGCTCTTTTGAATCGGAGACAAGGCCATCGACCTGAAATTGCAGGACGCCGAGTAAAGCCGTTAGGTGGGTGCGGATGTCGTAGGACAGGCGCGTGATCATGTCTTGCCGATCCGCTGATATTTCTGGCTGGGGCGTCGTGTCAGAAAACTGCATGGCATGAAGCCGCGCGTAGTAGTTTCCTCTTTCTAAGAGTTCAGCATGGGTGCCGACTTCAACTACTTTGCCGCGATCTAAGACGGCGATTTGGTCGGCATTTTGAATGGTTGAGAGACGGTGGGCAATGACTAAGATGGTGCGATCGCGACTTAACTCATCCAGTGCTTGCTGCACCAGTCGTTCCGATACCGTATCCAGGGCGCTGGTGGCTTCATCTAAAATCAGGATTTCTGGATTTTGCAGCAGGGCGCGTGCGATCGCAATCCGCTGTCGCTGTCCGCCCGATAGCATAATGCCGCGATCGCCAATCAGAGTCTCAAAGCCGAGGGGCAGTGCTTGAATAAACTCGTGGGCATTGGCTCGCTTAGCCGCTAAAAAGACCTCTTCGTCGGTCGCATCGGGCCGAGCATAGGCAATGTTATTACGAATGGTGTCGTTGAATAAGAAGGTGTCTTGGCTAACGATGCCCACTTCACGCCGGAAACTTTTTAGGTCAAGCTCGCGCAGATCGTGGCCGTCAATCTCAATTGCCCCCTCGGTCGGATCATAAAAACGAGGTAATAAATCAGCCAGGGTTGATTTGCCTGCGCCCGATGATCCAACAAGCGCCAGTGAGGTACCCTTGGGCAGGTCGAGCGTGATGTCGTTTAAAACCAAATCATTGTGATCGGGATAGGCAAAGCTGAGTTGGTTGAAGCGAATCCCCTGCTTTAAGCCCATGTAGGGCCGTGTCCCATTCGCCATGAACGGCTTATTATCTCGCCGCAAAAAATCATGTACAATTTCAACGCTTGCCGCCGTGTTGGCAAACTGATTACGCGCGCCGTTGAGCTGTGACACAATTGGCAGCAGGCGAAACAGCAAAAATAAATAAGTCAGCAGTACCGTAGAGAGCGCCTCTAGCTCTTCTGCAAAAAAGAGCCGTCCCATTGCCACAATCGTTAGCAGCGCAATAATCCCAGCAACTTCGCTGAGGGGACTTACGGCTGATGAGTTCATCTGCGATTTAAAGCTCATCGTTTCGCGATCGCGGATCAGCTGTTTCAGCAGCTTAAATTCCCGCTCCTCGCTACCCACAGCTCGAATCAGCCGCATACCGTTTAGCGCTTCCAGCACCCGAATCGAGTAGTCCCGCGACGTAGAAGACAGCATCTGACCAAAATACTTGGCCCGCTGAATCAACTGCTGATTAATCCAAGCGACAAACCCCAGCAGCAGCGTAGACGCAATCGTCAACTGCCAGGACATCGCCAATAGCAGACCAATAAACACCAGAATCGTCAATCCCGATTCCACCATCCGAAGACTGGTATTGACAGCCCCAGCCGCCCGATTCACTTCATTGTTAAGGCGGTTAATCAAATCGCCAATCCGCATTTTGGCAAAGAAATCTAAATCTACGTTGAGCAGTAGATCGAGACCGTCCTCTCTCAAATCTCGTGTCAGACGACGACTCAGAATACCGGATACTAACGAACCTAAATATCCGGTTACATTCTTCAGCACAATGGCCAGCACAATCGCGCTAATCATTGCCATTAGCCGATAGGGATTGGCAATATCTTCAAACGGCTCAAATAGATTCTGGATAACGGGGGGAAATGCTCTCGTGTCAATGGGTTGGCCTAAAAAATCGAGCAGCACCGGAGCAATCAGCGCGGTGCTAACCCCGTTAAATAAAGCTCCCGACAAACCTAGCAACACCTTGCAGATAATAAGAAGGGGATAGCGCTTAGAAATTTGAAGCAGGAGCCGATTAGAGTTCATAAAATCTGACCTGAGGCAAGAAAGCAGCAGTGGAAAATGTGAAACCGATGATCAACAGCACCCAACTCAACATACCCATGTAAGCCGATTAAATTCGCTCGTGCTGATTTAGAGAGTTGATAAAACCTGGGAGAGGGTTTTTGCCATGGAGTGTACACTGTAGTGCTGAATGCACTGATCACGGGCCTTTTGACCTCTAGCCTGCGCTTCTGCAAAATCGGCAAAAATATCACGAAGCTGAGCCGCAATTTGATCGGGACAGCCCGGATTAACCAAATAGCCTGCCTGATCGGCCAAAATTGTCGGAATATCGCCCACACGGGTAGAAAGCACGGGTTTTGCCATCGCCATACCGTCTGTGAGTTTTAAAGGAAACTGAGCCTGTGCTGTTAGTGTATCTCGCTGGGGAACCACGACCACATGGGCAGCAGCTAGGACTTCTGGCATTTGCTCGACGGGTGCGCGGGGCAGTTTAATAATCCAGCGACCCCACTGTTCGATCAGCCGATCATCATAGTCATCGTAGGGACTGCCGCCGACAATCACCAAGCGCATCGTCGGATCGTTGAGCTGATCTAGCGCCATCAGCACGTCTTCCACGCCTTTGTGGGGACGCGGCGCACCAGGAAACATGAGGACGCGATAATCGGCCAAGCCGTACTTTTGCCGACTCTGTTCAGCATTATAGGCAGCCGGATCGAATAAATCGGTATCCTTGCCGTTGGGCAGATACACCCCACCAAATCGCTGCTGCAAAAACTCCGTGTCAATTGTCACTGCATCGGCAAACCGCACCAGATGCTCTGACCAGCGGACATAAAGCGGATGGTCAGGCTCTCTCAGCGCTCCCCCCGGTTTCAACACATCGCGGCCAAACTGCTTGAGCGACGGACGATAGCGCCATGCATCGCCACCGTGCCAGCTCATTTCCCAATCGTCCATATCCAGCAAAACCGGACGACGATCAACCCTCAACTTTTCCAGCAGCGCCACTCCAAAACTGGTTGGCTTCGGCTTTACTGCATACAAAATGTCGCCATCCAGTTGCGATCGCAACTGCCGCACCGCCGACCAAAACTGAGGATAGGTCGCGCCCGGAATCGCCACCACTTCCATTCCCTGCGGCGGCTGGGCATAAAGTTCGGCTCCAAACTGGAAGCCAATAATCTGAACGGAGTAGTTCAGCTTGTGCAAAACCTGACCCAGGAGAAACGCCCGCACTGCTCCTCCACCGGATAAATCGCTAACAATGACTGAAACGCGACCATTCATGGCAATCTTTGGCAGCAACAAAGGGGACATTCAAACGCCGAATACAGTTAGTCTATTAACCATTAATCATTAGCCGTTAACGACCAGCTATTAACCGTTAACAACCAACTATAACCATTAACTATTAACACCTAACTATTCAACGAAGATGGCTTAGAAAACGGCCACAACCGATGCATGACCTGAAATAACTTTTGCGATCGCGGCCCTCGATATTTCTGATAAAACACAAATCGTGGCAGGCTGAGCCGTAAGGCGCGAAATAGGTTGAGCAATAGGCGATTATCAATCCGCAATGCGCCGTTCAGTAAATGGAGGGGATAGGCAGCAATTCGGCACAGGCGCTGCAAATCGTCGCGATGGTCTTCACGAATCGCTTCATCGAGCAGCATACTCATACCCGCATGGCACTGCGGCATCCGTTCGGGATAGCGGGCATGAACGGTTTCATAAAACAGAATGTAGTAGTCCCGCATATAGGGCCATTTATTGGTGCGGTTGCGCCGATGCTTGGTATAGAAAGCTCCCACCATCGGCGTGTAGATAAACTGTGCGCCTTGAGCCAGGATATCCACCGCAAAAAAGCGATCGCCCAGAGCCTTTAAATGTTCGGGAAAAGCATGCTGCTCAACCACGCTGCGGTGCATCAGTATGGCCTGTTGCAGAGCCGGATGTGGCGTATCGGTCAAAAAATCGGGGGTGAGCAGTCGCGGAATTAGCTGTTCGGCTGTCAGTGGCCCAATCACATGATCCTGGCGCTCGGCAATTGAACCGTCCGGCTCCAGATAAACCCGCTGATAATCGCAGTACAGCACCACGTTCTGAGGCGACTGCTGGAGTTGAGCAAAAGTGTCTAACTGAAATCGGGTTTTGTCGGGGTCAATCCAATCGTCACCGTCGAGGCACTGAATCCATTCGCCCCGCGCCTGCTGAATGCCATAGTTGCGGGCGGCGGGCAGTCCCCCATTGGGCTTGGGGCAAAAGCGGACGCGACTGTCGGCAGCAACCAATCGTTCAGCCACCTGAGCCGTGCCGTCGGTTGAGCCATCATCGACAATAATGCATTCCAAATCGGTGAAGGTTTGCTCCAAGACACTGCGGACAGAGCGTTCGAGGCAGTGCTCTTGGTTGTAGCAGTTCACAATAATCGAGACGGTTGGGAGCATGGGGGGTTAGGATTGAGCCGAATTTGCCTAGAATCAGACTTATAGTTCCCTAGAATGCTGTCGATGCGACCATCGGATGGCGAAATAGGTTGCGCCGGAGCTAATTAGCAGCAGCGGCGTTAGCCAGTCGCCCCAGCGGACATAGAGCGGACGGGTTTGCCGCTGGTAAATCGTCGCGGCGTGAACCTGATAGGCATTATGCTCCGCCATCCATAGGGTTTGACCGTGAGAATCCACCACGGCTGACAATCCGGTATTCGTCGCACGAGCAGCCCAGCGGTCGGTTTCAATCGAGCGCATCACATCCTGGGCATGGTGCTGCATCATCATGGAGCGGGGATAGGGGTCGTTATTGGAAGCCGTCAGGATAAACTCGGCTCCGCGAGCGACCTGCACGCGAAACCAGTCACCAAAGGCCGACTCGTAGCAAATCCCCACCGCTGCGCGACCAAACGGCGTGTCAAAAATCTGCTCGGTGTCCCCCGGCACCATGCTGAAATCCAGTGAAGTCAGCCGATTGATCACAGATCCCAAGACGGACTCAAACGGCAAGTATTCGCCCAGGGGCACCAGCTTGATCTTGTTGTAGCGACTGAGCGGGTCAGTCTCGGTGCCCGTTAGAGTAATCAAACTTTGGGTAATGTGCGAGGGCAGTGGTGCCGGATTGGGATAGGGTACGGGCATAAACGTCCCCAGCCAAATGGGAACTTGATAATCTGCGATCGCACGATAGATCGGACTGCGCTTTATCCCATCACCCCACACATAGGGAATTGCGCCTTCCGGTGTCAGCACCACGTCTACACCTTGATTGACAAGCTGCTCGTATCCGGCGGTATAGCGCTGTTGGGCCAGCCGCAATCCTTGGGCATCGAGCTTCACCTCGTTAGGAATGTTGCCCTGTACAATACCCACGCGCAGCGCCTGATCGGGATTGTCCGCCAGTGAAGATTGCCAGATGCCCCAGCCCAGGAGATGGGCGCTGATTAGAACGGAAAGAGCGGTGAGGAGGAGCTTGGTGAATTGTGGGGGAGTGGGTGGGTAGGAGGGAGGGAGAGTGGATGTGCGATCGCGATTGAACCGAAATTTTCCCAATCTCGGCCAGGCCAGCAGCGCTTCGGCAAGCAGCCCATTCACGACCACGATGACTGCCGTAATCGTAAACGCGCCGGACAGCCGTCCCAAATGCAAAATCGCCAAGTTATGCGGACTTTGGGTATATGACAGCGATGTCCAGTAGAGCGGCCCCAGTCGCCAGAGAAATTCTAATCCGCACCAGATTGCCGTCCCAAACAGCACTCGCAAACCCGATGCAACGGCGGGTCGATTAAGAATAAAATCCCTGAGTGATTGGCCTTTGCCGTTAGACGGCATGGCTGCGAACGGGGACTGTGAGCGCTGTTCGAATTCCAAACTCCGCCACAGCCAACGGGTCACGGTGGCCCAAGCTGCCACCATGACCGCGCCCCAAAAGATAATAAACAACCAACAGCCAGTTGCGATCGCAAGACTGGCTAACCACGGCACACCGAGCCAGGTCAATGGGTGCAGGTGAGTAATCCAAAAAAGAGCCAAGCCGTTGTAGCCCATACTCCAGCCAACCGCAAATTCCAGCCACTTTTTCTGGATGGGTGTCTGAGGATTCAGGGACAGTCGCAGCCACAGCCACAGAGGAACAACGGCGATCCAGGCCAGCGGCCAAGCCCCAACCGGAGCAGGCGTAATCCCCATCAGCACACCGCTGAGCAGCCCTAAACCTAAACTCAAAATGGGACGCGGAATCGATCGCTTCATCTTTTAAAACGGTGGCTAGCAATGTTGGAAGGTGAGGAGTGAAGAGTAAGGAGTGAGGAGTAAATATTGAAAATCTTTTACAGCCCTTACAGCCCTTACAGCCTTTACAACCCTTTAACTCCTCACTCCTCACTCCTCTCGCCTCACTTAGATAAGCAAAAAAGAAGGGGCGGTTGCCCCTTGCTTATCCTAGACGGAATGGTTGTGTGGCTATTCCTCGCCTTCTTCGTCAGCACCATCGACGGGTGGGACAAGTGCAACAGCTGCGATCGCATCATCGTCATCCAGCCGCTGCACCCGAACTCCGGTGGCCATGCGGGACTGGATGGGAATGGCGTTGACCAACTGACGGATAATAATGCCGCGCGTCGTCACCATCATCAGCTCATCGTCGTCACCGACAATCCGCAGCGCCGCTAAGCGATCGCTCTTCTTGCGGAACTTCATGGAGACCAAACCCATACCCGCCCGATTCTGGAGTCGGAAGCGTGAGACGGGCACTCGCTTGCCTTGACCGCCTGTGGTGACAACCAGCACCCACGGGCCTTGGTTCTGCGGTGAAGCCGTATCCAAATCCTCGGCTTCATTTTCAGAATCGGCATCGGCATTGGCCACCACCTGCTCCACTACCTGCGAAGGCAGCACGTCCATACTGATTAGCTGATCGCCATCTTTCAGATTCATGGCCTTGACGCCCCGCGTCGGGCGACCCAGAGGTCGCAGTTGAGTATCATCCGCTTTAAAGTGGATGGTCATGCCCTTGTGAGACCCAATCAGAATACTGTCCTCAGAGCGAGCACGCCGCACCCAGCGCAGTTCGTCCCCTTCTTCCAGAGAAATGGCGATTAGGCCATTAGCGCGAATATTGCTAAAAGCTGACAGCGCCGTTTTCTTAACGTAGCCACCCTGAGTGAGCATCACCAGATATTCATCATCGGCAAACTCGCTAACGGGAATAATTGAGGTGATTTTTTCCTCGCGGGGAATCGGCAGCATTTGCACAATCGGCATCCCCCGAGCCGTGCGTGATGCCACCGGGATTTGATAGGCAGGGAGACAGTAGGCCACACCGCGATCGCTAAAGAACAGAATACTGTCGTGGGTGCAGCAGGTGAGGAAATGCTGAATCGCATCGTCCTCCTTCATCTTGGCTCCCGCTTTGCCCCGCGTAGCCCGATTTTGCGCCTCAAAGCTGCTGACCAGCATCCGCTTCATGTAGCCCTGCTCTGTTAGCAGAATCAGGACTTGCTCATTGGCAATCAGGGAAATATCCGTCAGTTCACCCTCAGCCTGCTCAATCACCGTGCGGCGCGGGTCAGCATGAGCCGCACGAATGGTCGTTAGCTCTTGCTCAATAATTTCTAGAATTCGCTCACGGCGCTCTAGAATATCCCGCAGATCAGTAATTTGAGCCAGTAGCTCTTCATGCTCCTTGAGAATTTTCTCCGTTTCCAGAGCAGTGAGACGACGCAACTGCATTTGCAGAATCGCATCGGACTGCGGCGCTGATAGGCCATAGGTATCCATCAGCTCTTGCTTGGCCGTGGGTGCATCTGCCGCATGGCGAATCAGGTTGATAATTGGGTCAAGATTGTCGAGAGCAATCAAATAGCCCTGCAATAGGTGATCACGCTCCTCTGCCTTGCGAAGCTGGTACTGCGTCCGGCGCGTAATCGTCTCAATCCGGAAGTTGAGGAAAACCTCCAGCATGGATTTCAAATCCAAAATCTGGGGTTCACCATCCACCAGCGCCAGCATGTTGACGCCAAAGTTATTCTGCAGCGGCGTCTGCTTGTAGAGATTGTTGAGCACCACGCGCGGATAGGCATCCCGCTTCAGCTCGATCACAATCCGCATACCGTCGCGATCGCTCTCATCCCGGATATCCGCAATGCCGTCGATCCGCCGCTCATTCACCAGTTCAGCAATTTTTTCGATCAGGGCTGCCTTATTGGTCTGGTAGGGTAGCTCAGTGATAATAATCGCTTCCCGATCAGGGCGACCCCGCTGCTCCACCGTTTCAATTTCCGCAACGCCGCGCATGGTAATGGAACCGCGCCCTGTCTCATACGCCTCGCGAATGCCGCTGGTACCTAAGATCTGACCACCCGTAGGGAAATCGGGGCCAGAGATGTGGTTCATCAGCAGTTCCCGCACGGTAATGGCGGGATTGTGGATCAGCGCAATCACCCCGTCGATCAGCTCACCCAAGTTGTGCGGCGGAATATTCGTGGCCATGCCAACGGCAATTCCAGAGGAACCGTTGAGCAGAAGCTGCGGCAACCGAGAGGGCAGCACAATGGGTTCTTGCTGCGACCCGTCGAAGTTATCGGCAAAATCAACCGTATCCGCTTCGATGTCTTGCAGCAGCGTATCGCTAGTGAGGGCTTGCAGACGACATTCGGTGTATCGCATCGCCGCTGGCGGGTCGTTATCGACCGAACCAAAGTTACCGTGGCCATTAATCAGCGGTGCCCGCATCGAAAAGCTTTGTGCCATCCGCACCAGTGCATCATAAACGGCGGTGTCACCGTGGGGATGGTATTTACCGAGTACTTCCCCGACGACACGAGCGCATTTCCGAAACGGGCGGTCTGATGTTAAGCCCAACTCGTGCATTGCGTATAAAATGCGGCGATGTACAGGCTTTAGTCCATCCCTCGCGTCTGGTAATGCCCGTCCTACAATCACGCTCATGGCGTATTCTAAGTAGGATCGAGACATTTCGTTCCGCAAATCGGTCGGAACAATCCGCTCTTGAGGAGTACTCATACAGGAAAAAACCTCAAAAAATTAAGCTTTTAGCAGCGAAAACGCAGTAAGACGAAATTGCTTACTGCATTGGCCTGAAAACGTTGAAAATTCGTTGTTTCAGCGTATTTAATTTTAACATATTTCCTCAAGGCTGGGGGGATGGTGGAGGGCTGTATTCTTCACCCCCAGGGATACGAAACTGACATGCCTATGCCGTGGGTGTAAGCTGGCAGAGAAAGAGGCCAAACCAGTGGTTAGGGTCAGTGAATAACTTTTGCACAGGAAGATTGTGCTGGGAGAGGAGGGTGCGGACGGCTGTGGGATCGAACTTGCGGGAGATTTCGGTACGGATGGCTTCTCCTTGGGCGAGTTTGACCTGAAAGTCAAGTTTGTCAAGCTTTACCGTCTGATCAGTTAGGCTGTGCAGATACATCTCGATTTGATGATTGACTGCGTCGTAGATGGCCTGATGCTTGAATTGGGAAAGGTCGAAATTGCCGTCAAACCGCTGATTGAGGTGGCGCAGCATATTGAGGTTAAATTCAGCCGTTACGCCTTGGGCATCGTTGTAGGCTGCTTCCAGAATGGCTTTGGGCTTTTGTAGGTCTAGTCCCAGTAGGAAATAATCGCCGGGGTTGAGCGCATTGGCAATTTGAGTTAAAAAGCGATCGCATTCTGCCTCATTCAAATTACCCAAGCTACTGCCAATAAACATCAGCATACGAGCCGATAGGTGAGAAGGCTGTAAATTCGCCAGTCCAGTATTGTAGGTGGCTGCAATACCATGTACTTGAATCGCGGGATACTCATGTCGCAACTGCTGAGCGCTTTTTTCTAACATGCCAGCACTGACATCAATAGGCACATAGTGCAGCGGTGTTTCTTGTGCTTGATAGGCGTCCAGCAGCAGGCGAGTTTTGGTTGAGCTGCCGCTGCCGAGTTCAATCAGCTCGCAATCGCCTGTGAGCTGAGCAATGTCGGACGCAAACTGCTCCAGAATTTGGGTTTCGGTACAGGTTAGATAATATTCCGGCAGTTGACAAATTTGCTCAAACAGCTCAGAGCCGCGATCGTCATAGAAATATCGGGCGGGCAGCGTTTTCGGCTGCTGGCTTAAACCGTTAATAACATCCTGACCCGGATCGGCTTCCTGAGTTGAGCCTGTGAGGTGACGAATGCTAATCCCTAGTTGATGGGAGATCGCTGCATCTGCGATCGCATTCATCTGTTTGCCCTGTACACTGCTCTGCGACTTGCGTGACGAGACATCCACCTGAGCATCCGGCAATGTAAGAGATTGGCGCTCAGCGGAAGAAGGCGTCATGTTCATCCTGAATATCACCCAACTGGTTAGCTACTGGCAGGATCACAGCCCCGCGAAGGCATAGTAACGCAAGTCGGTGAAAAACGCGTTAAAATTGCCGTTTTTGTCCTAGTAAAACCAAATCCGACTCGAAAGAACCCAAATATTTTCATAAAAGTCAGGCTACACCTAACTTTTATGAAAATAAAAATTGGTTTTTACACAAAGCCCCAAAAACAAAACGTAATGATATCGCCGCACTGCGACGGCAGCGTCATTACTTCAGGGTTTTGGTTTGCGTCAAGAGTGAGCCAAACTACTCCGCGAAGGTCTGCACTGCTCCATTCGGTGACAAGACTAAACGAATTCGGGCTGCATTCCCATCTGGCGACGGGGAGATAAATGATTCTCCTCGCAATGGGATACTGGTGCGATCCAGATAAATTTCTGACGCTTGACCCAGCGGAGTCACTTCCTCTAACGAACCATCAGGGGCCAGCGTCAATCGGTATTCCAGCGTATCTTCCAAGCTTTCCGGTGGTGCCCAGCGAGCTTGGAAATACTGTCGCACTTGAGCAACCTGCGGCAGAGTGTCGAATGCCGTTTTAGCAGGCGTTTCTGAACGAGCCGACTCCGCCGACTCTGCCGATAGCGTCGAAGATTCCGGTTCAGCCGAATCGGCTTCGGCTGAAGCAATCGAGGCAGCAGAATCAGCCGTCTGATCCGTTGGAGTCTCCGGTTGGGGCGCAATTTCTAGCTCAACCGTATCCGCAGGTGCAGGTGCAGCAGATGGTGTGTCGCTGGGAGAACTGGATGTACTGGGTGCAGACGGTGTCACCGTACCGGGTAGCGGTGGCGGTACAACGGGGCGCTGGACAGCTCGCGGACTCGATGTGACGGGTACGCGCGGCAATGTGGCTGGTGCATTCGGCTGTACTGCACCAGCAGGTGGGGGTGGCGGCAGCGTTTCTAGTGCATTGGGATCAATGGGTGCATCTCCTTCCATGATGGTATTGGAGTCAATCCGAGCCACAGTTTGCTGCTGCTGATCCAGACTAGTGGCATTTTCGCTATTGGTGGGCGCTTCTGAAATCACCGTACTCCCTTCCCAAATGTTGGCGATTGCCGGAGTTAAGGCCAATGCAATTAGAACACCAGCCGCTATTTTGCCCCAGGAGGAGGGACGCTGAACCCAGCGCTGCTGGTTGAGTGCTGGAATGGCTAATCCTGCTGTACGATAGTCATCCAGAGCAGTCGCTAAATCAAATAACTGCGTAGTATTAAGCACCAAAGAATCGCCAGACTGGACTGTAGCTAGTGCGCCGAGCTGTAGTTTGTGATGGAGCAAACCGTGCGGTTCCACGACGATATCGCGGGCAGAATGCAGGGAATTTGTCCCGCTGGTTGCTGGAGCCGGAAATCGATCGCCCAGTTCAGAGGGCTGACGTTCAGATGCGATCGCATTAACCTGAGCTGCCCCATTCACCTGATTAGCATGATCATCAGAAGACTCAGCAGATCCCGTCAAATCTGCTGAATCAACAACTGAGGTAGCCAGAGCCAAACGCGCCATATCAGCCCAAGAGGTCGATTGGATATGATGCAGATGCTCTAAGTAATTAAATGAAGCAGAATCTGACGCGTCCGCTGCTCGAACGTGAACAGCAGATGGATCAGTCGTAGCCGTACCCAAACCGTCCAGAACCACAGGACGAGATGGGGTAGCGTGTAAAAACCGCTGCACGTAGTCTCCCACCGCATCCGCCAGTTTTTCAAGCTGAATGCGATCGCCCTGGATTACAACATGGTTCTCAGACAGCAGGCGCGGATCATCGAAGCGCAACTGGAAGCGAATGTGTTTCCACACGGGTCGATCGCTCCAGCGAGAGAGCGGGGACACTCGCGCCGAAATCTCCAGCGTGCAGGTTGGAGGGGTAAATCGTCGAGAGACGGTAGACGATAGAGGCATACAGCGTTAATCGATCCGCGTACTAATACGTTAACTAAGAATAGGAACGGTCAGGATAGACAAAACTCGTTAGCGCTCCAGCTTTGATCTTAAAACCCAAATCCTGATCTGGGGCAAATAGGCTAATTTCATCTAGTGGCAGAGCATGTCCAAAGCTTTTTGTAGGTTGGGTTTCGACTGCGCTCAACCCAACGAGTGAGTTGATAACTCGGTTAAGTGTTGGGTTTCGCGCTGCTTAACCCAACCTACTCAACTGCCCAACCAGCTAAGTTAGGCGACTGAAGTACTAGCCCGATCAAACAGAGCTAACCAGAGGCGACGAACACCACCGGGATTGCTGTAGAACAGCAGGTCGATCAGCAGCTTAAACGCTAGATAGGTCAAACTACTAGGCGATGCGTCGTCCCCATCTTCCATCCGTTCCTGATACAGGTTACAGAAGTTGTCTAAATAGTCTCCTAGGAGGGCGACGCGATGGGGTTCTTTTTCCTGTTCGCTGACTTGCTCTAAGAGTGTCACCGCCCGTCGAATTAGCTCCTGATGCTGGTTCGCCAAATGGCAAATAATCAGCACCAGCGATCGCGCTTCTTCCACGTCCATTTTTTTGCGGCCCTGACCTTTTCGTAAGGGACTCGACTGACGCAATCGCCAGAGGGCGACGCGATCGGCCACGACCGATTCCAAATGTAAATCAGCCGCCGCTTTTAACATGGCATCTGAGCCAATATCAGCCAAAGCCTCTAGCGCGAGTAAGACTAAATCCAACTGCGCTTTGATGTTGTCAAGCTGCTGTGGATTTGGCTCTTGGGAAATGGCTAGGCTCTCCCAAGGCGGGGAAGATGGGGGCGATGTCATCGTTGGAGACATACTTTTATTAAACGATTCAAATAGGGATGAATATAGCGGGTTGCAAGTATTGAAACAGGACGAATGGTAAAGGAGTCAAGTTTCCCAACTTAACATCTTGCACCAAAACCGAGAAGAGTCGTTGTGCCGCCGGATTGCATGGCACAACACACAACATATTGTCACCACTTTCTAATTGGAGCGGATGGGATGAGACTGTCAGGGTTAAAGTCGTGTAAGGATTGTGTACCCGTTGAAAAATTTGTACCGAAATTGGTTGGGAGGGTCTAGTTTTGGAAGGTACAAGTTTTGGGAATCAGTTCTTTATCTTAACAGTTGCGGATTCATTCAAAATAAGCATGACATTTTGCCATACAGCGCCTACAATTGCGCTACCACACTGTTAGAGAGAATAACAAAGGCCACTCATGACCCGGTCTGAGCAAGTTCGCGTTCCTCCATCTGATCTGTTTTCGGTCAATCCGCCCCCCGCTTCGGGTGGAATTTTGCATCCTGGATTTTGGCTTTATGTCGTGCAAACCCGTCCTCTGTGGGTACTGGGCACCATTTGGATTGCCACTGCGATCGCAGCTTTGGTTGCCATTAATGGTTTGCTAAAGCCAGCAGAGTTTAATACAACTCAAATCACCGAAAATCCAGACGGTACCGTAGAGGTTACGCCGATTCAGGTCAGTGAAGAGATTCCGGTTTGGACGCTAGGAGCTTTGCTCGGGGGCTGCATGGTGGGATCGGTCGTGGTCACTGCGATCGCAAATCGGCCACCCAAGTCGCCCGCTCAAAAAGAATACGAAAAGCGCCAAAGAGCAATGGCCAAAGCCAAAGCCAAGGCCCGACGGGCACAGTTAGCCGCTAAAAAAGCCAAGGCCAAGCCCGTCGTCGAGAAAGGGCCGAAGAAATTGAAGCCGTTCTATGAAGTTGAAGTGACCTCGCTTTGGCCCGATGGCACACCCCTGGGACTGCCAATGGCAACCCAGCCCGTGATGGAACCATTCGTTACCGAACAGGGAGTTGTTCCGGCTCAGGTTAGCGCTCCAGTTAGCGCTCAGGTTGCGATCGCAACTGAACCCACCCACCCACAGCCTAGACCCATCAACACCCATCAACCCTCAACAGCCGATCCCCAACCTATTCGCCCCTCACCCACCACTCACTCACGTCAGCCCGTCACCCAATCACCCCGATCCGTTCCGTCAACGCAACCTGACATCACAGTGCTGCCAGCCGACACCGTTCACCCACTCGACTGGCCCAACGACGGACTCGCCCAAGCCTTCGACATCCGCAAGCAAGTCCCCCTCTCATCCTGGCTCTAACCCCACCACCACCATTAACCAACTATTAACCATTAACCCTTTTCACCTTCCCACCCATCCACCCCACAAGACATCCAAAATGTCTGCATCCGTCTGCGGAACAGTCCGATATAATCGCTTCAGCAGTTAATCATTCATTTCTTGAGCGTGATCGCAGTTTATCCTGGCAGCTTTGACCCAATTACTCTTGGCCATCTTGATGTTATTGAGCGGGGCTGTAAACTGTTCGAGCGTGTGATTGTCGTTGTTCTCCGAAATCCCAACAAAACACCGCTATTTGATGCCACCAAGCGGATGGATCAAATTCGCTATTCAACTCGACATTTACCCAATATTGAAGTGGATAGCTTTGACGGGCTAACCGTCACCTATGCTAGAAAACGGAATGCTCAAGTGCTGCTGCGTGGACTGCGGGTTTTGTCGGATTTTGAAAAAGAGCTGCAAATGGCTCACACCAACAAAACCTTGTCGGATGATATTGAAACCCTGTTTGTAGCAACTTCAACTGAATACGGCTTCTTAAGCAGTAGTTTAGTGAAAGAAATTGCTCGATTTGGGGGGCCAATTGACCATCTTGTTCCTCACCATGTCGCTCAGGATATTCACCAATGCTACGCCAAGGCGCACCCAGCATTAATCAAGACGGAAACCCCATCGCCAACGGAATGACCAACAGTAGCTCTAATGGGATCGACATTCAGCAGGAGTTAAATCGGCTGGAGGAAATGCTGCTGGACAGCCCTCGCCTGCCGTTTAGCCGCCGGACGCTCGTCGATGAAGAACAGATTCTCGATCAACTGGATCTAATTCGGTTGAATTTGCCGACTGCTTTCCAAGAAGCCACTCAAATTGTGCGGCAGAAGCAGGAAATTTTGGCTGAAGCCGAACAGTATGCCCGTGAAGTGATTGCTGTGGCCGAACAGCAAGCGGCGCAAATCATGGATGAGATGGGCATTGTTCGCCAAGCCGAAATGCAGGCGGATCAGATTCGGCGACAAGTGCAGCAGGAATGCGAGACCGTCCGCAGCCAAACCATTGATGAAATTGAGCGTGCTCGGAATCAGGCACGGGAGCAAGTTGAATCGATGCAGCAATCTGCGATCGCAGAACAGATGCAAATTCAGCAAGACGCTGATGTCTATGCCGATCAGGTGCTCCAAGGTTTAGAAAAGCAGCTCATGGAGCTGATGCGGATTGTGCGGAACGGTCGTCAGCAGCTTGGCCCCGATGTCTCAGTTTCCAAATCGGCACAGGCAAAGTCTTTGCCTCACGGTGCCCAAGCACAGGCGCGCATGACGAGTGGTAGAAATTCTCGACAAGCCGATCGATTGCAGCGCTGAAGGTTATAGATGCCATTGACAGCCGACAATCGGCTATTCGGTAAGGTTTAACACGTTGCGTGGGGGCAGATTTCGTCACAACGTTATCAGTCTCAATTGGCGCTGATCCAACACAATCTGTCTCTACAATGCCTCTGCAACTTTTTAATCTGGCATAGGATATTGTTACGCAACCTGATAAAAATGCCACGGTAAAAGAGCTAGTTTTCAGCATGGTCGCTATCGCCACTTGAAAACGCCACCTTACCAGGAGATGAGTTTCAATGGTCTCCGAGAAATTTCGCCGCCAGCTACGAGATGAGGCGCAGACTTGGCAGGCAGAGGAATTGATTACCCCATCGCAATTTGAACAGTTCGCGCAGCGCTATCAATTTGGTGAGCTAGATACCGAATCGCGCCATCGGTTTATTGTGATTCTGCTCAGTCTTGGCGGCGTCTTGCTTGGACTAGGTGTGATCACATTTGTTGCTGCCAACTGGCAGGTGTGGCCGCGCGAAGTCAAATTTGGCCTCTTGCTAAGTGTCTTTCTAGCCGTCAACGCTGCCGGATTCTATCTCTGGCAGTCGGCAGATCGACAAACTCCCACCGCGCAATCGCGACTGGGACATGCGCTATTACTTTTCGGTGCCGTCACGCTGGGCGCTAATTTGGCGCTCATGGGTCAGCTTTTTCACCAGAGCGGGCCTGCATATGGATTATTCCTCTCTTGGGGACTGGGCGTTTGGCTGATGGCATTTGTCCTATCACTCACTTCACTGGGCCTCTTCTCGATTGCCCTGCTGGGAGTCGGGTACTGGATGGGCTATGGTGAACTGGCCAATATAGGCGTCGCGCCGCCGTGGCTGTGGCTAATTGAGCTGATGCCAGTTATCGCCAGCGTCTTGTTCCTTTCACTGGCCTATCGCTGTCAGTCGCGCTGGATTTTTGGTGCAGGTGCGATCGCAATTCTATCTTCCCTGACGGCGGTGATTATTGACCTCAACTGGACAATCGATGGTGTATCCGGCTGGATCGTCGCGCTGTTACTGATACTGGAGCCGCTGCTGCTCTGGGGCTATGATTCTCGTCTTTGGCAGCGGTTGAGCCGCATGAGCCGTCCACTCACCGAAACGGAATTAGCCTTTCATCCGCTCGCTCAAAATTTGGCCTTGCTGGTGTTGGCCGCTCAGTTCTACAGCCTGTCCTACCACTGGTCTTGGGATGACTCGCTAGAAGCGATCTCACTGGCGCAGCAGTGGCGCTTATGGTCAGAAGCCGGATGGCCGTTTTATTTGGGACTGATGATTCTGGGTTTTGTACTAGTTGCGGTACTGGAGTGGGTTTATCTCAGTTGGTCGGCCCAGCGACGACGCTGGCGATTGGATCAAACTTCGGCAGTGGTGCTCTTGCTAATTATGGCCCAAGCTGCGATCGCAGTTTGGCACTGGCAGATTGCGCCAATTCAAGCCGTCGCCACGCTCCTTTTCAACGTTCTGCTGTTCCTACTGGCAGTAGGACTGATGCGGGAAGGACTGGGTCACGGTCAGCGCCGCGCCTTTTGGAGCGGTATGCTGCTGCTGATTCTGCAAATTGTCAGCCGCATGTTGGAATACGACACAGCCTTGGTATTCAAGGCGCTGGTCTTTGTCCTCTGTGGCGTTGGCGTCATTTTGGTAGGACTCTGGTTTGAGTACTACGTCCGCCGTTTTGGTGGCATTGATCATCCCGCGTTACCGTCTCAGGAGGCGAACTAGAATGGCTGATTCTTCCGCTAATCCCGTAGCGCGACCCGCTCGTACCTCACTGCTGGGATTATTCAGTGTCGCTCTGGCGGTTCAAACGCTGCTGATTTTGTTGCTGCCAATTCAATCCGCCCGCACCTATTTCACGGGCGAAACGGTGATCTTACAAACGGCTCCGGTTGATCCCTACGACATCATGCGCGGCTACTACGTCACCCTCGGCTACGATATTTCCCGTGCCGATACATTGCGATCGCTACCCGGTTGGGATCAGTTCGAATCAGAGCCAACTGAATACAACATGCGATCGCGCTTTGCCCAGGAAGATAAAACGCCCTATATCTACGTGGTGCTAGAGCAGCCGCAGCAGACTGAACAGACGGGATCATCTCAGCCACCTGCTGCCTGGAAACCTGTGCGGGTGAGTGCAACGCTGCCGTCGGATTTGGCCGAAAACCAGTTGGCACTGCGCGGTAGGCTACAGTACAGTTGGATCAACTACGGCCTAGAATCCTACTACATCCCCGAGGATCAGCGAATTCAAATTAATGCCGAAATCAGCGACATCCAGTGGCAGAATCAGTCAAAGGGCTTTGTCGTGGAAGTACGAGTCAACGATCAGGGTGAAGCCGTACCTGCGAGCCTCTGGGTCGGCGATACCCACTACAAGTTCTAATTCGAGTCTGTGATCATAGCATCTCTGCAAAACTGGGCTACCGTCAGACGGTGGGGGCAACGGGGCAGGGGAGCAAGGGAGCGGGTATGTAGCCACAGTTTAGGGAATTAGTGTAAATCCGCAGTTTAGTGTTGTGAAACGCCCACAGCACGAGCGTTTCACAACACTAAACCATCGGTTTAGAGCGAGAGCCAAGCTTGCGTCTTGGACGCAAATCAGTGCAATGCTAGACCGTTTCTAGCATCGCTAGCTTTTGGTCAACTTGCCGATCCCTACCATCGCCATTCATCTGCAAGAGACCCGTCAAGATCGACGCAGGACGCTGACGATAGGGCCACGCGAATGCATGACGGAAGGCCGCGTCCTGACACGCTTTTAGCGCCTCAAAGCCAATGATGTCGTGAGTGAGCAGCGTCTCATACTCGAACGGCAAGCGAACATTGTGCAGCCCAGCATTGTCGGTGCAGATGGCAATGTCTACCCCGGCCTCTAAGCAGCGGTCGAACACGGGCTTGAGCTGATGCAAATCTTGCAGCGTACCCGTTTTCAGATAAGTGGTCGGACAAACTTCCAGGCACTGGTTACGAGCTGCCAGTTCCGGCAGTAGTTCAGGATAGTGTAGTGGAATTTGGATACCGTGCCCAATTCGCATCAGGTAGGGCAGCAGCTCTGGATAGGCTCCCTGCGGCGTTTCGTACAGGTGCCCGGTCGTGTTGAGACCGTGCGATCGCGCATAGGCGTAGAGTTCAATAAACTCGTCCAGCCGCTCAGCGTAGTGGGAGTCACCACCCGCTAGATCAATGGCGCAAACATAGTCCCGATGCTGGATCGCCACATCCACAATTGCCTTGTTTACCTCATAGGGCAAACGGGAGTGCATACACAGAATTTGGCTGGTGATAATTGGATACTCTGCCACCTGGCTAGCCTGACCAACAATATTGACGATCTCCGCCATCTGATCAATCCGCTCGGTCTGCGATAGATGTTCGTCGGTGCGGTAGTAGGGCGTGTAGCGCAGTTCCAGATAGGCCAAATTCTCAAAGATGTAGGCACCCCGGATCAGCCGATAGATAAAGTAGGGCAGGGTCTCCGGTGTTTGGACGCTCTCAACTAGCGTGTGCAGTTCAAGGTACTCATCCAGAGTTTCACGCGGACGGGTATAGAAATCTTCAAAATCGGGATAATCCGTAAATCGGCTGGCCAGATCAGCGCGATCGCGCTGAAAGTAGCGCCACAAAATTCTAGGAACAACTGAACCGCCTAAGTGACGGTGTAGTTCAGCGTAGAGAGCCATAACAACCTCGAAATAACTGGATAAACAGCGAGTATCGGTAGGTATAGCAATGCTCTCGATTCGGACTAGTAAAATGAATCGAGCAATTGCAGATGGTTAAGAAAAGTCGGAAACACTCAAGTCGAGTAGCGCGATCGCAGATGGAGTTAAAAATTGCGATCGCATTATTCCAAACAAGGAACCGGATGGTTTAGCCAAAGAGTCCAATTTGCCAAGGACGATTCTGATCCTTGCGTCACCTTGATGTAGTTGAGAATCTAAACTGGTCTCGTTGAGCAGGCTACGCTAGCAAATACTCCGGAGTGACGAAACTGGCTAAACGAAAAGTACAGATTATTGCCAGTATAGATGAAATCTATTGATTTGTGTTTACAGAAGTTTACAAGATGACCAAATGCTCATTTCAGCTTTCCAGCACGGATATGGGAACCGACACGAGATCTGTGAGAACCCGATTGATTAGTTGCTACGCACTTAAAACCAGGCAGGTAGTTTTGAGAAGCTGCGCTCCGCGCAGCTTCTCAAAACTACTTATCTTAACCTGATTACGTAAGGCTATAACCCAACTGCATCCTACTCCGGAACTTCAGCGGGGCTGTCAGCCGCTGATTCTTGAGCGAGCTGATTCAGAATAGTCTCCAATTCTTGCTGATAGCGGCCATACTCCGCCCAGTTGCCCTGTTGTAGAGCCGTTTGTGCATTATCATAGGCCGTTTGTGCCGACTGAACCAGCTCAGAAATATTGGCGCTACCGAACTCAGTAGGTGCTGGCTGAGCGGGTGCGGGTGTAGCCGCAGGTGGCTGAGCAGGTGCAGGGACTACAGTGGTTGCCGCGCCCTCACCGAATATGCTATTCAGCCCTTCTTCAAGCGTATTCCGCATCACCACATCATTCTGATAGGCCACAATCACTCGTCCCAGTTCCGGCAGTTCCCCCCGTTCAGCCCGCAGGTAAATGGGCTGAACATACAGCAAGGATTGCTCAATAGGAATGACCAGTAAATCACCTCGAATGACCCGTGAGCCCTGCTGATCCCAGAGGGTGAGCTGCTCTGAAATCTCCGGTGTTTGATTAATTCGAGCTTCGATTTGGCTTGGCCCATAGATCAGCTCTTGCTTCGGGAATTCATACAGCAGCAGCCTGCCATAGTTTTCGCCATCTGATCGGGCGGCCATCCACGAAATCATGTTGTCTTTATTCACAGGCGTGAACGGCAGAATCAGAATAAACTCCTCCTGAGTTTGTCCCGGCAGGCTCATGATCATGTAGTACGGCTCCATCACCTGCTGGCTGTCTTCATACTCTTCGACTGGGACGCGCCAGAGGTCTTCTTGGTTGTAGAACACATCCGGGTTATCCATGTGGTAGGAGAGATACATGACGGCCTGGATTTTGAATAGATCCAGTGGGTAGCGGAAGTGATCCCACACCTGTTCCGGCACCTGATCCGCTTGTACAAACAGATCAGGAAAGATTTTGCGGTAGGTAGCTAGCACCGGATCGGCTTCATCGACGACATAAAATTGCAGGGTGCCATCAAAGGCATCAACCACAACTTTGACCGAATTGCGAATGTAGTTGGTGCGATCGCGGATGAGTGCGTTGATTGAATCATCATTGCCCAGCGCTGTCGAAGCTTGATAGGCTCGACTGATCGGTTCAGAATATGGGTAGCGATCGCTGGTTGTGTAGGCATCGATAATCCACTGAATTCGTCCGTCAATAATGGCGATGTATGGATCGGAGTCGTAGCTCAGAAAGGGAGCAACATGAGCAACGCGATCGCGGATTTGTCGATAGTAGTGAATCTTGGATTCGCTCGTTAGATAGTTGGAAATTAACAGCTTCAAGTCGCCAAAATCAAAGGCATAGGCCAACTGACGCAGCAAACTACCCACAGGAACGCCACCTTCTCCTGCGTAGCGAGTTGAGGCATTTTCATCACCTTGAGGATAGTCGAATTCATCAATGGTTGCGCCCGTGAACATATAGTCATCAGTCAGCTCACCGTAGTAGATAGCTGTCTCCTCGATTCCCAAATCGACCGTCGTTCGGGGTGGAATATCCTGCACGAAAAACTCCGGCAGGCCATCAGACCGCACCACATTGACTGGACTCATGGCAAATCCATAGCCGTGGGTATATTTCAGCCGCTGATTCACCCAGTTACGAGCCTGAGCAGAGAGGCGGGACGTATCTAGTTCACGGGGCGACAGCATCACCTGGCGATAGTTACCATCAATCGTGTAGCGATCGACATCAACATCGGTAAACCGATAATAGGCGCGAATTTCCTGGAGCTGTTGATAGGTACTCAGCAGCGGGCGATAGTCCCACAGGCGAATATTCTGAATTGTGGAGTCGTTTGCCTGAATATCAGCCTGCGTCAGGGTGTACTCCACTGGGTAATCAGCGCTTTCTACATCATCAAGCTGATAGGCGTTGCGGGTAAATTCAATACTGTTTTCGATAAAGGGGCGTTCTTTGGCCAGTTCGTTGGGGGCAACCACAAACTGCTGCTGGAACCAGGGATACAGACCCGCCACCAGCATAAATACCAGAATGTAGAAGATTAAACCGTAGGTGGGCAGGACGAACCCACTGCGCCAGAGGGTGATTACAAGCAGCGTTCCCAACGCCAAGGTGACAAATCCCATAATCCAGTAGGCGTGCAGGCGCGCATTCACGTCTGTAAAGCCTGCGCCGTAGACCACGCCCGTGGGCGAGTAGAGCAGTTCAAATCGCTGGAGCCAGAAGCCAAACGTGATCAAAACCGCGATCGCAGCTAGCAAAACGCTTAAATGCAGTTTGACATTGCCTGTGAGTAAGTTCGTCCAGCCGCGTCCTAGGTTGATCGATCCCTTCAGGACGTAAATCACTGTCGCAATCACCAGCCCCCAAAACAGCAGCGCTAGCAGCCATGACTGGATTTGTTGATAGAGCGGCAGTTGAAAGACGTAGAAGCCGACATCGGTGTTGTAGATCGGATCGACCTGACCAAACGGGGTTGGATTGAGAAATCGCAGGACGCTTTCCCAGTGACTGACGGTAGCAGAGGCAGCGAGCAGGGAAATGCCAATCGTACACGCAACTGCGATCACATCGACAATTCCATTGGCATAGGCTCCCAACTCTGTTCGCTCCAGCAGATAAAAATTGCGATCGCGGCTGAGATTGAGCGATAGGCGATAGTTGAGCCAGATAAAACTGCCGTAGATGGCAAATGTTGCGCTCCATAGGCCAGCCTGCCAGCGAATCCGTGTCCAAAAGACAGAGCTAAAGCCAACGGAATCAAACCACCACGATTCCGTCAGTAAGTGGATCAGCGTACTGGAAAACAGCAGCAGTAGGAGCACGGCTGCCGCAAGCGTCAGGAAAAGTCCCTGTCGTTTCATAAGTCAGTGGAGTCAGTGGGGGAACACAGTAACGGGATTCCGTTTTATTGTGACGCATGATCCAGCTAGGATGGACTGCGATCGCGCTGGAACACGAGATTCGTTACAAAGGGCAGTCATCCCCATCCGACGAGAAAAAAGCCGAATAATTGGTTGTGAAAGTCAGACATAGCCTGACTTTCACAACCAATAAAAGTTAGTTTTGTCCAGCGGATTTCGTATAATCTAGCGGAACTAGCGGCGAAAAAACTTGCAGATTCCGCGCTCTGAGGTGCGAACAAACTCACAAATTTCATCAATCAGCGGTGAATCGAGTTCCTGCTCCAGCTTGTCTACCGCGCTGGGAATACTCAGTCCCGATTGGTAAAGTATCTGAATCGCTCGCTTGAGGACATGGCGTTCCTCACTGCTCAATCCGGCACGGCGCAAACCGACCACGTTCAGCCCCATAATCGTGTTGATCGTGACACCTCGCGTCATGAAAAAAGGCGGCACGTCTTTCTGAACCGCCGAACCGCCCGACATCATCACCAGTCGGCCCACACGGGTAAACTGATGCACCAAACAGCCACCGCTAATAAAAGCGCGATCGCCGACTTGGGCATAGCCTGCAATCAGGGCATTATTAGCCAAAATCACGCGAGAACCGACTTGAGCATTATGAGCAACATGACTGTTCGCCATCAGCAGGCAATCATCGCCGACAACGGTGACCGAACCAGGCTTGGTACCGCGATGCACGGTGCAGCCTTCCCGCAGGTCACAGCGATCGCCAATTTGCACATAGGTTTCCGCGTCTTCGAAGGCCAAATCCTGGGGCGTATCGCCAATCACTGCACCTGCATGGACGCGACAGCTTTCGCCCAGCGTGGTGTAGCGCAGCAGCGTTGCGCGGGGGCCAATCGTACAGCCCGCACCAACGTTCACCTGAGTATCAATATAGGCAAAGGGGCCAACCGTTACACCTTCGCCCAGTTCGGCTCCCGGTTCAACGACAGCAGTGGGATGAATCCTCATACAGTTTGGTTCCGTACCAGATCGCCGCTAAATTTTGCGTCTGCCAGGTGCACCCACAAAAATTAGGTTATGGTCTCTTAATGACAACGCTGAGCCTAGCATGAAAGCGCCGAGTTGAGACATGCTTTTCTGAGTAGATATCATGGGTTTTACAGGTATAGCAGTAGCCAAATCGGTTGGGATGGGACATCAAAAAGCTCTGAGAACGTTTTAACGTTCTACGTTAAAACGTTCCAACACTTCAATATCTCCACGCCAATACAGCTATATTTCAGCTAAACTCGCCTCTACAGCAGCTATCTAGGGTCAGCCGGGACATCTATCTCTTCAGCTTCTTCGGAGTCAGTCTGAACCTCGATGTCATCATCGTCCGTCAGTTGCTCAATTTCGTAGGGTGAGAGCTGTACGCCTTGCTGAATCGTCAAAATAGCGGTATCGGAGCTGTCCTGCTGCTGGAGAATCTGGATTTCGCGCTCCAGTTGATCTAGGCCATCTTCAAAAAACGTTTGGGATGGCAAACTGCGATCGCGTCCCAACCCGCCCGGTGTTGTTTGGGCACCCGATGGCGCAATAGTCAAGACGACATGGCCCGTCACCAGACTGCCCGTCCATAGCAGCGTCACGGCCCTCAATTGATTCAAGCTTAGAAAGCGGTTCCACATAGCAACCTCCTGGTAGTACCATTTCTGCAAAATCAGCCTACAGATTGGATGTGGTGGAGATCGGAGCAGGGGAGCTGACGCTAACTACAATTAAGTAGGTTGGCATCAATAAACGCATCTAAAAAACCGGGGGAGCGCCCCTCCGGGGCGTTCCCCCGGTTTTTTAGATATGCATTTATTTGTATGTAGCTACTTAGCGACTAGCAAGACGGAGCTGGAATGCGGCCATCCCAACTCTGTCTCTCGTAAACGTTAAAATCACGATATTTTGGTGCTGCTGCTTAGGCTTTGTTTGCTTCCTAGTCTCAGCGAATAGGCAACCCTAGCGCACGGTGGTATTCGGCTGATACAGTGACGGAGAGTTAGAGTTAGCAGTTGGCGCTTTGGGAATTTCGATAATCGGCTTGTCTAGGGCAATTTGCAACCCTTCCGTCGAAACGCCAAATTCAGCATCAGATGCAATTTCCGTATCCGTCTCGGGCCGCTCTGCAAACTGAGGAATGCGGGTTGGAGAACCAAGGACAAATGCAGATACCGTCCCGACCACGATAGCTGCGATCGCACCTCCCGTTACTACCAAGTGACGAGACGGTCGATTGGCGCGGCGCACCACCTGATCCACCATTGCATCTAGATCGATGGAGGCCTCAGCAGCAGGAACTTGAATGGACTGGAATCCCTGACGCAATAGCAGCAGCCGCTGATAAAGCTTTTGTACTGTGGCATCGTTATCTAGCCAAGTTTCAACCTGACGGCGCTCATCGGCAGTGACTTCGCCATCAAGATATGCACTGAGTAATTCGAAGCGATCGCGTTTCATAACGTCCAGAGCCTCCCACGAACGGCAGTCATCCTGATCCCCAGACATCCAGCCTGGAGCCGATTGGTCGCTATTACGATTTGAAGGAAAATCAGGGGTCATCTCAAAAATGATATAGGAGAATTAATCGTTTAGATCGAATACGAAACAAGCGCTGGCATCGTGGCCTTAGTGATTCTAACGGTAACTAACAGCAGATACCGTCAAGCTGAGTTAAATCGTGTCAAAGCAGATTAAATTATTTCAAATCATATCCGAATCACTCTAGAACACAACTCACCTTTTGAGGCACTTTTGTTTGAATTTAAACCAACTGGCTCTTTCAAAAGGTTAGCTCACCGTTTAGGCTGACGTGAAGCGGGGGCTTGACTGATTGTGCTAACGGCCTAGTTCTAGTTTGGCGCACTAATCGTAGCGAAACCAGAGTGAATAACCGATTAGGCAACGGCTCCAGCAATCGCTATAAAAAGGAACCACCATCTAGGTATTTTTGCAGTTGGCTCTGTAGGCGCTGGCGGGCGCGGGCAATCCGAGATTTAACGGTGCCGAGGGAAACGTTGGTGATTTCAGCGATTTCCTCATAGGCCATACCCTCAATTTCGCGCAACACGATGGTTGTACGGAACACTTCCGGTAAATCTGCGATCGCATCATGTAAGCGGTCGTAAAACTCACGGGTTGCTAGATCCTCATCGGGGCCAGGCGTATCGGCAGCTACATCCCACTCCATCTCACCATCGTCGAGACGGCGAGGTGCATCGAGCGAGAGGGGACGACGAACTCGCTTGCGCTTCCGCAGTTCGTCATAAAACAAGTTAGTCGTAATCCGACTGAGCCAGCCCCGAAACTTGACCGGATCATTCAGCTTACGGATATTGCGGTATACCCGAATCCAAACTTCTTGAGCCAGATCAGCTCGATCTGACCAATCCGGTGCCAGATGATAGAGGACTTTATCGACATGAGATTGATGCCGACGCAGCAGTTCCGCAAACGCAGCTTTGTCAGGGCGAAGGCCGGCCTGACACTGCAAAATGAGGTCGTAGTTGGAGAGCTTTTCGGGTTGCACAGTTGCCTGAGGAACGGTATTTTGCACCGTTGACCAGGATGCGGGTAAGGATTGAGTCATTAGCACAACTTGCCAGAACGTCTCGTCACTAGGGAAAGCGAATGTATAAAACCAGTTTTTAATTGGGGTTTTTACTCAATTCGCATTACTGGTCTCAGAGACGGGGCAGGTTCCACCAAAGTTCCCACCGATCCAAAAATCAAACCTAGATAAAGTAGATTTATCCTAGCTCAACGGCTGTGAGTATTCTCACATCTTGCCCTAAAACCCAGAGGGTAGCGCTGCTGCCACACGGCGGCAAAATTACCCCCAGTCTTTGATTGTTTAAGGTGCAAGAGGGTGAGTATTACTAATTACGTGGTGAGTGAACGCGATCCAGGAACAATTCTGCATTCCTCATCCTACAGCGATTTCGATTTGCCAGTGATCTGGATTTGCGATCGCACGGCCAGAACATAGACCCCTGCCAACACAAACCAGTTCAGCGCATTAATTCGAGCATCATAAAACGGCAAATCCAGCATGGAAAATAGGGTAAATCCACCAGCGCCTAGCAGATAGCCCATCAGCACCATGCGATGGGCGCTGTTCCACGGCTGCTGTAAACATATGCGGACTCCGCGATAGCAAATATAGCCAATCGCAATCAGGAATCCAATCGTCAACACAATCCCCGCTTCTGAGAGCATCAACAGCACAAAGTTATGCGTATGAAAGACGTGGGAATAGAGCGGATGCGTGCTGCGCGGTGGGTAAAGAAACTTAAAGTTGCCCAATCCCCAGCCCAGCCACGGTCGTTCTAGCGTGAGATTCCAGGCGATCTGCCAAACACTAGAGCGGGGATCGCGGCCAAAGCCAGTCAGCATGCTCTGGAGCGTAATATAACGTCCGCCGATGCCGCCTAAGATGGCTGCCAAACTGAGGGCAAAAATACCTGCTAGCCCACTCCAAAAAATCAGCCGCTGCCGTCGTCCTAGCCATATAAAGACGGCTAATTGGCACAGACCAATTGCTAATCCGTTGCGCGATCCGGCACAGAAAATACCCACACCAATCAGCGCGATCGCAACATACAGCAGTCGGCCTGAATGGGGCTGAATGTGTCCAGTGGGAGGGCAATCTGTGGGGTCGCTGTCGTGGCCGATGACGGTCGCATCAGCCTGCGGCGGTTGAATCGAACGACTGCGATCGCAGGTATCCAGCAGCAGCAGTCCTAGTCCTAAACCCAAAATCACCACCAGATAACTGACGTAGGTATTGGGATGGCCAAAAAATGAGTTGGCGCGGTGTCCGTAGTCATTGCGATAGAACCAGTTCAGGATTGACCAATTGGCTAGAGATGAAGTTGCGATCGCGGGACTTTTCAACCAGTACTCGAAAACCGCCACCACGTTCATCGGCATTGAGGTGACGACCAAAAGATAAGCCAACTGATAAAGCTGCCTAGGGCTGACTACCGTTTGAATCAGCACCGCAAACAGCATAAAAAACGGAATGAAGTTTGTCAGTTGCAGAAAGGCTTCTGGCCGATAGAAAGCAATGCTGGCGTTGATAAGTAGGCCAACTGCGATCGCGCTGAGTCCCCGCACCATCGGCGGCTGAAACAAGCGCCAGCCCAACTGCCACATGCGAGCCATAAGAACAATAAAAACTCCCACAAATCCGACATAGCTGACATAGGGCATCACAATAAAACCCGCTTGCAGCAGTGTCCATAACGGAGGCTGAGTTTTCAAGTATTTGGCAAGAGACACACCTAATAGGCTCCATCCCCAACAATGACAACCCAAATTGTGCGCGCCATGATGTAGATATCAAGCCACACTGACCAGTTACGCACATAGTATGCGTCCAGATTCACCCGTTCTTCATAGGTCGTATCATTCCGACCCGAAACCTGCCAAAGCCCAGTAATGCCAGGTGACACCTTCAAGTACAGCTTAAATCGTTCTGCATATCGCCAGACCTCTTCATCCACAATTGGACGCGGCCCCACCATGCTCATTTCACCCCGCAGCACGTTCCAAAGCTGAGGTAGTTCGTCTAGACTAGTGCGGCGCAAAATCCTACCTACACGGGTAATCCGAGGATCATCCTTCAGCTTATGATCCTGCTCCCAACTGGATTTCAATTCCGGATGCAGTTGCAAATAGTGAGCCAAAATTTGCTCGGCATTTTGCTGCATTGTGCGAAACTTCCAGGCTTTAAAGTACTGACCATCACGACCAATCCGAGTTTGAGCATATAAGACTGGCCCCGGCGAATCCAGTTTAATCAGTAGCGTAATCAGTCCAATTAGCGGTAATACCAACAATCCCAAACACACCGTTAAGACAAATTCGAGTAAAAACTTAGTTGCCCGTGGCCCCGGTAGTAAAAGCTGCTGCCGCACTTCCAGTCCAAGCACCCCACCTAGATCTTTGGCTCCTACCCATAGACTGGAAAAGCCAAACAAATCTGGAATGATAAATAAGTGAGCAAAGGTTTGGCCATAGCATTCGAGTAGCTCTAGCAGACGATGACGCGGTACTCCTGGCATCGCGACAATCGCATAGGGAATTTGCAGGCGTCGAGCCAAACTGGGGGCTAGAGATAAGCTGCCGACAACCGGAACACCTTCCACTGAACGCCGCTTATTGGGATCGTCGTCCAAGATCAGAAGTGGCTTAAGTCCTAAGCTCGGATTACGCCTTAGGGTGCGAACCACCATTTCCCCCGTTTTTCCCGCACCCAAAACCATCACTGGATAGCCCCACCAGCCCCGCTGAGCCAGGAAATGCCGCAGAGTCACCCGGCCTAGCAGCACCAGTAAAATCGAAAGGGGCCAAACCATCAGAAAAACGCCCCGCGAATAAACCTCTCCTTCCCGAAACAGGAAAATGACTGCGGCTAAAGCGAGGTAAGTCAGCGTGGTGGTCATGGTCGTGCGTCGCAGCTCTTCGACGGGACTCATTCCAATACCGGGATACAGTCCAACCGTAGCGTAGGCCAGTAAAAACAAGCCTAGGATGGGCCAAAGCTGCCAGTAAAGCTCCGGTTCATATTGTCCATCAAACCAAAGCCGCACCATAACGCTGATATACCCCGCAGTTGACAGCATTGCCAAATCTGTGCCAGCGAGACATGCAATCGTCGGCCAGGGACGAGTTGTCACTTTTAAAGCAGTAATGGCGGGCCGCAGAGTACGCTGGAGCTGCATAGATGCTACATGGACGACAAAAAGCAAAGATAGACTGCAATATTTCTCCTCCTGAGAGGTTACAGGACTCTGCTCACTACGTCTACTCTTTACGGCTTGGAATGGCGAATTCCGACCAAGTTTGCTGGACAAATTGCAAAAAGTTATTGCGAAATTGATCCTCGGAAAATTGTTCGGCCTGCTGTCGGATAGCCGTGCTAGACATCGGGATTGGCAATGCCTCAAATTCTTTCACGGTCACCATTAGGCTTTCTACAGTTTGTGCAGTAAAAAAGAGACCTGTCTGATATGGCACCACCGTTTCGCCTACGCCACCTTTGCCGTAGGCGATGACGGGTGCGCCTGCGGCCTGAGCCTCGACGGGAGTGATGCCAAAGTCTTCTTCTGCTGCAAAGATAAAGGCTTTACAGCGCTGAAGATAGTCGGCCACGACTGCATCAGACTGGTGACCGAGTAGCGTGATGTTGGGCGTGGCCAGACGACGCATGCGATCGCAATCTGTCCCATCACCAATGACCACCAAGGGATATCCCAATTGGGCAAAGGCTTCGATGATCAAATCAACCCGCTTATAGGGCACAAATCGCGCGACTGCCAAATAAAAGTCCTCGCGAGGCAGGTCAGCTCGGAATCGCTGCACGTTCACAGGTGGATAGATCACGTTTGCTGAGCGCCGATAGGTTTTCTGAATGCGGCGGACAATATAGTGAGAATTCGCCACTAGCACATCGGCTCGATTGGCACTGGCGAGATCCCACAGCCGCAGATAGTGCAACGTCGCGCGCGCGAGCATCCCCTTCAGTCCCCAGCCGAGCTTGGATTGCTGGAGATACTGGTGCTGAAATTCCCAGGCGTAGCGCATGGGGGTGTGGATATAGCTGATGTGGAGCTGATCCGGTCGGGTAATCACTCCTTTAGCAACAGCGTGGCTGCTGGAAATGATCAGGTCATAGTCAGACAGATCAAACTGCTCAATGGCAAATGGCATTAAAAACAAATACTGGCGAAAATGCTTTCGTGCCCAAGGTAAGCGCTGAATAAACGAGGTTGTAACTGGCTTGTGCTGGATAAAGCCGCGCTGATCTGCCGTCAAAAAATCAACCAGGCTAAACACATCGGCCTCGGGAAAGAGCTTCAGGATTTGCTCAACTACTTTCTCCGACCCGGCGTGGGTGACTAACCACTCATGAACAACCGCAACTCTCACAACTATTCCGATCTAAGCAACGCCTGCCATCAAATCATAAAGCGCAGTTGCCTATCCAGACATTTCCAGACATTTCCAGCTTGTAAACCAAGCAGGGTTTTAAGCGCATAGCGCTACATCATAATCATCAAGCTAATTCACTTCTTCCAACTTGGCTGGAGCTTGGTGCCCATGCTCAAATGCGTACCGAATGAGCTGCGAACGGTTTTCCAGTTCTAGCTTGTTCAGAATATTGCTGAGATGGGTTTGAACCGTGCGGGGACTAATAAAAAGATGCGTACCAATTTGTTTATTGGTAAAGCCTTGAATTACTTCCCAGAAAACCTTTTCTTCGGCAGGGGTTAGCGGCAGTGGGGTGGTAGTTTGGCTTGGGACTGGGGTAGCAGTGGCAGACTGAGTTGGTTGAACAGGTTGAGCGGTCTGCATCAAGCGCAAGATTTCAGCATGGGTGCGTCGTACCCGCTCCAGATGAGCCTCAATTTTGGCAATTAGCTCCTTTGGCTCAAAGGGTTTAACCAGATAGTCATCGCCCCCCATTTGATGTCCCTGAACGCGATCCTCAGTTTCAGTGCAGCTTGAGAGAAAAATCAGCGGTACGAGCTGTCCTGGTCGGGTAGACCGCAGCCGACGACAAAATTCAAAGCCATCCATACCAGGCATCATGACATCGGACACCACCAAATCTGGCGGATCGTCCTCGAACTGAGCCAGGGCTTTTTCGCCAGAATCCACGCTTTGCACAAGATAGCCTCGATTTTCCAGATGTCGCTTTAGGACAATCCGCAGCGTAGCGTCATCATCTACGATTAGAATCTTTTTCATCGGACTGCTCAACAGGTACAGACTACGGTTAGACCGAATTTGTTAGCTGAAGCCACCTAGATTTAAATAAAAAGCACGCGCTGCGTGCCTTTTATGGCTGTAGTCGGCTCTGTTAGGATACGGACGTTTTGGTGGCGCTGCGTTGCTGCGTCACTAAAACGTCCTAACCTATATAGCTACGGCTACACTTAAACGCCCTGAGATAGTCCAGCTTAATTCGGTACTAGTCTTAGCATTCCCGGTTTGGCCAACCAACGCTAAGGTGAGACAAAAATTTCCGAAAAAATGGGGGGAATGACCGCTAGAATCGGTGAAGTTTATTGGCTGCTTTGCGGCAATCTGATTGCTTATGAACTCTGTTCTTCAGCGGGTGACGCTTTCAACAGTTTCACTTGAACCGTGGCGTAGTGTGAGCCTTGTTCACCGAGGTCTGTTCCCATTTCGACAGTGGCGACAGGGAAGCTGGTTGCTCCAGTGGGCGGATGCGATCGCAGTTCTATTAGCCGCCTGCGTGTTCGGTTTGGCACCCTATGTTTCCACGACGCTGATTGGGGTACTGCTGCTGTGCTGTGCGGCGTTTTGGGCGTTGCTGACGCTGACCGATGAGGCGGAAAGCGGTTTATCTACACCAATTCATCTGTTGGTGCTGCTCTACTGGGGCGTGGCAACAGCGGCAACAGCTTTGTCACCTGTGCGTTCAGCCGCGATTTCGGGCTGGGTTGAGCTGACGCTATTTTTAGTATTCTTTGCACTGCTGGCTCGCTGTTTGCGATCGCAACCGCTCCGCACTGGGCTAATCGCCATTTACCTACTGACGGCGATGATTGTCAGCATTTATGGCCTGCGGCAGTGGTTCTTTGGTGCAGAAGCTCTGGCTACCTGGGTTGATCCAGAGTCTCCCCTGGCAGAAACCACCCGTGTCTACAGCTATCTGGGCAATCCCAACCTGCTGGCGGGCTACCTGGTTCCGGCTATTCCGTTTAGCATGGCGGCTCTGTTTGCTTGGCGCAGTTGGCTACAGAAGGCGCTAGCGCTGCTGCTGCTGGCGGTCAACTCCCTCTGCCTCATCCTGACCTTTAGCCGAGGCGGTTGGTTAGGGTTCGTTGCCGCAGGCTACGTGATGACGGTGCTGATTGTCTGGTGGTGGTTACCGCGAATGCCCTATTTTTGGCGACGGTGGGCGCTACCGATGGTGCTAGGAGGTTCAGCCGCCTTTATCGTTGTAGCGGTAGCCGCTTTAGAACCTCTGCGCGATCGCGTTTTAAGTATCTTCGCTGGCCGGGACGACAGCAGCAACAATTTCCGCATTAACGTCTGGATGGCGGCGATTGAGATGATTAAAGACCGTCCGGTGCTGGGCATTGGCCCCGGTCACGATGCCTTCAATCAAATTTATCCGCTCTATCAGCAGGCCCGCTACAGTGCCCTCAGTGCCTATTCGATTCCGCTGGAAATTGCGGTGGAAATGGGACTGATCGGTTTAGTGGCGTTTGGCTGGCTGGTTTTGACAGCCGTCATTCAAGGCTTTGTGCAGGTGAATCGGCTACGCCAGTCAGGGCAGGTTCAAGGCTACTGGTTACTAGCTGCGATCGCAGCCATGATTGGTCTGTTGACTCACGGCTTGGTTGATACTGTCTGGTATCGTCCCCAAATCAATACGCTCTGGTGGCTCTGTCTGGCCATTGTCGCCAGCTACTGGCCTAAGCCAGAACCCCATAAGGTGTAATGCTCAATCGTTAGCAATGTTGAGTCTGTTGTGACCAGCCATTGTGACCAGGTTGATTAGAGGCCTGGAGTTTTCCGGCAAATTAGTTCATTTCCAGTTAGCCTAATAACAGAAACTCCTTCTATGCCTCCGTCATATCAAGTCTGCGTATAAAAAACAGTTTATTTTTTCTGAAGCCCTTGCTCCGCAAGGGCTTCAGAAAAAATAAATCATGGGCTTTCAACCGGACTTCATATAAGTGAGGCATCAAGATTGCTGTGAGGGGCGAATTTCTTGTGAAATTCGCCCCTCACAGCGACTTAGCAGACCACTCGCTTTTTCCGGTAAACCCTACTCTATGGCCGCCGATACCCGCTTTATTCTCGACGTTACGCTAGCTCTAGGCACATCTGCCGTTGGTGGATATATCGCCCACCGCTTCAAACAACCTGCTTTACTGGGTTATCTGGTCACGGGTTTGCTGATTGGCCCGTTTGGCTTTGGACTGCTGCAAGACATTGGCCAAATCGAGACCTTGGCCGAAATTGGCATTGCCTTTTTGCTGTTTGCTCTGGGAGTCGAGTTTTCCCTGACCGAACTGAAGCAAATGAGGAGCATCGCCCTGACGGGTAGCCTGTTGCAGATGGGCTTAACTACACTGCTGGTGACGGGCATGACCCTATTAGTTGGTTGGGCCACCTCCCCGCTAGAGGGCATCTTTTTGGGACTTGTGCTCTCCCTATCGTCTACTGCTGTGGTGCTGAAAACCTTAAACGACAAGGTTGAAACCACCACGGCTCACGGCCAAATCATGCTGGCTCTGCTGATTGCCCAGGATCTAGCTTTGGGTATCATTCTGGCTTTGCTACCAGTGCTCGATCAACCGGAGGCATTCTGGCCCACTCTGGGGCTAGCCCTGCTAAAGATTGCGATTTTTCTGGGGGGCGCCATTGTTTTGGGGCGCTGGATCGTGCCCCGGCTGATGCAGCATATTGCCGCTACTGAAAGCAACGAGCTGTTTCTGTTAACGGTAATTGCCCTCTGTCTGGGGGTGGCCTGGATAACATCTCAATTGGGCTTATCCATTGCTATGGGGGCATTTGTGGCAGGGCTGATGATTTCAGAAGTTGATTATTCTGAACAGGCCCTGGGCAAAATTCTGCCGCTGCGAGATACGTTTGCCTGCATGTTTTTCGTCTCCATTGGCATGTTGATTGACCCCAGGCTGTTATTGAGCGAGCTATGGATTATTCTGGGGCTGGTCTCGCTGGTGATGGTGGGCAAAGCCGTGATCATTCTGCCGATTGTGCTGCGCTTTGGCTATTCCCTTAAAACCGCCATTTTTTCCAGCTTCGGGCTGAATCAAATTGGGGAATTTTCCTTTGTGCTGGCTTTGGTGGGCTTCGAGATGGATCTGATTTCAGAACAGCGCTATTCATTGCTGCTGGGCACCACCGCTATTACCCTGATGCTCACGCCCCTCTGGTTTAGCTTTGCACCCAAATTTGTCACCTGGTTACAGAAGCGGCCCACTCTGGCTCTGTATCTGAATCAGTTTGTCGAACCTAATCTATTTTCTGTCCCCGAAGTGATGAAAGATCATGTGATTGTAGCGGGCTATGGCCGAGTGGGGCAGGTGCTAGTCAATATTCTGCTCAATCAGGGATACCCCGTTCTAGTCGTAGATAATAGTGAGTCGGCGGCGCAGGGACTTCGCCATCGCGAAATCCCTTTTATCTTTGGGGATGCCGACAGCGAACTAGTACTGGAAAAAACCTGTCTCGAAACCGCCAAAGCTCTTGCGATCGCACTACCTGATCCCACCAGTACTCGGCTGCTGCTGCAGCGAGCGATCGCCAAGGTACCCGAACTGGATATTATTGCCCGCTCCCACAACGATGAAGAAATCGATTTGCTGACCCAACTGGGTGCAAGAGAAGTGGTGCAGCCTGAGTTTGAAGCGGCCCTAGAACTTGGCTCTCACCTGCTGCGTACCCTGGGCGAACAGCCTCAGGTGATTCAAGCTGAGATAGAGAGCATTCGCAACGACCGTTACCACAGCATTTGGCCTCAAAGCCCGCTGAGTGAAGCGATCACGGTGTAAGTCAGGGTGGGTATCAAAACCCAGTTGTTATTTTTCGTGGAAGTTAGGCTATGCCTAACTTCCACGAAAAATAACAACTGGTTCTTGCTAGTCGAGTTGAGTATAGGGCAGTTAATAGGACGGTAACGTCACGTGTGCCACCGTCACCCCTTTGCCGCCATCGGTTTGATCGGCATATTCAAACCGCTCTACCTGGGGATGGCGCTTGAGGAATTCATGCACACCGCGCCGCAGCTTACCCGTGCCGTGACCGTGAATCACCCAAAGCGGGCCTTGGGCAGATGCGATCGCATTTTCCAACACAGATTCGGCCTCAGACACTCGCTGACCACGCAGGTCAACCGTATTGCGCTGCGTGCGAATCGCGGGAGCGGAGGGCGTTGCCACGGTGGTGATTGCAGCTTGGGGTGCGGCTTTAGGCTCCGGTTTGGTGGGCATTTCAGCCTTCTCACCCTGGAGCGATTCCACGTCGGCTAAACTGACGGTCATTTTCATCAGGCCAAAGCGGACGTTAATTTCGCCGTCTTCATCCGGCTCGGTCAGCACTTCAGCGGTTTGACCAATGCGCGGAATCCGCACTCGTTCGCCCACGGTTGGTCGATAGCCCGGTTTAGGTTTGGCAGGCTGCTGGCGCGAGGGCAGCTTTTTCTCGGCTAGCTTGTCAATTTGCTCGGTAGCAGCTTGGGCATCCTGAGCCGTGGCGTTGCCGCGCTGCAAGCGGCGAATCACTGCCGCAATCTCGCCTTTGGCCTGAGCAATGGCCTGCTGTACCGCCTGCTCCTGCTGCTGCTTCAGCTCCTGCTCCCGCTCTTTGAGCAGGGCAGATTTGCGCGACACCTCTTTGTAAAGCTGTTCCGCCTGCTGCAAGATTTTCGTGGTTTCCTCGGCAGAAGACTCTTGGCGGCGACGCTGTTCTTCCAGGCCAGCAATCACTTGGTTGACATCCTGGTGATTGGTTGCGCCAATCAGCGACTGGGCCTGTTCAACCACCTCTGACTCCAAACCCAAGCGCTGGGCAATGGTCAGCGCATTGGAGCGCCCCGGAATGCCCCAGAGCAAGCGATAGGTGGGCGATAGCGTCTGGTCGTTGAACTCCACGGAGGCATTTTCAAACCGCTCGTCTTCGTACTTGAGCGCCTTCAATTCGCCAAAGTGGGTCGTCGCAATTGTTAGATGGGCTTTACTGGCCAAGTGACGCAGAAGTGCGATCGCAAGGGCGCTCCCTTCTGACGGATCGGTTCCGGCCCCGACTTCATCCAGCAGCACCAGCGCATTGGCTGATTGTTCGGCAGACTCGTTTACATCGGGAATCGCGTCCAAAATCCGGCTAATTCGCCGAATATGACCAGAAAACGTCGAGAGGCTCTGCTCTAGCGACTGCTCATCACCGATATCGGCCAGCACTCGCTCAAACCAGGGCAGCTCAACGGGTTCGCGGGCGGGGATAAACAGTCCCACTTTCGCCATCAACACCGCTAGGCCCAGCGTCTTGAGCGTCACGGTCTTGCCGCCCGTGTTCGGCCCGGTGATCGCCACGACCCGAATTTGGGGCTTGATCAGCAGGTCAATCGGCACCACGGGTTGCCCCTGCTCATGCTGCTCTTGCCAAACCAGCAGCGGATGGCGCAGTTGGCGCAGAGTAACTGTTTCCTGATCGACCTGTTCAATGAAGCGGGGCGGATTGCCCTCTAGCCACAGCGAATAGCGGGCGCGAGCGGCAGCTAGATCCAGCGTCGTCACAATCGCCAGCAACTGCTCTAAATCCGGCTTCACTTCAGCGACTTTCTCCGTCAGTTGCCGCAGGATAGTTTCAATTTCCGTTTGCTCCTGTCGGTTGAGCTGCCGCAGACGGTTGCCCGATTCCACCACCTTATGCGGCTCAATGTACAGCGTGGCACCGCTGGCCGACGCGTCATGAACAATGCCCGGAATCGCATCTTTCTGCGGCGCTTTGACGGGGATGACGAACCGATCGCCCCGCTGGGTGATGAGCTGCTCCTGCACGGCGTGACCATTGCGCTGCATCAGCCGCTGGAGGGTTTGATAAATCTGGTCGCGCACTTGCTTTTGCTTAGCGCGAATGTCGCCCAGTTTAGGACTGGCTCGGTCGGCCACTTCGCCCCGGTCGTCAATGCAGCGGTGAATCTCCTGCTCCAGCTCGGGATAGGTACGCAGTTCTTCCACCAGTTCAGCCAGTACGGGCACATCTTCGGGTTCTTGGGCATCGATCACCCGCCGCAACTGGCGGGCACTGGCCAGCGTCGTGGCAATGCCGAGCAGCGATTCAGCCGTCAGAATGCCTTGGCGCTCGGCCCGTTCCAGGTCGTCGCCAATGTCTTGAATGCCGTTGAACTTTAGCCCAGAGGTGAGTCTAGCTTCCAGCTCGTAAACCTCTTTGGTCTGCTGCAATAGCTGCTGGCTGTCGGTGATGCGGGCGGGAATGCGGAGCTGTCGCGCCACGCGTGCGCCCAGCTTGGTACTCGCAAATGTCGATAGGTGGTCACATAAGCGTGACCATTCCAATAAATTTAGCGTTTCGGCTTGAATATCAGGTGCGCTCAAAGGTCTAAAACAGGTCTAAAAATTTGGTGCGATCGCACAGGCTCTATTGCCTGTCTGGTTGCGGTGGTCAAGTCCATCTCTTCATTTTAAGGTGTCTTAAGATCTGTAACAGTCGGCTATCCGAAAATCTAACGTGGGAGTGAGAGTCGCTGAATAGCCACTTTTTTAAATGTAATCACCTTGCACTAAAACCCAGAAGGATTATTTTGCCGCCGCGAGTATGTGTTTAGCGCAGTTATCTGATCCCCCGCTGTCGCCGCCCCCTTAAAAAAGGGGCTATGCCAACGCTAGCTCCAAGTCCCACTTTTTCTAGGCAAAGCCATGCCCGAAGGGCTATAGGAGGATCTAGCGGAGTGTCACGCTAAACACATACCGCCGCATCGCGGCGGCAAAACAACCCTGCTAGGTTTTGGTGCAAAATGTGAGTCTACAAATCTAAGATACAAACCCAACATTGACGATTTCTGGTTCCTTTAACTGAATCCACCTTCAATCGGGAAGTCGTGCCACTACAATAATTGGGGTGAACATGTAGTGGAAAGGTTGAAACCCTTGGTTGTCAAAATCGGCTTATTGGGACTTGGAACGGTCGGCACAGGTACGGCCAAAATTGTACTGAACACGGCGCAGCGGCATCCGCTGACGAATGAACTCGAACTCTATAGGGTGGGAGTCCGCAGTTTAGACAAGCCGCGTGAAATTGAGATTCCCACTGAGCGACTGACGACTGATTTAGACTCCATCGTCACCGATCCGGCAGTGGATATTGTGGTTGAGGTGATTGGCGGTTTGGAGCCGGCGCGATCGCTAATCCTCAAAGCCATCGAAAACGGCAAGCATGTGGTCACGGCGAACAAGGCGGTGATTGCCCGCTACGGCGACGAAATTTTCACCGCTGCGACTAAAGCCGGAGTGTATGTCCTGCTCGAAGCCGCCGTCGGCGGCGGCATTCCGGTTGTGGAACCGCTGAAGCAGTCGCTCTGCGCCAATCGGCTGCACACGATTACGGGTATCATCAACGGCACGACGAACTACATCCTCACCCGCATGCAGCAGGAGGGTGGTCAGTTTGAGGATATTCTGGCCGACGCGCAGCGGCTGGGCTATGCCGAAGCCGATCCCACTGCCGATGTGGACGGCCTGGATGCTGCCGACAAGATTGCCATTCTTGCCTCACTGGCCTTTGGTGGTCGGATCAAGCTGGACGAGGTGTACTGCGAAGGGATTCGCGGCGTTACCGCCGCCGATATTACCTATGCGGAGCGGCTGGGATTTGTAATTAAGCTACTTGCGATCGCAAAACGGGAACTCGGCAGCTCACCGGATGATGAACAGCTCCAGGTGCGGGTTCATCCCACGCTGCTGAATAAGTCTCACCCACTAGCCAGCATTAATGATGTCTACAACGCCATCCTGATTGAAGGCGATCCGGTAGGACAGGTGATGTTCTTCGGGCCGGGGGCGGGTTCGGGGCCAACGGCGAGTGCGGTGATGGCCGACGTACTGAATATTGCGGCAATCCTGATGGTCGAGCGGGGTAGCGGGGTCAGTTCTGAGAAAAAGCTGCTTGATCCGCTGCTGGCCTGCTCGCATCAGCACTACTGCACGATTACGCCGATTGAAGATTTGGTGACGCGGTTCTATGTGCGGCTGCTAGCCAAGGATGAACCGGGCGTCATCGGCAAGCTGGGCACGACGTTTGGCAATCATAATGTCAGTCTGGAATCGGTGGTGCAAATTGGCTTCCAGGACAATCTGGCGGAAATTGTAGTGGTGACGCACGATGTCCGCGAAGGGGATTTCCGCAAAGCGCTAGGCGAACTGCAAAGCTACAGCTCAATCGACAGCGTACCGAGTATTTTGCGAGTGCTGTAGGGCAGTTTCCAATTAATGGTAGGGGCGGGTTTAGCCGTCAAATGTGAGGATTAAATCGAAACTGATCAACTAAACCCGCCTCTACGCATGGCTATACTAAACGTCTATAGAGTTCAGCGTTTTTTTTGAGTATGTAATCGGCTACATCACTAAATTCATCCGTTTGTGAGTTAAGCCAGTCATCTACACTTGCACGGAGTAAGTTTTCTGGTGCAATTCTATAAGCTTGCGCTAGGGCTTGCAATTTTTGAAATTGATTGTCTGAAAGGTCAATTGTGATGGAAACCATAATAACTTTAACTATGTTTCGATTGCTATAAATTTAAAATAAAATTCCTGTTGTTTATCGATTAGGTTTTTTCCTATAGTGACCTCTGACCCACGTGCCATCACGACGAGTGTAGGGTTTTATGTAAATATAATCATTTTGATTGGAAATATCTTGCCATTCTTCTTCTGAAAGCCTGCTTTTGGTTGCATATATTTTTTCGACTTCTTTTTGTAAAGCTTGATCAACAGAAGGTGAATTAATATCCTGAATATATGCCGAAATCATTTCATTTAAATCATCTATTTCCTCTTCCTGCTCTTGATATGAGCCATACAAAGCATGATAGTCTTGCTGTACATTTCGTAATGCTTCATTTAGTGAATCATTTTGACTTTGCAAATCCTTTAAATGAGTTTCTCGCTCATTGATCTGTCGAGAAGCATTATCAAGGTTTGTTTCTAAACTTCTTATTTGTTGCTCTAGATAGATAATTTGATTTCGTAGACTTTTTTTCTCTGCTTGCTCATTCCGAGAGACTTCTTGAAGATTCTTTTGTAAAATGGATATGTCGCTTTCCTGATTCGATAGCAGCCTTTGAAGGCTCGAAAGGTTAGAAGTTAAATCTGAAATACTTTTACTGCTTATATCTAGCTCATCATTTAGATGCTTCTTATTAATCAGCAATTCTCCAAATTGTTGGGATAATAATTGGATTTGAGATTTTAGATCCTTAATGATATTTTGATAGAGCCTGCTACTAGAAGAATTGCTAGCTTCTGATGTTGTTTTTGCTGATATAATCCGAAGCAATTCATCTACTTTATAGGCAAGACGAAGGCGATAAGGACTAATTTTGGAAGAAGCTCTTGTGGTTTCTACCGTCAGCCTATCAATAACTTGGCTAATAATAATCGGAGAGGACTGTTGCTTTTTGGCAAAGTCAACCAATTTATCTATGATTTCTTTAAGGTACTCATAGTCTTTCTCTGCCCGAGTTGCTAAGAAACCACGCGTAGTTTTTTGTAACCTCTCAAAAATCCTATATTTATTCGGTTTATGAGGTTCTAGCTCTTGCAAAAATTCATTTCGCTTATACTCTAATGCTTCAATGGTTTTAGCTATTTTTTCATGGCTTACATTCCTGCTATTTGCTAAACGATTTAATACTCCTTCATAAAGCCAAGCCTGAGACTCTAAATTATTTAGATTTTTAATCTCTTCTATGTTCGCTGGATCGGAAATCGTCGCAGTCTGTTGTAAGTTTTTCTGTAAATTATTAACTTTTGATGCAAGAGTTCCCTTAAAACAAGCCAAAATCAATTCCAGAGCTTGGCCAAACGGGAAAGCATTATCTGCCAACCATCCAAATAAAGCCCAAAATATTAAGGAGAACAGCAAAAGCAGAAAAACTTTTAAGTAGTTAACTAATTTTGCTGTAATATTTCCGTTTGGTTCTAAATCAGAGTCTTGTAGACTGAAGTAACAGTTTTCAACGAAAAAATTGCTGTCTCTGGTCTATTTTCTGACCAATAATAGTGCCTGTATTCTCATCAACACTCAAATTTACGCCTGACTCGGTGCTTTGAGAAACGCTATACGTTTTCTGTATACTTTGATACCTTTCTATGAGTTTTTCAAGGTTCTCTTCAAAAGTCGAATCTAGCTGAGCTTCGCTAACTATTGCAGCTTCTAAAAGTTGTGGAGTATCGACTGTCTCTTCAATTTTCAATCGACCTTCAAATCTAGCCCTTAAAAAATCCAGAATATCAGAACCAGCTTTTTCTAATGTTCCATTTGCAACCTTGCTAAGTATCTGAATGACAATGCTTGTTGCTTCTAATGCCAATACGGATAAGCTCATTTCGATTTCTGCTGGTATCTAGCCTATTGCCAAGTTATAGCATAGCCTTTTGGATATAGGTAGTAATTTCTATTTAGTTAACGCCAAGCTCAAAATTGGAATCGACCAATTTGTTGTGCACTTTTAAGATCTGCGATCGCATCTCAATGAATCTCAACAAACTGCGATCGCACCCACATTCCCGAGTCGATTTTAATGACTAGCAAGATCCATCATCACAATCATTAAATGGCCACCAGTCATTAGAACCATTATCCCGATCCAGATGTTCAAGCTGGTGTTTATCCACTTCAATCGTGCCTTGCCAAGTCACATAGAAGCCTGGAATCCAATCGCGCAGAAAATAGTACATCAGCGCCAAATACTCATCAGTAGCGTGCGTCGTAACCACTAAAGCCTCTGCATTAGGAATCAACGTTGCTAGCTTTTGTAAAAAGCCATCTGGATTCGGCACAGCAAACTCGTAATATTCCGTCGGACGAGCAACAGCTTGAATATTCTTGCGATAAAACGCCAATCCAACCCGCTGCATCATATAGGCAGGTGCGATCGCAATCACCCGAGGCCGATTATTCGCTTGCGGATAGCGGAGCAGTTCCCGCACCCGCATCACCGCCGCCCGCACCTGTAAACCCGTTGCACCAACCTGCACCTGCACCGGATCAACCCCATGCCGCGCCAAAAAATCAACAATGCGATCGGCCTCATCAATAGTTTCAGGAAATCGCTTATTGGTGGGTGGCCCCCCCGTAACATACACCAGAGGCCGATTCCCCTGAAAAGCCACTTGATCCTGATAGAGCTGAGCCGCATAAGCCAAACTCGCCACCTGCGACATCACGAGTAGGCCATTGCTGGACTGATAGATTTGCGCCAGCGGATCAACCCACGTATCAATTTGCTGAATCCCTTCGGTGAAGACAACAATGGCATCAATCGTTTCATGCGCTGGAGCCAACTGCACCGGACACAGCTCAGCACAGAGCGCATGCTGCTTCACCGCAGCCTCAAAAACAGCGCGCTCCAAATTGCCGATCAGAAACGCACTGATCAGCGGCATACTCAACACAATCAGCAACGCTGTCGCCCACCAGATTTGCTGAGCTTTAACCTTTTTCCAGCCGTCCCGCATGGAATACATCAGCAAAATGATCACTAAACCCAGCGGACGCAGCGGCAGAGACAAGATTTGCCACGCTACAGATACATCCTCATCATTTGGCTCCACAAACACAACAAACAGCAGCGCCAAAAGCACAAAGCCACCAAACCACGTCAGGTAAGCTCTGGGAATGAATTTGACCAGAATGTACCAAATGAGCCAGCCGATCAGTGCCCAAAGCAAAATTCGGCTCAATAGTACCAGTAGCATGGCGTTCTTCTCGCAGGTTATGTCAAATCTGCTATTCAAGCCAATGAGTTTTTATAAGAAGCAGGTGTGCCCGTCTCTTACAAAAAACGGAATTCTTAGGAACGTGAATTTAATAAATCGGCAAACTGTAGGGGCGGGTTTAGTCAACCAATCTACACCGTGTTATACAGTTGACGGCAAAACCTGCCCCTACCCAGTATCGAACTTATTGAATTCACAATCCTTAGACGGCATTGCAGCCAATACCATCAGCTAATGCAGATCATGCACACTGTTTTATAGCAAATTTAATTACAAAAACCCACTGAATTTGAGGTGTCATTGCGCGAAACATCAAGCACACCGTTGCTGACCTAATCCATTGTCGTTGCTTCATCTGAGTATGAACTGTAATAGAACGACGGTGCCCCGCATCACAGTTCATACCCATAGCGTTTCCCACGCTGGTGAAGCACGGCAGTATTGCTCTCTCTGGTAGAGCAACATTTCTATGTACCTCACGAGGTTGAAAAACGCCGTAAAAGCAGCAATCCCAGTAAACAGCCTGCCTAATTCACGACAAATACCCGCTACATTTGCCCGCTACATCTGATCAGTAATATCCGTGCAGGCTCCTAATCCTAAATCTGGATTCTGACGATAGGTTTCTGTGGGCTGCCAGACGCGTACTGAAAAATCAGGCCGAATTTGATAGAGATATTCGGCATTGCCGTAGTAGGTTAAGCCGACTTTGAGGTTGGAAAAGTCATCTTCACAAAATTCAAACCCAAAGCGCACCAGTATTTGAGCCAGCAAGCATTCAGGCGTATCGCAATATTCACCTGATGTCTCGCGCTCTTGAGCAAAAGTTTCTAAAAATCGGTTGAGTAATCGAATAACTTTGGTAGGAGCGCCATTGCGACTGGCGTACATAATAGCGGGATTGCCATCCACCACAATATGACAGGGAATCGTCGTAGTGCTGGTACCTGGCGTTGGCAGTGGACAAGCGGCAGGAGAGTTAGACATAGTGAGTATCCAATCAGACCGGACTTTGGTACCAATTTTATAACCGCAGCCAGTATCCTACAGGCCAAGAATCTGTTACAACACTAGAAGCTGTGTTACGTTTTTTGCCTAACGATGCTGACTGAGCTGTTCCCATTCCGATTTTCGATTAGTACTGCAACGATCGCAGGGGCAGTTCTTTGGTCGTTAGCACTTTACCTGGGATTTTCGCCCGTGAGCGAATGGGTGATGGAGCAGCTAAATCGCTGGTTTAACTACGCTGAGCAGTTTTTGTATATTTCAAAGGAAGAACTAGAGCGGACGCGGAAAGGTTGGGAATCGCGTAATGCTTTCTATGCGTCTTTGTTTAGCATTGTGCCCTTCTTAATTGTGGGAGGGCTGTGCAACTACGGGGTTGAACTGGGACTAGGGCAAAGCTGGGCGGTGAGCGTTGGCATCATCGTTTGCATTATTGGCGGCATTTACGAACTCGGTCGCCGCGACGGACAGGGTTAAATCTCATGACTGCCGTGGGCAGCGATAGTTATAGTTATTCCAGTTGAGAACGAGAGAGGAGAGTGCCTCATGATGAGGCACTCTCCTCTCTCGCTCTTAATCTAGAACCACTAGATATTGGTTAGGACATGTTGGGGACGCAGCCAGCTTTGCTGCACCATAAAAACATCTGTGTCATAACAAAGCTGACTACAAAATAAATACGGCTATTTGCCTTTGCCGCCGCTTACTTTTGCGCCATAGCCCAAGCTGGTCAGCACTTCCACTAGCTTTTGGGCATGATCGCCTTGAATCTCGATGGTGTCATCTTTGACTGTGCCGCCCGTGCCGCACTGAGCTTTCAGCTTTTTGGCTAAATCTTTCAGCTTGTCCGGTGAGTGCTGTAAGCCTGTAATGATTGTCACGGTTTTGCCCCCGCGCCCCTTGCGGGAGGCTTGTACCCGTAAATCCTGCTGGTTGGGCGGCAGGTCGGGGACAGCTCGCTGTAGAGCAGGATTGGTTGAACTCGATGCCGAGCCAAATTCTGAATAGACAGTGCGATCGCAGTTGCCATCTTGGAGAGAATCGCGATTACTCTTGCCCGATTGACCCTTTGATTTCTTACCCATTTCCGCTTACCCGTTTGTCTATAGCTTTGCTAAATAGCTGATGAACAAATTGTCTGTGAACGTGCCACCCTGCCGGGGTGGCACGTTCACAGACAATTTAAGATGGCTATATTCCCAGATTAGTACACAACTTGGGGGGAATAACTTAATGCGACAGATTGCTGATTTTCCGTATGAATGGTGATGTGGAGGCGGTACTCTCGCATCGCCATCATCCCCAAACGAAGCAACGCCTAATGCGAACCTCGAAGTCGCCGCAGAAAATCTGACAGGCCAGAAGAAGACGAATCTGGGAGCTGTTGGATCGGCGGAATTTCTGTCGGCGGAGCAGCCGGAGCATGATATTGTGGAAAGCTTGTTTGCTGCGAGGTGGGCAAATTGAGATCGCGTTCCCAACTGGGGGATTGTAGCTCAGCCAGTAGCTGATCGGCATTTTGGCCAAACATCTGATGAGCAGCGGGATGCGACAGAGCCGTTTTTAACATCTGCTTTAGCTGATTGAACTGCTGCTGAGTAGACATATAGCGTTCTTGCCAGTGCCGCAGTCCCGTCTCATAATCGCTAATTTGCTTCATCTGCTTAAGAATTTGCTCTTGCAGTTCAGCATTCTGCTGCTCAATTGTGGCCATGCGGTTACTGAGCTGATCTCGTTCGGTCATGATCTCCTGACAGGTGTGCTGGAGTCGCGCTTGAAACGTGGTGCGCTCTTCGATTTCGGTACTCAAGGATTCAATATGAGCTTGAGCCGCGGCGATCACCTTTGCTAAATCACCCGCAAAATCTGAGGATAGGCTGTAGGAATCGAGACGCGCGATCGCCTTTTGTTTGGTAGATGCCTCAGGGACTAGAGACTCAGTCTCTGCTGATGTCGGCTGAGCCGCAGCGGCTCGTTCGGCTGCTTGTTCGGCGAATCGCTGCTTGAGGCGAATAATAGCCTGCTGCTGCACGTTGGCATATTCTTCCGTCATCGCAAGCTGTTCTTCCAGGCGATGCTGATCTTGCACCTGCTGACGCAAATCATCCACATAGCCTAGGGCTTGATCCAGTGCCTGCTCAAGCTGATGAATTCGCTTGTTCTGCTGCTGATTTTGGGCATAAGCCTGTTTTAGCTCATCCTGCATCTGTTGCTGGTTACTCTCTAAAGCAAGCTGTAATTCTTGGAGCCGCTCAATCTGGGTCTGCGGCGTCAGTTCTCCACTGCGCTGGGGAATTCCCCAGCGCAGCCGCTTCGTCAGAGTTGGCTTGCTGTCCAGATTGGAGAAGTTGACCACATCCAAAGATGCGTTTGCCCCCAGTTTGCCTTTGCTGGGCGGCATGGTATCAGACATGACGCAGCTCTCAATCTCCAGGTTGAGAGAGAGCTGCTGATCGTCATCTGCCTCATGCTCTGAAATGGGGTCAGTTGTGGCCACATGGACCTCCTAACAATACAAAATGAAGCCCTCGCTGAACCAACTGTAGAGCTGTGTCCAGCGCGGCTATCATTATCTCCAGACACGTTATCATACCTCTTCTATTCTGAGCTAAGACTCGTGAAAGAAATGGCAAGGCTGGATCAAATTCACGCTGCGCGACAACCTTAATAAAATTTTCGGATTTGAATCACCAAAGCTTAACGTTGAAATAATTTGGGAGCTTGTACAGTGTCTATGTCAGATGCCGAAGCATCGAGGCAAGGGAGCCGGATTGACAGCCACGTATCGATACATTCGTCGATACATTCAATAGCAAATTGGGCAAGCTGAGCATGGCGTTCGATTGACGTTTGATTAACTGAAGATAGTTTGCAGACTTGACACGCAGTTTGACACTTAAATAAGAGCGTGAATTGCTGGATTGAGTCATGCTCACCCTAACCGATAGGTGAATCTGTTGTAATTCTTGACCTGTGCTAACCCTATGGCTGACTTATCTGACATATCGCAAGACTCTCCAGTGCTGGTTTCAGCGATTATCTGCACCCACAACCGGGAAGAGTACTTGGGCGCAGCGATTGATAGCTTGCTGAATCAGCAGTTTGCCGGATTTGAGGTAATTGTGGTGGATAATGCCTCCTGCGATCGCACGTCAGAAATCGTCAAAGAACGGCTAGCTGATCCCCGATTACATTACGTCTACGAGCCGAACCTAGGCTTATCGGTGGCGCGAAATACAGGTGCTCTGGCTGCAAAAGGTGAGATTTTGGCCTACCTGGACGATGATGCCGAAGCGAGTTCAACCTGGCTGGAGAGAATTTATCAGGCGTATCAGGCCAATGAGAAACTTGCGATCGCAGGTGGAAAAGTGACGCTGATCTGGCCGCCCAATCAGTCTGCGCCAGTCTGGCTATCCACTGGACTGGCAGGCAATTTGGGACTGTACGACCTGGGCGATCAGCCTGTCTTGATTACGGAACCAGGACTGACGCCGCGCGGTTTGAACTATTCGATTCGCCGCTCATTTCTAGAGCAGATTGGTGGCTTTGACCCCAATTTGGGTCGCGTCGGCAAAAACCTGCTGTCTAACGAAGAACTGCACATGACCGAACTGGCGCTGAAGCTGGGCTGGCAGGTGTTTTACTTACCCGATGCGGTCGTCGCCCATAACGTGGCACCAGAGCGCCTACAGCGGAGCTGGTTTCTGCGGCGGGGCTGGTGGCAGGGCATTAGCGAGTGCTACCGGGAACAACTGACGGGGCGACCGGGCTGGCATCAAATTCGGCAGGGCAGCGAGTACATCCTGCGCGGGCTGTACAAGTCGGTGAAATACTTCTCTGATCCCGCCGAGCGCTTTGAGAATCTGGTGTTTGCCTATGGTCAGGTGGGCTATTTGCGATCTGCCATTGCTGGGATGATGCTCGGCAGCGAGAAAAAATCCTAGGAACAATGCATGGGTCACAATAGACGTGTTTACATCAAAATGTACGACCTAATGCATCGCTGCTACGGTGTGTCCCAGTGTGCGGACTAGATGGACGTTAGGAAACGATCATCAAATTTCGGAATTTGTGTAAAAATTGCCCTTCTGCGTATAGTTTTGCTGCGATCGCGGGCATCTTGGGTAAAGATAAATAACCCAAAGTCCCGTTTTTCGAGCCAACGTTCTAACTGAGATTATGACTGAATCATTTTCTAAGCTCCCGGTTTCTGTGCTGATTCCTGCCAAAAATGAGGAGGAAAATCTCGTCGCTTGCTTGGAGAGCGTCGCTAGAGCCAATGAGGTGTTTGTGGTCGATTCACAGAGCGATGACGAGACCTGTGCGATCGCAGAGCGCTATGGCGCTCAGGTGGTTCAGTTTCACTTCAATGGGCGCTGGCCGAAAAAGAAAAACTGGGCACTGGACAATCTGCCGTTCAGCAACGAATGGGTGCTGATCGTAGACTGCGACGAGCGAATCACACCCGAACTGTGGGACGAAATTGCGATCGCAATTCAAAACGAGCAGTACAGTGGCTACTACCTGAATCGCCGCATCTTTTTCCTGGGCACCTGGCTGCGGCACGGTGGACGCTATCCCGACTGGAATCTGCGCCTGTTCCGCCACGCCAAGGGTCGCTACGAGAACCTAAAAACCGAGGAAATCCGCAACACGGGCGACAACGAAGTGCATGAGCACGTTGTTCTCGACGGGCCAGTGGGCTACCTGAAGCACGACATGCTCCACGAAGACTATCGGGACATGTATCAGTGGCTCGCGCGCCACAATCGCTACTCCAACTGGGAAGCACGGGTTTATCTCAACCTGCTCACGGGCATGGGCGATCAGGATACGATTGGCGCAAATCTGCTTGGCGATTCTGTGCAGCGCAAGCGTTTCTTGAAGAAGATTTGGGTACGGCTGCCGTTTAAGCCGTTTCTGCGATTCATCCTGGTGTACATCCTTCAGCGTGGCTTTCTGGATGGCTTTGCGGGCTACACCTACGCGCGGCTGATTAGCCAGTACGAATACCAAATCGGCGTCAAGCTGTTTGAACTACGGCAGTTTAACGGTCGCTTAAACGTCACGCCTAGCGAAACCGCAAATATGGCAGAGTCTCTTACACCAAGTTCTGAGACAACGCCGAGTCAAGCTAACACAGTTTTATAACCGAGTCACGAAAAATCTCAACAGACTACCCGTGAGGCTAGTTGGCTGACAAAACTCTTGAAATCCGATTCTTTCGTAGGTTGGGTTAGCGGTAGCATAACCCAACAGAATGTAGGTTGGTGTTGGGTTTCACGTTGTTCAACCCAACCTACAAGAAAAGATCTGTTAGTCAACCAGACCTGTAATGGTTTTGCAGTTAGTTTGGGAAGCAACTGTCAAAAATGAAAATAGTAAAATTTTCGATTCAGTTGTTGATCCGCATTGTTTTACTACTTTGGCTCCTGTGGTGGTGGTTTGTAGCGAATACGCCTTTTAATGAGTACAAAGATTTGATACTAGACTGCGATACTGATGGCGAGCTTGTTGCTGCACTAGGTATGTGGATCATCTGGTTAACAACAGTATTGATATTAGGGGTAAGCATTCACCTTAAGTTTTGGCATCGAGCGAAAGCATTATGGGGAATCAATATCGTTGCTGTATTGATTTCAGTTGACAGCATTATGAGATATCGAGAATTGATCAAATACAGTGAACAGCTACAGCAATATTGCAGATAATTAAGAGGATGTTTAAAAAGTTATCTGTTGCGTATCAAAGTCGTTCAGATCCCCCTAAATCCCCCTTAAAAAGGGGGAACTTTGAGTCAATTCCCCCCTTTTTAAGGGGGGCTAGGGGGGATCTACAAGTGCTCAAAATTACAGCAGCAACTTTTCAAACATTCTCTAAATCAATTTTTCAAGTGGGCACTGCCTACCAACTCCGCATTTTAGGAGCCTGTAGGTTGGATTGAACAACGCGAAACCCGACGCTAAGGAATTGTTGAGTCTTCTAAGCTCGACACCAACCTACAAAATCCACTCTATGAGATTTTTCCGATGACTGCTGACCCGTCGCTTTCTTCATCGCAGCGTCCCAAACTGGATGCGCCGCCGCTGGTTGATCTACGCCAGTATGACCAGTCCTGGTTTGATCGAGGTCGTCCCGGTTGGTATATCCTGCTGTGGTGGCTGGTGCAGGCCGTGGTATTTCCGCTGACTCCGCATTCAGCTCATGCGCCGCGTCGCTGGCTGCTGCGCCAGTTTGGAGCCACGATTGGTCAGGGCGTGGCGATTCGGCCTACGGCTCGGTTTACCTATCCCTGGAAAGTGACCATCGGCGACTGCTCCTGGATTGGCGATGACGTGGTGCTATACAGCCTGGACGAGATCTGGATTGGCGCTCACTGCGTGATTTCGCAAAACGCTTATCTCTGCACGGGTAGCCACGACAGCCAAGATCCAACTTTTAATTTGGAGACAGGTGCGATCGCAGTTGGCAATGGAGCCTGGATCGCGGCGGATTGCTTCGTTGGCCCCGGCGTGGTGATTGGCGCAAATGCGCTGATTGGTGCCAGAAGTACGGTGTTTAGCGATCAGCCAGAACAGCAAATCTGCTGGGGCACGCCCTGTCGGCCTCGGCAGCCGCGTCAGGTTAACGCTAAACGCCACGTAACGGAGTGATTTATGCTCTATTTGTAAGCCAATCGATGCCTCTCTACGGGTTGTGCTGCCAATGTTTGGCCTCTTCTTCAATAAAATAATTGACCAAATCCCGGTACAGCTTTTCAATCACATCGGCGCTTAAACCTGCCTCTTCTGCCCACGCGCGACGCTGCTGGAGCATGGCTTGCACTCGTTCCGGCGCTTTCACATCTGTTTCGCTGGTCTTGAATTTTGATGCGGCTTTGACGTAAGCAAATCGCTCACCGAGTAGCGCAATCACCTGACGGTCGAGCCGATCAATTTCGACTCGAATATCTGCCATATTTTGACAATCATCGGGAGTTTTCATGCTCTACAGATGCGATCGCAGATTAGCCCGTTTATTGTACTCAATCCAATTACGTTAAGAGCGGCACGCACTGCGTACCGCTCTTAAGTATTGTTATGAAATCAGTTGTGAAATGGGATTAGCTGATTGCACTGCCGACCGCACCTTTCACGGCTGCGATCGCTTGTTCCAAGCTGCCGATCAGGCCCATATCGGGTTCTTTGCCTGCCATTTCGCGAGTACCGACGAAGTAGAGAACGCCTTTTAGTACTTCTTGGTGAGCGCGGTTTTCAAAGTTAACTTTGTTCAGCGGCTCCATTGCGTCCTGAAGATCGTCGTTGAGCGATTGAGCGACCTTGTGGATCACCAAACCGTTCATGGTTTGCTGATGCTTCAGCAGTTCAAGCTGGAAAAACTTGTCATATTCTGTCAGCTCCGAACCGTTAACCATTTGACCCACTTTCTCAGCGTGCTTCTGAGTAATGTCGCGGGGCTGAGCGCTGGTGCCGGACTGAGCAATAGCCTGGTCAATCACGCTCAGGTTATCGCGATCGCTGTCGAGCATATTGGACAGCCGCTTCCGAATCGTCTCGTCATTGGTTGCCGCCATCAGCTTTTGCTCCATGTCAATCAAAACGTTTTGAAACAGCTTCAGATCAGCTAGCTTCGTCGCTAAAGTAGTTGTATCAGCCATATTGTTATCTCCTAACTAAAACTTGGTTTGATGCGATCGCACTTCCCCATAGTTCCGTGAGATCTGGCTGATCTCCTCCCTCATCAGGTGATCGTCTCCTCCTTCGTCAGAAAGATTCATAGGGTCGAATGGCGTACTTGTTTAGCGCAGTGATCCGATCCCCCGCTGTCGCCGCCCCCTTTTTAAGGGTAATAACATACTTGAGGCATCAACCGCTTGCCCTCATCCCCCAGCCCCTTCTCCCACAGGAGAAGAGGAGCCGGATCGGAAGTCCCTCGCCCTGTGGGAGAGGGATTGAGGGTGAGGGCAAGCAGGTGTTTTACTGGATGCGTCAAGTATATGAATGCCTTAAAAAGGGAGCTATTCCAACGCTAGCTTGAAGTTCTCCTTTTTCTAAGTGAAGCTATGCCTGAAAGGCTACAGGGGGATCTCACAGCGACGCTAATCACTACCGAATGACCATTCGCCCCTACTGTGGCGGTTTAGCACAAGCTGTCAGCCAGGCAAAAAGATTAAGTAACCCATACGACGATGCCATTCAGCGCTATAAAGCCAGTAAGGTGGTTTGATGTAGCCTCCTCTGAGTTAGATAAAGGTTTAAAGCAATGACACAACCGGCGATTGAGTCGATTCTGCACGAAAAGCGTTTATTTAATCCTGCCGCTGACTTTTCCCAGCAGGCGCATATCAAGAGTTTGGCCGAGTACGAGCAGCTCTATGAACAGGCCAAGGCTGATCCTGCTGCATTTTGGGCCAAGCTGGCCGAAGAAGAACTGGACTGGTTCCAAAAGTGGGACACGGTTATGGACTGGCAGCCCCCCTTCGTCAAGTGGTTTGTCGGTGGCAAGCTCAACATTTCCCACAACTGCCTCGATCGTCACCTCACCACCTGGCGACGCAACAAAGCCGCACTGATCTGGGAAGGCGAACCGGGCGACACCCGCACCTACACCTACGCCCAACTGTACTATGAAGTGTGCCAGATGGCGAATGTGATCAAAGGGCTGGGCGTCGGTAAAGGCGATGTGGTGGGCATCTACATGCCGATGATTCCCGAAGCTGCGATCGCAATGTTGGCCTGTGCCCGCATCGGCGCTGTCCACACGGTTGTGTTTGGTGGCTTCAGTGCGGAGGCGCTGCGCGATCGCTTGGTGGACGGTCAGGCCAAACTGGTGATCACCGCTGATGGTGGCTTCCGCAAAGACAAAGAAGTGCCGCTGAAGATTCAGGTGGATCGGGCACTGGCCGATAATGCAGCGCCCACTGTGGAAAACGTGCTGGTCGTCCAGCGCACCAAGCAGGATGTCGAGATGCAGCCGGGGCGCGACCACTGGTGGCATGAACTGCAAGCCGATGCCTCGGCAGACTGTCCGGCAGAGCCAATGGACAGCGAAGATACGCTGTTTATTCTTTACACCTCTGGCAGCACAGGCAAACCGAAAGGCGTCGTTCACACCACAGGTGGCTACAACCTCTACACCCACATGACCACCAAGTGGATCTTTGACCTGAAAGATACCGATGTCTACTGGTGTACGGCGGACGTGGGCTGGATCACCGGACACAGCTACATTGTCTACGGCCCGCTGTCCAACGGGGCCACCAGCATTATGTACGAGGGTGCGCCCCGTCCCTCTAATCCGGGCTGTATGTGGGACATCGTCGAGAAATACGGCGTCAACATTTTCTACACCGCGCCCACGGCGATTCGCGCCTTCATCAAAATGGGCGATCATCTGCCCAATGCCCGTGATTTGTCCTCGCTGCGCGTCCTCGGCACCGTGGGCGAACCAATCAACCCAGAAGCCTGGATGTGGTATCACAAGGTAATCGGTAAGGAGCGCTGCCCCATCGTCGATACCTGGTGGCAAACGGAAACGGGCGGCATCATGATTTCCTCGCTGCCAGGTGCGATTCCCACCAAGCCCGGTTCTGCAACCAAACCGTTCCCCGGCATCCTGGCCGATATTGTCGATTTAGACGGCAATCCGGTCAGGGACGATCAGGGGGGCTATCTAGTGATTCAGCACCCCTGGCCCAGCATGTTACGCACCGTCTACGGCGATCCGGATCGGTATCGTCGCACCTATTGGGAGCACATTCCGCCTAAAGATGGTCACTACCTCTACTTTGCAGGCGACGGCGCGCGGCGTGACGAAGATGGCTATTTCTGGGTGATGGGTCGCGTGGACGACGTGATTAACGTTTCGGGACATCGTCTCGGCACGATGGAAATCGAGTCGGCACTAGTCTCTCACCCAGCCGTGGCCGAAGCGGCAGTCGTGGGTAAACCCGATGAAATCAAAGGCAGCGAGATCGTCGCCTTCATCACCCTAGAAGGCAATCAGGAACCTACGGATGAGCTGATTGCTGAGCTGAAGCAACATGTCGTCGGTGAAATTGGTGCGATCGCACGTCCGGGCGATATCCGATTTGCCGATGCCCTGCCTAAAACCCGCTCTGGCAAAATCATGCGGCGCTTGCTGCGGACGATTGCCTCCGGCGAAGAGATTGCGGGCGATACGTCAACGCTGGAAGATCGCTCAGTGTTGGATAAGCTGCGGCAAGGGGTGTAGGTTATCGAAAACTCCGTTTGTGGGGGCGCTTGCCCCCACGCCCCGCTGGGAAACGAGTCGCGTCCCCCAGCCCCTCCGAAAAATTGAGAGGAGGAGGGGGGATGATTGCTTTTGGAAAATTTGGGGCTACGATTTCACGTCCTTGGTAGGGGCGAATGGCCATTCGCCCCTATAGGTGCCGAAACGTAGAGGTATGTTTTATGGGATTAGCTGCCGTAGATCTCGTTGAAAATGCCTTGATCTGAGGTTTTGCCCATAACCAGCGATCGCAACAGCTCAAACTGCCATGCATAGAGGAAGCTTTCCGCATGGGCAGCGGTGTTGCGGAGCTTGCTGATTTGGTCGATTTGGGAGGCAGCCAGGGTTTGCTTGTGCAGCAGCCAGGTTGCGATCGGGTGTGACCAGTCAGCTAGAAACTGCTGAATGAGTTTGTGATCGGCGCGATTAATACCCACGGCTGAAGCAGAGCAGTACAGCGCATCTTCCGCGATTTGGCTGCGGTGCCGCAGGCTTTCGTCTCGTAATGACTGCCATTCCTCGGCTAGGAGCGGCGGCAGCATACCCAAGGTGTATTTCTTCTTGGGGCTGAGCCGCAGACCGCCGATTTCCGTGCCGCCGTTGACCAGCAAGAAGTCCTGTAAATCGCGGAAAAAAGGCTGCACGATTTCTCGCTCTACGGCAAAACCGAGCCGCAGACCCGCCTCAGAGTAGTCGGCCAGCTGCGAGGTAAATCCCTCAGTGTGGATCATCATGTAGTTCTTGTACGCCGCACAGAGGTCGTGCTGGCTGCGGTTGTGCAGCTGTCGCCAGACGAGTTCCCCCAGTTGCTCTTTCACATTGCGGCGGATTTCGCGCGGGTCAAGATTCGCGCCGCTCTGCTCTAGCTGAGTTTGCAGTTCGGCAATGTGGGCTTCATGGCTGCGAATGGCGCTTTCCTGCGTTTGTAGCTCATTTTGCAGGTCGCGGAACCGCTGCTGCTGAGCGGTCGAAAGCTGATTGATTTTTTCCTCCAGCAGGGCGAGCTGCTGCTGAAGCATGTTCACCTGCTTATCTTTTTCGCTGACTAGCTGGTCTTTCTCTAGCAAAATCTGCGTTTTCTGCCTGAGCTGGAGCGCATCCAGTGCCGCCCGAATTAAGTTGAAATAGTGGGGATGGGAAACATCGACTTCTTTAGCTTCCTCGCGCCGCTTGCCCAGTAGACCCCGCCGCTGCTGGAGCTGAATGGCGAGCACCTGCCCTTCGGGATTGCGAATTCGCAGTTCCTTAGAGGCCGGATTGGCCGGATCAACCTGCGACAAACTGCACTCGTAGTGGCGCTTATTGTAATAGAAATCAACCCGCGTCCAGAGCGCTTTACCATTCTCATCCACACCCAAATCGCTCAAATCACCAGAATCTGGGCCATCTGAAGAGTCGTCGGCATTGATGTCAGACAGTGATATTTGCAGCGGCTTGGCTCCTTTCCTAGCGTGGGCTTTACCATGAACTGCTTTTGCAGCAGTTGCTTTCGAACTGCTCGTCGGTGCTTGTGGCAACCGGACACCCACCAGTTCCAGCTCCACCGACTGCCTGCCCTGCCACTCATTCAGCTTCAGCTTGTAGGCGATGTCCAACTGCGTCGGCAGCGGACAGTATTCGCCCCAGCGCCATGCGATCGCTTTTATCGCGACTGGCTCAGTTCCTCGCTCATCGCCCTGCGCCACGGTGATTTTCAGGTGATCGCGGTTGCGGCCAATTTGCTGCTGCTCAATCACCCGCACATTCGGCGTCCAGAAAATCGGCTCGGCGTTTTCAATCCCACAGGGATGGAGCTGATCGATTTGTTCGTACAGTTCCAGCGTCAGATCGGCCAAATCCGCCTGCACGTCGATATTCACCAGTGGCTTCAGCAGCTCCGGTTCCAGATGCTGGTGGGCAAACTTGATTAAGCGCGATCGCACTGCCTCCAGTTGCTCCGCCGCAAAGGTAAATCCGCCTGCCGCGCGGTGCCCGCCGTACTTGGTCATCAGGTCATCGCAGAAGTGCAGCGCTTCATAGACATTGAATTCGGGAATGCCACGCGCCGAGCCGCGAATCTGGGCGGGTTCACCCTCTTCGCCATCTTCAAACGTGCTGATGAACACGGGCACCCCGTAGCGCTCGACCAGTCGCGAGGCAACGATACCGATGACGCCGTGATGCCAGCCTTCGTGGACGAGCAGTAGGACGCGATTTTCTTTAATCTGATCTCTAGCGGCTTCACAAAGCGCGATCGCATCTTGTTCAATTTGTTCGCACAGGATCTGACGCTGGCGGTTGATTTGCTCACACTGCATCGCCCGCTCCAGCGCCACCCCTTCGTCGTCGGTGGTCAGCAGATCAATTACCACCTGCGGATCAGCAATTCGACCGACAGCGTTAATCCGGGGGCCAAGCCGAAAGCCAATCGCCTCCGGTTTGAGACTGCCCTGGGCACCGCTTAGGCCAGACACCTGAATCAGCGTTTGAATCCCCGTAATCCGCGACTTGGGCAACAGGCGCAACCCCCGCTGCACCCAGCGGCGATTCACCCCAGTCAGCGGAGCCAAGTCAGCAATCGTACCCAGCGTAAACAATTCCAGCAGCGGCGCAGTCAAATCCGTCGTCTTGCCCATTTCCTGCGCCAGACACACGGCCAAAATATAGGCCACACCCACGCCCGCCACGCCCCAATAGGGCGACTCTGGATCAATCAGCTTGGGATTCAGCACCGCATTGGCTGGCGGGATTTCCGGCGGCACATCGTGGTGATCGGTGATAATTACGTCCAGCCCCAGCTCACGCGCCCGCGCAATCGGCTGATAGGCAGCAATGCCGTTATCCACCGTCAGAATCAGCCGCACCCCTTCCGCGTGGAACTCCTCCACGATCCGCTCGTTGATGCCGTAACCCTCGGCCATCCGGCTCGGAATGGCGTAATCCACCTTGGCACCCAGATAACGCAGTGCTCGGAGTAAAAGCGCCGTACTGGTCATGCCGTCCGCGTCGTAGTCGCCGCAGATGGCAATTTTGTCCTGATTTGCGATCGCAGTTTGCAGCAGCTCTAAACTCACCACCAAATCCGGAAACTCATCCAGCGGCGACGGCAGCAGTTGCTTGTCGGGATGCAAAAACTGATCCACCGCCTCCCGCGTGGTTAAGCCTCGATTTAGCAACACCTGAGCCAGCAGCGGCGACAACTGGGAATTCTGCCCCAGCAGATTGGCCTGAGCCAACTGAGGCGGATGGATATGCCAGCGCTGATCGGGCAGCCGCACCGTTTGCTGGGTTGAAGTCATGTTGAGTTTACTAATCGAACCTACCAATTGTCTGAGCAACCAACGTCTTTATCTGGCAAACCCTTATCTGGCAAACAATATCTGTAAAGTGCCAAAAAATACAAGCCTAAGTACAAATTTACTTTGATTTACCAGCGAAAGTTGTCCGATTGTACCGAAATCCCCCATTGCGATCGCAACTTGCAACACATGATCACGATTTTTCCATTCAGGAAGTGAGGAGTAAGGCGAGAGGAGTGAGGAGTAAGGCGAGAGGAGTGAGGAGTTTTGAATTTTGAATTTTGAATTTTGAGTTTTGGAGTCTTGAACAGCCTCTACAGTTCTTGCTCGGCGCGTTTCGCTTCACTCAACACACCCTACACCTGACTCCCTTTACAGCCCTTTACAGCCTTTACAGCCCTTTACAACCCTCTACAGCCTCTACAGCCCTCTACACCCTCCTACTCACGCCCCCAACAACAGCACCGCATACCCAACCGCCCCAGTCATGAAAAAGCGAAAATCACTCTCCTGCTCCTGCGGCAGCTCCTCTTTCAGCACATTCAGAATTAGGCTACCCGCGATAAACGCCCAAACGGCAGACACAGCGGCAGCATTGAAGCTGAACGCCTGACCAATCGCCCAGCCTGTCATAATGGCTCCGGCCAGAATCCAGCGGCCAATCTGGTCATAGACATGCTGGTGATGCTCCCGCAGACTAATATCAATCACAATGAAATGCAGTGCGAGGGCAATGAAGAGAAATAAAAACTCCAACCAGCCCCGATTAGCAACTTCGCGAAAGAGATAACCCAGTAGCGCACTATAGATTGCAAACGAAAGGGTGTGAATCCAAAAGACGCTGGGCTGCGTATGGGTCTTGCCCGTTTCCTGCTGATGCTGCATGCGCGATCGCAGCGCCAGTTTTTCCAAGCCGTAAAAAATAGCGAGTCCAGCCAAGGCCAGCAGATAAACGTGATGCTCCAGATAGCCCACAAGCACAGTACTGGCGGCTTCAACCTCGGCTTGCGCCTGACTAAACTCTGGAAAAATATCTAAAAAAATGTAGGCAATGGAAACACCGCCTGCAAAAGAAACCCAGCGCCGATGGGAAATATGTTCAAATATCACTGAGCGACTAGCAAAAATATGCAGTAGGGCAAGGCAGATGACTAACACGAAATCGAGGGGAACCATAGTTTTTATCTTCTGGTGGCTCTGCAAGCGATAGTCTCATTTTTTGTAGGGGTTGTACTTCAAAATGTAGCCATCGACATCACGCAAGACGTATCAAAGTTTTACATCCTGGTTGCAGTTGCGAAGTCTCAGATTATTGTGGGACTGCGGATCTGAAATTCTGTGACATCTATAGAAAGATAGAACTAGGTTTTTATGCTGAACGCCCTTTCCTTTGTTGGCATTTTTGGCCTGTGCTTTGTGGCTTGGCTAGGTTCGGAAGATCGACGAACCGTACCCTGGCGGATGATTGCCTGGGGAGTAGGGCTACAGTTGGTCATTGGCGCACTGGTGTTTCGAGTGCCCGGTTCACGAGAGCTAGTGCTGGGTCTGAATAATTTGCTGAATGCCGTGATCGATGCCTCGGAAGAGGGATCGCGGTTCTTGTTTTCTGAGTTATTTGTGCCCGTTCCGGGTAGCGCACCGGGGCCAGTCCTGGCCGGACGCTGGATTGCTCGCGCTATCACGCCTGCTTATGTGCCCGTTCCGGGCGATCGCTTGGGTGCAGCCAATTTGAACATGGGCTACATTGTGGCCTTTCGCCTGCTGCCCCAAATCATTTTCTTTTCAGCGGTGATCAGCCTGCTCTATCGGCTACACGTCATTCAGCCGATTGTGCGAGTGTTCGCCAAGCTGTTTCGCGGCACGCTGCGGATTAGCGGTGCCGAATCGATGGCAGGTGCAGCGAATATCTTTGTCGGCATCGAATCTGCGATCGCAATTAAGCCCTTCTTGGCCGACATGACCCGCAGTGAGCTGTGCGCCATTCTCACCTCCTGCTTTGGCTCAATTGCATCCACCGTACTAGCACTCTACGCCGGATTTTTGCGGCCTACATTTCCAGCAATCACAGGTCACTTGATGTCCGCATCAATCCTGACCATTCCCGCATGTTTTGTCGTTTCCAAAATCCTGGTGCCAGAAACGGACGTACCAAAAACTCTGGGCAGCATTCCCGAAGATGTTGACGAAGACATCGATCGGCCTAGCCCAATGGATAGCCTAATCCTAGGCGCACTAGATGGCGTCAAGATGGCCGTTGGCATTGCCGCTGTGCTAATCGCGATTTTAGGTTTGGTGGCGCTAGTGAATATGCTGTTCCGCAATTTAGCGGGCCTATCAGACAGCTCAATTGGCATATTCCAGGCCATTGGCCAATTTTTCAGCTTAGTCACCATTGAAAATATTCTTGGTGCGCTTTTCTTACCTCTGACGGCTCTCACAGGCGTCTCAACGGAATGGCAAGAACTTTGGACATCATCTGTGCTGATCGGACAGCGCTTACTCCTGACGGCCATCCCACCATACCAACGGCTAGCTCAGCTCTCGGCAGCGGGCGAAATCAGCGATCGCGCCATGCTAATCGTTAGCTACGTCCTCTGCGGCTTTGCTCACATTGCCTCGGTAGGCATCTTTGCTGGAGGTCTAGCCGGATTGGTTCCCTCTCGCCGCAAAGACATTAGCGATATCGTTTGGAAAGCACTATGGGCAGGAACGCTCGCCACGTTGATGACGGGCTGCATTGCGGGCATTTATTTCTACGAAGGATCAGCAATTTTCGGACGATAGAACTGCATCAACGAGTTGAGCAATCGTTATATTCGTGAGGACGTTGTTGCAGGCTAAACCGTGCCACAACAACGTCCATCTTCTAACCAAGCTGCCTACAGCGACATATCTCACATCCTGCATCAAAACCCAGACGGTAGTTTGACTTTGACGCAACATCGCGGCTTCAAAATCACCGCCTCGGGTTCTCAACGTGCAACATCGCGCCTGTGGATAAGAACCCAATTTATTTTGTGCATGGCTCACAAAAATAAATCATCGGTTTTCAACCAAAGTTCACATGCGGTGCAAGATAGGAAAAATCAAATTCAGAATGAGAGAACGAGAGAGGAGAGTGCCTTATCCTGAGGCACTCTCCTCTCTCGTTCTTATCTAGAACTGCTATGGCACTGTAGCTTTTGCCAGACTGAGAATTGCTGAGTGACGGCTGATCTATACTTTAGAACGCCCAATTTCTGTCAGTTATGGAAGACTACGATTCAGAACGTATACACAATCAAGCGGCATCTAGTTTACCCACCGAGGATGAAGATGCCGCCTTAGACTCGCTAGTAGATGAGCCAGCACAACCCGATTGGGAGCCGGATGAAGAGGAACTCAAAGATGAGCAGGAGCGTGCAGATGTTCCCCGAATTGCACCTCAACTTACAGACGTGCCGCCATCTCTGACCAACATCGTTGAAGCCATTCTCTATCTCAAAGGGCGACCGCTGACGATTGCCAAGCTTGCAGAGTATGCCCAATGCGATCGCGATGATGTAGAAGAGGCATTGATTGAACTAATGACCGACTATGCCCACCGCGACAGCGCGTTGGAAATTGTCGAAACCTCGGAGGGCTACGGGCTACAGCTACGGGAAGCGTTTCAGTACCTGGTTCATTATCTAATTCCGCTGGATTTGGGCGTGGGGGCACTGCGGACACTGGCTGCGATCGCACTACGGGGGCCACTCAGCCAAACAGATTTGGTAGACCTGAGAGGTTCAGGAGCCTATCAGCATGTCCATGAGCTAGTCAGCCTTGGTTTTGTGCAAAAGCGGCGGCTATCAAAGCAGCGCACCTATTCGCTCCAGGTAACGGATAAGTTTCACCAGTATTTCGAAATTGAAAAGCTGCCGCAGCCCTACGGTACGTCTTCCTAATTTTGGGGAATCTTAAACATTAGATTCAAAAATGGGGCACAACCTTTGGACGAGGGTAGATAACGGGAAAATTCCGGCCTTCAGTACGAGTTGGCGTTCAAGATGACTTGTTACAATATGAATCAAAGGTGACATGCCACAATAGGTAAAACGTAAAGTAAGCAGGTTTAAGAAGCTTTATGGTCTTTCGCCCTGACAATTCAGATTTTTTCAACAGTGACGAGCACGACGACGATCAGGGAAATCCGCTGCTAAAGTATCTGCAAAATCAACCGCCCGAAGTGTTGACTCGGGTTGCTCAATCTGTCAGCCCAGATATTAAGCAGATTGTGTCTCAAAATGTGCAAGGCTTGGTGGGCATGTTGCCGTCAGAGGCGTTTAACGTCCATGTCACCACCGATCGCGAGAATCTGGCTGGCCTCTTGGCTTCAGCAATGATGACAGGCTACTTCCTGCGCCGCATGGAGCAGCGTATGGAGTTGGAAGGCCACATCTTTGATTCCATTCCGTCTCAAGACAGCGACGATTAGCGTCTGAGCGGTTGATTATGATTTCCTTAGGCAGACGGGCACACTAGGAACAGGTATCATTCTGTTCCTGCACACCGTTTTGCCACTATGAGAATTGTTGAGCAGTCGTCTTCTCAGCTCAAAGTTGTGCATCGCCCAGTGCTAATTTGGGGGCTTTGCGCCCTGATGATGGGTCTAAGCTTTTTTCCAGATGGTAATACGCAGACGGAAAGATTCTTATTCAGCGGTTTTTTATTCATTGGCTCGTTGATTGCACTGTACGCTACAGGTGGCATTGAGATTACGACCTTTGATAAACAGCGGGGGCAGGTTACGAAACAGACGCTGCGGCTAGTTGGTCGTCAAACTGTTCACTTCCCCCTCCGAGAGATTTCGGGTGTGCGGGTTCGGCAGCAGCGTAATCGCCGTAACAGTATCTACACTTACCGATTAGAGTTAGAGCGCTGCAATCATCAAACAATTTCTCTTTCTCTAAACCTTATCGGAAATTGAGCCGATAGAATTGGAATCAGGAGCATGAGCAGGGT
>CBKWJC010000012.1:0-88855 GCA_966674685.1 uncultured bacterium
CTCTACCGCTGAGCTACTGAGGAACGACGCGAACTTTATATTACTGACTCAGGGGATAGTTTGACAAGGGGTTGAATCTAATTTTTTGAGATTTTTTCCCGGTTTGAATTGGGTTTAGGATTCCCGTTCGTTCAGGCCCAGCCGCATCTCGGCCAAGCGCGCTTGGGCTTTGGGATCAAGGGAGCTGAATAGAAAGCGTTTGTTGGATGAACGGGTTGGCTTTTGGCGGCGACGCACCTGATGATGGGTAAAATCTACGTCGCTAATTAACCGATGGGCTGACATCCACTCTGCGCCATAGCCCACGACCGTGAGCTGTTGTGCTCGGTCAGATGTGGCGACAATCAGCCGCTGAGAAAACTTACGCACATCATGTCGATATTGAGCACAAGCTTTTTCAATATAGGAATCTGCGGTTTGACCAAAATCTGTGTAGTGAATGGAAAGATGATCGGTCACTTCTTCTGGCACGGACGGATCGACTTGTCCATAGGCATCAAAGACAACCCGAGTATCAAACCCCTTAAATGTGCTGTATCCAGTCAGGGCTTCCACTAGATCGCGACGGGCATCCTCTAAGCCATGCTGATCCCGGACGCGCTGGAGCCGAGGCCAAGCGCCGATAATGTTATAGCCATCGACGAGTAAAACCGCCTGATAGGAACGACGTGCCATTGTTACAAGGTTTACTAAGTGGGCAGGAGCAGACCGTTAATCTTTGTTTCATTTCTTAATGATATCAACTCTGATCCAGGCTGCTTCATTGCGCTGGACGATTTTTGCTCTAGCTGTCGCGTATGGGTTTGGGCATTGAGAAATTTGGGAGACGTTGGAATGTTGGAATGTTGAAACGTTAAATCTTGAACTGTGTTAATGGCTATGGTGATGGCTACAGATTGTTGCTGGTCGGATCGTTTGCTCGATTTGCGAGTAACTTCATTAGAATGTCGATTGCGCTGGGCTAATACTTTAGGACTTTACGATGAGATTCCGTTTGTTTTGGTTGCGATCGCAACGCTTCTGGCAAGTTATCTGGCCGCGATTGTGGACAAAATTGGGGCTAGGGTGCGGCCTGTTGCTCTTGGCTGTGGGTCTGCTGGGCTGTCAGACTGGCCCAGCGGATACCGCGCGGATCGGTAGCCCCAACGGCAACAGCGATGTCGTTCACCTCACGCTTTGGCAGGGAATCAGTCCGCCCAGTAATCGCGACGTTTTTCAGTCCCTGGTTGAGCAGTTTAATCAGGCTCATCCCGATATTGAAGTGGAATCGCTGTATATCGGTCAGCCGGATCAGCAGATTCCCAAGATTTTGACGGGCGTGGTCGGTGGCGCTCCGCCGGATATTTTGTGGTACATCCCGACCTTTACAGGCCAACTGGTTGAACTGGAGGCAATTCTGCCACTTGATAATTGGTTGCAGGAAAACGAGCGGCTGGAGCGGATTATTCCGGCGCTGCACGAGTCCATGCTGCTGGAAGATCACTACTGGTCGGTGCCGTTTGGCACGAATAATGTCGGTGTATTCTATCGTCCGTCACTGTTCGAGGAAGCGGGGATCACGCAGTTGCCTCGTACTTGGTCAGAATTTGCTCAGGTTGCCGCGCAGTTAACTCGCGATCGCAACGGAGATGGCTTTACGGATCAGTATGGCCTCTGGCTGTCCCTCGGTAAAGGCGAGTGGAATGTGTTTGTCTATCTGCCGTTTGTCTATAGTGCAGGTGGTGAAATTGTCCAAAATGGGCAGCCGAATTTGACTAATGAAGGTGCGATCGCAGCTTTGGAATTTGCATCATCCCTTGTGCAAGACGGTGTGGTGCAGCTTTCTCCACCCGAGCGAGGCTATGAAACCGATAGCTTTATGAACGGTCAGGTGGCGATGCAGTTCACGGGGCCGTGGAATATTGGACAGTTTGAGGAGTCGGGTGTAGATTATGATGTCTTTCCACTGCCGAGGCGGGATCAGCCTGCGGCAGTGGTGGGTGGCGAGAATTTTTTTGTTATGAGAACGACGTCGGAACGGGAACAGGCCGCACTAGAGTTTCTTGACTTTGTGATTAGTGAAGCCTTTCAAACTGAGTGGGCGCTGCAAACAGGTTATTTACCGATTAACCCCAACGTGCTAGACAGCCCCGACTATCAGGCATTTGTAGCTGAGAATCCAGCCCTTCAGATGTTTTTGCAGCAGATGGAGTGGGCGCGATCGCGACCCTTGATCCCCGGCTATCGCTACTTATCGGAAAACTTTGGTCGAGCGATTGAAGCATCCCTGTTGGGTGAACCACCTGCGGAAGCCTTGGCAGCGGCACAGCGGAGGCTGGAGTTGATTTTGGGCAGTGATGGGGAATAGTTCAGAGTTGATGGAGAAGGAATGTACTGAGATGTTTAAGCCTTGCCAACTGCCGCCACCACTGGAACCGGGAGACCTGCTGCGGGTGATTGCTCCGAGTGGAACGCTGCGGGAGCGGCAGGCGTTTGAGCAAGGGGTAGAGATTTGGCGATCGCAAGGTTATCGGGTGGAGTTTTGTCCGGGATACGACGACCGCAGTGGCTACTTGGCTGGTTCGGACGAGCGGCGGCGGCAACAGCTCCAGCAGGCATTGGGTGATCCTGACTGTCGCGGCATTCTCTGCGCTCGCGGTGGTTGGGGTGGAGCGCGACTACTGGAAAATTGGACATGGCCGGATGATCTCCGGCTTGCACCCAAATGGCTGATTGGGTTTTCCGATGTGACTAGCTTGCTGTGGAGTCTCGCGACGCAGGGAATGGCGGGAATTCATGGCCCATTGCTGACGACCATTGCAGCGGAACCGCCCGATTCTCTAGAGCGGCTATTTCAGTTCGTAGCCGGACGGGCAGAACTGGCAACGCTTCAGGGCGATAGCTGGGTTGGCGGTCAGGTGACGGGATATCTATTGCCCGCAAATTTGACGGTGGCGACTCATTTGCTAGGTACCGTCGCCCAACCCCATTTAAATGATGTGATCTTGGCGTTTGAAGATGTGGGGGAAGCTCCGTATCGAATTGACCGGATGCTGACTCAGTGGCGCATGAGTGGAGCGCTGAACGGCATTAAGGGAATTGCTCTGGGTCGCTTTAGTCAGTGCGAACCACCAAAGGATATTCCCAGCTTTACCGTGGAAGAGGTGCTGCGCGATCGCACCTGCGATCGCAATATTCCCGTTGTGGCTAACCTACCGTTCGGTCACGATGGCGAGAATGCGGCTCTAGTCGTTGGGCAACGAGTCTGTCTAGATGGCGATCGCGGCACACTCAGCTACTGTGACGAGTAGCTGTGCAGCTTTATGTATAGATATCGCTGGAGATTGCTAAACCAAATACCAGTCATAAAGTGCGATCGCTGATCTATTGGCAACTAGGGCAAATGCCGTAGATCGTAAACTGGCAGTCTAAAAGCGCGTATCCCCGCATTTCGGTCTGGTTAAAGCCAATTTTTGCCATTAAATCTTCTTCAAACTCGACGATTGCACCACAGTCTACGCAGACTAGATGGTGGTGTTCGCCAGATTGAGACACATTTAGCTCATAATATTTTTTGTCCTCAGCGAGTTCTAGTTCTCTCAGTAAATTGAGATCAACCATCACATGTAGCGCTCGATAGATAGTAGAAGGACTCACACTCACACCCTGGGCAGATAAATGTTGATAAACTTCTTCAGCACTTAAATGCTGTCCCTCATCACAAGCCTTAAAAAGATCTAGGATTCGCTGCCGCTGAATCGTGAACCGAAACCCCTCTTGATTGAGTAAAGACCTGAATGTTTTTTCGCTTTCTGGAAAATTAGACATCATTGAGACAGCGTTTTGGTAATCCATATCAACTGAGGTTTAAGTCACTATATAAATAAATTTGAAGCTGAATTTGCAGACTGGAATTAGGGAAGTGCATGACCGAAGGGCTTTTCTGGTTCTAGGCCGCAAATTTTCTTACGGCAATCTGCCTAAATAACCAAAATTCAATATTTCAATTGCTAAACTGACATTAATAATGGTGACTTATTGAATATCGAAATCGATTCTCAACTAGAGACATTCTGCTACTAAGCTGATGATTGTAAATTCTGTTTTTAAGAAAAGATTGACAGCTAATTTTTAGAATTAGCGCTAAGCTCAAAAAGATTATTTAGACATGACTTAACTCCCTATTTGCTGTTGATCGAGGAAAGATGTATGCCGATTACTGAGACTCTGTTACAGTCCTTTAACGAAATTGCCGACAATCCTATCCTCTTGGAAAAAAATGTTACAGAACCCATCTGTGAAGGATTAGGGATCGCCTATGCCAGTTTTCTAGGCTTGTACTTGCAGTATCAGAAGCATCACTTTGTTGTTGAAGGCTCTGAGTATTACATGCTTCATAACTATTTCTCGGAAAGCTATGAAGAAGTGCAGGAGCATGCCCATGAGGTTGGCGAACGTCTACATGGCCTGGGGGGTATACCAGCTAGTACATTTGGAAAACTGGCTGAGCTATGCTGTTTTGACCAAGAAGTAGATGATGTTTTTCGCTGTCGCTTAATGATTGAGCATGATCTCAAGGCTGAGCAGTCCATCATTGAGCTGTTGCGGCGGCAGGCGTCTCAGGCTGAAAGCTTGGGCGATCGCGCAACTCGCTATCTGTACGAGAAAATCCTGCTGAAGACTGAAGAACGTGCCTATCATTTAGAGCACTTCCTGACTCCGGATAGCCTAAAACTAGGTTGGTAATAGCTTTGTTTTAGGAATTTGTCAGTAGAGGCAGTCTTAGCTTGACGCAGTTCTTCAGGTTTTCTGCGGAGGGTATGTGCTGTATACCTTCGGCAGAAAGCATGGAGAACATGGTTTTAGCTCATTCTGGATAGGGTGCTGAAGTAGCCAGCTTATGCAGCAGAGGCTTGACCATTTTGGGCTGGGCAAAGCTGACAATTTCGCCGGATGGAAGTTTGACATTGGGGCCACGCTTACAAGCCTTGAGGCAACCTGTCGATTCAATCTCAATATTTTGAAGCTCGGGATTGGCTGCAACTTCCTGCTGAAGCGCCTGAAAAATATCGCTACTCCCCCGTTTGCAGCAACTACCTTTGCTACACACTTTGATGCGCTGGCAAGGCGATGAGGTGGTAACGGTGGGCAGGCTGATGTCCTCTATGGGTAATGCCTCAATTTCCTGAGGCGTCAGAGGCAGAATGTGAATTCCGCGCCAAGTTCCCTCGTCGGGATAAGCCCAAACCTGGATGAACGCTCCCGGTTCAAGTTCGCGCACTAGCATGGGTCGTAGGTATTTGGGTAGGCGAACGGTGCACTTTTGTGTTCCATTCTGGAGCCACAAGCCCTTGATTTTGCCTTTGCTTGAGCGAAAGGCTTCAATGTATTGTCCTTTTAAGACTTGTCCCTGAGGCGCGTATGTGGCTCGGGGATTTGTTGTAGTAGGCATCACGATGATTTATGTACGGTGATTGGGTTGCAATAAAACGGTGTGGCTAAAAACTGCTGCTGCATTTTTCCACTGAGTGAATTTATAGGAATATTTCTGATCTTTGCTGGAAAGCATTGCTACGCTCCACCAGTACGGAAAGGGCTATATCAAATGTGTGTTGTTGAACATACAATCAATGCTGCTGTTGCCAACAGCGTTCTAAATAATCGACCTTAGTTAAGCGGGGGGCGATAAATTGCTGGACAACGCTCCAGACTTGGACGGCTACTCCGGCGGTTTCAACCTGTACTTGTAGAGGTTGACCAATGCTACAGGTGCAGGGAATGGCGAGCTCCTGTAGTCGGTTATAGATATTCCAGCGCTCAATCCAGTCAATTTGAGAAACGCTATTTAATTGAAAATTAGTATTTATAAAATCCATAGGGGCTAAAAATTTACGTTTTCCTTTAAGTGACGTCAGAAATTTGTCCCTGATCATTCAAGCTGGCTGCTAGGTATCTCGATGTAACGGTGCTGGTTGGGAGCTAGCTGATGAGATAGGGGCTGGCTCGATGGAGTGCGATCGCAGAAAAGTACGGTTAAGAAAACTGAAAATGTTTAGCTGCACAGCGCAGGGTAAAGGCTTGAGTGCTAGACGCAGTCGGCCTGAGCGATTGCGTTCTAGCAGAACCTGATCACCAACGTGGAGCATGTCCTGAGAGCGGATGCTTGTCCAAATGCCTAACGTATCCTGTTCGGCTGTTTCAAAGACGGCATATAAGCGATGACCCGCTGGTGCAGGCTGATAATGCATGGATATGACGTGAGCTTTAATAAGCATTTGTGATATTGTGCTTGGTTAGCTGCAAGTAATTCTCAATTTGAAGTGATAACTTGGCATGAAGAAGCTTTGCCTGACTCAAGTTTGACTTGAGCTAAGCTGCTAGTAATCACTGTAATCCGTAAAATTACTGCGATCGCAGGCAAAATTTGGCAAAGAATAAGTCAGTTGCTTAGCGCACTGACTCGGTTGCTCTAGATGCAAACCAACACTAACGAGCATAACTGACCAATCGTTCTATTGCAATAGATTTGCAATAGATTTATTGAGAATGAGTTGCATAAACCATCTTTATAAAACGAGAGGGCACCCTTCGATATTCTCATTTCGCGATCGCAAACGGCCTGATCACCCGCTCTCTGCTCAGTTCTGAAAAAGTGAGGTGAGAGGCGTAAGGAGTGATGCGTATTCGACTTTTGTCGAATGGTATTGACTCAGGTGTTTACGTAGAATCCCCCAACAAAAGGACTCATAACAAGCGGGTCGGAAATTTCTGACTTGCGCTATCTCATCATTTTTAGTTTAGCCACCGACTGTGTTGCTGCCGTCTTTGCTTTATGCCAACTGCAACGTCTTATATCGCCAAGCCAATTCTGAAAATCGATGGCCAAGATGCTTCTGCCAATCTGCTGGAGGATATCCTGCAAATTTCGGTGGAGGAAAGCTTGCATCTCCCTGGCATGTTTACGCTGGTGATTAAAAACGACTATTTCCCAGGCCGAGATGAGGACGAAGCCTGGAAGCATGAGTCGCTGTTTGAGATTGGTAAAACGATTGAAATCGGCTTCATTTCCAGCGCCACCGAGTCGGATGACTATGACGAAGCCGATCAGGGGAATGTTCTAAAAGGTGAGATCACGGCGATTGAAACCCACTTCACGAGTGGCTCTCAAGCTCCCCTGATTATTAGAGGCTATGATGTCTCGCATCGGCTGCACCGGGGGCGCTATAACCGCTCGTTTCAGAACAAGACCGATACCGATATTGTTAACCAAATTGCCGGAGAGGTTGGCATTGCGACGGGGACGGTTGACAGTACGGGTGGGCCATACGGCTACGGTGACATTGGTGGAGCCAGCGGCTATGTGTTTCAGGAAAACCAAACCAATATGGAATTCCTGCGCGATCGCGCCGCGCGCAACGGCTATGAGTTATTTGTGCAGGACGGCAAGCTCAACTTTCGCAAGCCCCAAAAAGGAGACACTGTATCCCTGGAATGGCTAAAGGATCTACACAGCTTCCGGGTTCGCGTCACCAGCGCTGAACAGGTGAGCAGCGTGGAGGTACGCGGTTGGGACTACAGCAAAAAAGAAGCGATTTCAGAAACGATGAGCAGCCCCAATACTGTTTTTACGACGACTGACAATGGCACAGGCAGCAGCACTAGCAGCAGTTTTCAGGGCAAACCCTCCTCGCCCAAGCTGATTGTGGTGGATCGACCCGTTTCTCAGTCCACCGAAGCAAAAGCGATCGCAACTGCCTTATGTAATGAATTGGGCGGCGAGTTTGTTCACGCCGATGCTCGTAGCGAGGGTAATCCCCTGATTCGTCCGGGCAAGCTAGTTGAACTGGCCAACATGGGTAAATACAGCGGCACGTACTACGTGACTGAAACCCGCCATCTGTTTCATGAGCGGCACTACATCACCGAGTTCAGCGTGCGGGGGCTGCGGGGTGGAGACTTGCTGCAAACGCTATCGCCACCGATCCAGCTTCATCCGGGGCAAACCTGCATGATTGGCATTGTGGCTGATAATAAAGATCCCAAAGGCTGGGGTCGCGTTCGGGTCAAATTTCCTACCCTGACCGAAGAACATATGAGCAACTGGGCGCGCGTTGTGAATATGGGTGCAGGCAGCAGTCGCGGCTTTGATTGTCTGCCCGAAATTAACGATGAAGTTCTGGTTGCCTTTGAGCATGGCGACATTCATCGGCCCTTTGTGATTGGTGGCGTCTGGAATGGTAAAGATGCCACGCCCGAAGCTGTAGCCGACAGTGTGGTTGATGGCAAAGTGCGGCTGCGAACCTTCAAAACGCGCACCGGGCATATTCTCCGCTTTGTGGAAGAAGACAAAGGCAGTGTCAAAAAAGGCGTTTATACCCAAACCGTCTACGGGCATCAGCTCAGTTTGAACGATACGGAAAAATATGCAGAGCTGAAAACAACAAACGGACATTTTTTGAAGCTGGATGACCAGAATAAAAAGATTCAGATCAAGACCCAGGGCGGTCATGAACTTTTGCTGGATGACAATGGCTCAACCTGTGACTGGACATCTCAAGGCAAAATCAATGTCAAATCGGGCGGTAGCGGCACATCAAACAATATCAATATTAATGGCGGCAATATCACGATTGAAGCGACGACTAATATTACGCTGAAGGTCGGTAGCAACAAAATTGTGATCAGCAACTCAGGCGTTGAAATTACTGGCTTACAGGTTCAAGCGAAAGCAACTGGAACTGCCAATTTTGAAGGAGCCATGGTTACGGTTCAAGCCAGCGGCATTACCAATGTCAAGGGTAGTTTGGTCAAGATTAACTAAAGGAGTAAGGGCACAATGGCAATTCAAGTTGTCATGGGCGCGACTTTACAGTGTAGCTTTGGCGTGGCTCCCAGTAGCCTGATGGTCATTCCCAAAGGTATGCCCGTGATGGATGGTGGGCCGTTGGCAGCAACAATTATGGATCATGCGCCGCTGGTGAACATTCTGCCGTTTGGTATGTGTACTACAGTGTCTAATCCAACGGTTGCTGCTGCCACAACCGCAGCATTGGGTGTTTTAACGCCGATGCCCTGCGTTCCGGTGACGCCTGCTCCTTGGATTCCAGGTTCTCCCACTGTTCTGATCAATAACTTCCCGGCACTGAACAACAACTGCAAATGCATGTGTACCTGGGGCGGCGTCATTTCCGTGCTTCATCCGGGGCAGTTCACCGTGCAGATTCCCTAGCGAAATGAGATTTAGGCTACTTTACTCAAGTATAAGTTTTCTTAAACCCTTATACTACCTACACTTCAGCCTTTCAGATTTGGAAAAAAAGATTAAGTAACGCTTTGTAACGCAACTTACCTCATAGGATCTGAATGTACTGAGTATATATGCTCAGCCTAGCGACTGACGCCTTTTGTTGCGTGTGTCGTTGGGCGATTTTGTCGTGGCATCTTCTTGCATGTTGCATATGCGCCAAATTAGTGCGGAACAGCTTATACAAGCCTATAGTGATGGGCAGCGCGATTTTTCCAATTTGGAAATTGTGAACTGCAATCTGTTTGATCGCGATTTGCGCCAGATTAATCTGACGCAGAGCTGTATCCGGCGAGCAGATGTGGCTTATGCCAATTTCAGTCAGGCGAACTTGAGTCAGGCAGATTTGTCTGGGGCTGAAATGAGCAACGCTAATTTGTATGGCGCAGTCCTGAGTGCGGCTAAGTTGGCGGAGGCCAACCTGTTTCGCTGTATTTTGCAGCGCAGTAACTTGCAAGATGCAGATTTGGTAGGTGCCAGTTTGCGGGGGGCAGATTTACGGGGAGCCGACTTACGCGGGGCCAATTTGAATGGAGCAGATTTGCAAGAAGCTAATCTAGAGGGCGCAGTTTTGCAGCAAGCCCAGATGCAAAACTGTAATTTGTTTCGGGCCAAGGGTGTTGATTTAGAACTGGCGATCTGCGATCGCACTACCGTCCTACCCGACGGTCATTTTTACGGCGAATAGCATCACACCAGTCAAAGCGGGTCGCCGCTTGCGGCGACCCGCTTTGGTTTTTGCAGCTTATGCCCCGTGGGAAATTTCAGTCGATACTGGCGTCGGCAGTTCTTCCATCGGTTGATTGTGCAGCACCAGTGTCGTGGTGGCATTGAGGTCGAAGCCAATGCGCTTGTAGAACTCTTGCTGATGGGTCGTCATTAGGTAGACGCGCTCAACTTGGTTCACTTTGGGGTGACTGAGCACCGTTTGGACGAGCTTGCGGCCCAAACCTGCGCCCTGATAGTCCGGATGAATCACCACGTCCCAAATTGTCGCCCGGTAAATGCCGTCAGATGTGGCTCGGGCAAAGCCGATCAGCCGCTGATGATCCCAAACGGTGACGACAGGATTACTGTTTTCAATTGCGATCGCAAGTCCTGAAATATCGCGATGCTTGGCCCAAAAGGCCGCTGTTTGAAATAATGCTTGGAGCTGATCTAAAGGAATATCCGATACCGACTGACTGTATTGAAACTGAATATGACGACAATCCATGCTTGGCTGATTCCCTTGAACACAAATGCTTGTCTAATTAAACGCGATCTGTAAAACGTGATTAGTCAAACACCATCAAGCGGGTCAATTGCTGAAACTTCAAGCCGACTTACATCGTCCAAGCTTGCATCATGCAACGTTGATTCCCGATCTTGATAGCCTCACATCTTGCGCCAAAAACCAGAAGGATTCCAGATTTATAAAGTGCAAGATAGGAGTAGCCCAACGTTAATAACTGTAAATCTCATATCTCTAATCAGGATAATCTGAAAATTTGCAACTGTAAGGGTGCTTTGGGTAAAAAGCTCGTGGCATCATGACATTCTGAGGAGTAGCTTTTCTGTGATGCAATCTGTGATCCGTCGCCTACAGTGTTTTCTGGCTCAGCTCGTGTTGATGTTTAGGTTCAAAAAGCAGCGATTTGGGCTGTCATCCATTGTGATTTTGACCACGATGCTGCTCTGGAGCGGGGGATTGGGCTGGGGATTAGCCCATGCTCAACTGGATTCAATTGCTCGACCCAACATCCAGCAGTTTGCTCAGCCCGTTGATCTCATTCCCGCGCAGCATCAGCTCGGCGCAGAAATTTATGCTCAGCAATGCGGAAGCTGCCATGTCGCACTGCCGCCCCAGGTTCTTCCTACTCAAGCATGGCGAGATGTTATCACCTCCTCCCAGCACTATGGGCTACAGATTCAACTGCCCGATAGCCTCCGACAGCAGGCCATGTGGGAATATCTGCAAACCTTTTCCCGACTGTATGAAGACAATGAATCCCTTACCTATCGAGTGGCGCGATCGCGATTTTTCAAAGCCCTCCATCCAGACGTTGAGTTTGAAACGCCTGTGCAGATTGGCTCCTGTGCGAGCTGCCATCAAATCGTTTCCAGTTCCAGATCGGCTCGCTAACGGTGCAATGTAACAGTATTTGTCTCATTGTTAGCAGCCAAATCGCTGCTCGATATGATCAGCAGCGTGAGTTATTTCGATCCGCAGAGGAGACAAAAGCCCGTGTATAGCGAAGAGAGCCAAACGTACCCAACCCAGCTAACCATCTATTACAAAGACGGGCACACTGAATCATTCATGGTTCATCAGCCAATGGGAGAAGATGCGGTCACTGAGCAGCAGTTTCATCTCAACATTCGACACATCCTGGAATCGCCGTGGTGGATTTTTCAACTGCCGGAGCAAACCGTCTTCGTCAATGTCGAAAATGTCCTCAAAATCGAAGCTAGTCCTTCGCTGCCTGAGCTGCATGGTCGAGATGTGTTCAGTAGTGCAGAGCGGATTACGGCGCTGAATCGGGCGAGTCGGTAGGAGGGTGAGGAGTGAGGAGTGAGGAGTGAGGAGTGAGGCGTATGGAGCAAGGGGGCAAGGGGGTAGGGGAGACTGATTGTAGTTGTAGGTTGGTTGAGCAACGCGAAACCCAACGTTTCCAATGTTTCGGTCTTACACACTGACGCTTAATCTAAACTAGCCTTTTCCAACCTGTTTCTTCATAGCCGAACCGAAACCGCGACGGATGCAGGATTTCGGCCAGAATTTCCAGCGAATCGACCAGGCGCGGCCCTGGGCGGTTGAAATACTGGTTGCCGTCTGTAATGTACACCTGTCCCGTTTGCACAGCGGTTAGGGATGACCAGGCTGCATGGCGGCGTAGGTTTTCTACGTCCTGCTGCGTTTGGGGTAAATCATAGCCACAGGGCATGATCACCAGCACATCGGGCTGAGCGTCGATTAGCTCCTCCCAGTTCAGCCAGGGTGAGTGTTGGCCAATGGTGCCGAACAGAGACATGCCTCCGGCTAAATCGACGAGTTCTGGAATCCAGTTACCTGCCGCCATGAGCGGGTCTGTCCATTCGATGCAGGCCACGCGGGGACGGTCGGATTGGGCAATGTCTTGTGTTTGGGTTTGAATGCTAGTGACTCGGTGTTGGAGAGTTGCGATCGCATCTCTTCCCCTATCCCCTACTCCCAAACAATCGGCCACCCGCTGAATATCCTGCCACACCTCGGCCAGCGTACTGGGCTGGAGCGAAATAATCTGCGCGAAACTGTGGGTCAACTCGGTCACCGTCTGCTCCACATCGGCTAGGCTGACTGCACAGACCTCGCACTGCGCCTGGGTCAAAATGTGCGTTGGCTGGAGCGTTTCCAGTATTTCTGTTTCAACCTGATAGACGCTGAGGGCGGTTTGCAGCAGGTTCGTCACCCGGTCGTGGATTTCGCCGCTGGTGCCCTCTGGGTTGAATTTGGGACGGGTGCAAGCTGGTAGATTTTGCACCACTGCCGGATAGTCGCACTCATGCGATCGCGCCACCAAATAGTCCGTCAAACCCAAGCAATCGACGATTTCCGTCGCGCTGGGAATCAGCGACACGATGCGCGGTGTTAGCACTTTAAACATCTCAATGTGAGGAATGCCCGCTTCCTCGAACACCTCACCGCGCGGCACAAATTCTAGCTTTTCGTAAAATCCCTGCACAGGCGTCTGAGCGTGAATCTTGACGGTGGAAATGGATTGCGATCGCATCCACTCCAGCGCCTTCAGTGTCACCTGTTTCCCAAGTCCCAAACCGCGAAAGAGCTTTAGAACCGCCACCCGTTCCAGCTTGGCTAAATGGGGAGTGAGCTGCCGAATCCGTGCCGTTGCCGCTGGTTGCCCGTCCACGTAGGCCATCACATGCTGCGCTGTTTCGTCCTGACCGTCAAATTCCAGAGCCGGATCGACACCCTGTTCCAGCTGAAAAACCTGGGTGCGAATGGTGTTAATCAATGTGCGATCGCGCTCATACGTTGTGACCTTGAGATCAATATCAGTCATGGGGCAGACCGGGCAAATGTGTACTCAGCAGATAAATTGTAAAGGGAGAAACCTGTTCACACTGAAATCCACGAGGCAATTTCCGATGGCACCTGTGCAAATTTATAGCGCTCACGTCTGTCCTTACGCTCAGCGCAGCCGCATGACGCTGATGATTAAAGGGATTGATTTTGACCTGACTGAGATTGATTTGCAGAACAAACCCGCCAATTTTCTGGACATTTCGCCCTATGGCAAGGTTCCAGTCCTAAAACACGGCGAAAACCGGATTTGGGAATCCGCCATCATCAACGAATATCTAGACGAAGTCTTTCCAGAGCCGCACCTGATGCCCACCGATCCCGGTCAGCGGGCACTGGCGCGCATTTGGATTGAGTTCGCTAACTCCAAATTTACAACTGCGTTTTACAAGCTGCTGCTCTCCCAAGATCCAGTCAAACAGCAGGACTGGAGCGATGAACTGCAAAACCATCTGCGGTTTATGGAAAACGAAGGACTCCGCAAATTCTCTAACGGTGGCCCCTACTGGCTGGGTTCTGAGCTGAGTTTAGTAGACATTTCCTTTGCCCCCTGGTTTGAACGCTGGCCTGCGATCGCACATTATCGCCATGTCTCAATTCCCGATGAATGCACGATGCTCAAAGAATGGTGGGAAACCATGCAGGCTCATCCGGTCATGCAGGAAACCATGCAGCCTGGGGAATTTCACATCCAAGCCTACGCCAAATACGCTGACGCCACAGCATCAGGCACAACCGCGAAAGAGATGCAGAAGTATTGATGACCTAAGTTCAAGAAACCGGGGTTCTGACGAGACAATTAGCACTGTCCTCTCCTTTGCTGGCGAACCCCGGTTTTTGACTGCGGGTGATACACTACCGCTAAATCAATTTGGGCAGCGTTAGCATGATGTATTGGTATGGTCAAGAATAGTCCAACCCTCACAGATTTAAAGAAATATTTAAAAAATTGCTCCCAATCAGAACTGATTGACGAGATCGCTGAGCTTTTCAAACAGATCCCAGCCGTTAAAGACTTTTACCAAATCAAGCTGAACCCCCAAGCAGAGATTGAGGTTGTTGAAAAGTATAAGAAAATTGTCGAGAACGAATTCTTTCCAGCCCGAGGCTTTGGTAAAGCACGGTTATCTGTCGCCAGGAAAGCTGTGAATGACTATAAGAAAATTGCTGTTAGCCCTGAGAGCGTAGCAGACATCATGCTGTTCTACGTTGAACAAGGGGTGCAGTTTACGCGCGAATATGGCGATATTAATGAATCCTTCTACAGCAGCATGGAGAGTATGTACGAAACAGCCTTGCAGTGGATTGTCAAACATGGCCTTGAAGGTGTGGCCGAGCCACGGTGTCGGCGCATTGTTGAGCTAACTTCGGGCATGGGCTGGGGATTCTACGATGCGCTGTACGATATTTATGAGAAATTTTTAAGCAGTTACCAGTAGCCTGAGTCAAAGCAGCCTTATGGCTGTCTGCCTGAGACTCTGAACACGCTTGCAGCCTGTACAAACCGTTGTGCGATACCTAACTGCTCGCCCCAGTGCATGTGTAGGTACGACGCATATACGTTGCCCACGCTCCAGCCTTCTGTGCCAACCACATCCGTTGCTTCATAGCGCTGAAACTGCCACATGGGTAACTCTGGCAACTCGATCAAATGCGATCGATGAAACTCGTGTCCCCAAACCATTTCTCCCGCATCTAGTAAGTAACTCGACTGCTGCGCGGTTGCCCGCCGATAGCCCAAACTGAGCCGCTTGCCCATCATGGCTATGGTTGGCAATACGCCCACCATCGGCCACGTCTGCCCCTGAAAATCCTGAAGCTGCTGACAGAGATACATCAATCCGCCGCACTCTGCATAGGTCGGCAGTCCCCTCTGAATGGAGTGCTGCACGCCGCGAATCGCCGTCTGATTTTCACTCAGCTCCGCCGCAAACATCTCCGGGAAACCGCCGCCAAAGTACAATCCCTGAGCTGCTTCCGGTACAGATTCCGTTAGCGGACTCCAAAACAGTAGCTCTGCGCCAAGCTGTTCTAGGATTTCTAGATTATCAGCATAGTAGAAACTGAAAGCGCGATCGCACGCCACTGCAATCCGCACTAAATCTTCCTCCCCCTTTTTAAGGGGGGCTAGGGGGGATCGAGCAGTAACTTGAACTTGAGAGGTCGCAGGTGAAAGATTATTATCACTAGCGCCACGGGTCTGATCCCCCCGGCTAGCGCCACCCCCCTTCAAAAGGGGGGCTAGGGGGGATCTTTCAACTTTTAACAGAGGCAGTAACTGCTGCCAGTTAAAACAGGTTTCGCCAATGTGAGTCAGCTTATCCAAGATCCCCTGTAGTGCAGGCAGTTCCGCTGTTGGCACCAGTCCTAAATGTCGATCCGGAATTTGAATTTGATCATCACGACGCAGCACACCCAGAATCGGCAAGTCCACCTCAGCTAATGCCGACTTGAGCAAATCCAAATGCCGATCGCTGCCCACGCGATTCAGCACAACGCCAGCAAACTGGAGCTGAGGATCAAACGTGCGGTAGCCATGTGCGATCGCAGCTACGGATCGAGACAATCGGCTGCAATCAAGCACCAGCAAAATCGGTAAATTGAGCAGTCGCGCAATGTGAGCCGTACTGGCAAAATCACTCTCACCCGTGGCTCCGTCAAATAGACCCATTACCCCTTCGACCAAGGCATAATCGGCCTGCCGTGCGTGGCGCTCGAAGCACTGCTGCACGTAGGTTTCCGACGTTAGAACTGGATCTAAATTACGGCAGGAGATTTGAGTGATCGCCTGATGAAACATGGGGTCAATGTAATCTGGCCCCACTTTGAATGATTGAATGGATTTGCGATCGCACTTCTGATTCTGCAACGAACGCTGACGTAGCGCAGCTAAGATAGCCAAGGTGACGGTGGTTTTGCCTGCACCGCTCCGTTCGCCTGCAATAATTAACGACATCGCCCCACCACTACACGGCTAGCCGCATATACTGCTCTTCCGCAACTCGCTTCAGCCGTCGCAGTTGCGCCTGCATGTCCTGCTTTGTCCACTTGGCGGCAAACAGATTAAATCCATACTGGATAACCGGATTCGGAATCTTAAACTCAAACCGATTAATCAGTAGCGTTCCGTTGCCCTGCGGCTGACATTCCCAGCGATCGCAACCGTTAAAAAAACCTTTAAATTTCCACACGATCAGCCCCGGTTCTCGCTCAACTACGACACTTTCCAGGCTGGGCTGCACAATCGGAACTTGGATAATAAATCGGCTACGGCTACCCAAATCTGTTGACCAGTTGCCAATCGGATCGCAGCGGAGAGCGGGATTCAGCCAGCGGTGCATCAGCTCGCGATCGGTAATGCACTGCTCCACAGTAGTTGCACTCGCACGGATTTGGATGGATTGTTCGAACACTTGAGACATACGTAATTTTGGGGACGAATTTGCCCTGAACTTGGGAAATCAGCTTTGACGGTGTACCATACACCTGTTTCGAACTTAGCACTTAGGCATGAATGTGGTTGGATTGCAATCTAATATCACCATCGTGACTAAAGGCTAACCTTTCGTAAATAGCCGACATAAAGGTGGTTCAGCCTTAGCCGTCTTATGGCTCAAGTTCTTGAAACACCGGGGTGAGATGGCAACGCTATTTTTTACTTTTAGTGTCGAAAATTCGATATAGGCCACTCAGTTGGTGGCTTGTTAAAGCCAGGTTGATGTTGCAATCAGATGTTGCAATCAACGGAGTGGAGCTGTGGTTTCATCGCCATAAATCCATAAAGTCCGGTGTTTTACCGAAAAATCTGTGGATTAATCCTAAAAATCTGCAAATAAGCTGTCCTAATTACCTAGATCTTCATAAGGGAAGATGAAAATTAGCGGATGCGCCATTAAGCTGAACCGTATTATTTAGGCTCAATTTTGTGTCGTCATAAAAAAATCAGGAGTCGCAATAACTGTGATAGGAGCATCACAAGGCATATTGCCACAACCTGTGGCAGGCCTATTAGACATCCCTCCCCTAATTGCTCAGGAGGTAGGGGGTGTACAAATTGCAGGATTTAACCTAAATCCTTATTTACCAATCATTCAGGCAGTTGCCATCCTCATAATTGGCTTCATTGTTGCCTGGATTGTCAGTGCGATTGTCCGCAGCATTTTGAATCGCACGAACTTCGACAATCGTTTAGCGAGCTGGATTGCGGGAGAAGGAACGTCTCCTCCGGTTGAAAAATGGATCAGCAGCATTGTGTTTTGGCTGATCATGCTGTTCGTCTTGGTGGCCTTCTTCCAGGCCCTTAGACTGGATGCGGTATCGCAACCGCTGAATACGCTGCTATATGTGGTATTCGCCTATCTGCCTCGGTTGGCAGGAGCAGCGATTTTGATTGCGATCGCATGGATACTGGCCACCATCGTGAAACTTGTCACGACCCGTGGGTTAAGAGCACTCCATGTGGATGAACGAGTTACCCAAGCGGATCAGACACCGCCACCCGATAGAGTCGATCAACCGCCAACCAGCAGAAGATCGGACTTTAGTCTCAGTGAGACATTAGGCAATGTTCTGTATTGGTTCGTTTTTCTCTTTTTCCTGCCGTCTATTCTCAGCACGCTCAACCTCCAAGGCCCACTCCAGCCCGTTGAGAATTTGCTCGACCAGTTTCTCGGCATTCTGCCGGAAATCTTTGCGGCAATTATCATTGCGCTTGTAGGCTGGTTTATCGCGCGAATTGTCCGTGGCATTGTCACGAATCTACTGGCGGCTAGTCAGATTGATCGGCTGGGCTACCGATTGGGGATTGGCGATGAAGTTGGAGAGATGCGGCTGTCTGGTCTGATTGGGACAGTTGTTTACGTACTGATCCTGATTCCGGTCGCTATTTCTGCTTTAGATACGCTTAACATCGAGTCAGTATCTGCGCCTGCGATCGCAATGCTTAACCAGGTTTTAGAAGCTGTGCCCAAGATTGCCACAGCTATCTTGATCCTGGCGCTGGCATTCTATATCGGTAAGTTTTTGTCCAATTTGGTTTCATCGCTGCTGTCCAGCCTTGGCTTTAACAATTTACTGACTTGGTTGGGGCTACAGTCTCAATTTGATTCTAGGCCAACGCCACCACCAGCGACTGATCCCTATATTCCTAACCCAACGGTTCCGCCCGCTGGTGATGATGTGCCGCCTGCGACCTCTTCGTCAACTCCATCGACGCCCTCTGAAGTGGTCGGCATCGTTGTTTGGGTTGGTGTGATGCTGTTTGCTGCTGTTGCGGCGATTAATGTCCTGAATATTCCATCGCTAACGGCTTTGATCTCTGGTATTGTGGTGATTTCAGGCCGAATCCTGGCGGGTTTAATTGTCTTTGGTGTTGGTCTTTATCTGGCGAATCTAGCGTTCTCTCTGATCACCCGTGGTGGTGGTCGTCAGGCTCGCATTTTGGGTCAGACGGCTCGCATTGCAATTATTACGCTCATTTCGGCGATGGCGCTTCAACAAATGGGTGTGGCAACCGATATTGTCAACTTGGCGTTTGGCTTGTTGGTGGGTGCGATCGCAGTTGCGATCGCACTGTCCTTTGGTCTAGGCGGTCGAGATGTTGCGGCTGAACAACTGCGGGAATGGTTGAATTCCTTCAAGCGCAACTACTAAACACCGCTAAACACCGTTTATACGCAAGTCAGCACTAATCGCTCAAAATCTAAACTCAATCTAAAGGAGCTGTCCCCTTAGGGACAGCTCCTCATTTTTATAGTCATTCCAGTTAAGAATGAGAAAACGAGAGAAGAGTGCCTCAGGATGAGGCACTCTTCTCTCTCGCTCTTATCTAGAACCACTATAGATTGAGTTTTTATAGCGATAGTCATGTTGATTAGGACATTTTTGTGGCGCGGCTCCGCCGCGCCACAAAAATGTCCGTGTCCTAATAGAGCTGACTACAGCTATACATGCAGTTACACGTAACAGGGAATAGGCACGCTAGGACAGAGTAGGTGGCCCCTCTTCTGCAAAACCGACATATCCAGATACCACCGAACCCGATAGCTCAGCACTATATAAATAATCGGTTGTGCCATCTGTGCCGTAGACGTTGATTGAGCCTTCTACTAAAAAATCGTCAGCCGAAAACGTCAGCAGCATCTCGCCCTGCGTGATTTCGATGGTATCGGTGGAATCATAGGCAACCGATGCCAGGAAGGGATAGAAGAAGTTGTAGTCAGCATCATCGGCCACGTCGGGATCAAACGTAATGCTGACCTCTTCCATGCCAGTGATTGGATCAACAGTGGTTGTTAAGTTCACCAAATCGGTATTGGGTGCGTCTAAGTCGAAGTAGCTATACAGGGCTGTATTGCTGACTAGGTTTAGTTCCCCTGTTTCCAATGTGTCATCGAAGGGAGTACCCGCATTTAATACAAATTCGCTTTCGTTGTCGCCGTTGGTGGTGGTGGATGCGATCGCACCGTCCTCGTACAGCAATGTACCCGTTAACGAAAAGGCGGTCAGCTCAGTGTAATTGGCTGCGGCTTTAGCAACCTCCGGCGCAGCATCAGCACTAATTTCAACATCGCCCATCTCAACATCGCCCATTTCAACGTGACTGGCTTCAACGCTATGGGTCGCTATGCTAAGTGGCTCGAGGCTGGTTACATCAGGGTTAGTCACATCAGAGCTTGTCATATCAGAGCTCATCGCATCAGCTCCGGTGACCTCGAACGGCTCGCTTGGGCTGGTGGTTGGAGTGACATTGGTGGCATCGTCGCTTGCATCCATGTCGCTATCTGGAGCATCGCTATCTGGAGCATCGCTATCTGGAGCATTGCTATCTGGAGCATCGCTATCTGGAGCATTGCTATCTGGAGCATCAGCCGTATTGGCGTCATTTGTACTGGTGCTGGCATCCACAGCCGCGATCGCGACATCGGCATCCAGTTCGACATCCAGAATCGAGTCAACCGTAATGTTTAATGCACTAGTGCTGGATGAATTTGTCACGGGAGCAGTAGAAATACTGCCGTTAATCGAAAGGGAGTAGGCAAGAGCCATGGGGCTTGTCTCCTAACAAAACAAATGCGTGTGATTCGTGATTAAGGTCAAGCTATTTCAATCTGTCGCAAGTTTCATATCAGCTGTTTATATCAGCTCATACCGATTATCTAGATACACCCAAGTGATGGCTAAAGCTAAGTATTTATGCGGTTAATCTATGTCAAAATTAGAACCTTTTCTTTAAGGAAACTTTATCTAAACAGTCTTGAGTTACAATGCTCCATGAGGTGCATTCAGGTTGTAGCAAAATTTCACTGGTTTGAACATTGTTGCAGTTATTCTCACCAATTGATTGCCCAACAAAGAATAAGAGCATTTTTCTGTAGCTAGCAACACTTTCTAACTGCAATATAACCATTGCAGAATAGAAGTGAGAAGTGATGAAGTGTTTCCTTTATCAGACAGCCACTCTTCTGGAGTTCGTCTTCATGAAATCTTTGTAGCAAACTCCGTAGACCGCGTAAAGGATCTGTATGAGCCTATAAGGTTTTAATGAAGCTAAAACGCAGTATCCAGATGCAGTTCTAAAACCGTTGTTATAGATCCTCAGACATTTTCACATCTTGCATTGGCCTTCAGACGGATCATTTTGTTGCGGCATTTGAGGATAGTTCTAACCCACGATTAATGTTGCAACTGGCGGGAAAGTGGGAATGATCAGCATAGAAATAGCAATTATGAGGCTGCTAGTCGCCGAACTATGAAAGTTGTATTGCTTGCCAATTACCTCACCGATAGTCAGCAGAGTATGCAGCGGTTTGCCCACATGATGGAAACTGGGCTAACCCAAGCTGGGCATGAAGTACGAGTTGTTCGTCCAGAACAGATGGTGGGACGATTGAAGCCATCGGCCAGCGGTCTAGGAAAGTGGCTGGGCTATATCGATAAGTTTTTGGTTTTTCCACTTAGTCTGCGACGCGCGATCGCATGGGCGGATGTAGTGCATATTTGCGATCACTCCAATGCGCTGTATACACGGTACTTACAGAATGTGCCTCATGTTGTGACCTGTCATGATCTGCTAGCGGTGCGGTCGGCACGGGGCGAAATTCCGCAAAATCAAACGGCCTGGACAGGCCAGCAACTCCAGCAGTTAATTCTGAAAGGACTGAATCGGGCGCAGCGAGTGGTCTGCATTTCTCAGCAAACCCGTGAGGATTTCCTGCGGTTGTGCCAATTGCCACCGGAGGCCGTGACGCAGGTATACATGGGGCTAAACTATCCCTATTCGCCAATGGCCATGACGCTCGCCCGCCATCGCATTAGTCAACTGGGTGTGCCGACTCACGGACGCTACCTGCTGCACGTAGGCGGCAACCACTGGTATAAAAACCGCATGGGACTGGTTCAGATGTTTGCCGAAGTGAGATCGCAACTGAATCAACCTGATGATTTGTATCTCGTCGTGGCTGGACAATCGCTGCCCGAAGACATCCATGCCTGGATCGATGAGCATAATCTGCGCCCTTGGGTGATTGAAGCCCACGATGTCAGCAATGAGGATCTGCGGGCTATCTATACCTGTGCCACAGCGCTGCTCTTTCCTTCGTTCCAAGAAGGGTTTGGCTGGCCAATTATTGAAGCCCAAGCCTGCGGCTGTCCGGTATTTACCTCCAATCGGGCACCCATGACCGAAGTGGGTGGCGATGCCGCAATCTATATCGATCCAGACAGCATCAGCGACTCGGCGGCTCAGATTGTCGCTGCTCTGCCGGACTTACCCAATCGTATTCACGACAGTTTGGCCAATGCTCGCCGCTTCCAGCCCGAAACCACGATTGCGGCCTATGTGGAGCAGTATGAGCAGGTGATCCAAGAGTGGGAACTGACTGCACCGTCTTTAGATTTATCAGAAGATTTATCAGATGATGAGCCGTGCGATCGCACCGTTGCCGATAATTCAGGTGTAGATTCATTGAATACCGTTGCAGAGACGTGATGTTACTAATATCAGAGCTTTGCCCATGAAGGTATTACATGTCGTGCCATCGGTCAGCCCCATCCGGGGCGGATCGACGGTGGCCGTGCTGGAGACGGTGCGATCGCTGATTGAATGCGGCGTGGCGGCGGAAATTGTTACCACCAATGACAGTGGAGCAACGCTGCTGGACGTGCCGCTCGGCCAAAAAATTGACTTTGAGGGCGTGCCAGTCACCTTCTTCCCGCGATTTTCGCCCCGCTCCCACGCTGTGTCAGAGTTCGCAATTTCTCTAGCCCACAGCCGCTGGCTCTGGCAGCATATTCGAGAGTACGACCTAGTTGAAATCAATTCGCTCTTTTCCTATGTCTGTACTGCTTCCGGCTGGATTGCGCGGCAGCGACGGGTGCCATATGTCATTTCGCCTCATGGTCATTTTGCCCCTTGGGTAATTCAGCAAAAGCGCACCAAAAAGCAGATCTACAACCGACTGTTTGAGCAGGGTAATCTTGACAACGCCGCTGCTATTCACTGCACCACGACAGCAGAAGCCAATAACGTTAAGCAGTTCGGCATCCAGGCTCCCACCTTTACGATTCCGCTGGGCGTCACGATTCCGTCGCCCGTTGCTAATGCCCGACAGCAATTATGCGATCTCTACGGCATTTCGACCGATGTGCCAATTGTGCTATTTCTGTCCCGGTTTCACCCCAAAAAGCGGCCCGATTTTTTGCTGGAAGTCCTGCATCAGCTTAAAGACCAGTTGCCGTTCCATCTGATTTTAGCTGGAGACGGTGAAGCCGACTATGTGCAGTACGTCAAAGCGCAGGTGGAGCAGTGGCAACTCTGCGATCGCACCACGCTGCCCGGTTTTCTGCAAGGGGACGACAAAGCACTCGCCCTCTATGGTGCCGACCTATTTGCGCTGCCGTCCTATGGCGAGAATTTTGGTATTGCCGTAGCCGAAGCAATGGGCGCAGGCTTACCCGTCGTGATCACGCCAGAGGTGGAAATTGCCGATGATGTGCAAGCTGCAAACGCGGGTCTGGTTGTCAAAGGAGAATTAAGAGCATGGCAGATCGCCCTAGCTACACTGTTGCAATCCACCGATCAGCGCCACCAGCTCGGCGAAAATGGTCGTCAGCTTAGTTGCGATCGCTATAACTGGGCGACTGTCGGCCAACAGCTTAAGGAACACTATACTGCGATCGCACTGTAGGGGCGAATGGCCATTCGCCCCTACGTAGCCTACGTAGCTGTTTCCCCAATCTCCTAAACCTCTAGCGGCTGACTCGTACCACCCATCGCATCAACCTGATCCTGCCAAGCCTCCTGCTCCATCTGATCTAGGCGATCCCAAACCGTTTGCAAAAGCTGATCTAAATTCTGCTGCGTCACGGCGGAAATTTGAAACACCGTTTGGCCAGAAAGAGACTCTAGCTCAGCCACAACGCTGGCAATCTCCATATCCGGCGAGACGGCATCCATTTTGTTAAGCGCTAAAACCTGAGGTCGATCAGTGAGACCACGACCGTAGGCGTTTAGCTCTTGCTGAATGGTTTGGTAATCTGCGATCGCATCGGCACTGGTGGCGTCAATTAAATGCAGCAAGAGGCGAGTGCGTTCAATATGGCGCAGAAAATCATGCCCCAATCCCTGTCCGGCGTGGGCACCCTCGATCAAACCGGGAATATCAGCGAACACCGTGCCGTCACCCGTTGGTTTACGCACGACGCCCAAGTTCGGCACCAGGGTGGTAAACGGATAATCAGCAATTTTGGGTCGCGCTGCCGATAGGGCTGAAATCAGCGTCGATTTGCCCGCATTGGGCAGGCCGATGATGCCGACCTCCGCCAGTAGCTTCAACTCCAGCCGCAGATATTTCTCTTCACCCTCTAGTCCCGGTAGTGCATGTTCTGGGGCGCGGTTCCGGTTGCTGAGGAAGTGTCGATTGCCCAAGCCACCTTTGCCTCCTTCTGCAACGCAGAGCGTTTGATCAGCCTGCGTCAGATCCCCCAAAATTTCCTCAGTGGCACTGTCGTAAACAACGGTGCCACATGGAACTTCAATGACTAGATCATCTCCTGAAGCGCCTGTCATATTCTTCGGGCCGCCCCGCTGCCCATTTTCCGCTTTGAACTGACGCGCGTAGCGAAAGTCAAGCAGGGTTTGCAAATGAGTGACGGCTTTGAGAATTACAGAGCCGCCTCTGCCCCCGTTTCCCCCCGCTGGCCCACCTGCTGGCACATACTTCTCGCGTCGAAAGGCGACAATGCCGTCTCCGCCCTTGCCCGCTTTAACTTCAATTTCCGCCTGATCAATGAACTGCATAGCGCGTCCAACCCTGTACGCTTAAGCGTGTAGCTACCGATCCTATGATAGACGTTCCTCTCCGTTGCTCAGCTATGGTTAGCAAATCTGCGTTATTAGTCGGCACTGATGTGTTTCTGCGGCATCCCTTACGAGAGGATGAAGCTGAGTTTATGCAAATGGTGCGCTCTAGTCGAACGCTACATCGCCCTTGGGTTTATCCGCCGAGTACGCAGCAGGCGTTTGCCGATTATATCGAGCGCATCCAGTCCGATCGTTATGTGTCTCTGCTGGTTTGTGAAAATAATTCAGGTGCGATCGCAGGTGTCATTAATTTGAACGACATTATTCGCGGCGCATTTCAAAATGCGTTTCTGGGCTACTATGCCCACGCCGACTTTACCAGGCAGGGCTACATGACAGCGGGACTACAGCTAGCATTACAGCATGCTTTTTCGTCATTGAGGCTTCATCGGTTAGAAGCAAACATTCAGCCAGCCAATCAGTTGTCAATCCAGTTAGTGAAACGCTGCGGATTTCGATTGGAAGGCATGTCGCCCAACTACCTCTGTATCAATGGTGAATGGTGTGATCATGAACGCTGGGCCATCGTCGCTGACGAGTGGTTTTCAGCTAGAGATGTATGATTTGCGATCCCTACAAGTTGAGAATCCAAAGCGATGATTTTCTGTAGCGCTAGCCGATAAGATTGCGATATGAAATTTCGATCTAATATGCAGTCCGGTTGAAAACCGATGATTTATTTTTCTGGAAACGCTTGTGGAGCAAGCGTTTCCAGAAAAATAAATCATCGGTTCTTATACGCAGACTTGATATAAAAAGGCATTCAGCCACCATTAGCGACTGAATGCCTCTTATCTTATCTACGCTTTAGCGCAAACTGTGGAGTGTTAATGACTACCGCTGAACGATGTCGGGATTGTCATTGGCGTCAATATCCAATTCTTCGCGACGAACCTTCTCGCGTCCGCTAACGGTGTCGCGCTCAACTTCCTTGTGGACATCCACTTCTTCACGGATAAAAGCTTCCTTCCGGATATCCGCTTTTTCAGCATAAACATCCATCCGAGCTACTTCACCATCCTTAAAATCAGGGGTACGATTAGTGGGGGTGGTGGAAGTCGGCTGATGGCGCTCAACAATCACACGCTCCTTCTCAACCGGAACAGAGGCTTCTTGCGTCTCGGTTTCAACATGCTTGCCAATCCTTACAGAACCCGTCTTGAAGCGCTCCTTATCAGCGATTAAGCGCTCCTGATACAACCGAATTGGGTTGTGGGATTCACGATCCATGCCGTACAGACCCGGTTCATTGTCGTAGTCATAGCGATCGGCACTTGCAGCCGTGCTTGCACTTGCATTTGCATTCGTGGTTGATTGTCCAGAACCATAGAGTGCGGCACTACCGGGATAAGCGCTGTATTCGCTAGCATTGTACTGCTTGCCCTGATAGCGACGGCTACGGGTGATTCCCATGTCTCGGTAGCTAGTGCGTACGCGATCTTCATATTCGCGATCGACGGTCATGTCGTCCTTATATTCAGGTAAGTTCTCAACCTGCTGCTTAGTTAGACCATCAACATAAACACGCCGCTGATCATAATCGAAGTGGGCTAAGCCAATCGGAAGCAGGACATTCTTACCAAAGATCCAAAAGCCAGTGTCAACGACGAGATAGCGAATGTTACCAGTATTCTGCTCGAATAAAGCGTCCTTGATAGAACCTACTTTTTCGTTACCAGAGTAAACGCTGTACTCATCAAAATGAGCGGCTTCAGGATTATCGCTATTTCTAAAGGCTTCACGATAGTTTGGGTATGCATCCTTAAATTTAATAAGAGCCATGTATTGAACCTCTTTGTGTCAACAGTAAGTGGTTAGCTTCATACTAGAAAAGCTCGCTGATTTAATACATGATTCTGTTGATAGAAGTCGTATGCACTCGTTCTCTTATATAGGGAGTAGATTATGGTCTTAAATAGCTTGTGCAGCTAATGCTTTTGATGAATAAATGGGTAGAACATCCTTGCCTTTGGGTTTATGACTTGAATTAAGTGACCACATATAAATAAATGTAAAACTTGAAAACCGGGTCAGCACCTCAGCAGAGCGCTGACCCGGTTTTTAGGACACGTTTATTGATGCCAATCTACTTACTCAATGATTCACCTGATCGACTTCAAACGTTGTCTATGTGGTATAAGTCCGAGGCTTGCGAGCACCGACAGTTGCACCGATCAATGCGGCCACTAGTCCCAGCAGAGAACCTAACAGAAAAGACCATGCTGCTCTAGCTGCATTAGCTGAATACTGCTGTGCTTCTTGAGGGCTAATATCAGGAATTGCCGCACCTGGATTCGTTGGAGAAATACCACCTGGTTCTTGAACTTGGTTGAAGACTTCACCTGCATTAGAAGCAATAATGCCAAAGGTACCGGAGATGCCGCTAGCGAGTAACCAAAGGCTGACTGCGATCGTAGTTGCCCACAAAATTGTGCCGTTTAGCATGGCAGTTTTCTTGTTCATCGGGCCACAGGTACTTGCCATCAACCAGCTTCCTAAAAAGAGAGCGATAAACAAGCTGATAATTGACCAAATGCCGACGCCTAAACCAATTGCACCAGCATTGGTGCTGTCGCTGCCAATGGTGAATCCAACCGATGCGCCAAGCGCACTGAGTAAAAGCTGAGCCGCGATCGCAACAAAAATGCCTGCTAGGATTGGACCCCAACGGACACGATCATGATATTCAACAATGGGGTTGCCCGCAGTCATGCGGCTGGCGTCATAAGGCGGATTGGTATAGGGTGCATTGGGGTCGTAGGGCTGATTGGGGCGGTCATTTGAACGTTCTGTATAGGCCATTCTTCCGATTCCTCCGGTTCCTTTTGATTGGGTTAAAGTCTCAGACTTGTTGTTCACGCAGTGAAACACGATGAAACACATGTGAACTTTGGTGAACTTGGCAGAAGTCTAAATGTTTCTTCAACCTTATGAATTTGATGAAAATTGGGACTCTACCCTGCGGCGGAAGCTGTTATTTTTTCGGGCTAATAAAGAGTGTCGAAAGGAATACTTGTCTGCTCTACTTGACAGACGCTTTGTGACAGCGAGTTATTTCCATTGAGCGATGAAATAGCTATTTAAAGAATCGACAATTATGGGATGCAATATCAGCATCAACCTCACTTAACACTTCATAACTATGGCGCTCTTCAAAATTGATGATCGATATCCGGATTATAAAAACCGCTTCTTTGACGGAAAAGATATAAAAGGCTCTGCGGTTTATACTCATCCACAGGATGAGAAAATTGGCAGTGTCCATACTGTTTTAGTTGATGAAGCTGATCGAATTCGCTATTTGGTGGTCGATACAGGTTCTTGGCTATTCAGCAAAAAAGTTTTGTTGCCTATTGGTTGCTGTGTCGATCAGCCAAATCGCGATCGCAGTTACGCAACTGACTTGACCAAGGCTCAGGTACAAAACCTGCCTGAATACAAGGATGAGATGGTAGCAAAACCAGGTGATGCTGCCCGTTCACCCAGTCAGGCTACTCATGCGCCTGATCGAAACCGATCTGGGTCAGCTCACCACATGTCTAGCGTTGAGGATTCATTGCCAGTAGAGTTATCGGTGCCTGTAGAACAGGCGGGACTGAAGGGCTACCTCCCGCTACAGTCCACGACGCAAACGAACTATCGGTCTACCGCTGTGGAGCCTGCTGTTACCCCCCCTGCTGACTCTATACCGCTATCAGGAACTGTTGTTCATGATGAGCAACAGCAGCATCCTTCCGTAGCCCATGACCCGGATCATCATCGAGTGCAGCTCTATGAAGAGCGCTTAATTGCAGATAAATATCAACAAAAAACGGGTGAGGTAACCATTTCGAAGCGGGTTGAAACACATCAGACGGAGACTTCTTTACCCTTGCGTAAGGAAAAAGTCATCATTGAGATTGAGTCAATCGGTGGCGTAACCCGTGTCAATACCCCTAGTGGCCATGTGCAAAATGGGGAATCGGTACACATGGATCTGTATGGAGAGCAGGCGAATCTACGTAAGGAACCTGTTGTATATCAAGAAGTCAATATTCGTAAGGAAGTTGGGACGGATGTCGTGACGGCTCGCGAAACGCTACGTCGTGAAGAACTGGATATCCAACCTGAAAAAGCTCCTGATCCAGGCAATCGCTCGAGTCAATTGCGATAACTAAAAGCCTGGTAGTATCAAGCCTGGTTGAAAACCCAACTATATTGCTTATGAAATGTTCGAGCCGCGAACGTTTCATAAGCAATATAGTTGGGTTCTTATACGCAGACGTGATATGAGATAGCCAAAATCAAACAATGCTGAAGGTTGCGTTCGGCTCAGCCGAACGCAACCTTCACACGGCTTTGATGCATTGCGCTGTGCTAGCGCTAATATTGCCCACGTCAGTTTCTAGCATTTTTAACCTCGTGGAGTACGAAAGCGTTTCTCTACCTCCAGTAGGGAAACACTTCCGTACTCCACCAGCGCAGGAAACGCTGTATGGCTATCGACTTATGTAGCCGTAACTTCAAGAATCGGTATGAGTTTATTTGTCGTGACGTATTCACTTGGTGAACGCATCACGGCAAATCATAAATTAAATTCGTTCAAACAAATTTAATCTTATTCATCAAGCTGCCATAGCTCTGTCGTGTATTCTTCATCTAGTACTTTTGGGGGTCGCAGCAGCAGCACTAATCGTCCTAATAAAGGAACTTGTGGTGTTTCATTAAACCACTGAAGCTGTAATTGATTGTCTGAATCTATAGCAAAATAACCATCTTTATCCCACTGCCGTTGGGAGCGATCAATGAGTAGTAAAACTGATTCTGTTTTGCCAGGTAGTTCTAGTGAAAGCTGATTGCTTTGAGCTAACAGAGCAACTGGATCTTCTGCATTGAGTACAACTTGCCAACCGGGCAATGGTACCCAAGCACCGCTGCCCGAGAATTTAATGACTCGAAAATTGCCGTCCTCATCAGCGAGGGGTACGGCTTTATAGTCATCTACGCTGAGCGGCCACTCGCCTGCTACGGGAACGATGCGCGGTAGCTCGTCCATTTCTTCTAAACGATAGATCGGAGGGCGGGGGGCTTTTTTAGGCTGACTAATGGCGGGAGTCAATTCCAGCAGCAGCTTTTCAATTTCTTGACGGGCGCGATTGCTGTGGACAAACCGTAATCCCTGAGCAATGAGTCGCGATCGCGCTGGCAGATCTTCTGATTGACGCGCTAAACGCCAGTACCAGTAAGCAAAGGCATCTCCTGCATGGTCGCTGAAGCCCTCTGGAAGGTCGGTGCGCCAAGAATAGTCTTTCATAGCCTTGGCTAGTTCATGCGCGTCATCTAGATCCAGCCCACGATTGACAATCAGCTCTGCGGCTTTGGCACGATCGGTTTGCGACAAAATTCTAAGCTCATACAGAATATCGCTACCTTTCTGCTCAAAATGCGATCGCGTTTGGTCAGAAATTCCAGCCGCCACAATCGACTGGAAAACCTGCATACCAATAATCACCTGGTTCTGCTGAATAGGCTCAAAACCCGTTTCTTCAAAGATACGTTGAGGTGAATAGCCTGTTTTTTGCAGCGCTTGGCAAGCGTGCCCCCAATCGACCCAATTACCTTGTTTTCGTCGTAGGGATAATATTAAGTTATCTGCATCAATATCTAGATTTTGATCAGAACTTTCAGAATTCGGAGTATTAGCGGGTTGGTCAACCATAGCAATGATGGATTAGTCAGGCGATGTCCAATTCTCTATTCTGCGGGAAAGCGTCAGACTTGACACAGAAGTTGGCTAAAAATTAGCTGGCTTGCCACATGAAACCAGACGCGCTGCCTTGTTTTCCGCGTTTTCTACATAAGTTCCCGCAAAAGTATAAGCGGAGGACACACTCTGCACTTCAAAGAGCTTTTGTAAAAGATGTCTATTGTTCGGCTGATTTAATTGGTGGACGGGGCTGATTTTGCCTTGATTTCACTCGGTCTGTTCAAAATGGGCAAAGTCCTACAATCCCTAATCCATGCCAGCTTCATCCATCTGCTGACTTTTATAAAGGTTGAGTAAATACACGTAGAAGAGCCTAGCGTTCATCCAAATCGTTCGGCAAAACTGTAGTTGCATCGATAGGGAGATTAACGATCGACAATAGGTTGTACGACTTATCCGTACAAATGCGATCGCAGCTAGCCTAAATCAGGTTGTATCCCTCGGCGTGTTGTCTTACGGTTAGCCAGTGGAACTAGACGAAATGCCACAGACGGATTCACTTCATCCCAGCAACGCATCATCTGAGTCAAAGCTCATTGTTGCTGATGCCCACGTACACATCTACGACTGCTTTAATCTTGATCAGTTCTTAGATGCCTCTTATCAGAACTTCAGCCAAATTGCGTCCGATCAGGAAAATAAAACACAATTTCTCGGTATTTTGTTCCTCACTGAAACGATCCGCGATCGCTATTTTCAGAAACTCGCCCAGATTGCTGCGGGTAAATCTACGGAAGCGCTAACTCAAACGTGGCAGTTCCGCCCTACTGGCGAAGCGGAATCGCTCTACGCCTATACCGAACAGGGACAAGAACTCTGCTTGATCGCCGGACGCCAAATTGTCACGGCTGAGAACCTAGAGGTACTTGCGCTCGGAACAGCCGAGTTGTTTGATGACGGTCAGCCCATTGATGACGTCGTGGATGCCGTTCACCAAGCAGGTGGTTTACCCGTCATTCCCTGGGGATTCGGTAAGTGGATCGGTCGTCGCGGTACAGTTTTGGCCGAATTACTGGAAGCTGGACAGTCAACTGTTCTACTGGGGGATAACAGCGGTCGGCCCCTATTTTGGAAGCGTCCTCCCTACTTTAAAGCCGCTGAGCAGAAAGGTCTTTGTGTCTTACCCGGAACCGATCCGCTGCCCTTTACCTCCGAAACGGATCGCCCCGGTAAGTACGGCTTCATGATGCGGGTTGCAATTAACCCTCAAATGCCAGCCGCCAGCCTCAAGCAGGCCCTAATGAATTCCCCCACCTCTCTAAAGACCTACGGTTCGTTAGAGTCCCCGGTTCGGTTCGTTCGAAATCAGATTGCGATGCAGATCACTAAGCGACAAAGGAGAAGCGCATGAAAGCATTAGTTATTGCCCCCCAACCCTTTTTCTCCCCCCGTGGTACCCCCTTTAGCGTCTACTATCGAACGCTAATTACAGCCGAACTCGGAGCCGAAGTCGATCTCTTGACCTACGGTGAGGGCGAGGATATTGACATTCCTGGCGTCCGGATGATTCGGATTCCTCACTTTCCCTTCCTCGGTAGCGTCAAAATTGGGCCTTCTAAGCTAAAGCTGTTTCTAGATGTTTTCATTGTGCTGTGGACGATTGGCCTGCTGATTCGTAATAAGTACGACCTAGTTCACGCTCATGAAGAAGCAATCTTTATTTGCCCCATCCTTAAACCTATTTTTGGTTTTAAGCTAATTTATGATATGCACTCCAGCCTGCCAGAACAGCTCACCAACTTTAAGTTCACGACCTCTAAGACGTTGATCAATGTCTTTAAGCGGTTAGAGGATTGGTGCCTGCAAGCAGCAGATGCAACGATCACGATTTGCCCCAGCTTGTATAACTATGCACTTAGCATTGTCGATGATGAAAGCAAGGTTTGCTTAATCGAGAATTCCATCTTCGATGATGTCCAAATCCGCAAAAAGCCAGCTAACTAAAATACTGGCTCGATTTGCTTAGAATTGATCAATATCTGGTCATATTTACTTTTTGATCAACCCAAAACAAGAAGATTAAGCTATGGTTATTGCTCAACAGATCCAGGTCAAAGAACAAGATATTCTCGCCCAAGCTGCAGATAAAAATTTAGTTGTTTATGCCGGGACTCTAGAACCTTATCAAGGCATTCATATTTTAATCCGTGCATTTAAGTATGTGCTAGAACAAGATCCAAGCGCATTTCTGCTAATTGTGGGTGGTACGCCAGAACAAGTTGATGAATACAAACGGTTGGCAGATCGGTGCGAGATTGGTCAATACTGCCATTTCACGGGTCGCGTCTTCCAAACGGTAGCAAAGAACTATGCTGACCATGCAGACGTGCAGATTTCGTCTCGAATTAGCGGCACCAATACGCCGCTCAAAGTGTATGAGCAGCTTGCACGGGGCATTCCCATTGTGGCAACGAACATTTACTCTCATACTCAGGTATTGAGTGATGAGGTTGCTTTTCTGGTTGAGCCAACTGCTGAAGATATGGCTCGCGGTATTATCGCGGCACTGACTAATCCAGAGGAAGCTAATCGGCGAGCAGAGAATGCACAAGCTCTGTATGAAAATCGTTATTCTCGTCGCGTTTATACAGATAAAATGAAGCGATTGTTTGAATATCTTGATCTGTTTGACGATCGTTCACCTAGTATTGAACCCAAAAACATGATGGGTATGCTGTGTAAGTAAGTCCCTTGTCATTGGAAGCATTGTGATACAGCATTTTTCAACCTCGTGAGATACGTAGAAGTGTTTCCCTACCGGAGGTAAGGAAACACTTTCGTACTCCACTAGCGTGGGAAATGCTGTGGATAAAGCCAGCATTTGCGTATATTGAAAGGCCGTAACGCCATAATTGCCGCCATGCTGGCTTTGCTTTAGGCAGTTTTCGAGGGTGCAAAGGATGCATGGTGAATTACAGCTAGGATTCTGCCATATAGGTTGGTTCTGATGAGCTATGTGTTGCCCGAAGCGTGACACATAAGTAGGTTGACATAAACAAGCGCACTTAAAAAACCTGGGGAGTGCCCCCTAGGGGGCACTCCCCAGGTTTTATTAGATATGCATTTGTTTACGTACAGCTACTTAACCCATCGAAACCCATCAATATAAAGTTGGATAAAGTTGGCAGATTACTAGTAGTGCGTAGTAGCCTGTGATGCTGGAAGCGACCTCATCTGTATTGGATGAATCTGTCTTGAATTGGATTGCTCACAGCTTGCACCAAAACCCAGAGGGTTCATTTTACCGCCGTGATGCGGTGGCAACTAACCGCTTTGGGTTCTCATATCAAGTTTGTGTATAGGAACCCAATTTATTATTTGCGAAACGTTTGCTCCGCAAATGCTTCACAAATAATAAATTATGGGTTTTCAACCAGACTTAATATCGAGATGCAAGGTGCAAGGTGTGCGATTGTGTACTCATCTAGTTGGAGCACTGAGAAACTATGTGCGGAATTGCAGGAATCGCGGCTTTGAATGGCTCTACGCCTCCAACCTTGGAACAGCTTCAGGCAGTCTGTAACACGCTGACTCACCGGGGCCCGGATGATTTGGGTACCCATGTGCAGGACGGGGTGGCGATGGGAATGCGCCGACTGTCGATTATTGACCTGGGCGGCGGTCGTCAGCCTATTTTTAATGAAGACCGCACTATCTTGACGGTCTTTAATGGTGAAATCTACAACTTCCAGGAGTTACGGGAAAAGCTGGAAGCCTGCGGTCACACGTTTAGAACCCACACCGATACGGAAGTGATTGTCCATGCCTACGAAGAGTTTGGCTTGGACTTTCCCAAGTACCTCAACGGCATGTTTGCGATCGCAGTTCATGACACCGTCAAGAAGAAGCTGATCTTGGTGCGTGACCACATCGGCATTAAGCCCTTCTACTATGCGTTTAATTCTCAGTATCTGGTTTGGGGTTCCGAAATCAAGTCCATCCTCGAAAGCGGCTTAGTCAGTAAAACGCTGGATTTGGATGCCCTGGGTGAATTTTTCGCATGGGAATACGTACCCGGCACCGCCACGCTATTTAAGGAGATCCGCAAGCTGGAACCGGGCGCAATGATGGAGATCGACCTGGACAATCCCCGCTGTGAACCCTATGCGTTTTGGGATATTCCCCAGTTTGATGAAGAAGGCTCCAACCTCAGCGATGCCGAGTGGGAAGATCGCCTCGAAGAGCAACTGCGTAAAGCGGTGGAAATGCAGCTGGTCAGCGACGTACCCTTGGGCGCATTTCTCTCTGGTGGAGTGGATTCCTCGCTGATGGTGGCCTACATGGGCGACGCCAAAACCTTCAGCATCGGCTTCGATGATCCCACCTATAATGAACTGGCTTGGTCGCAGAAAGTTGCTGATCACCTCGGCACCGACCACACGACGGAAGTGATTAAGCCCCACGTGGCCGACATGTTTGAGCATCTAATGCACTACATGGACGACCCGATTGGCGACTTCTCGATCTTTCCGACTTACTTAGTATCCAAACTGGCACGGCAGCACGTCACGGTTTCCCTCAGCGGCGACGGCGGTGACGAGCTGTTTGGTGGCTACGAAACCTATTTGGCAGACGATAAAGCTCGGCAGTATCAGCGCATTCCAGCGGTGATTCGCAATGGCGTGATCAAGAACGTCGTGAATTCGCTGCGGCCCCAACCTGCCAAAAAGGGCTTAATCAATAAAGCCAAGCGCTTCATTGAGGGCATGGAGCATCCCGAAGACCTTTCCCATGCTCGCTGGCGCATGTTTGCGGGTGACACGGTACGCCAGGAACTCTTTACCACGGGCGCTCAGAAAGAGCTAGTCACGCCTGCCGCCGCTCATATTCTTAAACTATTTGAGCAAGCGGGTGAGCGGCAGCCCCTCAACCGCAGTCTGTACGTTGATCTCAAGAGCTACCTGAGCGACAACATTCTGGTCAAAGTCGATCGGATGTCGATGGCGGTTTCGCTGGAGGCGCGGGTTCCCTACCTGGATAAAAACGTGGTGGAAATGGCGTTCCAGATTCCGTCGCGGTTGAAAGTCGCGGATGGTCAAACCAAGGTGCTGCAAAAGCGGGTGGCGGCGCGTCATATTCCGGAAAGCTGCGTGTACCGTCCGAAAGAAGGTTTCAGTATTCCCATCAAACACTGGTTGGGCACCCAGTTCCGACCAATTATGGAAGACTACCTCGATCCTAAGACGATTCGGGATCAGGGCGTTTTCCAGCCTGAAACCATCGAACGCCTAAAGCAAGAGCACCTGGCTGGCACGGCCAATCATAGCCATCTGCTCTGGTCGCTGATTGTATTCCAAAGCTGGCGGCGGCACTGGTTGGATTCTTAATTCACGTTGCAGGGGACTGGCATGGGTGCTAGCACCCTGCATTATTTTTATTACGTTTGAGAACTATGTCGAAGATTATTCGAGACCCGGCGGCAGCGGCGACTCAAACCCACGACCTGATTATTGTCGGGGGCGGGATCTACGGTGCCATGCTGTCGCTGACAGCGGCAATGAGCGGTTTGCGGCCTTTGCTGCTGGAGCGCGGCGATTTTGGTGGCGAGACGAGCTACAACAGCTTACGGATTTTGCATGGTGGCCTGCGCTATCTGCAAACGCTGGATTTACCTCGCTTCTTTGAGTCGGTCGGTGAGCGCCACTGGTTCCTCCGCACGTTTCCGGCACTGACTGAAACCCTGTCTTGCCTGATGCCGCTGTATGGGGATGGGGCGCGTAAGCCGCCAATCTTGAAAGTAGCGCTGACCCTCAATGACCTGCTCAGCGCCACTCGTAACCAAGGCGTTAAGCCTGAGCGCCATTTACCCAACGGCCAAGTCATCACCAGCCAGCAGGTGCAGGACGGTTTTGGCCAAGTCGATACCGAGGGATTGCAGGGCGGCGCAATTTGGTACGACGGCGGTATGCCCGATTCTCAGCGGGTCGTAATCAGCGTGCTGCAGTGGGCGACCCAATTAGGTGCGACGGTACTCAACTACGTGGAAGCCAAGGAACTGAAGACAGCGCAGGGTAAAGTGACTGGCGTTGTTGGTCAGGATCAGGTCAGCGGTACGGTTTACGAGTACAGCTCCAATGTCGTAATCAATGCCGCTGGCCCTTGGTGCCGCGAGTTGGCAACCCAGTTTGATCAAGACGTGCCCCATCTCTTCCGCAGCTCGATTGCTTGGAATGCCCTGTTTGATCGACCTGCGATCGCAGATCATGCCCTTGCGATCGCACCTAAAAAGCCCAATGCCCGCACCTATTTCCTGCGCCCTTGGAAGGGGCGGTTTCTGCTGGGAACGGTGCATGATCCCTGGCTCGATCCGGTACAGTCGAAGCCCATGCCCACCGACGAGCAGCTTCAGGCTTGCATTGACGATCTGAATATGGCGATTCCGGGGCTAAACCTGTCGTCGCAGGAGATTGTGCGGATTTTCTCCGGTCTGCTGCCCGCTGCCGAAGAGGGCACCGATAAGCTGGCTAAGCGGGAGGTGATTCTGGATCACAGTAAACAGGGCAATGTGACTGGGCTTTACAGTGTATCGGGCGTTAAATTTACGACCTCGCGCTTAGTGGCCGAGAAAACGCTGAAGATGGTGTTTCCAAGTTGCGATCGCAAAATCCAGGCCACTGCAAAACAGCAGGTTCCTGCTGAGGTAATTCAAAAGCGCGGCGACTTCAGCTACGACTGGATGCCAGAGGCCAACGACACCGAATGGCTGACCGAAATGTGGCAAATTATTCAGGATGAGGCGGTTGTACATTTAGACGATTTGGTGCTGCGGCGCACGAGCATCGGCGACAACCCAGATCGAGCAATGCAGGTTGCTCCCCGCCTCTGTGAACTGTTTGGTTGGGACTTTGCCCGCACCCAAGTGGAACTGGGCAACCTACAAGCATATTTTGAGGCCGTCAATCCTCAGCCCGCGAAAGTAGCGGTTGAAACTTGATTCAGCGCTGAAGGAGTGAGGCGAGAGGAGTAAGGAGTGAGGCGAATTGTCCAGCCCACTCAGCACTCAGTCCTCAGCACTTTCCCACCCCCATCCATACACCTATCAACTCTTAATCTCAGGGAGGAACGATTCATGAAAGCTCTCGTAACTGGAGCAAATGGCTTTACTGGCAGCTATTTAACTAAACATCTGCTGGAAAAAGGGCATCAAGTCCGAGTTTTAGTGCGGAAAGGCTCCAATTTGAGTGCGCTGGAAGGGCTGCCCGTTGAGTATGCCTATGCCGATTTGGCTGATTCTGCGCCGCTGGATGAGAGCGTCATGTCCGATATTGACGTGGTCTACCACATTGCGGCTCTTTACCGGGCCGAAAACGTTCCGGTTCAGATGTTCTGGGACGTGAATCTGAATGGTACTAAGAAGGTTTTAGAAGCCGCAAAGACTGCCAACGTGAAGCGGTTTGTCCATTGCAGCACCGTCGGTGTTCAGGGCGAAATCTCCAAGCCACCTGCGACCGAAGAGGCTCCCTACAAGCCTGGGGATTATTATCAACAATCGAAGCTGGAAGGCGAACTGTACGCGCTTGACTTCTTTAAGCGAGAAAACATGGCGGGTACTGTCGTCCGTCCGGTTGGTATCTATGGCCCTGGCGATACCCGCTTTCTGAAGCTGTTTAAGTACATTTATCAGGGCAAATTCCGCATGATCGGTAACGGCAAAGTGCTGTACCACATGACCTTTGTGGAAGATTTGGCGCGCGGCATCGCCCTGGCTGGCGAAAAAGATGAAGCAATTGGCGAAATCTTCACGATTGGTGGCAACGAATACGTGCCGCTGAGCGAAATGGTGGCAATGATTTCCGATGTCTTCAACAAGCCCGTCTCCAACTTCAAAATTCCCGTTTGGCCCGTTTGGTTTGCTGGACTCCTGTGCGAAATCATTTGCAAGCCGCTGAATATTGATCCGCCGATCTATCGCCGCCGAGTTGACTTTTTCTTGAAAGACCGCGCCTTCGATATTTCTAAAGCCAAAAAGCTCTTGGGATATGAGCCTCAAGTTCCCCTAGAGAAAGGTTTACGGATCACAGGCGAGTGGTACGAAAAAGAAGGCTGGCTTGCCTAAGCTTTATAAAATCCAACTTGTGTGTAAATTCTCGGAGAGTCCAACGTCATCGCATGGAGGTTCTCCGAGTTTCAATTTAAGGTGGAATTTGGAGATTGAACATCTGATGTCTGACCTTAATGATTCATATCAGTCTGGTTGAAAACCCATCATTTTTTGTGAAACGTTTGCGAAGCAAAGTATATGTTTAGCGTGGCACTTGGGATAGATCCCCCTAAATCCCCCTTAAAAAGGAGGAACTTCGAACTGTTTTGGACATAGCCCCCTTTTTAAGGGGGCGGCGACAGCGGGGGATCATACGCTTACGCTAAACACGTACGAAGCAAACGTTTCATAAAAAATAAATTGGGTTCTTATACACAGACTTGATATCAGTCATTAAGCTGACCCAATACCGCACCGAATTGCACTGCCATTTAAGAACGCGCACTATGGTTGCATCCAAAGACGAACGGATCCTCATTACAAAGACTCCTCTGAGTCAGCAGCTCAGCCAATCGAACTCGTCACTTCTGGGCCGCTATCAGGCTAAGGCACTTGGCGATAGCAGCCTGATGGCGCTCATTCGCTATGAACTGCTCCAGTTTTTGTTTGGCGACCTCAGCGGTGCACCTGGCTATCTGCTGCGGAAGATGACGTATCCCAAACTGTTTAAGCAGGCGGGTCGGGGCGTTATTTTTGGCAAGGGGCTGGCAATTCGGCATCCCGGTAAAATCAGCTTGGGTGAGCGGGTTGCAATCGACGATTACAGCCTGTTAGACGCTAGCGGCGCAGGTGAGCAGGGGATTCAGATTGGGGCCGATGTGATTATTTCCCGCAACTGCGTCATTCAGGGTAAAACTGGCCCCGTCTCCATTGGTCAAAAAACCGATATCGGCTGCAACACGATTCTGTCATCCGGTGGCGGCATTGAAATTGGTGAATCTGCTCTGATCGCTGGGAACTGCTATATCGGCGGCGGACGCTACGTAACCGATCGGCTGGATATTCCGATGATGGAGCAGGGCGTTTATACCAAAGGCCCCGTTGTCATTGGCGATGGCGCTTGGATTGGAGCTGGAGCGATTGTGCTAGACGGTGTCCGAGTTGGCAAAGGTGCAATTGTCGGTGCAGGTGCAGTGGTGACGAAAGATTTACCTGATTATGCGATCGCAGCAGGCGTCCCTGCTAAAGTCATCAAAATCCGCGAACCTTAGCCCCAGGCCGTTAATTATTCAATGTTCAACCATCAACCATTAATCCCTCACCACTTCTCATCGACCTCTCATCACTGGACTTTCACCTGTGAACCGAAAAAAAGCACTTCAGACCGGACTGAAATTTGCCATTTCTATCGCCCTGATGATCTGGATTCTCCAGGGTGTTGATCTGACAGAAACACTTGCAATTATTGGTTCTGCAAATGTCTTCGTCTTGCTGTTTGCCTTTCTCTTTAAGCTTTTTGGATACTACATCAGCGCAATTCGATGGCGTCTCTTGTTACGAGCGCAAGGTGCGGATGCCAGCATTCCATTTTTAATTGGCTCCTACTGGGTTGGTTTTTTCTTCAATAACATTTTGCCGTCCAGTATTGGCGGCGATGTGATTCGCGTCTATGATTCCTGGAGAGCTGGAGCTGACCGAGCAACGGCTTTAACGGTTATCTTTGTCGATCGCTTTCAAGGCATTCTGGCACTGATGTTTATCGTGCTGGTGATGTTGCTAATTCCCAGTCCGCTCACGGCTAACATACCGCTCACTGGATTAGGTGTGTTTCTAGGACTGATTGGTATGCTTGTCCTGTGCTGGCTAATCTTTGTTACCCCACGCACGCTCTCCAACTGGGTCGGTCGGATTCAGTGGAAGCCCGTGCAGAAGATTAGCGCAACGCTGGGCAAAATTGCGATCGCATTTGAGGTCTTTCAGAAAAAAAAGCGGGTCTTGTTTAATGCCTTATGGTTATCATTTTTGCTCCAAATCAATGTCGTTGTTTACCACTACATTGTGGCTGTAGCTCTCAATTTAGACGTTCCATTTTATAGCTACTTTATTACCATTCCCGTTATCACTCTAATTATCACCTTGCCGATTTCTATCAACGGTATTGGTGTTCGTGAGCAGCTATTTATTGCTTTTTTCGCTGCATTTGCCGTGCCCAAGACAGAAGCGCTGGCTTATTCTCTCCTACTCTATGCCATCCTACTGATTCAAGGATTAATCGGCGGTTTGGTCTACGCGTTCCGCAGAGAAAACGTTGCCAAGATGCGAAGTCAGTCTGCATTGCATGAGGAAAATCCTCAGGCTTGACTCTAGTGATTGATTCCGACGTTTTTATTGACCAATCTATTAAACGTAACTCATTAATTGAATTTGAAATCAAATGCTCGTTAGTCAAGGTAAAGCCAGATTCTACCAATCATTTAGCGATCAGCATCGGTATTGGAAATGGTTATATCGATTAATCAGCCATTTCTATCATCGTTATCATCATCTAGAACTGAAGCAGATTTTTAATCTACGAATTGCATCTCTTCAGCCTACTAAAACAGTTCGATTCTCTGCGGATAACCTACAGTTGGTGGGTGATGTTTACTTACCTCGTGAGAATTCAACTGCGTCAACCATTATCTTGCTGCACGGCTCGTCAGTTTTTGGTCGAAAGTTAACGCTGATGAGAGCTTTGGCACAAGAGATACGTGCTTTGGGCTATGCCGTGTTTGTGTTTGATATGCGGGGCTATGGTGACTCTCAAGATCCGAGTGAATATACGCTGAAGAACTTTGACTTTGCCCAAGATGTCGTGTCAGCAGTTGATTATTTAAAAACTCATTATTCAGAGCAATGCCAGAACCTGTACGTCTTTGGTCATTCCTGGGGTGGTGCTGTTGCTCTAGCGGCTCAGGCACGAGATAGCCGCATTCAAAAAACCATTTCGTTTGGCCCACCGCGTCGTCTATCAGAGCGATTTTTAAATCCTGAAGCAAGGGAGAAAAAGAAGCTACTGATGCGATGGCAAGCTGATATGCAACTGAATCGCCCTATCAGCTTTGATCTGTGGCGGCAGGTACTACAGCCGCTCAATATTGAAAACTATATTGATGCCTTTTCAAAGAGTACCCAAAAGCCTATTTTCTTGGTTGATGCTGAAAACGAACCAACGGCTGATTTACAGTTTCTGCGCGATATTTATCGAACATCTTCTAACCAAGTTCAATATTGGACAGCGCCGCAGACCGATCATTATTTAGGCAGCGGCTTTATGTTTGGTATTCCCTGTTATGACAAAGAAACTGTTTCTCAGTTTGTTGTTCGTATGCATCAATGGCTAATCTCCTGAACTAGTGCCAGATTGATTTGACATTGGACACGAAAACTACGCCCAGATTTTACAGAATATCGCCTAGAAACTGGGTGGTCATATCAGCCTCCATTGGCCTAGAAAATAGATACCCCTGGGCTAGTTCACACTTAAGCAGCTTAAGCTGGGTAACCTGCTTATTGCTTTCAACCCCTTCAGCTACGACCTCAATGCCCAAGTTCCAGGCTAGAGAGGCAACGGTGCGGATAATTTCGAGTTTGGAGAAATCAACATCGGCCTGCTGAATAAAGGATGAGTCGATTTTGAGAATATCGATGGGAAACAGATGGAGGTGACTCAGTGAGGAGTAGCCCGTGCCGAAGTCATCCATACAGAGCTGTACGCCTAGTGCTTTGAGCTGATTCATCTGGATGGCAGCATGCTCAACATTTTCCATGATGGCGCTTTCGGTGATTTCTAAGGTTAGACAGCTCGGTTCTAGCCCTGTTTCTGCCAAAACAGATTGAATTTGGGCAATCAGATTATCTTGGGCGAACTGGCGACGCGCAACATTTACGCTAATGCTCAGTAGTGGGTCGCTACAGTACTGCGTTTGCCACTGGCGAATTTGCTGACAGGCTTGTTGTAGCGACCACCAACTGATTGGAATAATTAAACCTGTTTCTTCGGCAATTCTGATAAATTCGGCAGGCATGACGATGCCCTTGGTGGGATGCTGCCAGCGAAGCAGGGCTTCAAATCCAAGAATGCGGCGGCTGCGTAGTGAGACGATGGGTTGATAATGAAGCTCAAACTCCTGCCGATCAATGGCCTGACGCAGATCGGATTCCATGCTCAAAGCTGCGATCGCAGATTCTCGCATCGCCTGTGTGAAAAATGCATACTGTCCTTTTCCGGCTGCCTTCGCGTGGTACATGGCCGTATCCGCATCGCGTAGGAACTCGTCGGGTTGGGTATAGTTGGCGCTGCTCATCACAATGCCGATGCTGGCATTGACGCAGACCTCGCGATCTTCTAGGCGAATTGGACGGCTCAGTTCCGCTTGAATTCGTTGAACGATGGTAATGGCTCTGTCTTCTGTATGAATATGTTCGAGGAGGGCAACAAATTCGTCTCCGCCCAGCCGCGCACAGGTATCGCTGTTGCGTAAGCTTTTTTTCAGTCGCTCGGCCACTGTAATCAGCAACTGATCGCCAATTAGATGCCCCATGCTATCGTTGATCAGCTTAAAGCGGTCTAGGTCTAGGAAAATCACAGCAAACGCCATATCCGGATAGCGCTGCACCATCTGCATGGCGTGTTCTAGCCGATCCATAAACAGGGAGCGATTGGCTAGCCCAGTGAGTTGATCATGCAGGGCTAGATAGCGGAGCTGATCGTTGGTGGTTTTACTAATCGTGATATCGGTTTGAAAGCCTGCGATTCGACGCGCTTCTCCGTAGGGATCGCGCAAGGCCAAACCCCGGCTCTGCATCCAGCGATAGGTGCCGTCGCGATGCAGCAGCCGAAATTCGCAGCGAAACTGTTCAGCCAGTCCCTGGCAGTGATATTCAACGGCTTGATGGAGCTGTTTAACGTCATCGGGATGAACGCGGCTCATCCACTCTGAGAGCGTATTATCTAGTTCATAATCAGCGTATCCGAGAGCAGATTTCCAGGCGGCTGAGAAATAGACGGTATTGGTGCGTAAGTTCCAGTCCCAGACGCCGTCGTGGGAGCCATTGACGGCCAGGGCATAGCGTTCTTCGCTTTCTCGCAGAACGGACTCAATGACCTGTAGATCACTGATTTGCTGCCGCAGTTTGGCCTGGATGGCTTCGGCCTGGATCATATGCTGAGATATTTCTTGCAGTTGCTGGCGTTCTAATGCCAATGTGATGAGCTGCCCAATTGCTCGCAAGAACATTAGTCCTTCACTGTAGTTGACAGATGGCTGCGATCGCACGGTTTGAATATCCAAAACGCCGTAGAAACAGGACTGTCTGCGAATTGGAATACTGATGCTGCTGAATGCCTGAGTCGAATTTACGGCCTGAAAACTATCGGGTACCCGGAAGCGATTTTCTTGGCTCCAATCTGCAATGATGAGGGGTTGGAGCATCCGCAGCAAGTAGTCACCATAGGAACCGGGTGCAGCCTCGATTTGGGGTGGTGTAGACAGTTGCGACCAGCCCATGCCAGCTTGCAGGTGAAGCACCTGCTGCTGCGGCAGATGCTGCCAAATCCCAACCCGCTGAACTGCGATCGCATTCGAGATACTATAGACAACCTGTTCCATAAACTGAGGAACGGACAGGTCTTGCTGAAGCAGCGTTTCCAGCTCAGCGAGAGCCGCATTAAGAGTAGTAACATTCAGCTTCGGTGAGTTCATACCTTGCTTCAACTATTCAGACTCATGGTGACTGTCTTACTATCTAGAAAGCCCATAATGGCCTGATTTCTCACAGTTTTCACGGAATGACTTTCATGCTTAGATCGGTATGCTCACATCTTGCACCGTGCACGTTGAGCACTTGAACGCGGTGATTTTGCCAGCGGGATGTGGCGGCAAAATCACCCTTCTGAGTTTTGGTGCAAGATGTGAATATGGATTTATTTGATCATCACCGTCAGCAACAGATCGAAGCCGAAGCGCCACTGGCGGCGCGGATGCGTCCCCGTACGCTGCAAGAATATGTCGGGCAGGGCCACATTTTGGCACCGGGACGGCTGCTGCGACGGGCAATTGAAGCCGATCAGCTCTCGTCGCTGATTTTCTATGGGCCGCCGGGGACGGGGAAAACGACGCTGGCGCGGGTGATTGCCAATCGCACGCAGGCGGATTTTATTGCCATCAATGCGGTTTTGGCCGGAGTGCAGGCGATTCGAGATGCGATCGCACAGGCGCAGGATCGACGTGGTCAGTTTGGCAAACGGACGCTGCTGTTTATTGACGAGGTGCATCGGTTCAACAAGGCGCAGCAGGATGCGCTGTTGCCCTGGGTGGAAAACGGCACGGTGATTCTGATCGGGGCGACGACGGAAAATCCCTATTTTGAAGTAAACAAAGCCTTGGTCAGCCGTTCGCGTGTTTTTCAGCTCAAGCCGCTATCGGCGGAGGACTTGCGCCAGATTGTGCAGCAAACGCTCCAGGATCCAGAACGCGGCTACGGCCAGCAATCCGTTGAGCTTGAGCCACAGGCGCTGGATCACCTGATTAACGTCGCCAACGGTGATGCGCGGGCGTTGCTGAATGCGCTGGAACTCGCAGTCGAAACCACTCCGCCCAATCCCAATGGGTCTATCCAAATTTCCCTCTCGGTGGCCGAAGAATCGATCCAGCAGCGAGCGGTTCTTTACGACAAAGAAGGCGATGCCCATTTCGACACGATTAGCGCCTTTATTAAGAGCCTGCGCGGTTCTGACCCCGATGCGGCACTGTACTGGCTGGCGCGGATGATCTACAGCGGCGAAAATCCCCATTATTTATTTCGACGCATGTTAGTGCTGGCCAGTGAGGATATCGGGCTGGCTGACTCGCAAGCCATCGTCGTCGTCCAGTCCTGCGCCGCCACGTTTGATCGGGTGGGACTGCCGGAAGGTCACTACGCGCTGGCTCACGCCGCGCTGTATCTCGCTAATGCGCCCAAGTCGAACAGCGTCCTGGGCTTTTTCGATGCGCTGAAGCTGGTGGAGCAGGAGCAGGCCGACGATGTGCCCAATCACCTCAAGGATGCCACCCGCGATCGCAACACGCTGGGTCACGGTGCAGGCTATCGCTATCCCCACGCCTACCGCGATCACTGGGTAGCGCAGCAGTACCTACCGGGTAATCTCCAGGGGCAGGTGTTTTATCAGCCGTCTAATCAGGGAGCGGAAGACCACATCCGTCGCCAAGTTGCCCGTCGCCGCGAGGAGCAGCTAGCGGCGCTACTCGACGACATCGGCACCTCTCCCGTCGAAAATCTCACCTTTTCACCGCCGAATAAAAGCCAGGATCGCTGGCTACAGCGCACGATTGGTCAACTGGGTCAGCGGCTCGGCCAAGTCCGCGATCGCATATTCACCCTCGCTCATCTCCAACGTCACTATATTGTGCTGGATCTCAACGCCGGAACTGGATTGCTCACCTGGGAAGCCCTGCGCCAAGTCCCGGAAGGTGGCGTTTACGCGCGTACGACAACTGACGCAGAAGCGAAAACGCTCAAGGAACTGGCCGAAAACTTACCCGCACTCCAGCGACCCATCGTGTTTAGCTGTCCAGATCTCGATCAGATTACGCAGCCCAATTCCCCGATTGCAGAAGTGCGGTTTGACTGCGTTATTGGGCGCAATGCGCTGACGGCTAATGGCGGTAATCCTGAGCATTGGTCAAAACTGCTAAGTGCGATCGCAGATTTGCTAACCGATAACGGTCAAGTCATCCTGGCCGAAACCATCCCGTTGCGATCGCAGCGTCTCTACCGCTGGCTGCAACCAGATTGGCTCTCCGCAGACCTGTATCAGCGCTTAGTCGCCGCCGAAGACAGTATTTACGATGCCAAACAGCCCACGTCACAGTCCAACCTGAACTGGGACGTGGAGCAGCTCAGTCAAGCATTCACAACCGCAGGTTTGCAGTCCACTATCGAAGTCGAGCAAATCCAAGCCGATTTACGCATTACCCCCGCTCTGATCGACCGCTGGTTCCGCATTTCCCCCCCATCCAACTCCCCAAATCCCACCACCGCCTCCTATGCCGATCACCTCTCCCAGCAGCTAACATCGGACGAAATTCAGGAGACTAAAACCATTTTTATGCGTCATTTAAGCCAACAGGTTTTATCCTGGGACAGCGCGATCGCAATTGTCCAAGCGTTATGATCAGCCCATGATTGAGTTCTTTATTGCAGGCGGAGTTGTGATGATTCCCCTGCTCATCCTGTTTATTATTGCCATTGTGCTAGTCGTAGAACGCCTGCTGTTCTGGCAGCGAATTACTCGTCGTCAGCAGAAAGTTGTCCACAACGTGCTGATGGCCTATCGCCGAGATCCAACTGCGGTCAAAGCCCTGCTGAAGCAAAATATTGATTTGCCCATTGCCCGCATTTTCTTGGATGCCCTTAGCCTGAAGCAGGCCACGCCCGATGATTTCCGCTTGGCATTGGAAAGCGCGACCCAGGCCGAGCTGCCCCGACTGAAGCGGTTTACGGTCGTGTTTGAAACGATTATCAGCGTCGCTCCCCTGCTCGGCCTACTGGGGACAATTCTGGGTCTGATCACCTCATTCGCGTCGATCAATATTGGCGATGTTGGTGGGACAAATACGGCAGAAGTGACGGGTGGCATCAGTGAAGCTCTAATTTCCACGGCGGCGGGACTGGTTGTAGCGATCTTTACACTCCTTTTCGCTAACGCTTTTCGCAGCCTGTACAAGCGCCAAATTGCCCTGATTCAAGAATATGGCGGTCAGCTAGAGTTGATGTATCGCCGCTGGTATGAAACTGCTCGTCGAGGTCATCCCTATGCGTCTCCCTGAAGAACCGGACATTCCCCCCCAGCTCAATATCGTGCCGATGATTGATGTCATCTTCGCGATTTTGACGTTCTTTATTGTCTCCACGCTGTTCCTCACCCGCTCAGAAGGCTTGCCCGTTAACCTGCCACAGGCCGCCACTGCCGAGATGCAGCAGAATACCCCCGTGACCGTGACGATTGCCGCCGATGGTGCGATCGCACTTAACCGAACTCCCACAGAACTCGATGCTCTTCAGTCCAGCATTGTGGCCTTGCTGACCGATCAAAACAATAAGCTCGTCGTGATCAACGCCGATGAAGCCGTCCCCCACGGGCGCGTCGTCGCCATCATGGATCAAATTCGCCAAATTGACGGTGTCCAAATGGGCATCGCCACCCAGCGCCCTGCTCCTGAACCCGCAACGCCAGAACCAGAACCAGAACCAGATATAGATATAGACGATACGGATGCTGCCCCATAGGTCAAGCATTTGTGGCTATCCTAAAGGGAGATAATGCCATCCGACGAGATCGAGCCAATGCTGAATATTTCTTTGCCAGAGCCGATTCAAGCGTTTGTTGAAGAGCAAGCAAAAGCAGCAGGATTTCACTCAGCCAGTGAGTATGTCTATCAGCTCATTTTGCAAGAACAGGCCCGAATTGCTCAGCAGGGACGAATTGAATCACTACTGCTAAACGGACTAGACAGTGGAGATTCGGTTGAAGCAACAGATGATTGGTGGGAGCAAAAGCGTACTCAGCTAATTAAGCAATTTCAGCAGCCGGAGCATGACTAAACGCATTGTTATCCGGCCAAAAGCGAGTCAGGATTTGGACGAACATTTTGCCTACATTGCCCAAGACAATCTTGAATCGGCTTTGCAATTTTTTGATTCAGCCCGTTTGACCATTGCACAACTTGCCAAAATGCCGGGGCTTGGGAGCCTCTATTCAGTTCGTAGTCAGCGATTGAATGGGCTGCGGAAGTGGGCTGTAAAAGGTTTCAGAAAACACTTGATTTTCTATCTTGTTCGAAAAGATGAGATTGAGGTTGTGCGAATTCTCTACGCAGCACAAGATATCAACAGTATTTTGGATCGTATGGAGTAAAGCTTGGGTAATCGCACTTCACTGGCACCTCATTAACCATTGCCAAAAATTGCTAATCATTACTAAATCCCCCAGCTCTAGCGTCGATCGGCCATTATAGAAACAGGAGAAGAGCGGACAGCAGCCATGTTGTTCGTTTTTTGGATTGTCTATATGATCCCTCCTGAATCTTCGTCTCCTGCCGTGCCGGAGCCGTCCGCTAAACCATCCAGCTCATCTGCCGAACGAAACTTGAGAGCGTTTCTGATTCAGTTCTTTCGGCGGGTTAAAAGTTTTTTAGATGCCCAAGCGTTACCTTACGTTGCCAACAAAACCTGTGAAGTGTACTTAGGTGACAGCCATAAATCTCATCAAGTGAAGTGTCGGCGAATTTTGCGATCGCGCCTTGAACTCAACCCCACACAGCTCCAGCATTTTTTCCAGACCTCAGTGGGAGACATGCTAGTGGGCTGGTTTGAGCACTTTTTTCATTTACCAAACCATCACGACCATTATCCTGACAAACGCCATGCGCTGAAGGAAATGCTGATTCAGATGGCGGCTGATCCAGAAGGCTTGTCGCTGCTGAGCTTCTTGCGACGTTTCCCGGACACGATTCAGTTCAACACCGATCAGCTCTTGTTCACGGCGAAACGAGTGGAGTTGATGCTGCAAGAAACTGAGCGCACCATTGCCGTTGTGCGCGAACTGGCAGCTCAAGAGCAGCAGACTGCACCTGCCGTTAACTTTGCCGAGCTGCCCGATTTGCGACAGCGGGGAGATTTCACCGTCAAGCGATTTCGGTTTGTCCTGGATGAGACACAGCGGCATCAGGTAGACGACGGGGACGAGTTGCGATCTCTATCTGTCACCTGCTACGAGCCGCAGCCCTGGCCGGAGAAAATGCCTGTGATTGTGCAGTCCCACGGGCTGGCCTCTAGCCCAGAGGACATGGAACTTTATGGCCGACACTTGGCTTCTCATGGCTATTTTGTGGTCGCTCCGCAGCACTCCGGCAGCGATATCAGCTATGTGCGACAGATGCTTCAGGGCGAGACGGCTGAGCTATTTAAGTGGACGGAGTTTGTGAATCGTCCGCTGGATATTCAAGATGCACTGGATGAGTTAGAGCGCCGCAATGCAGAAGTTTATGATAATCGCTTACAGCTCAAGGCCGTGGGGATTATGGGCTACTCGTTTGGTGCGTATACGGCGTTTGCCCTAGCGGGAGCCGATATTCACTTTGAAACGCTGGAAAGTGCCTGTGGCGCAACGATTCATGACCCGAACATTTCGCTTTTGCTCCAGTGCCAAGCCCTCGGCCTGCCGCGTCAGCGATATCACTTACTTGATCCACGCATTCAGGCGATTCTTTCGCTTGACTCAGTGGGCAGTGAAGTTTTTGGCCCAATGGGGATGGCAAACGTGCAAATACCCGCCATGCTAGTGGCAGGGAGCCACGATCCGGCTGCACCTCTTGCGTTGGAGCAAATTCGCATGTTCCACTGGCTGCAAAACACCGATGCCTATTTAGCGCTAATGCAGGGTAAATCTCACCTGCGGGATGCGCGGCGTTTAGTCCGCCTGCTGGATCTGCACATCAACGTTTCACCTAGCCCCAACCGCAGTGCTACTGATGTACTGCTGCCCTTTGAGTCCTATGTCAAAGCGTTGAGTTTGGCTTTCTTTGGTGTACATATTAAACAGGAACGTGCGATCGCACCCTACCTCAGCTCCAGCTACGCCAAGCACCTCAGCCAGTCCCCCTACGATTTCTGGCTGATCAGCCAAGCCTCCAAACCCCAGCTCGATCAACAATTAGAGCAGTTAGATATCAACCTCGTTGCCGAACTCATCGACCCTACTCTCGACTCATCTCCTAACCGCTCCCCTGCCCCCCTAGCCCCTTCATCCCCCCCTCAGTCACCCGTCCCCCCTCCCTACCCATCTACCCTCGACTCATCCACGGAGAACCCAGCATGAAACGCACCGAAGGACGATTTACAACCGTTGACGGACTAGAGCTGTATTATCAACAGTGGCACCCAGATGGCGAGGTCAAGGCTGGACTGCTGATTGTGCATGGCTTAGGAGCGCGGAGCGGCTGGTTTGAGAGTGTGGTTCAGGCACTATTGCCGCAGGGAATTACGGTCTATGAGTATGACCTGCGGGGACATGGTCGTTCACCCGGACAGCGGGGCCATATCCAGTCTTGGCAGCAGCATCGCCAGGATCTGCACCAGTGCTGGCAGTTGATGCGGAAGCGATTGCCGAATCAGCCCTGTTTTATCATGGGGCACAGCTTGGGCGGGGTAATCGTGTTGGACTATGTGATGCACTGTGAGACAACTTGTGCCAATGGCGTGCTGCCGCCAGCGGGCATGATTTTGATGGCTCCGGCGATTGGGCCAGTGTGTGTCAGGTCAGTAAAGCTGTTAATTGGCCGAACGCTGTCGCGGATCTATCCTCGTTTCAGCCTCAACACCGGAATTTCCAGGGAGACAGCTTCTCGCGATCGCACAATTCTCGAAGCCTATGCGGCAGATAATCTACGCCACAGCAGGGGCACAGCCCGACTTTCTACGGAATTCATTCGGACGACCAACTGGATTCGCGCTCATCTGTCAGAGCTTAGTTTGCCAACGTTGGTGCTACAGGGCAGTGCGGATGCATTGACGCTAGAGGCAGGCAGCCGCTATCTGTTTGACCAGTTGCAGATGGATGATAAGCAGTATCGCCTCTATGAGGGGGGATACCATGATTTACACAATGATCTCTGTGCGGCAGAGGTGGTGGGGGATATAGCTACTTGGCTAAGTCAGCATGTGGCGGGCAAACGCATGGTCTGTAAGCTGCCGGAGCATTCACAGGTCAAGGCTTGATGGTGAAATTGTTAGCACTTCTTGGTAAGCGATGCCAGATGACTTATAGATATCACCTCTAAAGCCCATATCGTAGACTCGCAACTCTTCCTGCTCTGGATCAATCGTAAATACTACACGAATTTTTCCAATTCGCATTCGCAGGAACCCTTTCCATTCACCTTCCAGAGTTTTGATATCAAGTTCGCCTGCTGGAACTAGACCTGATTCTTCGACGGAATCTAGCAAGATAGCCAGCTTTTCTTGGATGCGCTCTTGCTCTTTGGGGGAAAGTTTCTTCAAGAACTTAATCGCTTTCTTGCTCAAGATTAGTTCCATTACGTACCCAATCGGTCATGTTAATGAATTCTTCCGTATCGTAATCACTTGGCGTACCAAACTGCTCTCTAATTTCAGCCATTTCTTTTTTGCTCACGCGAGGAATTAGAGCAAGGCATAAGGCAAGTCGCTCTTCACGTAAAACTTCACGAACGGTTTCTCTAATGCTTTTGCGAATAATGGCCTGTAATTCTTGTGTTTCCATTGCTCGAATTCCTCATGCCAAATAGGTACTGCCGTTACGATAGGCTTACTCTATTATGCTCCGAGTAGTTCGTGATCGCACCTTCACCAACCCTCTTAAACCTGAGATCGCAGTTTTTGATGAGTCGGTAAAAGTGCGATCGCACATCAATCCAAAATCCAAAATCTAAAATCCAAAACTTCCTAGTTGATGTCATCACAGAGGTGGCGATCTTCTTCTCTAACGTTGGGGTTGTATTTCAGGTAGTTATGAATGCGATCGCAATTGTGTTCTATCAGAGAGCTTGAATTTAAGTCCACCTTCCATAGTTTTACCGTTTTGTCCTCACTAGCAGTGGCTAGGGTTTGACCATCAGGACTGAAACTAACATCCCAGATCCATCCACTATGGCCAAAAAGGGTAAGAACTTCTTCTCCAGTCTTTGTATCCCAAAGCTTAATTGTCTTATCTGCACTGCCAGTAGCCAAAATTTGACCACTGAGATTAAAACTCACGCTCCAAATTCTGTCTTTGTGACCTAAAAAAGTATAAATTTGTTCGCCAGTCTCAACGTCCCAGAGTGTTATGGTTCTGTCTTCACTACCAGAGGCTAGAGTTTGACCATCGGGACTAAAACTCACGCTCGATATATAGTTATCATGAGCCAATAATGTATGGTTTATCTCGCCGGTCTTTATGCTCCAGAGCTTAATAGTTCGATCATCACTACCAGAGGCTAGAGTTTGACCATTGGGACTAAAACTTATACTCCTAACCACGCCTTCATGACCAGCAAAAGAGCGGATCTCCTTGCCAGTTTTTACATCCCAGAATTTGATAGTTTTGTCAGCACTACCGGAGGCTAAAGTCTGACCATCAGGGCTAAAACTTACACTCCAAACCCAGCCGTCATGCCCATAAAGGGAACGAATTTCCTTTCCAGTTTTTACATCCCAGAGTTTAATGTTTTTATCAGCACTACCAGTAGCTAGAATTTGGCCATTGGGGCTAAAGGTTATGCTAGCGATAGAACTCTCATGGCCAGAGAGGGTATGAATTTCCTTTCCAGTTTTTACATCCCAGAGTTTGATAGTTTCATCATCACCGCCAGTGGCCAGAGTCTGACCAGCGGGGCTAAAACTTACACTCTTGACTGCGTGACTATGGTTGAATAGGGTAGGGCCTTCAGTTTCTACATCCCAAAGCCTAATACTCTGATCTCTACTACCAGAGGCTATAGTCTGACCATTAGGACTAAAACCTACACTCCAAACCCAGTCATCATGCCCAGAGAGGGTACGAATTTTTTCGCCAGTCTCTACATTCCAAAGTTTGATAGTCTGGTCTCTACTACCAGATGCTAAGGTTCGGCTGTCAGGGCTAAAACTTACGCTCCAGACTCTGTCCTCATGCCCAGAAAGCGTGTGAATATATTTACCAGTTTCTACATCCCAAAGCCTAATGCTCTGATCTTTACTACCAGAGGCTATAGTTTGACCATCAGGACTAAAACTTACGCTGTAGACCCAGTCACTATGAGCAAAAAGAGTACGGATTTCTTTGCCAGTTTCTATGTCCCAAAGCCTAATGCTCTGATCTTTACTACCAGATGCTAGCATTTGACCATCAGGGCTAAAACTCACACTTTCGACACTACCTTTATGCCCAGAGAGGGTATGTATTTTTTCGCCTGTCCTTACATTCCAAAGTTTGATAGTTTTGTCATCACTACCAGAGGCTAGCATTTGACCATCGGGACTAAACCTCACACTCCGAATCCAGCTCTTATGGTCAGAGAAAGTATGTACTACCTCGCCAGTTTTTATATTCCAAAGTTTGATAGTTTTGTCATCACTACCAGAGGCTAGCATTTGACCATCGGGGCTAAAATCCACGCTCATAACCCAGTCGCTATGACCAGAGAGAGTGCGTGTCACCTTGCCAGTCTCTGCATTCCAAAGTTTGATAGTTTTATCGTCACTACCAGAAGCTAGCGTTTGACTATCAGGGCTAAAACTCACGTTCCTGACTTGGGCATCGTGTTCCTCAAGTCGGTTTCGCTCACGCCCTTCATAAATACTGGCCCTCAATGCAGTTATGACTTCGGGATCATGAGTTTGGCGTCGCTGTAAAATTTTTCCTGCACGGATAGCAACTATAGAAGCATCTAAATCTTTTCCTTCAGCTAATAGTGCCAGAGAATAGCGAGCTAAAGAATCCGCTTGACTAAGTCTTGCTTGTTTCTGTTGATGCCAAGCCGTCAGAAGTAATCCCGTACTAATAGTAACTGCCACCAAAGATCCAATGGCAATTCCCCGTGCTGTTCTAACTTCCCGACGACGCAGGGCAGCCTTTTCTTGCTTTAGACGTTGGCGTTCCTGAATGCTCTGCTGAATAAACTCTCGTTCTGCTACTAAATCGTCTGGACGCTCTGTTAGCTTTTCCTCCGCTTCTGCTAGTGCTGCCCCTCGCAGTAACGATCCCACATCTCGATTCGTCATCTCCCACTGCTGCTTTGCCGCTCTCAACCGTTCTTGCCACGCTCGAAACACCCGATCCGTTTCCATCCAGCCGCGCAGTTCACCCCAGTTGCGAATCAGCGCCTCATGCACCACCTCTACCGTTTCCTGCTCAGCCGCATTGCGGCTCGTTACAACTAACCGCGCATCCGCTAGTTGCTTCACTAGCGACCAACTTTGTTCACCTAGCTCTGATTTTGCTGCGATTCGGCGGGTATCTTCTGCCCCTTCCCCTGGCCGCACCAATTGCACAAAAATCCGCCGCACCTGCGCCTTCTCTGTCTCGCTCAAGTGTTCATATTTCTGATCCGCATGGCGCGCCAATGCTCCCTCCACCTGGCCAATCGCTTCATACACCTCATGGGTCAACTGTTTACCCGTTCGCTGCTGCCACAGTTCCGTCAGCGCAAACTCCAGCAGCGGTAAATTCCCTGGCTGATCGGCCACATCATTTAGAATTCGTTCAACCAGTCCCCCTTCAAACGTCACGCCCAACTTCGCCGCTGGTTTTTCAATCACCTCCGCCAGTTCCTCACGGTTCATCGAGCGGATTTTGATATCCACGCTGTGTAATTGATCCGCAAATGCTGGATAAGACAGTGCATTGCCCAAGAAATCGGCCCGCATAGTTAGCACCAGCACCGCTCTACCTGGTTTATCCGTAGACAACTGGAATTCCGCAATGAGCTGATCCAGGAAACGGTGACGGGTTTCAGCTTCTGGGCAGAGAGTGTAGAGTTCCTCAAACTGATCGGCAATCAGCAGAATGCGATCCTGAGGAAAATTTTGCCGAATTTGAGCAAACACATCCCCAAGCCTGATGTCACCTTTTCGCAAACAACCTGCCAACTTACGGGCTTGCTTCATTCGGTCAATTTTATCTAGATTTGCGTCATACAACGGCACTAGCGACAATGCCAATGCATGAAATGGATCAGCTTCTGGACTGTCTCCTGGACGAAAATGGGTAAATTGCCAGTGCTTTTCTTGTTGTAACTTTGGAACCAATCCCGCCAGTACCACCGACGACTTGCCGCTGCCGGAGGCACCTAAGACTGGGATAAACTGACGAATTTGTGTCGCATTATAGAGTTCAGCCACAAAGATATCCCGACCAAAGAAAAAATCTGCGTCATTTGGGCCAAAGTGAAACAGTCCTCGATAGGGACAAGGCAGTTCCAACCCATCATCCATATCTAGAACAACAGGTTGCGGCTCATGGCTATAGTAAAAATAGTTGTAGATGGTGTTGCCTTCACCTACCACCACACTTTGAATCTTATCTGCGAACTCTACTTGGTATCGACCTGCTTCTTCCCTCATGTAGATGCTCCAGCAGCCCTAGTTACACATCACATTAAGCTAAAAGCAAAAAACTATAAGTAGGGGTTTGCTACAAAATAGGCACATGTGCTATCAGCTGAACGTATTGGTTTGGGTATTATGGTCGCCAACCTGTGCGCCCTTCACTTCACCCTGAAACTCAACCTGGTACTTACCTGCGGTGGCTGCTTCTGGGTTCAACTGCTTCAACAATTCCTGTGCGGCTTGAATAATTTCTTCGTCCTGATCGGCTCCTGTTTCGGCCAGTTTCTTCTTGAGCGGTGCTTCATAAGTTTCTGGATCAGACTCATGTTCTTCCAAAACCATTTCTGCCTTGGGATCTTTAGCAAACTTATGCCTAATCAACGCTTTTAAGCCTGTGTAAGCATCTGGAACGGCATCGCTAGCAGCCTTTGCTGCACCCGCGACTAGGGCGGCCACAATTAGAGTAAGAGGTTCCATCCTGCTATCCTCCACTGGATTTACCTTTAACTATAGGCGCAGTTTTCAAAGGAAGAGTAGATATTTACATTGGGCAAAATAAAATCTAAAGCGCGATCGCACTTTCACTATCTGAATCAAAAAGTGCGATCGCGCTTGACATTGGAGTGAATTGTCAGACCGACAATACGGGAACCCTTAGTGATGATGCATGATACGTCCGGGTATATCAGCGCAAAATCAGATGGGGAGCAAAAGGCAATGGCACCTAGGAAAATAACTATTAATCAGTTGTCATTGGCCGGACTCGTAGGGCTAATTGTTGCTTACTACTTTTTGGCAAATGCGACTTACATTCTGGTGGGCTTAACCACTGAGGAACCCCCTGTAGTCTTACTCAGGCTTTATCTAGTTGCATTGTCCCTACTGTTGGCCTTTTGGGGTTCACGAAATCCACGCAGTTTGGCGACGGTATTTCCAGCCATAGCTGTGGTCATTTTCGTCGTTGCATTTGCGATTCCAGCGGTAGTTCTTGGGTGCATACTTTTTGCAGCCATTGTTGGCATAAACCTCAATTCATGGGCAGCGGGATGGATGTTTTCAGCTCTTCCTATTGGGCCTCTGGCTGTGCTCAATGCGGGGGTGGTCGTGTTGCTGGCAAGTACGGCAAAGGGACTCAAGCAGAATACGCTGCTCAAACAGGGGGAAATTTTTGTGCTGCTACTCGGAGCATCCTGGATCGGTTTAGCCACCTATTGGTCTATTCGAAATCTGGCCTATTCGTAATTAACTGCGATATGAAGACTCAGTACTACACAGCCACAAGTCTTGACGGGTTCATCGCCACCGAGGATGACTCGTTGGACTGGCTGTTTCCGCTTGGCGACCTGAATGACTCCAGCTATCCAGAGTTCATCGCTGAGGTCGGTGCGTTGGCGATGGGATCGACCACCTACGAGTGGATGATCCGCAATGCCGATAAGGTCACTGCCGAAACCGGATCATCGTGGCCGTATACTCAGCCTGCCTGGGTATTTACCAGTCGCAGGCTCCCATTAATCGAGGGTGCAGACATCCGATTCGTAAAAGGGGATGTGCGCCAAGTTCACACTGAAATGCGGGCGGCTGCGGAGGGCAAGAACATCTGGATTGTGGGAGGCGGTGACTTGGCAGGGCAGTTCTATGATGCTGGGCTTTTGGATGAGCTGATTGTCCAGCTTGGGTCGGTTACTCTGGGCAGAGGTAAACAACTGTTTCCGCGCCGAGTTCTGAGTCCAACCCTGCGTCTGATGTCGGTTCGCCAAATCGGCACCAGTATGATTGAACTGCGTTATGAAGTGAGCAAAGGAAGTACGGGCTAAGACCGAATCAATCCTGAAGACGGCTCACGTATTCCGCTGTTTTATGGAGAGGTGAAAATTGATGCAGAAAATCGATACCACGTCATCCCCCGTTCCCGACCTAGCTAAGAGCGAGTGGGACTTTGTTGAGGTTTGGATTGATCCGATGCTGTCTCCTCCTCATATCCTGCTGTTGCTAGGCGATTCAGCAGGAAATTGTCGCGTGTATGATCCTGCTGAGAATCACAAGATCGTCTTTAGCAGCGCAACCTATGATGAAGCTCAAACATGGTTACTGGAAGACGAGTATGAGTCAGTTGAAGGACGGCTTTCAGCATTAGAGCTATAGCCAGGATAGAAACTGCGATCGCACTTCCCGCAACTCATCAAAAAGTGCGATCTCACACAGGAGTCTTTGCTTAATTCCTTAAGAAAAGAGTACTAGGCTGCACATGTGATAGATAATCCTAAGAAACGAATGCTTACCTTTCAGTCCCAACGTTGCAATGTTGATTAGCTCTTAAGTTTTAGAGGAGCCTGAGAATTAGGATGCTGAAACTTTTTGCTGTGCTTTTACTCTTGGTAGTCTTGGTAGTAGCTCTGATTTTTTGGATTGGTGCTCAATTTGCTTCAGCAAAGAACGTTAAACCGATCGAGCCTCAAAAAGCGCGTACTTTTAGTGATGGGTTTCTTGATGACTTTGTACACGATCGGCGAGAAGTAATTTATGCAAAGATGTCAAAAGATGCCCAAAGTCGGTTCAGCCGGGAACAGGTAGATAGCATAATGAATCAGCTTGGCGACCAAGTTGGTAAGGTCATAACGGTTAAGTTTGTGAGCGATATAGGTACGGTTTCGGTACTCTCCAAGATACCGAGTCGTGATATGAAGTATGAGGTGACTACAGATAAAGGGGCAACCTATCCTTTCACTGTTGTTGTTGTGCCGAGTGAGAGCGAACTAGCGGTTGATGAATTCCATTTTTCTGTTGCCAGCATAACAGTATAAGATTTCTCAGGTTGCTACATAACAAGCCGCTGTCCTTGAAGGAAGGCTTTCAGTATTAGAGTTGTAGACAGGATAGAAACTGCGATCACAAGTTTCTTTCTCTATGATGTGTTTGAGGAGATAGTATTTAGTCAAAATTATTGCTCGATAGTTGAATTTTATCTAAATGCTAAAAGTCTCAAGCTGTAGGACTAGTTATCCTGTTTTTTATCCGATTGCTTAAAAGCAAGGAAACTAGCCTGGTAAATACTCTTGCTTATTAAAATGAATAGAAATATTAATCATTTTGTTGGAATCTTGCTTGTATTTTATCCTTATATACAACATTCTTACATATATACAACATTCTTACATGCAACTAGGATGATTGAAGAAATGTCTGTTGATGTACCTTTAAATCCACCTATTTGGGAAGTCAATTTGATTGTATACGGCTCGATTACGGTCAATAAAACTATACGTTTTAGTCAAATTAAAGGATTTAGATTTCAAGATGCTTTCTACAGTGATATTGAAATTAGAAGAAGTCGTACAGTTTCTGGAGTGGAAGCAACGGTTACTGCTTTTGCACAAACTAAACAACTAGCTCGTGAAGCAGCAATGCTATTTTTTGGGCAAATGCTTGATACTCTTGCTATTCAAATTAATCAGCCACTTTATTTGAATTTCAATGATCACCAGGATGTAAGAGCTACTAGACATAGCACACTCAGAAGAGTTCAAAAAGAAGAATGGCAGGAAGCCTTCAAAGAAGCTAACATTCTATTGCTTGGCAACGAAACAACTTTCCTGAGAGCATTAGGCTGGTATCGGAAAGGATTACACACAGATGATCCTTTTGATAAATTTCTAGCTTTTTGGCTTGTCATAGAAATTGTGGCAGGAAAATATCATCCTCCGATACCACAAGGAAGACCGACAGGCTGTATCAGCCAAATTTGGGAAAGTTTTAAAGCATTGTGGGGAGAATGCGAGGTGTGGCCTATTATTTCAGGAGAATCGACATGGATTGATAATAACTACGAGATGCGTAAAAACATTGCTCACGGCACACAGCCAATTAATATTGATACAATAAAAGCAGTTACCCAAAAGAATTATGTTATAGAAAAAGTTGCTTATAAGTTTCTTGTAGAGTGGAGAGAGCAAAAGCTAAATCCACAAGTCTTACCAGAAGATAGGCAACGCTGGGATCTTTAGATGAAATCGCAGCATAGTCTATCGTTTTACTAAGAGTGATTGTTAAAGAATTGTCTAAAATAGCAGCCTGGTTAGCGCGATCGCACCTCTCCCATAAAGTACTGCTACTAGACACGTACCTGGTAAGAAGTGCGATCGCATCGAAAGTGCAGCTATCCCACGCTAGCAATAACTTGCCCAATCTCTTGAGGCGAAGCTCCAGTTGCTAAAATAGCTCGAATCAGCAGCTCAATGGATACCGAAGCATCTCCATTTTCAGCATTAGCCACACGCGGCTGACTTGAATGGATTTTTTCTGCCAGTTCCGATTGCGTCATGAGTGACTGTCTGCGTGATTTGAGGCTACGGCTAAGCGCTAGCTTAATTTCGACCAAAATTTCTTCTTCTGGGCTCAAACCTAGAAAATCTGAAACTGTACCAACTTTCCAGCCCTTATCTTCTAGGTTCTTGCGAGTTTGTTGATCCATTTCTATTCACCTTGCCTGTCTCGGTCATACTTGCTCAATCGCTTCTTGCAAATATCGATGACGCCCTTGGGAGTTGCCTGAGTCTTTTTGCTAAAAACTTCCAAAATTAAGATGGCATCATCGTCAATGCGATAGATAATTCGCCAATTTTGCTCCGCGTCTCTAATTTGAAGTTCATGGCAGTTTACTCCGATGCTTGGCATTGGTCTCGACTGGGGCATACCCATACTTTCGCCCTGTTGGAGTTGCCTTAACAGGAATCCAGCCTCAAGTCTGGCAACTTGGCTAAAAGGTGGTGTCTTGATTTCACCATGAAGCCAAACCAGAGGTTTATCATCTCTACCCATGCTTTATATCATATCTGATATATTCATCATGCTAACAAAAGCGGGATTCTCTTTGAGGCAGCTTTGTTGTCTTGAAGAGAAGCGCGCTTTGGTGAATTTGGGATTTCACGGGTTTGGCTTGGTTTTGATTTTTTGATGCTTTCACCTTGCCATTCACGATAGATCCACCGCGTTGATACTCGTCAAAGCTGAAGGCGTCTACTTGGATGGCGTCGTTTCGCAGTTGCTCAGCGTCGCGTACCAGCTTGGCTTCTGCTGCGCTGATCAATTCCTGTTCAGCCGCTAGATCCAACAGTTGATCGGGTCGGCCTTTTGGCAGTTGGCCTTTGCGGCTGGCGGTTTTGATTTTTTGGAGAATTTGATCGGCGTCGTGGGCGGCGGCAAATGCCTGTTCGATGCGGCCTAGAGCTTGGGTTGGATCGGTAGGAACGTGGATGCCTGCGGTAATGCGATCGCGACTTTCGGATTGCTGTTGCAGGAGCTGAGCGACTTGATGCCCCAGTTCGTCTGAGGGTGGTTTGCCAATCGGATTCAGGCGCATCCAGGGTAGGGCAATACCGCGCAGTAATGTCGTCAAAACAGGGACACGCAGATTGTCTAGGATGCCTTCAATGGCCTGCTGAACTTGGGCAAAGGCGTACTGGAGACTCCAGTGAACCAGCGGCAGGTCAGACTGGGGTGAACCTTCTGCCTCAAAGCGGCGTAGGGTGGCGGTTGCCAGGTACATCCAGGACAGGACATCGGCAAAGCGGCCTGTCAGTTTTTCTTCTCGCTTCAAGTTGCCGCCGTAGCTAAACAGCGTCAGGTCAGTCAGGAAGGCGAATATCGCCGATGACCAGGCCAGCTTGCGGTAGTAAACGGCTGTTTCGCCGGCTACTGGGGAGTGGACAAAGCGGGCGTGGGTCAGGCTCAGGACTTTAGCGCGGAAGCCGTTGCCGATGAAGGAGCCGAGGTGCGCCCAGAAGGCTTTATCGAAGGCTGCAATATCGCCGCTGCTGAGGGCTTGAATCTCTTGATACACATAGGGATGGCAGCGGATGGCACCTTGGCCAAAGATCATCAGCGTCCGAGTCAGGATATTGGCTCCTTCCACGGTGATGGCAATCGGCATGGCAGTGTAGATGTTGGCTAGTAAGTTGCGTGGCCCCCGGCAGATGCCGGCACCGCCCATCACGTCCATGCCGTCGATGACCACCTGCCGCGCTAGTTCCGTCGAGTTATATTTTGCGATCGCAGATACAACAGCGGGTTGTTCGCCCTGATCAACGGCACCGCAGGTGTAGAGCCGAGCCGCATCTACGATGTAGGTGAGGCCAGCAATGCGAGCCAGGGGTTCCTCGACACCGCCGAAGCGGCCGATGGAGAGGCCAAACTGCTGCCGGATAACGCTGTGGGCACCTGCAACTCTAGCAACCAGCTTGGCGACGCCTGTGCCGCTAGCCGGGAAACTAATGCCGCGTCCGGCAGCGAGGGACTGCATCAGCATCTTCCAGCCTTCGCCTGCCTGCTCGATGCCGCCAATGATATGGTCAATCGGCAGCACCACATCGTGGCCTTCCGTGGGGGAATTGTAGAACGGCACGCCCATCGGGTCGTGGCGCTGATTGATGATCACGCCTGGGGTGTGGGTGGGGATCAGGGCACAGGTGATGCCAACATCGGTGCCCTTGCCCAGCAGGTTATCCGGGTCATACAGGCGGAAGGCCAGACCCAGCAGAGTCGCGATCGCACCCAGGGTAATGTAGCGCTTCTTCCAGTTCAGCCGCAGATAGAGCTGGCCATCATCACCCTTGAACACTTCGCCGTGGGAGGTGAGACTGGCGGCATCAGAACCCGCATTCGGCTCGGTGAGCGCAAAGCAGGGGATGTCTTCTCCGCTAGCGAGTCTCGGTAAGTAATGCCGCTTCTGCTCCTCGGTGCCGTAGCGCAGCAGCAGCTTGGCAGGCCCAAGCGAGTTGGTGACGCCGACCGTGGCTACGTGGGTAAACGAGCGGGAGGCCAGCTTCACCATGACGGCACTGTAGGCCAGGTTAGAAAAGCCAAGACCGCCGTACTCCTGGGGAATCATCATGCCGAAGAAGCGCTCTTGCCTCAGGTAGTCCCACACGTCGGGTGGCAGGTCTTTGCGCTGGTAAATTTCCCAGTCGGTGGCCATCTGGCAGACTTTTTCCACTTGATTATCGAGGAATGCCTGGATATCCGCTGAGGGTGTCGGGTACGACTGCGATCGCAACCGCTCAAAGTTGGGTTTACCCGTAAAGAACTCTTGCTCAACCCAAGCATTTCCAGCTTCAATCGCTGCCCGCTCGGTGTCGGAAATCTTAGGCAGCAGGTGCATCGCGGTAATAGCTTTGACCAGTAAGCGGGTGATCAGGTTACGGCGCAGCCAGGGGATAAGCAGGATGCTGACAAGTGCGCTGATGGTGATGAGTAGGGTGATAAGTAAGGCGGACATGGTTGTACCTACAGGTTATCTGCGGGGTTGCCCTCACCCCCAACCCCTCTCCCGCAGGAGAGGGGAGCTGAGCTAGGGCTACTGGATAGGTTCGGAGAAGTTGCTAACTCTTGTTCCCTCTCCCACGGGAGAGGGCTAGGGTGAGGGTAACTAAATCATCAAGTTTTCAAATACGCCAGCCGCACCGATGCCGCCGCCGACGCACATGGTCACTAGGCCGTAGCGGGTGCCGCGTCGCTTCATCTCGTGCAGCAGCGTGGCGGTGAGCTTGGCACCGGAGCAGCCGAGGGGATGGCCCAGTGCGATCGCACCTCCGTTCACGTTCAGAATCTCCTCGTTGAGACCCAGTTCACGAATCACGGCAAGAGACTGTGCGGCAAAGGCTTCATTCAGTTCAATCAGACCGATGTCACTGAGGCTGAGATCGACTTGCTTCAAGACTTTGGGGATAGCAGCTACGGGGCCAATGCCCATAATTTCGGGCGCAACGCCAGAGACGGCAAAGCCAATCAGTCGCGCCATTGGTTTAAGGTCGTACTGCTTCACCACGTCTTCACTGACGATCAGCGTTGCGGCTGCGCCATCGGACATTTGGGAGGAGTTTCCTGCCGTTACCGTGCCGTCTGCTCGGAAGACAGGCTTCAGCTTGGCTAGGGCTTCCAGCGTAGTATCAGCGCGGGGGCCTTCGTCGGTATCAACAATAGTTTCAGTGGTTTCTAGCTTGCCGTTGATCCGTTGCGTTTCACGGACGGTAATGGGGATAATCTCGTCCTTGAAGCGGCCCGCTTGAATCGCGGCCAGCGCTCGCTGGTGCGATCGCAGAGCAAAGGCATCCTGATCGGCGCGAGAAACGTTGAACTTGGTGGCGACGTTCTCGGCGGTCAGACCCATTGTGATGTAAGCTTCCGGGGCATCAGCTAGTAGTCCGGGACTGGGCGAAAACTGGTGGCCCCCCATTGGGATCAGGCTCATGGATTCGGTGCCGCCTGCGATGATCACGTCCGACTGCCCCCAGGCAATGGCCTGAGTTGCCATTGCAATCGTTTGTAATCCCGACGAACAGAGGCGGTTGACGGTGCAGCCTGCTACGGCATCGGGCAGACCCGCCCGTAGGCTGATCAAGCGACCTAAGTTGAAGCCCTGCTCGGCTTCGGGCATGGCGCAGCCCATAATCACGTCGTCGATTTGGTCAGAGACAAAGCCTGTGTCGGATATGGCTGCGATCGCACCTTTGACGGCGACTGCGCCCATGTCGTCGGGCTGCACATGGCGGAGGATACCTCGGGGTGCTTTGCCGACCGCCGTGCGGACACTGCTGACAATGTATGCATCTCTCATGGTTCGGTTCCTCATCAGCTCCTCAGCGGTTTCTTGGTTTTGAGCATGTGTAGAATGCGCTCTTTGGTCTGGGGTGAGTCAACCAGCGGCAGGAAGTTGTCGCGCTCTAGGCTCAGCAGATAGGCGTCGTCAACCTTAGCTGGAGCAGTCAAATCGCCACCCGTCAAGACATAGGCCAGTCGATTCGCCAGGGATCGGTCGTAGTCAGTGATGTAGTGTCCCTCATGCATGACGTAGGCCATGTGGGTCAGGATAGCCTGGGCGGGTTTGCCCAGTACCGGAATCGGTTCAACCACAGGTGGCTGATAGCCCAGGTTGTGCAGGCAGAGCACCTCTTGCTTGGCAGCATAGAGTCTGCGATCGCTGTTCATCACGACCTTGGTATGGGCGGGCAGGAAGCCTAGCTCAATGCCTTCATAGGCACTGTTGGCGACTTTAGCCATGCCGACGGTGGTGAACACGTATTTCAGATAGGGCAGGATGTCACTGGCTTCATCTGTCAGCGCTTGATTAGCAGCCCAGCGAGCCAGCCGCATCAGGCCACCCCCTGCTGGAATTAAGCCGACGCCCAGTTCCACCAGGCCAATGTAGGTTTCTGGATCGGCCACCACATGGGGACAGGCCATCGCTAACTCGCAGCCACCTCCCAGCGCCCGACCCTGCACCGCCGCCACGATCGGCTTGTGGAAGTAGTAAATCCGCTGGACGAGCTGCTGAACTTTGTCGAGCAGCTTGGCGATGCCGCTGTGGTTGCGGTTGAAGGGATTGAGATTTTCCATCTGCGCCATCTTGCCGACTTCTGCCAGGTTAATCCCCACGCAGAAGTTGCTGCCCTCGTTGCCCAGCACCATGCCCTTGACATCATGGACTTCTATCCAATCCATCACTTCCTCTAAGCCTTCAATCACCTTGTTGCTCATGGTGTTGGCTTTTGAGCGGAATTCATACAGCACCACACCATCGCCCAGATCCAGCAGCGCGGCTTCAGCATTTTGCCAGAGCGTGTTTTCGGGCTTTTGCTTGATCGTGGCCAGGTGGATTTCATCGGCGGGGTGCGGCAGGTCGATGTAGCGATCGCGGCTGGGCACATACACTCGATCGCCAGAATAGAAGCCGACTGCCTTGGCTTGTTCCAAGTTTTTTACCCAGTCGGGGATGGTGTAGCCATGCTTGATCAGATCTGTCAGCACGGTCTCAAAGCCAATCGCGTCCCAAATTTCAAACGGGCCCAGTTCCCAGCCAAAGCCCCAGCGAATAGCCTGGTCAATGTCGGCGGGACTGTCGGCGACTTCAGGAATCCGATTCGCGCTGTAGGCTAGGGTGGCTAGAATCATCTCGCGGAAGAAGGTGCCGCCCCGACTGCGATCGCGATAGAGCTTCCGCAGCCGTTCTCGTAGATCACTAACTTTCTTAAAGGTATCGATATCGCCCAGCTTCAGCGGCTTAGCGGACTCGTACTCGAAGGTTTTGGGATTAATTGACTGAATTTCACCGTCAACTTTCTTGTAGAAACCCTGCCGCGTTTTGGCTCCCAGCGTCCCCGTTTCTACTAGCTTGCGGAGTAGGTCGGGCACTTTGAAGGTTTCCCGCTGCTCGTCGTTGGGAATGGCCGGATAGAGATTGTCGGCCACGTACATCAAGGTATCGAGACCAACTAGGTCTGCCGTGCGGAACGTGCCGGATTTCGGTCGGCCCACCAGCGACCCGGTCATCTCATCAATTTCTTCAATCGTGTAGCCTTGGTCGGTGAACGCTTTAATGCCCAGCATCGAGACGAAGACGCCGATTCGGTTGGCGATGAAATTGGGCGTATCCTTGGCGAACACAATGCCCTTGCCCAGGTGCAGTCGGCCAAACCATTCCATCCGCCCCAGAACGCTGGGACTGGTGTCAACCGTCGGAATCAGCTCCAGCAGCTTCAAATAGCGCGGCGGGTTGAAGAAGTGTGTCCCCAAGAAGCGCTGCCGGAAGGATTTAGAGCGTCCTTCTGCGATCGCATTGACCGACAAGCCACTGGTATTGGTGGAAATGACGGTGTCCTTACCGACCGTGCGCTCAATCCGCTCCATCAACTGCTGCTTCACGGAGAGGTTTTCCACTACGGCTTCAATCACCCAGTCCACCTGGGCCAAGCGGTCAAAATGCTCATCGTAGTTGCCCAGGATGACGCGCTGCGCCGCTTTTTCGGTGTAGAAGATGGGCGGAGACAGTTTCTTTGCTTTCTTGAAGGCCGTTTCAACTAGGTCATTTTTATCGCCCGTTAATGACGCCAGATCCAGCAAATGAACCGTCAGCCCCGCATTGGCGAGATGAGCTGCAATCTGTGCGCCCATTACGCCAGCGCCCAAAACAGCAGCGGTGCGAAATGGTTTATACATAGCGGTTTCCTCTGAAGTGCAGTGAGTGCTGAATAGATGGTGGAACCCTCACCCCTGGCCCCTCTCCCATGGGAGAGGGGAGTTAGATTGGAAGTTTCTCGCCTTACGGGAAAGAGGTAGGGAGAGGGCGTAGAGTTGGCGTTGAACGATAACTTTGTGGATGGATGAAGGTGCGATCGCAATTTGAAGCTGGTTCAAGATTGCGAGATGGGTGTTGTCGGGTTTCGCTTTGCTCAACCCAACCTACGAATTTGAGCAAGTATGAACGCTAATTCCGGCTCCCCTCTCCCACGGGAGAGGGGTTGGGGGTGAGGGCAAACGCTAATGATGCAGCAGCGATTTAGCATAGGTTGGACAGGCAACGGCTTTTCCTGCAAAGGATGTAGCGATTGCATCGGCATCATCGGCATCACCCGCATCGGCATCACCCGCATCGGTAACTAACGGATTGGGCATATAGAGCGCCTGAATCACGGCGGCAAACTGCTCTGCTACCCAGAGCCGATTTACCGTCCCATCAGCCTGTAGACCACCGTTCTCAACCGATAGCTCCGCCTCTACCAGCGTGAAGCGGCGGACAGTTGACCAGTAGGGCAGGTGGCAATTGGCCTGGTCGATCAGCGTTTGGTAGATGGCCAGTAAACGCGGATGGTTGAGCCAATTGGCTTGAGTGCAGTCAATGCCCCATTCATCTGCCCCAGCCCGCAGTGCATCGAGGTTCGGGAAGATCAGCATGCCACAGAATTTCTGGTTAGCCCCCACGGTAACGGCATGGTGGATCAGGGGCGACTGATTGAGTTCCTGTTCCAATGGTAGCGGTGAGACATACTTGCCTGTTGAAAGCTTAAACAAAGGTTTCTTAACGCCTGTAATCGCCAGAAAGCCGTCTTGTCCTAGTTCACCGATATCGCCCGTATGCAGCCAGCCGTCAGTCAGAACGGATTGGGTACCGATCGCATCTTTGTAGTAGCCCTGCATGACGAACGGAGAGCGGATCAGAATCTCACCGTCGTTTGCGATCGCAGTTTCGACTCCGGCAATTGGTGCGCCAACGCTACCTGCTCGATTGTGAGTAGCGCGGTTGTAGAACAGCACACCACTGGTTTCCGTCAGTCCATACCCTTGGAGAACGGGAATGCCAGCAGCGGTAAACTGGTTGACGAGGTCAGCTTGGATGGCTGCGCCGCCACAGATGAGCGATCGCAATTTGCCACCAAATGCTTCCCGCCACTTGCCGTAAACTAAACGGTCAGCAAGCTGAAGCTGGAGTTTATACAGACCGCGTGGAGCTTGACTGACATCGAACCGCTGCGCCAAGCTCAAGGCCCAGTTAAAAATGGCGCGGTCGGAGCGCTTCAGCTTTTGCCCCCGGTCAATCAGCCGCTCGTGGATTTTCTCGATCAGGCGCGGCACCGTAATCATCACCGTGGGCGAGACGGTACGCAGGTGCTTGACCAGATGATTGGGGTCAGACAGATAGATGCTGTGACCATAGGCTAAATGCCCGTAGAAGAATACGCGGGCAAAGATATGGGTCAGCGGCAAAAACAGCAGCGTGGTTTCCGCCTCACCTCTCCCTAAACTGGGAAAGCTGGAAAAAGAGGCCAGCACGTTCGCTGTAATGTTTTCGTGAGTCAGCATCACCCCCTTGGGTCGTTTGGTTTCGCTGGCAATGTAGATAATGGTCGCCAGGTCAGACGGTGCGATCGCAGTTTTTAATTCTGCGACCCGCACCGCTGACCAGCGCGTTTGCCCCCGCTGCTGAACTTCGGCCAGTGACATCAACTGCACACACTGCGGTAGCGGCCACAGCCAGCAGTCTGTACCGGACTCAGAATCAATCTCCTCACACCCCTGTTCTGGAATCAGCGGCTGGGGAATGCGAAGACAGCTTTCCGGCGGTGGTAAAGACACCGTTTTGGCCGCATTGTCATCCCATGCCTCTGCCTCTAGTACTGTGGATTCAGGTGATGGAGCTGCTGAGCTATCTTGTTCAGAAAGGGGGGAGATCTCTTGGAGCAGCCCCTGCTTGATCTGCGGCCAGTTCTCCCCCGTGTCAGCCACAATCACCCACTGCACCGTCGTTGCCTGCCCCAGATAGGGCAAAAGCTGATGCAGTAAATCTAAATTGGCAATGACCAGCACCTTTGCGGCTGCATGCTGCAAGACGTAGATGATGTTCTCAATCGTCTGGGTGAGGTCAATGGGCACGTCCACTAGTCCCGCCAGCAAACAGCCCATATCCACCACGCAGAAGGATGCATCGCTGTGCATCACTAGCGCCACTCGGTCGCCTTTCTCTAGCCCCAAATTCAGTAGCCCCACAGCCACCGTTTCAGCCGCCTGCCGAAAATCCTGGCTCGAAAGCGCTTGCCAGCGGCGCTTTTGCCACTGATTTAGCGCCTGTGGATTAGGATTGCGATCGCAGGCTTCATCGAGTAGCGATGGCAGGGTTTGACCCAGCGTAAGCTGGCCTGGGTCGGGTAATATTTGATGAGAAGATGCCCTAATCATTGCAGTTAAAAAGCGCTAATGGCGTTTTCATGAATGTCTAAGAAGGTCTCAACGCGTTTAAAAATGCTTTGCAGCATGTTTAAACAATGCTCAATTTAATTCATAAAACCGCACACAAATACCGCTGGTTCGAGTTGAAAATGGAAGGTATATTTCAATCAGCTAAAAAGGAGAAGAGCGGATTGATGTAGGTTAGTATGAAGTTTTTGGGTACCTGTGTCGGTTGCGATGCATCCTTTTAGAGCTACTTCTTGAAACAACATACTCATGTTCAGTTGAGTCATCAGTACGTGTTCAGGCAGTAATGAAAATGCTTTGCAAGCGTTCTATACTGCAAAGCACTCCATAGGCGGACAAATAGATATGCAATCAATGCGACGCGGAAAAGAAATAGCAGAGAAATGAACAACCATCGCAAAACCTAAGAAAGATTTTGGTTGGTTTTAATTGGACTTCTGTCAAACATTATTTAGGCGATTAAAGCCAGGCTGGGGGCAAAATTGCAACGCCTAAATTGTTCAGAGAATGTAAAAAGACAGCTTGCAGCGCGTTCAGCTTATCTTTAGTATAGCCCGCTACTTTTTCACTGCCCACAAATGATACGTACCGCAAATAAGTTTTGTAAATCGGAATCATCTATCCATTCTTAACGTCTGACTTCAGATGGATTTACTGAACGTTATTAGTTGGGCTAGCAATACATTAAAACAAAATTATTTTGTCAGAGATATCGCTAAGCCCGATCAAATAGGCGCAAATTACGAAATATAAACATTCATCAACAAGTTAATCATTCCGCCGAAATGTTCACGGCGAACATTTGATAATAAGGTATTGATCCCCGATTAACTGCCCTACAGTCAGTGATCCCCCGTCTGTGATCCCCATTTGCGATCGCAACTATCCACCCATCAGTTCACAGCATGAGCTAAGAGTTTAGCGGTTCTAAATAGAGAATCGATATTTTCTCCAGAAGTTCACTACGCTTGATCTGTTCTGATTAGAGTTTAAGTAGGGCAGATGACTGGCTGAGTATTTGAACCTAATGTAAGTTTAATTCGGCCATAATTCACTCACTAAAATCATTGAAACCATTTGATCAATTCTGATCAAAAAGGATGGAAAATCTCATGAGCAGTTCGCTTTTATCTGATGCCAGCCAACGCCTAGAACGCGCTTTAAAGTATGTCCAAATTTCTGAAGATACAATTGAGCGCCTGAAGCATCCCAAAGCGAGTTTGCGCGTTTCAATTCCAGTCCGCATGGATGACGGATCGCTGCGTACGTTTCAAGGCTACCGGGTTCGCTACGATGACACCCGTGGGCCAGCTAAAGGTGGCATTCGCTTCCATCCTGATGTGTGCATGGATGAGGTACAGTCCCTGGCCTTTTGGATGACGTTCAAGTGCGCCGTGCTCAATATTCCTTTCGGGGGTGGCAAAGGCGGCGTCACGGTCAACCCTAAGGAACTATCCCAGTTTGAGCTAGAGCGACTGAGCCGAGGCTACATTGATGCGATCGCAGATTTCATTGGCCCCGATCGCGATATCCCGGCACCAGATGTTTATACCAATCCCATGATTATGGGCTGGATGATGGATCAGTACAGCATTATCCAGCGGCATTTGATTCCGGCAGTGATTACAGGCAAACCCTTGTCAATGGGCGGCAGTGAAGGCCGCGAGACGGCAACGGCAATGGGTGCGTTCTTTGTGATTCGCACCATGATGGAGAAACTGAACCGTCGCCCTGCTGATACAACCGTAGCGATTCAAGGCTTCGGCAACGCGGGTGGCTACTTGGCTCGGCTACTATTCGAAGCGGGCTATCAGATTGTGGCGGTGAGCGATTCTCAGGGCGGCATCTACCGACCCCAGGGATTGGATATTCCCAGCATTTGGCAGTTCAAGCAGTCCAGCCGCAGCGTCAAAGCCGTCTACTGTGAAGGCACTGTCTGCAACATCGTTGAGCATCAGGTGATAACCAATGAAGAACTGCTGGAGCTAGATGTAGACATCCTGATTCCAGCAGCGCTGGAAAATCAGATTACGACTGAGAATATGGACAGTATTCAGGCCAAGTACATCTTTGAGGTGGCGAATGGCCCCACTGTTTCCGCTGCCGATGATGTATTACAGGCCAAGGGCATTCAGGTGTTTCCCGATATCTTGGTCAATGCTGGCGGCGTCACGGTCAGCTACCTAGAATGGGTGCAAAACCGGACGGGTCTTTACTGGACTGCTGAGGAAGTGCATCAGCATCTAGAGAAGAAAATGGTGGCAGAGGCTAATAATATTTGGAATATTGCTCAAGAGTTCCAGACTTCTATGCGAACTGCTGCCTATATTCTGGCCTTACGACGGCTGGGTGAAGCGCTAGATGCGAAAGGCACCCGCGACTATTTTATGAGCGGTATCAGTTAGTTTTAATGTGCTGCTCATGCGTGGAACTGGTATAACCTCTGCGGGTTCTCAACCTGCTAGGTGCAAGATGGTGGCATAGAACCTGTCTGCTGAATTTGAGATGTTCCAGGATGTTTCAACTATGGGGGGTAAGTGCGATCCGATCGCACTATAGCTGTCGCCAGGTGGCCAGAAGCTGCTGTAAACGTTGATATGCCTCCTTGGGTTGCATCTCATCATCTACCAAGCCCCCATGAGGCCAGAAGTTGCCGATATCGCTCAAGTCCCACCAGCTCACGGCTTCAATGTGGGGCTTGCTGAAGCAAAGCGTATAAAACTGCTCTACCCAGTCCGCCTGTATCGTCTGGCTCCAGGGTGCGTGCCAGCGTCCGCCCGGTTTGTGAATCAGGGCGTTCATATCGTTGTCGGTTGCAGATGCCACGCCCAGTTCCGTGACGTGAACAGGTTTGCCGAACTGACCAAAGCGATCCAGCATCCGGTCAATTTCGAACATGTCCTGATGAGGATAGTAGAGCTGAAGACCAATTACTTCAAAGGGAATATCGGCTGAGAGACAGTTTTGCACATATTGGTAAGGACTAATTGCGGGCGTTGCTGATGTCGCGACTTCCTCGGCCCAGAGACAGCAGTGATTGATCACGCGCGTTGCATCGGCGTTGCCCTGGTTCGTTGTGCGACAGGCTAAGTCGGTCATTTCCATGAGCTGATCGAGAGAATAGCCTAGCTCATTCGCCCAGGATACGTTGTTGGCCTCGTTGATCACGTCGAAAGCTGCAATTCGACCCCGGTAGCGCTGCGTAATCTCAAGAATGCGCGATCGCAATTTATCCTGCATCTCACCAAAGGACGCATCTCGTATCCAGTCCGGCAATCCGGCCTGATGGAACCACACCAGTGGATGACCTTTGGCTACAATCCCTGCCTGGTGCAGCCACTCGGTCATGCTGTCAATCCGAGCATAGTCGGGCTGTCCTGGTTCGGCTTCAAACGAGCGCCAGTAGAACGGTACCGTCGCGTAGTTAAAGATGTCACGAAAGCGCTGATTATAAATGTCGCCGCCGCTGGGATAGCGAAAGAAGTTGCCGCCAAACAGAAAATCTGCTCGTCTGCCCTGCTGCTCAATCCGCTGCTGTGCCCGTGCGATCGCAGCTTCCTCACCTGCCCAAAGGCTGTTGACCAAAGATTCCTGCCACCCGTGTAGCTGTTCATTCAGCTCATTGGCTTGATTGCCCCGTTGTAGCGCGACATCGGCCTGCTGGAGCCGCAGTTGCGTATCGGCAGGAATCGTAAAGCCCTGCTGCTGCCACTGGGCAATGGCCGTTTGGACGCGATGCAGTCGCGTTTGAGCAAATGCCCGATTCAAATTCAGCGGAAAGTCAGCTCCGGTATAGCCTCTCCCCTGATTGTCGGCATAGAGAGTGACATTGCCGAAACCGTCAACGGGGAGCCGTAAGCCAATCATGCAGGGTAGACGCGCAGGCGGTTGCGATCGCAGGCATCCCGCTTCGATCTGCCGGATGGGATTGCGTTGCGGATTTTCCTGCAAATCTAAAAAGTAAAGCCGCTCAAGCTGGGATGTTCGAACCCGCTCCCCCTCGAATTGCCATGCCTGCAGCTCTAGCATCGGTGCTGCTGGGAGGGGGCTGGGATTCACAATTTGGGTTTGAGCCAGGCTCGCCTGACTGAGACCCACAACCCCCAAAGCTGCGCCACCAGATAGCTGTACGAATCGACGACGATTGATCATCTTTACGTTTTACTGACGGTACCTGATTCAATTTGACCCCAAAAACAAAAAAGCGCCGTAAAACGACGCTGATTTGTAAATCGCGATAGTCGCGACATTCAAGGTGCCAATGTACAAACGGATGTACAACTATAAAAGGCGGCACCCAGACTCGAACTGGGGATAAAGGTTTTGCAGACCTCTGCCTTACCACTTGGCTATGCCACCATGCCCTTCAGGTACACCAGTGTAGCAAACTTTCTGGTCAAATTAACAGGCTAATCTAAATTTTATCGCTGTGGCCAGCAAAGTTATATTGTTTCTTTGAACTATGGCTACACATCAACTCTCAGTAACGTGAGGCGAGAGGAGTCAGGAGTGAGGCGAATGAGATAACCCCGTCGCCACGCCACAACAACTCCTTGACCAGGATGGCTATGTCTAGTCTGACGGCAAAGAGGTGGGGCGCACTTCTAGCTGGATGGGTTGGTCGGCTCGGATGATATCAACGGTTACGGGTTCGCCAATTTGACTACGCTCAACTTCTTGCTGCACTTCCGATGCCTGTCGCACGGGCACATCATTGACCTTGACAATAATATCGCCATCCTGTAGTCCGGCGGATTCTGCTGGAGTTCCCGGCATCACGCGCACAATCAGAACGCCTTCATCTTGGTTGATTTTGAAGCCCAGTTCTGGATCGCTGTTAATGCGATCGCGCAGTTCCGGCGACAGATCGTACATTTGAATGCCCAGGTAGGGATGCTGCACTTCACCGGATTCAAATAGCTGCTCAGCAATGCGGAGTGCCGTTTCGATTGGAATTGCAAAGCCTAACCCTTGGGCATTGGCGCGAATAGCGGTGTTGATACCAATTACCTCACCCCGATCATTCAGCAGCGGGCCACCAGAATTACCGGGATTGATCGCGGCATCGGTTTGAATAAACTGCACCCGCTTATCTGGAATGCCAATTTGTGAGCTAGAGCGCTCCAAGGCGCTGATGATGCCAGCGGTTACGGTGTTGTCGAGGCCGAGAGGATTACCAATTGCGATCGCCCATTGGCCTGGTGTCAGGTCTTCAGAGCGACCAATGCTCACGGTCGGCAGATCGGTGGCTTCAATTTGAATCGCGGCCACATCGGTTACTGAATCGGCTCCAACGACTCGTCCTTCAAACGTGCGACCGTCTTTGAGCGTTACTGTAACCGTCTCAGCGCCTTCAACGACGTGGGCATTTGTGATAATCTGCCCATTTTGGTTGAGAATGAAGCCCGATCCGGTGCCCTGCTCAATCCGCTCCTGGGGAATATTTGGAATTTCATCACCAAAGAAGCGGCGAAGTACGGGATTTTCGAACGCGTCTGGGATCTGTTGCGCTACCGTCCGCGAGGCATTGATTCGCACCACAGATGGGCCAACTTTCTCGACGGCGTCGGCAATAAAGTTTGGGTTAGTGGGTGCGATCGCAACTGCTGGAGCCGTTTCACGACTGGGTTCAGTCTCCAGAGCGGCAGGAACGGTGGGTGTAGATGATTCAATGGCGCGCTCAGCGCTGCGACTAAAATATTGATGGCTGGCCCAGCCTGCTCCACCGCCCACAACTAGAAAGGCTGCATAGAGTCCAAGCTGCTTTGCTGATAAGCCCATGATGTTTGCCATTAACTTGAGTGCCGAGTACTGCCGATACCGATGTGTTTAATCTAATGTAGCTAAAACTTGAATCGACTGGTTCAATTTTGCATTATGAGGTTGTCAGGAAAGATAAAATCGCGCATTGACTGTCCAACGGCCGTGACGGAGAACCTGGTTTCTATCGTCTGGCGGGCTTGCTGGCCTAGCTGTTTGCAGAGCTGTGGATTGCTCAGCAAATGGTTGAGCGCGGATGCCAGGTGTTCAGGATGCTCGCGTGCAACTTTGATTCCCCCTGATTGTTCACCCTGCTCCAGGATATCTGGCACACCTGGAACATCTGCTGCAACAATGGGTAGCTCACAGGCCATCGCTTCCAAAGGCGCGACTGGAAATCCTTCATGGCGAGACGGCAGCACGTAAATATCAGCGGCTTTTAGATAGTTGCGAATCTGCTGCCGATCTAGGATGTACTTATCGACGCGATGAATATTGGAGAGTTGGGTATGGTTAATGGCCTGGTTGAGAGCTTGAGTATCGCTGCCTGTGCCGACGAGTAGTAGATGCAGATCGCGCTCTCGATGATGATGACAAATCTGCTGCCAGGCTTCAATTAAGATATCTAACCCTTTCCGGTGGATTTCGACACGGCCATGCCACATCACAACCTGGGCATCAAGGGGAATTGAGAGTTGGGTGCGCGTGGTTGTGCGATCGCAACTGACTTCATCTCTATCCCAAATAGCTGTATCGAGTGGATTGAAAATCTGAGCGATCTTCTGATCGGGCAATCGATATTGCTGACGCAAGCGATCAATTTCACTGGTTGTTGCAACGATGAATCCATTGCTGGAGCGAATTGACCAAGCGCGCCACAGGTTTTCTATTCTCGTAAGCTGAAAATTGCCGCCTTGAAAAGTAGCAAAAACAGGAATATTGAGCCATTTACCCAACAGTACGCACAGATCAAACCGCTGATATTCGTATTCTTGACATAAGATTGCTCGGCAATTTTCAGTTCTCAGTACGTGAGCAACTGAATTGAGCGGTGTAGACAAATACGGCGCAATTTCTCTTAATCCCATAAACCAAAGGCGATAAATGCCTCGCTGATCACCGAAGGTCTCATCGGTCGTCCAGCCATGAGCAACCATGTGACGACGAATGGCTAAATAAACTGAATGTGCTGGCAGCAACCAAATCACAGCTCCAGTGGGAATATGAATGCGCCGTTGGGGTTGTTTGATCGTTGATGATATACACACTAATACTGTTGAGACTCCGGCAGATTTAAGCGCCTCAACATAACCGAATAGCCATCCTCCGGTCATTTCTGTACAGAATTTGTCGATGGAAAGATGGATACTCTCTAAAAAATCCTCAATCACGTTTCCCCACGGCAATAAAGCCAACGTTAGTTGTGACTCAGAACCTTGGTATTCAGTGAAGGACATAATCGGTCTCAGCCTGCGATCGCACAACTTGATGACGAGCTGATTTTTGCCAACAATAAGCTGTTTCAGTTCCTTTTGTTGTCGGTTGGTGAAGACTGTAACCCAGCCAAGTTATTGGCCCTAAAAGTAAACTAATTAGCTCTTTAATTATCGCAGGCAGATAAGAAAAGGCAAGATCATGGGCTAATACTGTAACCGGATTGATAAATGTCGCTGATGCTTGACAGGATGACTGCATGAGCTTTTCCAACTCTGACAACGAATAACCTCGTCGCACATGGCCCCATTCTGCCATCACGTCTAAATCTTGCGGACAAATGCGTTTCATGAATGAGTAGTATGGAAATCGCCAGTTTTCATTGGGCGTGCTAACTAACAAGTATCCTTCGGGTTTTAGCACTCTGAATGCTTCCTGAATCGCCATTTGATCATCCGGAATATGTTCCAATACATCAAACATTGTGACAGCATCAAAGGTTTCATTATCGAAAGGAATCTGGGTGGCATTACCACAGATAAATCTGATCCTAGATTGCTGATTTAACGCCGAGTTTGCATAGGTGGGATCGAGATCAAGATTGGTAATCTGGGCTTTAGGAAACAGCATGGCCGATAGTCCACTCTTGCCACCTCCGACTTCTAAAACACTCAGATAAGGATGGTCTGGAGTGACTTGATGAATGGCTCGCATCTTCTCCCGGTAAAAAAATCCTTGGGTAAACGGCCTTGGAAAAGGATTTTGAGCTAAAAAAGACGATAAAGGGGTTTTATAAGAATGATTAGTTTGCTGCATGATTCTTGGCATCGATAAGGGTGTCAATCAAGTAATTTAATGTGAACCTTCGGGTTGATAACCTAGTTAATGGGAGTATCCCGAATGTGTAAATAGGCGGTTTTGTCCTTTCCCTAAATCCCTCTCCCAACGCTGAGCTACTGCTTATACATAAATCTCCTAGACTTCGTTTCGACGTTGAGATCCCCCCTAGCCCCCCTTAAAAAGGGGGGAGATTGGCTCAAAGTTCCCCCTTTTTGAGGGGGATTTAGGGGGATCAATCCGGGATTTAGAAGAACTATTCAGATGTGTATAAGCAGTAGCCCAACGCTGAGGGAGGGACTTTGAAAGCCCCGCTCTTGCTCTCCTTTTCCCCATTGTGGGAGAAGGGGTTGGGGGATGAGGGTCATTTGCAAAAACGGGATGCTCCCCCGGTTTTTAGATGCGTTTATTTATGCCAACCTACTTGGATAGTCAAAAATAAATGATGCTGTGGCTTTAGGGTACATTGAGCGAGGCGAAATATGTCATTTTGCAAGGTTGCTACCAGGGCAAAATAAGGATTCTAATCACAAATTTTGAATTGATAGTTCCAGAGCGACACACAATTGAATTGTCGGGACGGTTTTTATTTTTTGTTTTGTGTATAGCCATTTTGTATGCAGCTATTCGATATATGATTAGTTTCTAAATTTGCCAGATGTTTGGCGCAGCGTATGTAAAAAGCAGTACCAGATAAATAACCTCTGATTTCCGATAAAGTTGTGCGATATTTTCCTCTAAACTGAAAGACTAATCCTAAGAAAAGCTGCCGTATATAATATCGGGGTAGAGCGATAAAAATGCGCCGCAAATTGCCCCAGTGGCGATGTCGAACTGCTTGTATCCACAGCGCTACGGTATGTCCTCGCATATAGGCATACATTTGCTGATTAAGGCTGGTGAAATCTTCCCGGTGATGATGAAAAACAACGGCTGAAGGTTCGTATTGACAGCACCAACCTGCGGCTAAAATTCGATACCACAGTTCTGAATCTTCGCTACAGCCAGAGGCTCCTGCACCGAGTCGTTCATCGAATCCGCCTAGCTGAGTAAAGACATCGCGTCGGAATGCCATGTTTGCGCCTGCTCCAATTCGCCAAACGGGAACTCCGAAGGGTTTCATCTCTTCAAAAAAGAGTCTGTCAAAGCTGAGGGGACGATAACCCCAGCCAAAACCTGTTGTCCCTCGTTGGAAGACTTCTTCAGGTTCAGAATCCAGCTTGGCGGGCAGAATTAGCCCTGTCATAGCCATCACGTTTGGCTGAGCAAAGGCGGCCCGAATGCCATTTATCCAATGGGGATGAACAGCAACGTCGTCATCGGTGAATGCAATTAGATCGCCTGTAGCGGCTCGTAGTCCTGTGTTACGGGCAACACTCAATCCCACTTTGGGTTCTAAGATGTAGCGGATGTTGGGAAATTGAGCCACTAAGGATCGAGTGGCTTCTGAGCTGGGAGCATTGTCAACGACGATGATTTCGTTTGGTTGGGAGGCTAGGGAATTTAGCGATCGCAAACAGTAAGCGAGCTGTTTGGGGCGATTGTGGGTGCAGATAATCAGCGAAATACTCTGCTGAGCTTGAGTAGCTACTGCGGCCTGCTGCTGTTTTTGTAGATAGATTAAGGGTTGAGCAACTGCCGCGATTTCTGCACAGCTTGGAATTTGACCCTGGGGCTGTATCCAATTACCAAATGCACCGGGTAGCGGTGCGGCAAACCCCTGCTTTAATACATAGCTGCCGACTGTTGGTGTAATGACAGGCAGCAAGCGATTCACCAGTTGGTGAGGGGACAAGGGCAATTGGGAGGCCGTAATTTCGAGGTGTCCCAGGGGAATTTGTTGCCACCAAAAGACGGCATACAACCCCTTCTGAAACCTTAAAGGTTCTAGCGCTGGAACTGCTTGGCTCAGGTCAAAATGGTGAATTTTCCATAATGGCTGAGTTGATGTTTTCGGCGTTTCAGGAGGTACTGTTGCCGATAAGTGAGCGTTTGTTGCTGGTACCTTTAACTCATTTGACATACGCTTTAGCACTCCCTAGAAGTTGCTGGCGCTGCTGGGTATCCATACTGAATAGCTGCCAAATGCCAACCCAGTAGCCCCACCAGAACTGCAACGTAATACGGCTTTCTGCGATCGCACAACGCTGTAAAACTGATTTGATCAGCACTTTACTGGCATAGAAACTCTGTTTCCATGCTTCTTGAATTGACCGAAGCACCCAAGCTGGGTAGGACTGATCCCACTCCAAGGATTTAACAAATAACTGGCTCATGCCTAGTCGGTAGTTGATATTGAGTAGATACTGATAGGTCATGCGCTGGGCGGCAATTTGGTGGAAAAGCTGCATGGTCGGGACGTACCATAGCTGGTACTGGGCGGCAATGCGTAAGGCAATTTCCATATCGCCACCGGACACGAGGGTCTTGCCCACCCGATCCGCTAGAAGTTGGCGCTCAATCCAGCCAACGGCTGCCAAGGCGGAGCGATTAATCACAACACCTGCCCCAACGAGCCAAGAGACAGGTTTAGTTTCCGTGCCCAGCTCTTGCTCAGCAAAGGCATATTTAAACGGCATTGCGTAGGCAGGAGGTGAAACTTCCCATTCCAGCGTGACTCGTCCACCAAATGCTCCACAGTGGGGCTGCTGGAGCGCAAACTGAGCCGCTTCAGCCACCCAGTTTGGCGCGAGAAAACAGTCATCATCAACAAATGCAATCCACGGAGCCATTGTTTGATGTACGCCACATAGTCGCGCTGGTGTTAAACCTTGCACCGCTTCGGACACCATGCGTAAGTTGGGAATATTGCCTAAACCAATCGCCTGTTCGACGACCTCTGCCGTGTGATCGGTACAGTTATTGTTAACGACAAGAACGCCCCACTGAACCGATGCGGTAACCTGTTGCTGTGCGATCGCAGTTAAAGCACCCGCCAGCATCTCGGCATTGTTATAGGTACAGATAATCAGCTCTAAGAAAGGCGCATCTGTCATGAGTACTGCCTCCGAATCTGCTCAACCCGACGTTGCGATCGCTGATACTCGCCACATAGCCCCTGAATACCACCCCACAGTTCTGCCCACACCATCCGGGGTGGCAAGATGCGGCTGCCGACATAGCCATCAAGCAACTGCTTAAACTGATACTTAAACCACCAGCCAATTATGCGTAGCAGCTTGATGCGTTGACGTTGGCTTTGATCGTGCTGATACGACTTGACGATAAACGCCATGAAACCAGCCCCCCAGCTCCAATACTGACGCTGAAGTTGTTTGAATTCGCGGCGATGCTGATGGTAAACCAAAAATTGGGGTTCATAAATCAATGGATAGCCAGCCCGAACAATCCGGTAGAAGATGTCCAGATCGCCGCCGCCCGGTAGTGGAGCGCCTGTGTCGAGCGCATCATCAAATCCACCCATCTTAAGCAACACGTCACGGCGAAAAGCCATATTACAACCTGCGCCAAAATTGCCCGCGCCGCAGGGGTAGAACGGATTATCGACTTGGGTTGAACCGTGGTAGCGGATTTTCTCAAAGCCGCGCCGAAATCCGCCCCGGCGCTCAAATATAATCTGAGCTTCGGTTTCTAATTCATAGGGCAAAACCAGTCCCGTAAACCCACCTGCATCCGGATTTTCAGCCCAAGCTTCCTGCAAACCCACAAGCCAGCGTCGATCGACGATCACATCGTCATCTAAAAAGGCCAGCAGTTCACCCGTTGCTTCCTGAAGCGCTCGATTACGAGCAAAATCTAGTCCAGGCTTGGGTTCACGAGTATATTGCACGCTCGGCATAGATTGAATCAACTCATAGGTTCGCTCATCGCTCGGTGCATTATCGACCACTAAGATGTCGAACGGGGGAGGCTGCTCTAGGTCGGGTTGCTGGAGGGCAAGTAATGCGGTTAAGCAACGCTGCATATTGTCCGGTCGATCTTTGGTGCAGATGGCGACAGTGAGCGTTGGGAAAGGAACGGGTGCAGCCGTCTGAGGCAGGTCTTGACGAATTTTTTCCTGGAGTAGCTGGGTGCCGATTTGCTGGTCTAAAAGCTGAGCAACTGTCGCAGCAGATAGAGGCGTCTGGGTAGGAAAAGGCTGCAAAATGAAGCCAATGGGGCGATCGCAGTAGCGTACAATCAGCGCTAAGCCGCTGTCATTCTTTTCGAAAACAAGATCAAGAGACCAATCAGGCTGTAGATGACTCAGTTCAAGCTCACGAATGGGATAGCGCATGACTGTATTGCAGTTGATAAAGTTGATGAAAGAGTCCTTGGTTTTGCAGCAGTTGTGATAGATTGCCACGTTCAACAATTTGTCCTTGATCGAGCACAACAATTTGATCAGCCTGCTCAATGGTAGATAACCGATGGGCAATCACAATCACAGTGCGATCGCGACTAAATTCAGCCAAGGCCGCCTGAATTAAATGTTCAGATCGGGTATCCAATGCATTGGTGGCTTCGTCGAGAATCAGGATTTCAGGATCTCGCACAATGGCGCGGGCGAGTGCCAGTCGCTGTCGTTGTCCTCCTGACAGCAGCAGTCCGCGATCGCCGACCAGATGGTCGTAGCCACCCTCAAGCTGCATAATAAAATCGTGGGCATTGGCCCGCTTCGCTGCTTCGATGATGTCGATATCTGTGGCATCTAAGCGACCGTAGGCAATGTTGTCTCGAATGCTGGCGCTGAACAGGTGAATATCTTGGCTCACAATCGCAATTCGCGATCGCCAACTCTCTAAACTAAAGTGGTTTAGCACAGCTTGATCCACATAAATTTGCCCCGTCGTTGCATCGTAAAAGCGACAAATTAGATTAATAAGTGTTGACTTACCTGCACCAGATGGGCCAACTAATGCCGTAACTTTCCCTTTGGGAATACGCAATGAAATATCGTGAAGTGCGAGATCATCTTGGCCTTGATTTTCATACTGAAAACTTACCTGATCAAGCAAAATCTCATCCTGTAGTCCTTGAAATTGCAGATGTCCAGATGTTTGATAAGGCTTATTTTCATGACTAATAAAGTCTAAAACTACAGTAATTGAACCATCTGTTGCCATCAAACTCACTCGATAGGTATCAATGAGTTTAATCTGAGGCTGTACTCGATACAGCATGAACATAAACGTCAAAATTGTTGACAGGGAAGATGGATTATTGAGTAGTGACCATACCAAAACTCCAATGATTAAGAATGTTGCTAGTCCTTCATGTAGGGGATCAACTAAGCCATATAGCAGCTCAAGTCGCCAAAATAAATGTTTGACTTGCTGTGAGGCTTGATCAAAGCGATGCTGTTCGTACTCCTCACGATTAAATGCACGAATTGTTCGCATTCCCATTAATCCTTCGCACATCAAAGTCGCCAATATAGTATTCGCTTTGACGGCTCGGTGACCGATCAGTTGTGCTTGTTGCGTAACATACCGAATAATCAGCGAGATCAACAGCATGAGAATGCTAATTAACAGCATTAATCGCCATGATAGGAGCAATAGCAGAATGGTGAATACGGCTACAACGCAAATACTCACCATCAAATTCACCAACATTTCAAGGGCACGAATGACTTGCCAGCTCTCGGTTGCTAATAAGTTTAGTAGTTGCCCAGAATCTTTGGCCTCTAAATAGGAGTAATGGAGCTGTAGTAGCTGATTGAAAATTTTGGCTCGAATTTGATGACCGACTTGATGTGTAAACCAGCTAAATAATGTTTTATTGGTATAAGCTAAAACATTTTTCACCAGAATTGCGATCGCAATTGCGATCGCAATCATCACTAATCGACGCTCGTCTGAGAATCCTGCAAACGAGCTGTTCAGTAAAGCCACCAGTCCTTGCTGCTGAGCTGATTGAGACGGATCTGAGTCTAGACTATGTAAAAGCGGAATTAATAAGCTAATACCGATACCTTCTGCCAATGAAGATAAAATGCCTAGACCAACGATGGCAATTGCCACCCATTTATAGGCGCGAATGAATGGATAAAGAGTACGTATTAACTGAATTTCCTTCATCATTATTTATCTACGATCAAGAAGGAGCTAGTTGGATGGTTATAAACAGATGTTTTAGATCGTTTTACAACTATTGAAACGAGACAGTGAAACAGGTGATTAATGTGAATAGTGAGCCATAGAGCTAATCGAGGAGCAGAAAATTCGGGAGGTAATAGGTCGCAATTTTGCGTATCAGAATGTACAGCTAGTGGTGACTGGAAAACGTCTGATTTTGGCTGATAGTGCGATCGCAGTATTATCTGTAAACGAGCCTTTAAATGCGCCAGTAAACTTGCACCATGCAACCGATAGAAACCCGGTCGAAGCCAAGGACTAAACTTATCTGCCGCTAACGCCTGCCTTAACCAAAAGCGCGTGATGTCATGCTGTTGATAACGATGACATTGGTGAGCAAAGTATATATACAAGTTGCTACTTGATAAGTTAAATAGGTAAGACGGCACATGTGGAGAGCGCTGATGAGCACTTGCCATGATGAGCCGATGGGATTTTGCCATCGTTCGATAGTCGCCCGACATACTGTTGCTAAGCTTACGATAGCCAACTAAAAATTCAGGCACGACCTGGAATTCATATCGCTCTGAAATTCGCAAATATAGATCCCAGTCTTCGCACCCCTGTGCTTGTTGATGGCGTAGTTCTGGATCATATCCGCCAACTTGATCTAGACAGCTTCGGCGAATTAAGGTTGCACTTGCATTGCCAATAAAGTTGTGAGCAATCAGCGTTGTATAAACGTTCCCACCAATTTGAGCTGAGTGAAATTCGCCCGTCGGGAGATTTTGTTCATCAATATCAACCGACCATGAGTAGACTAAACCAATCCGGTTGCCCCCTTGCTGCATGGCTTGTACCTGCCGCTGAATTTGAGTGGGATACCAAATATCATCCGCATCAATGGGTGCAATAAACTCACCCTTCGCATTTTGAATAGCCAAGTTACGTGCCGCAGCAACTCCACAATTTGGCTGCTGCAACAGTCGAATTCGCCTATCCTTTTGTATAAGCTGATTGACAATTTCGACAGTGCGATCGCAAGAGCCATCATCAACAACAATAATGTCTAGATTTGGATACGTTTGACTCATGACAGATGTCAATGTATCTCTGATGAAATTTGCGGCATTATAAGCAGGAATGATGACCGAAACTAGCGGATTTGAGGAAGTAACCGAATTTATAAGGGAAGACATAGGAATCAAGGGATGACCGAGGAAAGGCTGATCAAAATTTGTATGTATTACTGTGCCAAACGATATCTTTAGAGCTTGCAATGATGGAGAAAATAGATCGGCTAAAGTTAGCCTTAAATCTGCGATCGCAGGCTGCGGCTACCGTTATTTTGTTGATTTAGCTAAAGCAGCCGAGTAAAAAAATGTACTGAGATAAGAAATTAGTTGCTCCAGGAGCATCATCATAGGAACTAATTAAAGCCGTTAAATGTTGAAAACTATGATTTATTTTTTGTGAAGCGTTTGCTCCATAAACGCTTTGCAGAAAATAAATTGAGTTTCTATAAGTAGCTACATACAAATAAATGCATGTCTAAAAAACCGGGGGAACGCTCCGGCGGAGCGCTCCCCCGGTTTTTTTTGATGCGTTTATTTATGTCAACCTACTTATATGGTCTTGAGATTAGTCCTTTATTCAGGATCGTTTTCACAAAAACTGGTATTAAAAGTGGCAGATGACTATGAATGATGACTATTAACAACGATATATAGCTTCTCTTGTATAGGGATAATCCCTTATGTGCATTCATCTAAATTTGATTATTAGCAAAGTCTTGATAAACTTTTGCGTAATTTTCCTGAAAGGCTGCTTGTCGTTCCTGTCGAATAGGAAGACTCACATCTTGCACCTTGCACTTGAGAACCTATAAAGAGTTACTGTGTCGCCGTGATGCGTCGGCAAATAATTCTTGTGGGTTTGGGGTGCAGGGTGTAAGTCCTACTCGCTGGCTGTTTTCAAAGAGACTCACAATTCGCTACAGTGAGCAGACAGGATTGAACAATCAAGTAGGCATCGGTATGAGTAAGCGTTCTTTAGATCAGGAAGGGGGAGGAACGTCGCCTCATTCAATGACAGGACATAACCGCGCAGATTCATTGTGGATCAAGGTACAGGCGCAAACGGAGCATGGACTGCGCTGCGGAGCGTTGCACCCGCTAGAAACGCGCTATGAGATTGTGGAGCAGAACGGGATTCCCTTTGTGGTGTATGTGCTCAAAAACTTACAGCGCAAGGCAAACGCAACGCAGAAGCAGGATAAGGATTTCGACCCGTTTTTGCCCCACGAACCCGATTTATTTGTGGCTAACCTGTCGGACACTCATTTTTGTCTGCTAAATAAGTTTAAAGTCGTTGATCATCATCTGCTGGTTGTTACGCGCGAGTTTGAAGAACAGCTTGATGTGTTGAATGCAAAAGACTGGGCAGCGCTGTGGCGGTGCTTGCGCTCAATTGACGGTTTGGGTTTTTATAACGCGGGAGCAGAAGCGGGAGCTAGCCAGCGGCATAAGCATTTGCAGTTGATTCCGTTTCCGCTGATGCCCAATGGTGGACGGTTGCCGATCGCAACTGTGATCCAGCAGGTCGAGTTTATAGATGATATCGGCACCGTTCCGAGTTTTGAGTTTCAACATGCGATCGCATCTCTCCCTCCCTTTTTTGATCTCTGCCAGCTTACTGATGCTGAGGTAGGCACAGTGCTTGAAACCCACTACCATCAGCTTCTTCACTGGCTACAGCTAACCTCTACAGCCGAACCACCTATTTACAATCTGCTGATCACCCGCGAGTGGATGATGGTGATTCCGCGATCGCAGGATCAAGTCAGCGGTATCTCGCTCAATTCACTGGCCTATGCAGGGACGCTGCTGGTCAAAGATGCCGCCCAGCTCGAACAGGTGAAACAGATGAGACCGATGACGTTGCTCAATCAGGCCGCTGTTCAGTAGCAGCCCCGTAGGGTGGGCAGCGCCCATCCTACGGGAGATTGTGCTCAGCTTCTTTGTCCCCTTTCTCCCCGCTGCTTATAAAATTAGGGTTATTGTCATCAGGTTAATTCCGTGACTCAGAGCCATTCCAATCCCAATGATTATCGTGCCGAGGTGCGCTGGGTATTGATGTGGACACTGGCCCTAAATGTGCTGGTTGTGCTACTCAAGTCCGTCGTGGGCTGGTGGACAGGCTCGCTGAGCTTGTTGGCAGATGCACTCCACAGCGTCACTGACAGTGCCAATAACGTGCTGGGTTTAGTCACCAATCAAATCGCCTCGCCCGAACCCGATCGTGACCATCCCTACGGGCATCAAAAGTACGAGGCAGTCGGTGCCTTGGGAATTGCCGCATTTTTAGGAATTGCCTGCTTTGAGATTTTCAAAGGCGCGGTGGATCGGCTAATTCAGGGCGGCGGCGAGGTGGAAATGTCGGCTCCGGCGCTCTGGATTATGCTGCTGGTGCTTGGCATTAATATCTTCGTGGCCTTCTATGAGCGACGCATTGGTAATCGACTGGGCAGCAAGATTTTAATTGCCGACGCCTACCACACGATGAGCGACATCTGGATCACGATTACTGTGCTGGGTGGTCTAATTGGTGTTTGGGCGGGCTTTCAATGGTTGGATATTGTGCTGGCGTTTCCGGTGGCGATGCTGGTCTTTCGCAGCGGTTGGGAAGTGCTGAAATCTAATCTGCCCTGGCTAGTGGATGAAATGGCGATCGCACCTGAGGCAATTTATGAAACCGTGATGCAGGTGCCGGGGGTGGTGAACTGTCACGATATTGCGTCGCGGGGGCTGCCGGGTCGGCAAATTTTCATCGACATGCACCTAATCGTGGCCGTGCGGGATGTCGCAACTGCCCACGAAATTACGGAAGCGGTGGAAGAAAAGCTGGAGGAGAAGTATGGACCAGTCCGCTGCACGATTCATGTGGAACCGCCTGCCTATAAATCTGAACACATTAGCTATGGCGATGCGGTGTCAAATGATCCCCAGAACGGCTTATAGTGGAGTTGCTGCGAATTCTTAAGCAATCGTGAAAGCAATTACGCTCCTTGGCTCAACCGGATCTATTGGTACACAGACGCTCGATATTGTTGAACACCATCCCGACCAGTTTCGGCTGGTGGGTTTGGCGGCCCGCAGTAATGTCGAGCTGCTAGCGCAACAAGTCCGCCAGTTTCGTCCCGAAATCGTCGCCATTTGCGATCGCACCAAGTTTGATCAGTTAAAAACTGCGATCGCAGATCTTGACCCACAACCGATCTGCCTGGCTGGAGAAGAGGGCGTCGTCGAAGTAGCACGCTACGGTGACGCGGAATCGGTGGTGACCGGGATTGTCGGTTGCGCCGGATTATTACCCACGATTGCCGCCATTGAAGCTGGGAAAGATATTGCCCTGGCCAATAAAGAAACGCTAATTGCGGGTGGCCCAGTTGTCTTACCGCTAGTGGAGCAGCATAATGTCAAGCTCCTGCCTGCTGACTCAGAGCACTCGGCCATTTTCCAGTGTTTGCAGGGTGTACCAGCAGGGGGACTGCGGCGGATTCTGCTGACCGCATCCGGCGGCGCATTTCGCGATTGGCCTGTCGAGAAGCTGAGCACGGTCAAAGTTGCCGATGCGCTGAAGCATCCCAACTGGTCAATGGGCCGCAAGATCACGGTGGACTCGGCCACGCTGATGAACAAGGGGCTAGAAGTGATCGAAGCCCACTACCTATTCGGCATGGATTACGACCACATCGACATCGTGATTCATCCCCAGAGCATTATTCACTCGCTGATTGAGCTACAGGATACGTCGGTATTGGCGCAGCTTGGCTGGCCGGATATGCGGTTGCCGCTGCTCTATGCTCTTTCCTGGCCGGAGCGAATCTATACCGATTGGGAGCCGTTGGATCTGGTGAAAGCAGGCGATTTGACCTTCCGCGAACCGGATCACAATAAATATCCCTGTATGAATTTGGCCTATGCGGCAGGTCGAGCAGGTGGCTCCATGCCTGCGGTGCTGAATGCCGCCAATGAGAAAGCTGTGGAGCTGTTCCTAGACGAGAAAATTCAGTTCCTCGACATTCCCCGCCTGATTGAACAAGTTTGCGATCGCCACCAGGCTGACAACAAAGCACAGCCAACGTTGGACGATATCCTCGCGGCTGATCAATGGGCACGGCAAACGGCGCTCAGCGTTAGCGAATCACTGGATAGTAGTTCTTATGTCAGTCTGCGCTAGGCATCTAACTCAAAAATGATTTCGTTTAGATCCTTTCGGGAACACTCGTTCTAAGTAACAATATTTTCCCGAAATAGCAGCATGTCGCAAATTCAGTTTCTTACTCCAGCTCAAGTCGAGCAAATTCCTGATATTCAGGAAAAGTGGAGACGCATTTATTTATCAACTCAACCTCTTGATCGGATTCGAGCAGTGGCTGCTATCAAGGGTGCGTATGCGGTGATGGGGCAACCGGAGCCGGAGGTTGTTTTCTGCTCCAGTCCTCGGGCAGCCCTGGAGTATCTTCAAGATTATGTTTCACAAGTCGAGGTTCCTCAAGCGGATACGACAATGTCACCAGAAGAAATATCGCCAGAAGAAATTCAGGCAAGTTTCTTCAAGCATTTTGGACAAGCTGTTTTTGAAACTGGAGTTTAGACTAAGGCCAAATTGCACCACCTGTGACAGTGGCGCAATTTC
>CBKWJC010000013.1:0-88226 GCA_966674685.1 uncultured bacterium
CTTGATTCAGTTGCCCAATTAAAAGCAAGCTAGAATTATCAAAGAAATCCTTGAAACCCAAAGCCGCGCCTGATCAGGCGCGGCTTTGGGTTTCAAGGATTTCTAAACGCTTAAATTTCAAACAATTCTCCGTTGGCGCTGAAGATAATTTCGTTGATTTGGTAGTCTGGATTCGTCAGCAGTGTTTCACGAATCGATTCGAAGAGAGCAACTTGATTCGCACTGCTGAGGCTATAAAACTCTCTACCGTTTCGCTCACCGCTGACGTCGAAATTGACGCGGGCAATTTGGCTTGCCTGGTCAACCGCTACGTCATAGCCTTCAATGCCAACCTCCTGTCCTTCGTAAGAGTTGATGATTTGGCCAACAACGCCAGCAACGGGTGCATTACTATCTACCGGAACGGTCTGCGGTTCAAGTTGATAGGTCTGTGGATCAGGTAAGTAAATTGTCGTTGGAATGTACGTTCTGGTAAGGGAACTGTCAATCTCATCAGGTGTTACTGCAACCACTTCCCGATTGCTTGTGCCCTCTGAATCAGCAGATGAATCGGCAAAAGAGGGTGCGGCTGCCGTTAAAGTCACTAAACCAACACCTAGACAGATACCAAGCCGGAGGAGTTTTTGCTGCATATTGATTGTCATGACATGTTGATGATCACGACTGTTTGATTTAGATGGTTTCGAGAAGCATTGCTGATTAAAACGTGCTCTCATAATGAGCCTCCTCCTATCGGACAAAATAATTTAATTAAGACTTAAACTTTGGGTCTAAATGTCATTTATTAAGGTGTTATACCCATATATTACTCAGATATAAGCTGCAAAAACGCTATCTGAAGGGAGAAAATCTAGATATCTTATGACATAGAAATAAAGTAGCTTTTGAAGTATCACGGCTTGAATACTACTATCGAAATCTAGATTTATTGTTTCTATTTTTGCTAGCTATGAACGACGGCTTTAACTACAGTGTCAGCGATTCAATTTACGGATAAATCGCTTAAATTCTTGTATTTGCTTTAGGAATTAGCGTTGTAGATGAGGTTAATGCTGAGTGTTGAGTCTGAGTGTGGAGGACGGTGTCTGTAATCTCTACAACCTTTACAGCCTTTGCAACCTCTACAGCTCTTCAAACCCCTGACTCCTCACGGCTTACGTTTGGGGTTTTTAGTGTGAGATGCGATTCTTGGGATCGGGCAAAGAACCCGCCATGAGCTGATGGATCAGGTGAGTGGTGTGGGGGCAATCGGTTGCGATATGCACCAGCGACCGATTCAAACTTTGGAAGAAGGTGCAGGCATCGGGCGGAACCTGCAAAAGAATGACAGGGCGATGGATTTTTAGCGCGATCGCAACTTCTGAAGTTGTACCCGCCCCCAGACCACAAGCCACAATCACTTGACTAGAGAGGACGTTAACCACATTGCGGGCGTGCCCCAACCCCGTCACGATTGGAATATCCACTGCGGCAGACGTGGCTGTCTGAGAACTACCGGGAAGGATGCCGATAGTCAAACCATCAGCTGATTTGGCTCCTCGGCACGCGGCATCCATAACGCCTGTGTTGCGCCCACCCGTGAGCAAAACCCACCCCTGCTGAGCAATGTGCTGTCCTAACATGTAGGCCGTTGCCTGCAAATCTGCTGAAGCGCTTTCACCCGGCCCCATCACGCCAATGATGACTTTGGACATACACTAGCTTCGCGGGTTTAGGAATCGAGGACGACGTAGCGCAGCCAAACTTTGGGACCAAATATGATGGTGTCACCATTTTCTAGAGAGCGATCGCGGCACTTGTGACCGTTGACGATTAGACCGTTTGTACTCTGGTGGCCTTTGCCATCGCCGTCTTTAATGTCATAGCCCCTCGGTTCTGATTCAGAGGTTTTTAAGACCAGCACCGCATGATGGCGCGAGGCATATTTTGAGTAGAGGCGAATATCGCAGCTCGCATCTCGTCCCACTGAGTAAAACGGCTTATCAAGCACAATCCGGCGTAACCCTTCGCTATCCTGCACGAAGGCTATGAATTGAGTTTTAGTTTGAGTAGAAACGGCGGAGCGCTGCTCGCTCTGGTCGGTTTGGTCAGAGAAATCTTCTTGTTGAATCAGTGTGTCGTACTGAATCAGCGTTGAGACGACGGGAGCCGCATTGTCTAGGTCTTCCTGCGGAGCTGTCGGCACAATTGAAAGCTTTTCCCAGTCCAGATTTTCATAAGCTTCTGGATCAATGTTGGGATCATCGACTAGCTGACTAATCACCTGAACGCGAGCCTGCCGAATGATAGCATTGTCTGGGGTCAGCGCGATCGCACGATCGTAGTTGCTAATAGCCGCATGGTAAAAGCCGAGGTCGGCCAGTGCATTGCCTCGGTTGTACCAAAGCAAATCATAACTAGGATCGATGCTCAACACCTGGTTATAGCTTGCGATCGCAGCATAAGCCTGTTTCAACCCATAAAGTTGCGCGCTGCCGCGATGGAACCAAGCATCTATATAGTGACGATCAATCTGGATCGCCTGATCGTAAGCCGCGATCGCAGTTTGATATTCTCCAAGACCATAATGGAGCGAATCGGCCTGATCATACCAAATTTGGGCAGCAGCATCAGCAGGCGGGGCTAATCGAAGTGCAGCCTGGTAGCTTGCGATCGCATCTTGGTACTGCCCCAAAGCCTGGAGCGTGAGTCCACGCTGGTACCAAATTTGCCACAGATCAAAATCAGACCGCATAACCCGCTCTAAATAGGTCAGCGACTCGGCAAAATCATGCTGCTCGAATGTTTGGAGACTAGCCTGAAAGTAAAGGTCAGCCTCCTCCGAGGATAGTTTGATTGTGGATAGATTGGGCTTCATTGCCGTTTGCCTAACACACCCTACAGTGCTGTTTAACGGGGGCGACGCCAGTATCAGGGTCTTCGCATCTGGGATTTTGATTAATCTCCAGCTTAAACCCTACTAACTTAACCACTTAACTATTGCAATTACTCATAGACTAGCATCAACGACATTTAGACGAAGTGTGTAGAAAGGCATAAGCCAAATGGCGTAATTTGAGCGACATCAGCCACATGCAGTGCCAACCTGATGAGATTACGTTATGGATGCCTGCTAGTTCTATCCTAAAGACTTTCACCTGAATATCGGCATTTAGCATCAAAACTTGAACTACAGGCCCACATCATTACTGGCGCGAGAGGAGTGAGGAGTGAAGGCGAGAGGAGTGAGGAGTGAGGAGTGAGGTGTATTCCTGCCATGAACTGAAGACTAGAGTATTACTCCATTCTGGTTTGATATAGGATCAGAGATAGCTCAAGTAGTCTGGTGTTGTTATTGACCCATTACTGAGTTGATGTGTATCAGCTAGTTTCCTCATGACTCTCGGCAATCTACGCGATCTTTATCAACAGGTTATTCTGGAACGTTACAAAAAACCCCGTCATCGGGGCCAAGCCGATCCAGTTCACCGCTACCAAAAAGGCCACAACCCCTCTTGTGGCGACACAATTGAGCTGACGCTGACTTTAGATGAAGCCAATGAACATATCGAGTCCGTCAAATTTGAGGGTGAGGGCTGTGCGATTTCAATGGCATCTGTAGACCTGATGGCGGAGGCACTACAGGGTAAATCCGTTGACGAGGCTCTGGCAATGGTTGAGCGGTTTCAGCAAATGATGCGCGGGGAGGCTGAATTTCCCAAAGAGCAGCGCAAGCTGAATGTTATGCAGGGTGTCGCTCAGTTTCCGGTGCGGATCAAATGTGCCAATTTGGGCTGGCACACCTTGAAGGCTGCATTAGAAACTGCTGAGGCCGCTGACCCATCTGCCTTTGTCAGTAACGAAAACGAGTAGTCGTTGATCCAGGTCATTTGGGAATGCATTCCAGAAGCTGGTAGGGTGGGCAGTGTCCACCTTACGTATGAGTCATCAAATCAAACGTAATAGAGGAAGAGAGAAAGATTTGTTATGCCAACGCCTGCTGATTTTTTAGATGCCACAAAATGGTCTGCCATTATTACCCTGGCGTTTGCGGCGCTGACTGCGATCGCATTTTTCTTGCAGTGGGGATTGCGATTTCGGCTGGTTGGCGTAACGGGCTTTATGGCCGTGCTAACCGTTGGATTTTTTGGGTTAAGTATTGTACCCATTACCCGCACCGTAATCCCCGGTGCCGTTCGCTACACCACGGTTTACGATTCAGGTTCAACTCAGGTGGTGATAAAAGTCGCGCCTGAGATTACCGAAACGGAACTCGAAGCAACACTGACCCAAGCTGCATCTGATCTGTTTGGGCCAGGCCGATTAGGGCTGCCGGGGGAACCACCTACGATTCGCGCTCGCACTATTCTGCATCTCGATGATCAGGTTTCCAACTTGGTTTATCTGGGAGAGGTGCAGCGATCGCAGTCAGCTCAAGCCGATCAACAATACGCTGTCACGCTGTATCCCGATGGCTTGGCAACGTTAGCTAACGTCCAGTCCGCAGCATCAGCGTCATAGTCATTGGTCAACGCCATACAACCTAAAAGAAGCGAATTGCCACCGTACGGTGGCAATTCGCTTCTTTTAGGTTGTATGGCTGTAGTCAGCTAGGTTAGGGCACGGATGAAGCCGCACCACAAAAATGTCCTAATTAATAGGACTATCGCTATCGATTGAGGAGATGAGAATATAGGCATTGTTAGGCATTTAATGTTGTGGAACTTGCGATATGAAGGCCCAGGTTTTTCGGGGAGTGAATCAGCTCAACTTTGAGGACGTGCCAATTCCAGATTTAGCGGATGATGAAGTGCTGGTACAGGTGCAGGTTGTGGGACTGTGCCAGTCTGATATCAAGAAAATTCGCTATCCGCTCTACGAACCGCCGCGCATCTTTGGTCACGAAACCGCAGGTGTGATCAGTGCCGTGGGGGCAGCCGTTCAGGACTATCAGGTCGGGCAGCGAGTGGTCGTCATGCACCACATTCCCTGTATGCACTGCGACTACTGTATGAACGACAATTTTTCCATGTGCAATGTGTACAAGCAGGTGACGACAACGGCAGGCTTTGCGCCCAGTGGCGGTGGGTTTGCTGAATACGTGAAGGTGCCGGGACATATTGTGCAGCACGGTGGCCTGATTCCTATTCCCGATAACATCACCTTTGAGCAGGCTAGCTTTGTCGAACCGACCAACTGCTGCTTAAAGGCGGTCAAAAAGGCCAATATTCAGCCCGGACAAACAGTGCTGGTGACTGGATCTGGCCCGATTGGTTTGATGTTTGTCATGCTGGTTAATTACTTCGGGGCAACTGCGATCGCAACGGATCTCCTGCCTACCCGCATCGAAAAAGCCAAACAGCTCGGCGCGAAAGCCGCTTTTGATGCTCGCGATCCCGACTTAGTCAGCAAGATTCACGACTGCACCAGGGGACTCGGTGTTGATACTACCCTTCTGGCCGTACCCAGCGACAAAGCCTTTTTCCAAGCGCTGGACTGCACTCGCAAAGGCGGCAAAATCCTATTCTTTGCCGAATTCCCAGACGAGATTGAGATCCCCATCAATCCCAATGTGCTCTATCGGCGCGAGATCGACCTGATGGGCAGCTATAGCTCGTCCTATCGGCTACAGAATCTAGCTGCCGATATCGTGTTTAATCAGCGGATTAATGTGGATGCTCTCATTAGCGATCGCTATCCCCTAGCTGACCTGATGAAAGCGGTTGACCAAGCCGTTTCCCCAACCCCAGAAACCTGCAAAATCCTAATTTACCCTTAACTCTGCCCCCCAGTCCCTTTCTCCCTTTCTCTCCATCTCCTCCCTCCAATTCCATAAATCCATAGCAATAGTTAACTCCTAGGGACAGTCTGCACACTGGTACGATGGGATGTTTTCCGATCAGAGGGGGATCGGTAGGATAAAGGAGAAGCTTCTCTGCTGAGGGTGCCTTGATCATTCATGGCTTCAATTGCGCGTAAAAACCTGTTTGAGGATATTCCTCGCCTGCTGGTAGCCCAGGCTGGCATTATGTTTGCCGTCAGTCTGGTCACTATTCAGACGGGAATTCTCGAAGGCTTTGCTCGATCAACCACACTGCTGCTTGAACAGTCGCAAGCAGATGTGTGGGTTGGCTCAGAAGAAATGGTAAATTTCGAGCTGACCGAGCCCATTCCCTATGCCTATTACAACCAGGCAATTGGCCTTGACGGAATTCAGCGAGTAGAACCCTTGATCATTGGTTCCGGGCGTTGGCAGGCTGACAGCAGCAAGCCAACGCCATTGCGTATCTTTGGGTTTGAGCCGCAAGGAAGTCTGTTTGTCCCAGGTGACCTGCTAGAGGGCCAAGTCACCAACTTAGATCGTCCGTACACCGTCATTGTGGATGAGACTAATCTCAATTCGTTTGGCATTGACGAAGTTGGCGATGTGGGCGAAAACCGAGCCTTGCCCGCAGAAGTTGTTGGCATCACGGAAAATACGCAGTCAATTGTCTCCAGTAAATTTCTCTTTACCTCACTGGAAACCGCTAATGTTTACGTTACTGCGGGTTTCACCACGCAGTTGGACTGCCAGGTTCAGTCGGATGGGGGGTTGCGGTGCATTAATGCTTACGAGCGCAATAATCCAGCCGATGAAACTGTGCCAGAGGTAGAGCCGCTGCGGGCAACTGATCCGATTACCTATTTAATGGTGAAGGTTACACCTGGAGCCGATCCCAAAGCTGTCATTAAGCGCATTGAAGCAGAACTGCCCGGCACCCGCGCCTACACAAATGGCGAGATGATTGAAAAGACGCAAACCTACTGGCAGACCCAAACGGGAGTCGGGTTTATCCTGAGCTTAGGTGCAGTTGTGGGCGTGGTTGTGGGTATGGTGATTGTCGGCCAAATTCTGTATTCCTCCGTGTCTGATCACATCAAGGAGTTTGGAACTCTGAAAGCGATGGGCGCGTCAAACTGGACTATCTACAGCGTCATTTTGGAGCAGGCTCTGTGGATGGCGGTGCTGGGTTATTTACCGGGCATGGCATTATGTCTGGGATTAGGCACCTGGACGGCGGCAACGCAAGGAATCGTCATCTTAATTACACCGCTGTCGGGCATTGGGGTTTTCGGCGTCACGATTGGGATGTGTACAATGTCTGCCGTTTTTGCAATTCAGAAAGTGACGCGGGTTGACCCAGGTATTGTTTTCAAAGCTTGAACAGTGCAACTTCAGTTTGGGTCGAAATATTGGGTCGAAATATAAAGACTCCTTAAAGGTCTTTGACAGTTGTCCGACTTGGGTATTCTAACCACAGAGAGGAGTGTAAAGAAGTTGGTGATGACGTTTACATTTTGCAATCTTGGCATACTGGAAGACGTAAGGGGTAGACAGGCTAGATTCCCCTCGCTTGGTGGGCAGAATGATGACTCAGCAAGTTCTGATTTGGAATTCAGTTTAGGTTCATTTGACAGTTTTAGTATCTGGAGTGAACCCGAGCTAGGCTGAAGTTAGAAGCAGAAGACTAAACGCATAGCCGTACTCGTTTTATAGCCTGTTTTGTTGGATTGTCTCAGAGGCGAAACTACGTGACTGTTTCTCGATTGAACTTTACGAATACTCCGACTTATCAGCCTGCGGTTGATCGCAGTGCTACCCATGTGCAAAACGCACGAGTTGCGATCGCAGCCCGCGACATTGAGATGGTATTTCAAAATGGAGCGCAGCCCTACAAAGCGCTCAAAGGTATCAATCTGGATATTCCCGCTGGGCAAGTGCAGCTCCTGATGGGGCCATCCGGTTCCGGTAAAACGACGCTATTGTCAATCTTGGCAGGCATCTTAACGCCCACTAGCGGCCAAGTCCGCCTGCTGGGACAAGACATTACAGCCATGTCTCGCACTGAGTTAGCCAAATTCCGCCTTGATTACATTGGCTTTATTTTTCAAGGGTTTAACCTATTCCCGGCTTTAACGGCGGTTGAGAATGTTGAGCTGGCTTATAACATTAAGGGCATTCGAGGCAAACGGGCTAAGCAAGAATCTTTGGAACTGCTGGATCAGGTTGGCTTAGCCGACAAAGCGAGAAACAGGCCCCGCGATTTATCTGGTGGGCAGAAGCAGCGAGTTGCGATCGCGCGTGCCCTAGCCGATCATCCCAAGCTAATCATGGCCGATGAACCGACAGCGGCTCTGGATTCCCACAGCGGCCACCGGGTAACAGAGATTCTGCACGATTTGGCGAAAAAGATGGACTGCACGGTTCTGATTGTCACCCATGATCCCCGGATTATGGACGTGGCCGATAATATTGTTTACCTAGAGGATGGAATCATCCAAAAGCCCCGTTTGCCGCAATATGACGGTCTAGCGCACCAGTCAGCCTAATTGCGATTTTGCGTAGGGGCGGATACATTTGGCCGATATATTTGGGTTCTGACAACAGCATTATGACCCAACGCATCGCCCCTATGGGGTTTCTAAAATCGTTGTCCCTAGCTTAATCCCAAATCTACAGCGATCCGGTGGGCGCAGGCGAATCCGGAAAACGCTACAGCGTTCAATCCCTGCCCCGGAAACGTACTGTCGCCGACGCAGTACAAACCGGGAACTGACGTGCGATTAAACGGCATCCCCAATAAACCCATTAGCTTACGGCTGGGAATTGGGCCATAGGTGCCGCTGTCGCGTCCCAAAAAGCGGCGATGGGTGCGTGGCGTGCCGACTTCTTGATAGTCCAGTGCATCGGATAGCCCCGGAAAGATGGCTTCTAGCCGATGGATGAGACGCTCAGCTGCTGCCTCTTTTTTGGCTGCGTACTCACTAGGGGATAAATCCTGCCAATCTTCCATCCAGCTTGGCGTGAATGTATGCAGAATGTGGTGATCCGGCGGAGCGAGGCTCGGATCAAGCAGCGTCGGAATCGATAGAAAGATCGTCCCTTCTGGATCTTCCATGTGCTGCCAATCTTCCAGCAGAATGTGATGACATTCCGTCCCGTTCGGTAACGCATCCGCCCGAACGCCCAGATGCAGACTGAGGAAGCTGGGCGACTTTTGGTAGCGTTTCTGCCAGCGCTGTTCGGCAGGTGGAATTTGCTCGGTTGGCATCAACTGCTCAAACGTATCCCAGCGAGTGGCATTGGAAACGATGCGCTTGGCTCGATAGGTTTCACCGGAGGCCAGCTTCACACCAACCGCTCTGTTGCCCTCCATCAAAATTTCAGTGACGCGGGCGCGGTATTGAATTTGGCTGCCTGCTTTTTCCAGTCCCTCCACTAGTTTCTGAGCAATTTGGCCGACGCCACCCTTGGGATAGTTGATGCCGCCATAGTGGCGATCGGAGAACACCATGCCTGCATTGATCATTGGCGTTAGGTCAGCCGGAACGACTGACCAGCAGTAGCATTCCATATCGATGAACTTGAGTAGTTCTGGATCGCTGATGTAGCGACGAGCGATGTCCCCCACGTTTTGCGGCAGATACTTCACCAAGCCTAAACAGGCCATTGGATGCTGAAAGAACACGCGGGTCAGGTAGCGCGGTTCTTCTAGAGACAGCAGCTCCATTGCGTTCAGGCAGTTGAACACGTTCCAGCATTCGTCATAAAACTGATGAATACCCTTCGCCTCATGGGGAAAGCGATCGCACAATTCTTTCAAAAATGCGCCGTAGTCACGATGAACTTTCAGGTCTAATTTATTCGGCAGATGATAGTGAATCTGCACCGGGTCAGGAATCGTCTCAATACTGACATTCACCGCTTCCAGCGCCCGTGTGAGCAAGTTCGTCGTGCCCCGTTTGCCAAAGCCAAAAATCATCGAAGCGCCCACATCGAAACGGTAGCCATCGCGCTCAAAATAGCCTGCACTGCCGCCTGGAATCAGGTAGCGTTCCAAAACCAGCACCTTTGCACCTTTGGCCGCAAGCTGGGTGGCGGTGACTAAGCCACCAATGCCCGAACCAATCACAATTACATCAAAGGTTTGCGTCGAGGAAGCCGAATTCGATTGAGACTGCTGGGATGCAACTGCCATGAACACTCCAAATCAGACTGTAAAGAAATCCTGACTTCTAGTGTCCATCAAAAAACGAGTCACTGTAAACTTTCTTGGAATTTTGTCGTGTCAGTCACTAGCTGTTCGGTCAGTTCAGCAGTGGTCATGCTAATAGTGCTGATCAAGAACTGCGATCGCACCTCATCTAGCACCTCAATCTAGCCCTCCACGTTCGACAGGAGCGGATTTTGCCTTCAAATCTATGATGAAAGTGCAGCTTGGTCTACTGAACCCGCCCCTACAGTTTGCAGATTTAATTAATCTACGCTGCTATGCACATCATGAATTGATTAGCTTTGATAAGTTCAAGTTCGGACTTTGATTGGTAGCTTAAATCAATCCATCTTGCAATATTGCTTAACATAGTGTTACATTATTGTTACACAAGTTAACAAACGAGGTTTTTATGACTTACGCATCCGATACCACCGCTAACACTGTCGTTGACTTTGCATCCCTCGCTCGTGAGCTGAATGTTAATCGTGGACAGAATCTGGACAGCCGCCGCGAGTTGGTTCCGGCTGAAGCTCAGTCTCGGATGCAGCGGGAAGGCGCTAATTTCCGTCGCCCCAACACAAATGGTGTAACAGTTGACCAAGAAGGTTTAACCAACAACTACGCAGTTGAGCCAACGATGTATGCTGCTGTCTTTCCATCCCCTGAGCAGGCCCGCCAATATGCGCTACAAGCTGCCGCTGCCGCTCTGTTAATCGTGGGTCTGATTGCAACCTCTGCGGCGGTGAGCTAGTGTTTACTGGGCTGCACATTTTGACGTGAGGAGTGAGGAGTTTTTAATTTTGAGTTTTGAGTGATTGACAGAACCAACAACTCAAAACTTCTAACTCACCACTCACCACTTAGCACTCAGTCCTCGGCACTGGACTCATCTGTAGTACCAAATTGCAGAACGGGAATAGCTCGTTTGAGAGGACTGACTGAGAATATCTAAAACATCTAATAGAACATTTGACTGAGAACATTCATGGCTGTTGGGCATTCTGCGGGGGCGGGATGCCTTTTTATTGGGATTTGATACCGTAGTCGTTGATAGAGCAGAGGTGAACTCAGTAAACTAAAGTGATACGGTTTAGATTTTTTTAATGTAGTTTTGTTGATTTTAATGTGGCTTTCATGATGACCATAGGAACTGCGATCGCGCCTCATGCGGCGTCTGGTGCGCCAGTGGTGACGCCTGAGCGGACGAGTCAAACCATAAAGAAGCCTTACCCAAACTACAAGGTAATTGTGCTGAATGATGACTTCAACACGTTTCAGCACGTCGCGGAATGTCTGATGAAATATATCCCCAATATGACCAGCGATCGCGCCTGGGATTTGACGCATCAAGTCCATAATGAAGGGCAGGCAACAGTCTGGGTGGGGCCGATGGAGCAGGCTGAGCTATATCACCAGCAGCTTAGTCGGGCAGGTTTGACGATGGCTCCATTGGAAAAGGCATAGGAGTACTCATGACTGGACGGCTGGTTTGGAATCACTCGACTCATCTGCCTGGACTGATTCCTGTTTTGGAGCGACTAGTTGCTGAAGATGGGATTGGTACGGTGACGCCTGCGGTGCTGAGTCGAACACGATCGAATGCACCCAAGTTACGCATTCGGGTGTCGGTGCCGATTGCGGGCGGATTTAAGCTGATTGCTCGCAAGGGCAAAACGACTCAGGAAGTGTTTGTAATTACTGAACTGGATCAGGCCGGATTGGAACAGGCCATTGTGCGATCGCAACGCTAATATCAAGTCTGCATGTAGGAACCTAATTATGTTGTGTGAAACGGTTGCTCCGCAATCGTTTCACGTTTCCTCAAACCAGCCAGCCTGTTTCATCTTCATCATGGCGACGCTGTTGGGCTTCTACGGCGTGGCGTAGTCGATAGCCCGATTGACGATCGCACCAGAGTTTAATGCCAGATGCGATCGCGCGATCGCGATCTTCGGTTAAGCGATCCAATTTCGCCAGCAGATCGGCATCCAGCGTCACGGTGATGGTGACGGAACCTGATGTATTAAGCTGCAGTTCCGACGAGCGAGAACTCGGTTGAATCGCATGAGAATTGGATGAGCGGACGGGCTGACTATTTGGCTGTCCCACAAGGTATCCCTAAATATAAGTTTTTAACCACATCTCAAACACAGCCAACTAAGCGATTGGCGTTTTTCCATCGTACTGGTTTGGCGGAACCCTAATTCAGCACAGTACCCTAGGTTTTATCTGATGCAGTGGATAGGAGCGATCGCAGGGGTTGACCAATCCAGTTCAACCCGACGCGGAGCTGATGGCCGAGGGTCGGCATTCGGTACAGATACGCTAATCGACGCGCGACGTAAGCGGCTGTGCCATCGAGCTTCAGCCCCAAACCCGTCAACGTTGCGTTATCCATGCCCAGCGCCATCATTTCGCCTAGATGCTGGTAGCGGAAGGGAAGCAGGGGACGATCGCCCGTAATTAATGCCCAGAGGTTCCAGGCCGTATAGTCAGCCTGCTGGAAAGCGGCCTGAGCCGTGGTGGGTACCTGTTGACCTTCGGCATCTTTGCAGTCCGCCAAATCGCCCAAAGCAAAGATGTTGGGATGGTCGATCACCTGTAAGGTCGTTTCGACCCGGACTTGATCCCGCTGATTTTTGGGAATGGGTAGCGATCGCACTTGGTCAGCCACGCGAGTCCCCACTGTCCAGATCACAATTTCAGCCGGGATAGTGTCGATCTGATCGCGATATTTGAGGGAGATGCTATTTTCGCCCACTTCAGTAACGGCAGTTTCCAGATCCAGCCATACACCCCGATCAGACAGGGCTTGGCGAGCCGCATTCCGATTAAATTCCGGCGCAGTCAGCAGAATATCCTCGCACAGGTCGATCAGCCGCACTCGACCCCGTTTACCCAGGCGATCCGCTATCTTACAGGCTAATTCAACGCCGCTGTAGCCTGCACCTGCGATCGCAACTCGGATTTTATCGGCGGGTGACTGCTCCAATTCACGCAGCGCTTCCTCAAGCCGATAAGCATGGGTAATATCGTGAAATGGAATCGCATGGGTTTCAGCTCCCGGCACAATATCCAGTGGCGTTTTGCCACCCAGCGCCAGCACTAGATAGTCATAGGCAAGCGTGGAACCATCGGCAAGCTGCACCTCTGCCGGATCGATGCCAATCTTAGACACCTCCGCTTGCTGAAACCGAATATTCGTACCCGTTAGCAGCTCGGTATAGGGCGGCGCTACTTCCCAAGATTCCAGTTCGCCCGACACGATTTCATACAGCAGCGGCAAAAACACAAAGCGATCGCGCTGATCGACTAAGACAATCTCGGGACGCGCCTGTGGCATCCAGGGCAGCCGATCCAGCGCCAGCGCCGTGTAGAGTCCACCAAATCCACCACCGAGAATACAAATTCGTTTGCGATCGCTCATAGCTTGAATACCGTTTCAGGCTGCTGTTCAACTACTAGTTTACGTTTTGCTTCTATCATCCTGCTCTTTACAAGATGGTAACGCGCTGCCTTGGCTCAAGGTTATGTATTTCGGTGGATTGCTCCCGTATGGCCCTAAAAACTGAGCTGATAGAGAATGTTTAACCCATTGTCAGGAGGGGCGAATGGCCATTCGCCCCTAGCAGGTCATGAGAGATCAAAGACAATATCCGCTAGGCCATCACCTATGCCATCACCATGCCGCCATCGACATTCATAACTTGGCCAGTGATGTAGGCCGCAGCCGGATCAGCGGCTAAAAAGCGCACCAGACCAGCGACTTCCTCTGCCTCCCCGTAGCGACCGAGGGGAATGTACTTGAGAATTTCGTCAGTGTTGGTCAATTCGTGAGTCATGTCAGTAGCAATAAACCCAGGCGCAACGGCATTGACGGTGACGCCCCGGCTAGCGAACTCTTTGGCAACGGTTTTGGTAAAGCCGATCACACCTGCTTTGGCTGCACTATAGTTACCCTGGCCGGGGTTGCCCATTTGTCCAGCCACCGATGCAATATTGATGATCCGGCCTGAGCGCTGCTTTAGCATAATTTTGCTGACGGCTTTGGTGCAGAGAAAGACCCCCGTCAAGTTCAAATCAATCACTGCCTGCCAGTCTTCCAGCTTCATCCGCAGCAGCAGCGTGTCGCGGGTAATGCCCGCATTGTTGACGAGAACATCAATCCGGCCCCACTTGTCCGTGACGGTTTTGATTAGCGCATCGACCTGATCGGGCTGGGACACATCGGCCTGAACTGCGATCGCACTGCCACCATTTGATTCGATTTCGGCAACAACCTCATCAGCCGCAGTGCTAGAGCGAGCATAGTTGACCGCAACCTTTGCGCCCACTGCTGCCAGGGCCAACGCCACTGATCGGCCAATGCCACGGGATGCCCCCGTCACGATTGCCACTTGATCCTGCATCATTTGATCGGTTGCCGATGCCATAAACTCCGTCCTCTTGCAAATGTTCCAAAGTAATACTCAATCTTGCACCACAACCCAGAAGGATGATTTTGCTGCCGCGATGCGACGGTAATTCAGATTTTCAGTTTCAAGGTGCAAGATCTGAAAATACCAGCATGGGTTTAGCTCGATTATTTTAAGCTATTCTGGGATCTCTGCGGTTATCTGAGCTGTTGGATTAGGATCGAGAAAAGGTTAGCGGTAAAGGTGTCAATCATGGCAACAAAGCAACAGTTCTCCAGTTTTCAAGACATGCTGGCTGGTTCTGAAACACCGATTCTGGTCGATTTTTATGCGCCTTGGTGTGGCCCTTGCCAGTTGATGGCCAAGATTTTAGAAGAGGTTAATCAGCGCCTCAAGCAGCAGATCAAGGTGATTAAAATCAACACGGACAACTATCCAACTTTGGCCTCTCAACATCAGATTGCTGCTCTGCCGACACTGGTTTTGTTCAAGCAGGGACAGCCCGTTGATCGAATTGAAGGAGTCCTCAATGCCGATCAGCTTGTGCAGCGCCTCAGCACCCACCTGTCCTAAGCTGCAATCCAGTTAAAAACCCATTAACCCATTGTTTATTTTTTGTGGACTGCTGGCTTAGCCAGCAGTCCACAAAAAAGCTTATGAAGACAGACATAAAAGAAGCCCCTCAAGCTGACGGACTTGAGGGGCTTCTGATGATTTTGGAAAAATCTAAATTGCCGCGAAAAATGGTAGAAAACGTCGGATGAACGCGGGGAGATTGAGACTGCTAGGCTTGGCGAGAATAGTACTCAACTACCAGCAGTTCATTGATTTGAAGTGCAACCCACTCCCGGTCAATGACGCTGTTCACCTTACCGACCATCGTGTTCTTATCGAACTCCAAGTGGCTCGGCAGGTTGGCTAGACCCGGATACTGCAAGTTTTGCTCAACTAGCTTGCGAGAGCGATCGCGATCGCGCACCGCAACGATATCTCCAGGACGACACTGATAGCTGGCGATGTCAACGACACCACCATTAACGGTGACATGTCCGTGGTTAACTAACTGACGCGCTGCCGGAATCGTGGGAGCCATGCCCATCCGGAAAACGGTGTTATCCAGGCGCATTTCCAGCAGTTGCAGGATAACCTGTCCGGTGGAGCCGCCTGACCGACGCGCTTTCTTGACGTAGCGAATCAGCTGCTTTTCGCTAACGCCATAGTTCATGCGTAGCTTTTGCTTTTCTTCTAGACGAATGGCAAATTCAGACTTCTTCTTCCGAGCCTGACCATGTTGTCCCGGTGGATAGGATCGCTTAGCAGACTTACGAGTTAAACCCGGCAGTTCACCTAAACGACGCACCACTCTGAGGCGAGGGCCTCGATATCGCGCCATAAAATTTCTCCGTTAAGAGTTCTACCCAAAGACTTCAATTATACAGTGATGACTTCGATTTTGCACCTAGCGCTGAGGAATTTGATGGCATAAGCTCCAAAGTCCCTTTTGCCGCGCGCCTCACGCCTTGGTCCTCTCGCCTCACGATACTGAGAATTGACTTGTAGCCACACTAGCCTAACTCTGTTGAGGGCAAACCTATTGAGGACGGTAAACAAAAATACTACAATTGTATTATGACTATTTGAAAACAATCCCTTGGAGGCTTACTGTACCTATGACTATCGCAACTCGCACCCCAACTACTGAAATGGAAGTGACCAGCATTCGCTTTGAGAAAGAACTCAAGGAGAAGCTCAAAGACCTAGCTGGCAATCGGGGCTACCAGAGCCTTGTCAGAGATATTTTATGGGATTACGTTCACCAGCATAGCGATCAGGCGCGATCGCAGATTTCCGCTTCAGATATCCGCGCCACCATAAGTGCGATCGCACAAGACAGCGACCAATGTTACTTAACTGGGCAAGATATTCAGCCCCAGGAGCCAATATTGTTAGGACTGCTGACATCTGGCAAACTTGTTCCCCTCAAGCCAGACAGTTTAAGCAGCTTATAACAGTTATTCTGATTGTGATATGAAATCCGATTGAAAACCCATTGTTTATTTTTTGTGAAATGCCTGCTAAGTAAGCATTCCACAAAAAATAAACAGGGTTCTTACACACGGACTTGACATGAGAGGGAGCGGCATAATGCCGCTCCCTCTCACAATTGAGTTTACTCAACTTGCCAACAGCGACGATGGCATATTGCGCCAGAGCAGATCGAGGCGATTGGCAGGCATTGTCAGGTACAGGACATCACCTGTATCGAGTTCAAAATCGAGTAAATCCCAGCCGTGTAGGGTGCGGCCATTGGCTTCAATGTAGAGCGGCACGAGGTCGACCACCATTGCCACATCGCGGACGCACTTGCCAAAGAAGGGATGATTGGGCGTAATCATCGTCGCCAGCGCCACCCAAAGGCTATTGGCCGTCATGCCGTTGCCCAAAACCTGTCCGCCGAGTGCCGCCGCTGCAAAGGAGGGAGCGGCTAGGTCGGTTGGACTCATCACCATATCGAATTCGAAGACCTGCTGCACCTGTTGAGCAAATTCAGCATCCTGAATCCGAACGACCACGCGCAGCTTGGGCGCAAAGGATTTGGTGGTCAGCGCAATTTCTAAATTAGCCGTATCGTCGCTGGTCAGGGCTAGCAGGGCGTTCGCGCGCTGTAAGTTGGCTGATTCTAAAATTGTCGGCACATTGGCATCGCCCAAAATAACCGGAATTTTCATGGCGCGGACTGGCCCGATAAAGCGACAGGTGGCATCGCGCTCAATCACCACCACTTCGTGGCCGCTGTTGTGCAACTGCTGCACTACCTGGAATCCGACGCCGCCTAGTCCACAAATGACATAGTGATGTCGCTGGGGTAGATGCACGGCGTTCACCACCTGCTGAAAATGAGAACCCAGGATCAAGTCATTCAAAATGGCGTAGCAAACCCCGACCACCGCTGTGCCCACCAGCATCATGATCACGGTGAAAACCTTGATGAATTCAGGGGCTTGCTCAGCGACCTCCTCATTGCCGCCTGCTCCCGTAATCATGCCCACCGAGAAATACAGCGCATCGACAATTGAGGTATTGAGGCTAATTGATGTATAGGTTAGCGTGGCGATCCAGACAATCAGCAGCAGTACTAGCGTAATTGCGAGGCCCGATTGGATCTGGTTGCGAAAGTGCTGTAGTCCGGTGAGCAAGCTGTACCAGCGCTGCTGGAGGGATTTGCGGCCCATTTTAACTTTGGGGCGGTTGGCGACGATAATGCGATCGCACACTTGCAGCGTTCGCCCCTCTGTCACAGCCGATACTAAATCAATTCCGTCCTGAGCAGGTAGGTAGTAGATCAGCATGCGGCTTTGATCGACCCACAGATCGGCCAGACTCTTGCCCAACCAGGGGTGATCGGGATCAATATACTCTTCTTGAATCGGCCAGGTGCGATCGAAGATTTGCAGTTGCCCAATCGCCCGATTGCCTTGAGCCGCAAATGCGAGCAGCGGTGCGGCAAGGGCTGAGACGCTGAGGCTGGTGTGGTGAGTTAGGGTCTGATCTAAGCGATCGCCTAGGCTGTGATTGAATAAGCGATTAATGATGCGAATTTTAGGATTAAGCAGGCGAGCCTGGGTAAGAATCGCTAGATTGAGCGTATCGTCCGAATTGGTTAACAGCAGCGTGTGGGCAGTTTGAATTCCGGCAGCAATCAGCGTTTCGGGCGATCGCATGTCGCCAGTGACAATATGATCGGGCTGGTTGGGAAACCTGCGATCGCTAATGCCAACCACGGCGGCTCCCTGCTGCTCTAGCAGTGAAAAAATCTTGTATCCAGTTCGACCCAGACCACAGACAAGAATTCGAGGTTTCATACGGGGAATGAGGAAGGTGATGGGGTTCAGCCTCCAACGCTCAACTTCTATTGTTTGGGAAACGCAACGGCGGGACTGTAGCCCAAAACACCGCATTACAAAACTTTGGTTTCTGTTCCAAAAGCTAGGAAGGTTCAAGATATCAACCGACCTTGGGCGGGCATACTATATAACAACGAATAACAACGAAAATGATCTGCGCTGGAGACATTATGTATCCTCGATCCCCTAGAGGCCGTATCCTACCGAAAATTAGCACCATGCCCCGTCAGGCATCCGAAGCGGCTAGCTACCTCGATTTGCACAAGCTGGTGATTGAAAAACGACGGCTCCAGCAGGAACTCGACGCGATTGAACAGCGCAAGCAGCAAATTGATGCTCGCTTAGAGACACTTATCACCCAAATTGACACGTTAAAAGAAACGGCTGAGCAACTGGGGCAGGCGTCGGATGCAAAGTTGGCGGATCTGCGATCAGCTCTGCCGTCTCGAAGCGAATCGCACCTTCCATCTACCGCTCGATTCACCGCTGCATCGACGGTTCCTAATCCGACCCATTCCAGCCAGAACACCGATCCCTACGATATGGTGTTCCTAGATTACTAATCTCAACACTGATCCAAAATCCGCTCATAAAAACCAGTTTTTATTGTTGTGAAGGCCAGTCACCGCTTGACGTTTACCTAAAAAGTTTGGATTCTTTCTAGTCGGATTCGGTGTGCTCACATCTTGCCCAAAACCCAGATGGATTATTGGGTTGCTGCATCGCGGTGACCTAATAATTCCTTGGGATTCTCAACGTGCAATATGCAATAGACTTTATTGGAAATAAAGTTTTGGGGTTGGAAATTGTTTTGTAGCGCGGCGGAGCCGCGCTACAAAACAATTTCCGATAAAATTTAATATGCAGGATGCGAGTATGAGTACTGAATATGTCGGGCGCAGGAATATGCCCGGAATAGCAACTGTATTTTAGAAGAGTATTTCAGAAGGAGACATCCCGGCTCTAAAGGCGGTCAGGATGAATATATCAACCTCCAACTCCTTGATCGGGATTGCTGATTTTAAGCATGAATTGTGATGTGGGAGCGGTGTCCCTGCATCACAATTCATGCTCAGATTAAGCACCGAATTTTGGCAGTTGCAACAATCTTGTAGAGAGACGAATCCACTCCTACATCAAAAACTGAAGCTGCTTAGGTTCAAAAGCAAGATGCAGTATGACGATGAGGTGATTGATGCAATTATTTGGGTATGGGAAGCATCTACCGCTAAGGAATGGATGAATCCGATGATGACATTTCGATTGTGACAAGCTAGAACAGACGTGCTGTTGGAGCCTGAAGAATATGAAAATTGCGATCGCACAGCTCAATCCGACAATTGGCGACTTGCAGCACAATGCCCAGCAGATTTTGGCGGCAGCGCAGCAGTCCGCTGAACAGGGTGCGGAGTTGCTGATCACCACTGAGCTATCGCTGTGTGGCTATCCGCCGCGCGATTTGCTGATGCAGCCCCGCTTTGTCGATGCGATCGCACAGACGCTTCAGGAACTGGCTCAAGCCTTACCGTCCCAGATGGCGGTGTTGATTGGCTTGCCTACGCGCAATCCCGTCGCGGCGGAGAAGGGCGAAAAGCCGCTACACAACAGCGTGGCGCTGCTGCATCACGGGCAGATCCAGCAGATTTTTCATAAGCGACTGCTGCCCACCTACGACGTGTTTGACGAAGATCGCTATTTTGAGCCGGGTCATGCGGTTAACTGTTTTGAACTGGCTGGGCTGCGGATTGGTGTGACTATCTGCGAAGACCTCTGGAACGATGAGGAATTTTGGGGACAGCGCAACTATGAGATCAATCCCTTTGAGGCACTGGCGCAGCAGCAGGTGAATCTGGTCGTCAACCTGTCGGCGTCGCCCTATACCGTCGGCAAACAGGGTCTGCGGGAAGCGATGCTGGGTCATGCGGCCAGCCGCTATCGCTGTCCGGTGATCTATGCTAACCAGGTGGGTGGCAATGATGATTTGCTATTTGATGGCGGCAGCGTGGCCTTTAATCGGCAGGGCAAAATGGTGAGTCGGGCACGCTCGTTTGAGTCGGATCTCATTCACGTAACCTTTGATCTAGATCAGCAGGATTTAGCGATCGCAACTATCACACCGCCATTAGACAGCGAAGCAGCCGCCATCTGGTCAGCGCTGGTGATGGGCGTGCGCGACTATACTCGCAAGTGTGGCTTCAGCAAGATTGTTTTGGGGCTGAGTGGGGGAATTGACTCGGCCTTAGTGGCTGCGATCGCAGCCGCAGCGGTCGGCACCGATCAGGTGCTGGGTGTCCTGATGCCATCGCCCTATAGTTCAGAACATTCGATTACCGATGCGCTGGATTTAGCACAAAACATTGGCATTCGGACGGAAACGCTGCCCATCGGTTCGCTGATGCAGCAGTACGACACAACCTTTGTCGATCTGTTTGCGGGCACGGAGTTTGGCGTGGCCGAAGAAAATATCCAGTCCCGGATTCGCGGTAACCTGCTGATGGCAATTGCCAATAAGTTTGGCTATCTGCTGGTTTCGACGGGCAACAAGTCGGAAATGGCGGTGGGCTACTGCACGTTATACGGCGATATGAACGGCGGATTAGCTGCGATCGCGGATGTTCCCAAAACCAAGGTTTATCAGCTCTGTGAGTGGCTGAATCAGAACGCGACCCAAATCCGTCAGCCCCGAACGCACCTGACGCCCTATCCAATTACGCCTCCCTCGTTGAATCAGGATTTGGATCCCAGCCGACCGATTATTCCACTCAATATTCTTGATAAACCGCCCAGCGCCGAGTTGAAGCCAGATCAAAAGGATGCAGACTCGCTGCCCAATTACGACATCTTGGACGATATCTTAGATCGGCTCATCCATAAGCATCAGGCACCTAGCGAAATCGTTGAATCCGGTCACGATGCCGCAACGGTACAGCGAGTTTTCAGCTTAGTGCGTCGAGCCGAGTTCAAGCGGCGGCAGGCTCCCCCTGGCCTCAAAATCACCGATCGCGCCTTTGGCACGGGCTGGCGGATGCCAATTGCCAGTCAGTGGGTACTTAATTTGCCAACTCAACACGTTTCTCTTTATCCAATTAACTCTAACGGCTAGAGCGTTTACGTCTCTTGATGGAGTAACAAATTAAATTCAACCGATACGATCTTTAAAGTAAGAAAGACAACCTTTCTTTCGATCGCTGCTGCCAAAGTTACAACGATTAGAAGGTGATCAACGCTTTATCTATAACAGCATTGATGAGTCTTAAAATCGTTCGAAATTTGTGGCAGTGGTACAGGTGAATGGTGGAACCGAATAGCTTATTCGCTTCGATAGTGCTTCTTGTTCAGAAGTTTGTTGAAGGGAACATTGATATTCAATTAAGCCAGTAAACCTCCTTTGTTGAACTCAACCCTAAGATAGTATGACTACTGATAACAATCCAACAGATAAACAGACTCCCCTTGAAGGAATATCACGCCGGACGGGTCAACAGCCCCGCGATTCCAAGGGAGACGAGCGCCCTGGTGCTAAAGCTGAAGCAACTAGTAACAAAAACGAAAACGTTCCTGGTAGCCCTAACCAAGGCACTGATTCCCGATAATTAATTTCAGAACAGTTCTAAAAGCACTGGCTTCGGTCAGTGCTTTGTTTGATCCGGTTACATAGTGATTCCAGCTAAGACTGAGAGAATGAAAGAGGAGAGTGCCTCATGATGAGGCACTCTCCTCTTTCATTCTTATTTGGAGCCACTATAAATCAGGTTATAAAAGATTTTTATGAGCATATTGTTTGGCATCTCATAAGAAATCCGCCCTCACGAGTTTGAAAAATGCTGTAGGAATATCTCTTCGCTTTCAACAGAGAGATATTCTTGTACTCCATCAGCATGAAAATTGCTGTAAATAAATGCATATCTAAAGCACGGGAGAGTGCCTCTCTGGAGTGTGCTTCTAGTGTTTAGATACGTTGATGATAGTAACTTGCTTTATCCTGATGAAATCTCAGCTTTTATGCTCGCTTAGTAAAATTGAAATTCCCTGCGTTGATTTAAATTCTTGGCAAACGAGTACAATGGCAATTGTCATTGGTACCCCTAATATTGCACCGGGAATACCCCATACCCAACCCCAAAACACAATTGAAACTAGTGCCACAAATGGGGAGAGTTCTAAAGATTTTCCCTGTAAGTGAGGATCTATAAAATTGCCCATAATAACTTGAATGACGGCCAACCCAATCAGCGTTGCAATTCCCTTACCTGTGCCTTGAAAAACCAGGGCAACTAGGGTTGGTGGAATAACAGCAATAATTGAGCCGAGTGTGGGGACAAAGTTTAGAATAAACGCAATCAGTCCCCAAACAAATGCGAGATCAACACCTAGCACAAAACACCAAGCAACTGTTAATAATCCAGTCAGCAAACTGGTGAATGCCATAACGCCTAAGTAGCGACGAAGTTTATCACTTGTGTTGGTAATAGCGTGAATTAGTCGGTGGCTTGCCTTGGATGGAAATGCTTGTTCAACCTTTTGATGATACTGGCTAACTTCTAAGAGTAAAAGCACCAATAGCGAAACGACCAAAACGAATAAGCTCAGCGCTGATAGTAAAGTTCTCAAGCCGCCAATCGCTTGTTGGGCAACCTGACCGGATGAACCTTGGGATGGCGATAATAATTCCTGTACTGGAATCCCAAAGTTACTAGCCCATGTCCTGGCTGTATCTGCTATCTGTTGGAATTGATTTAAGTATTCAGGCAGTTTTGGCTCAATAATCTCAGCACTGAGGGCTAAGGCACCAATTGCTAATCCCAAGACACCAGCCAATATCGCTAGTACAATAATTAAACTCAACCAGTGTGGTACGTAGCGATTTAACCAACGCTGTAATGGGTGAACTAAAACAGTAATAAAAAAGGCAAATGCCAGGGGCACGGTGATTGGGCGAGTATATTTCAGTGCGGCAACAACCAAAATTGTAGTGATAATAGCAAGAAAAATCGGTGTTGCTTTTTCGGATAATTGCATTAGCTTGAGCGGTTCATTTACTTAATCTCAGGCGCTGTCACATTCAGATATGAATTTAAGTGTCAGTGCACTGTCCCGCATTCCAGCACGTACCTACAATCAGTAATTCTTAAGCTCGTTCTAAATGGCGACATGTGAATAAATACTTAATCTAAATTCAGGAGGGTGATCCTCGGGGGCTTTAGATACGTTTTGCCAACCTACTTAGTAGTACTATTTCGATAGTGGCTGCTCCAAAAAACTCTGCCTAAGCAATGTGAGCGGGATGAGAAGTAATCATTTTAAAACAAGATATAGCTATCAAAGATTAAGACGGACTCACATATCGTGAATCCGTCTTTGGGCTTAAAAAACTAGTTTGAGGGATGAATTATGCTCCAACAACGACCCCGCCATTTGGATGAATGACTTGCCCAGTGATGTAAGATGAATCGTCATTAGAGGCCAAAAAAACGAAGCTAGGAGCGACTTCACGGGGTTGGCCAGGTCGCTGCATGGGAACCTGTTTACCGAAGCTTTCTACATCTTCGGCTGGAAATGCGTCAGGAATAAAAGGCGTCCAGATTGGCCCTGGCGCAACACCATTTACACGAATTCCCTTTTCTAGCATGGGTTGAGCAAGCGAACGGGTAAAGGCGAGAATTGCGCCTTTGGTTGTGGAATAGCTTAACAGGCTACCGTTACCTTTATAGGCGTTAATTGAGGTTGTATTGATAATGGATGATCCCTTCTTCAAGTGCTTTAAAGCTGCTTTGACAAAGTAGAACATCGAGAAAATATTGGTGCTAAAGGTTGAACCCAGGCGAGCCGAATCAATGACTTCAATGTCTTCTTCTAAGTATTGTTCAGCAGCATTGTTCACCAGAATATCAAGCTGACCTAATTGATTAACCGTTTGTTGGACAGCTTGCTGGCAAAACTTTTCACTGCTAATATCGCCTGCTAAAATCATGCAGCGCTGGCCTTCTTGTTCAACCATTTGCTGGGTTGCTTGAGCGTCTTCATGCTCATCTAAATAGACAATGGCAACATCTGCGCCTTCGCGTGCATAATGCACCGCAACCGATCGCCCAATGCCACTGTCGCCGCCCGTAATCAATGCAACCTTACCTTTTAATTTATCGCTGCCTTTGTAACTATCAGAAATGACTTCTGGCTTAGGATTCATTTCTGATTCCAAAGCGGGTTTGCGCTTTTGGCTCTGAGGTGGAATTTGATTGGGAGTAATAGTCATAGTTCAAGATCCATCTGGAGAATAAATTCACGGGTGATGGTACTCAGGTAATAATTTCGTTGTTTGGGCGTCGCTCACACAACAAAACTCACCACCTTTTGAGGATTACCAATTCACGTTATTGCTTTTATGAAGCAACGTTCGTGAGAGATGATTCTTCCTGAGATTAACAATCCTGCCTAATCGCTGAATCAATCTAAAGGAGCATCGAAAACGGTTACTGAGACTAGAGGAGTGACATCGTATCCCTTTGCTTTTAACTCTGTTTGAATGGTTTGGCTGAGCTGTTGGCGAATGGCTTCATCGGACTGATTAACATTAGGATGACGCTGCACGTATAGGTTGCACAGCAGTGAATTTTGATCTGAAATATTGGCCCGAGTAAATTCCACATCGGCTTTGACCAGACTGACGTTGGGGTTTTGGTCAATAATCTGATGGATTTCAGCCGTGGCTCGCTGAGCTTTACTGGATCGCTGAAGATTAGGTGAACTGCCGAACTGCCAAAACAGCAAAATTGCGATCGCACCGATCGTCGCAATTAAGCTCGACCAAAACACCGCGCGCTTTCCCCGGTCATAGCGAGCACCTCGGGCTGATAAACCACCGTAGGTTCGGAAAATAATTGTGGCGGATAAATTAATCCCTACAAGCTGGAGCACTAGCAGAAAGAAGCCACTTTTCATCATCGCCCAGCGACCAATCGCAGCGGACATGCCGACCAAGCCAGCCGGAGGAGCCAAGGATGCGGCAATCAAAATGCCAACGGCGGCACCTGACACCAGACTGCTGCGCTCAGACTGCACTAAGTTCAACGATCCGGCTGCACCAGCAGCCAGCGGTAACAGAACCGATACCGCCGATATTTGACTGGTGCTAACCATCAAATCGGTGGCGATTTCCTGTTGCCACCCTAGGCTCAAAAGAAAACTGGTCACAATCGTGACTGCAATTGCTGAGCAATAGCGCAGCAGACCGTGCAGCAGTAAGTCTTTGTCACCTCTGGCACTTGCGATCGCAACATTCATGGCGGGGCCAGCAAACGGAGCAATCAGCATCGCCGCCACCAGCAGATAGTTGGTGTTGGTGTACAGCCCAATCCAGACCACGATTCCGGCCACAACGGAATAGGCTAAAAATCCTTTCCACGATCCAACACTTTGTAAGCCCGCCAAGAAAATTTCCAGCGGACTACGAGCCGTGACATCCGTTAGCTTTTGGGGCGCTTCTGACGGTGGTGGTTGCAGCGGCATCACGCCTCGTGGATGCAGCGTAACGTGCAGATCCGGAATCGATTCCAGTTCGGCAAGAAAGTTTTCGACGCGACGATTTTCAATATAGGCTTCTACGCGATCAACCGACTGATCATCTGCGATCGCAGATGCCCACGATAAGTTGACCCCAGCGTGATCCTGAGCAATACGATAAATGTTTTCACCATACCCCTGCGGCGCACGAATGGTCAGTTGACGCATAAACTCAAAGCACGGTGGATGATTACACTGCCCAAGTTAGAAGATATTAACGAGGCGTTCGTCTGCCTGGGGTGAGAAGCCCTATCGTTCAGTCGGATTGTTCAGAGTCAATATCCTGACCAACGCTATAAAATCTTGGAGTGACAAGTCCAGTATCGGCTTGTCGCTTGTGTTCTTGTCGCTTGTGTTCCTCCAGCCACTTACTCTATGCAAGTCAACCTTTCTCAGCGAACGGTTAAAGATTGGTCTCAACTCCAGCGAACGCTTGTTCCCTACAGTTTTTTGCTGCCAGCCCTGTTCGTTCTAGGCATCACCGTTTTCTGGCCTGCCCTACGAGCGTTCTATCTCAGCCTAACGACCTATGGTTATGACCTAACGGCTGCGCCGACCTGGGTTGGACTTGATAACTTTCAGCGCTTATTAAAAGATGCCGTCTTTTGGCAAACGCTGAAAAATACGCTGATTTACCTAGTCTGTGCCGTGCCAGTACTGGTAATTGCTCCCTTGGGACTAGCAATTCTCGTCAACCAGAAGCTGCGCGGCATTCGCTGGTTTCGGGTGGCTTACTACGTACCCGTAGTGATTTCGATGGTGGTGGCCGGAATTGCGTGGCGCTGGCTCTATGCTGAAACGGGGCTGCTGAATCAAATCTTGCGCTGGCTCGGCATTTCAGAAGCGGGTATCCCCTGGTTAACCAGCCCCAATCTAGCTCTATTCAGCGTCATCACCGTCACCATCTGGAAAGGCTTGGGCTACTACATGGTGATCTATCTAGCGGGGCTACAGTCGATTCCGGACGATCTCTATGAAGCTGCGTCTATCGATGGCTCCGACGGTTGGCGACGCCACTGGGACATCACGCTGCCGCTGATGCGTCCTTATCTGTTCCTCGTAGCAGTCATTTCGGCTATTTCAGCCACCAAGGTGTTTGAAGAAGTCTATGTGATGACACGGGGCGGGCCGCTAAACAGCTCCAAGACGATTGTGTACTACGTCTATGAGCAGGCATTTGACCCGCAAAATTTTGACATTAGCTACGGCTGCACAATTGGCCTAGTCCTGTTCCTGGTCATTCTGCTACTGTCAGTTATCCGATTAGCCGTGAGCGGCAAGCAGTCGATTGTGTAGCAGGGTGTGAGTCATTACTCTCATCACTCCCGTGACCCGTTCAAACCCTCTACAGCCCTCTCGCCTCAAGCCCGCTGAGCAACTTGCACAAATCGCTGCACAATGGGGGATGGGTCGCCATGTCGCCAAACCAGCAGGATGGAGGCTTGCGGGGTTTGTCTGTTGATTGAGCGATACTCAACACCTGTCCGCTGCAAGTTTTGAATTGAGGCGGGGACAATGGCAATGCCCATTTCAGCCGCGACCAGACTGATAATTGTCTGCATCTGAACGGCTTCCTGGGCAACGATTGGACTAAAATGAGCCGTTTGGCAGAGGCTAATAATCTGGTCATACAGGCCAGGTGCCAGCGGTCGTGGAAATAGAATGAACGGCTCTGCCGCTAATGTGTTCAAGGCGAGAGTGGTTTGGCGCGCCAATTGATGAGCCGCTGGTAAAGCAACCACTAACGATTCTTGTAGCAGCAGCAGTGTATCAAATTGGGGGTTGTCTACAGGCGGACGCATCAAACCGACATCGATTTCTCCGTCGCTGAGCTGCTGCATCTGTTGATCGGTGGTTAGCTCGGCTAGCGTTAGGGTTACACCCGGCACCTGATTGCGGAACGTTTTCAAAATTCGAGGCAGCACGTTGTACATGGATGAACTGACGAATCCAATCACGAGCTGCCCAACCTCACCACGGCTCGCGAGCTGGCCCCGCTGGATGGCTCGATCTAACTGACGAAAAAGAGGGCGAATTTCATCTAGGAAAATCTGTCCGGCTTCGGTAAGCTGAACTACTCGTTTAGTTCGATAAAACAGGGTAAATCCCAGTTCATCTTCGAGCTGACGGATTTGTTGACTCAGGGGGGGCTGGGCCATGTGCAGGCGTTCGGCAGCCCGACCAAAGTGCAGTTCTTCCGCAACGGCAATAAAATATCGCAAATGTCGCAGCTCAATCACATGCCAACTCAACTTAAAAATTAGTGATCTTCAATTTCTATCTTTTGTTAGTGGTTTTGATCGGATGTTTTAAGGTTAGATGCGATCGCAGTATTCATGCACCTAAACCTGAACCTTATTCCCAAACGACCTATGAAACCTTTGGATGGACAAATTGCCCTCGTCACAGGTGGTAGCTCCGGTATCGGTACGGCTGTTGCTATTGCTTTAGCTGAAGCGGGTGCAAAAGTTGGTGTCAACTATTACAAAGGCGAAGAAAGCGCCAATGAAGTTATCCAGCAAATTAAAGATCGAGCGGGAGATGCGATCGCAATTCAGGGCAACGTCAGCCAGGAAGAGGACGTGCTGCGTATGTTCCAGACCCTGAAAGATCAGTACGGCACAATTGATATCTTGGTTAATAATGCCGGGATACAGAAAGATAAACCGTTTATTGAGATGTCGCTTGACGATTGGAATAAGGTAATGGGCATCAATTTGACGGGGCAGTTTCTCTGCGCGCGTGAGGCAATTAAGGAGTTTTTACAGCGGGGCGTCGTTCCCGAACGCTCTTGTGCCGCAGGCAAAATCATCTGCATGAGTTCTGTGCATGAGGAAATTCCCTGGGCAGGTCACGTCAACTATGCGGCATCAAAGGGCGGGGTCAAAATGATGATGGAAAGTATTGCCCAAGAATATGCGCCGCAAAAAATCCGCGTTAACAGCATTGCGCCAGGTGCAATCAAAACGCCCATCAATCGGGATGCTTGGGAGACGCCAGCAGCCAAAGAAAAGCTACTCCAGGTCATTCCCTATCAGCGGATTGGAGAACCCGAAGACATCGGTAAGGCTGCGGTCTGGCTCGCGTCAGATGCATCCGACTACGTTACGGGCACAACGCTGTATGTGGATGGCGGCATGACGCTCTATCCCGGTTTTGCCAGTAACGGTTAATTTAATGGCTATTAAAGATTGCGGATGAAATACGTTTGATATTGGCTAGGGGCAGGTTGAGCAACCAATTTGCACGTTGTCATAAATTTGACGGCAAAACCCGCCCCTATAAGAGGTATGCAAGGCAGTTAATGGTAATTAACTAACGGTAACGGGACGGCTCCACTGAAGATAGGGCAGCTTTGCGGCGGTTTGCTGAATTTGCGCTTGCTGAGCGACGAGCTGACCGCAGGCATCCCAGGTGCCTGAAACAAACATCTGTCGAGGGCCATCGCCCATTGCGATCGCAGCCGTTTGATTATCCCAAGTTACCGTTTGGGCTTCCAGATCAACGGTGACTTCGAGCTGGGGATTAGTTGCGATCGCGGATTGAATGACCTTGACCACATCGGCTTCAGCGGTAACGCAGGGGACTCCTAGCGCGACGCAGTTGCCAAAGAAAATTTCAGCAAAGCTTTCGCCAATCAGCACATCAATGCCCCAGCGCTGGATGGCCTGCGGTGCATGTTCACGGGAGGAGCCACAGCCGAAGTTGCGGTTCACGACGAGAACTTTAGCACCTTGATACTGGGGCTGATCAAAAGGATGACTGGGATCTTGGGCGCGATCGTCTTCGAAGGCATGTTCGCCTAGGCCGTCGAAGGTGACACACTTGAGAAAACGGGCGGGAATGATCCGATCGGTGTCGATGTCGTCACCCCGCAGCGGAACGGCGCGACCAGAGAGTTGTTTAACTTCGCTACTCATGATTCCTTCCTGTATTGCCTAAATGTTGACTAGCTAGTTGGCGTGTTTGTAGTGCAATGGCTGCTTATACGTTGTTGATCAGTGCCTATAACCGTTGCTTAGGGGCAGGTTTAGCTATCAGCTTTGCATCTCAATCGGAATTGATCGTCAAAACCTGCCCCTACAAATGTTTCGGTACAAAACCTAACCTCAGCGAGGCGTTACACTGTTGCGGGTTCGGCCTGGAGTAATTCGCGCACGTCGGTCACTTCGCCAGTAACAGCGGCAGCAGCCACCATTGCGGGACTCATCAGCAATGTCCGACCAGAAGAAGACCCTTGGCGACCCTTAAAGTTGCGGTTTGAGGACGATGCGCTGATTTGGCGACCCTGGAGCTTATCCGGGTTCATTGCCAAACACATGGAGCAGCCTGCTTCCCGCCATTCAAAGCCAGCGGCCAGCAAAATTTCGTGTAGTCCTTCCGCTTCAGCCTGCTTTTTCACCCGCTCGGAGCCAGGGACGACAAAGGCTTTAATGCCCGGTGCAACCTGCCGTCCCTGCGCCACCTTAGCGGCCTCGCGCAGATCGCTGATGCGACCGTTGGTGCAGCTACCGACGAAGCAGACATCGACCTTCGTGCCTTTAATCGGGCTACCGGGCTGCAAGTCCATGTACTTGTAGGCTTCTTCCGCCACAAACCGATCTTCTTCCGGCAGGCTCGCGGCAGTCGGCACCTGCTCATTGACGCCGATACCCTGACCGGGCGTGATGCCCCACGTCACCGTCGGCTCAATATCTGCGGCGTCAAAAACAACCACATCGTCATACTCCGCATCGGCATCGCTGGCGATTTGCTGCCACCACTCGACGGCTCGATCCCAATCGTCACCCTGGGGAGCAAACTCACGCCCTTTGAGATACTCAAACGTGGTTTCATCCGGGTTGACATAGCCACAGCGGGCACCGCCCTCAATCGCCATGTTGCAGACGGTCATCCGCTCTTCCATGCTCATCTGATCGAACGTGGTGCCTGCATATTCGTAGGCATAGCCAACGCCGCCTTTTACGCCCAGTTTGCGGATGATGTGCAGCACGACATCTTTGGCGTAAACGCCAGGGCGCAGATCTCCATTCACTTCCACCCGGCGCACTTTAAGCTTCGCCAATGCCAATGTCTGAGAAGCCAGTACATCACGAACTTGACTGGTGCCGATACCAAATGCGATCGCACCAAAGGCTCCATGCGTAGAGGTATGGCTATCGCCACAGGCAATCGTCATTCCCGGCTGGGTCAAGCCCTGTTCTGGTGCGATGACGTGAACAATCCCCTGATTGCCGGAACCTACGTTATAAAACGTGATCGCGTTTTCCTTACTGTTGGACTCCAGCGCCTGAATCATTTCTTCAGCAAGGGCATCGGCAAAAGGCCGCGCCTGATTTTCCGTTGGCACAATGTGATCCACCGTGGCCACGGTACGCTCCGGGAACATGACGTTCAGACCCCGCTCCCGCAGCATGGCAAAGGCCTGGGGGCTGGTGACTTCGTGAATCAGATGCAGACCAATGAAGAGTTGAGTCTGGCCAGAGGGCAGGGTGCCGACGGTGTGGGCATCCCAAACTTTATCGAACAGCGTACCTTTACTCATGTGGTTCACCTCATAACGGATCGGTGCTGAAGTTCAGCATTGCGGTAACAGAAGGTGGGCAATACCCACCCTCAGCATAGCGATAGGGAAAGGTGGGCGATGCCGACCTGACAGGGATTGAAAATCTTGGGTGCAGAAACTTAAGACAAAAATGGGGCAGCGGTTGATGTGCGGAACCTAAATGCCATCTCCCAGTCTGCCCCCATAACCGTTGATTCCTCAAAGAGGAAAATCTTGCAGTTCTTTATTGAAATGCTTTGCAATGGAACGGCGCTGTTTACGCCTCTAGATACTAGACTAGGCGCTGAAGTCAAGACTGTCCAATATATTTTAGGTTGGCTATTAATACTTTCTGAGTATTAATCAAGGAGCAGCTTCAGCGATCGCAATTCCTAATCGGTGTCCCCAACGCTTTCTCTATGCTATGGCTACTAAGGTCGAGACAAGGTTTGGCGTAATGTGTCTGCCACGGCACGGACTTCGTCTTCATTTCCTGAGCCACCAAACCCTATTTTGATCCCAGACTGCATGACAAAGAATGCTTCATATTGTTTCACTCCTTCAAGGTCTTCGATGACTCTTGCTTCCACAGTTTTGACATCAGAAAATTGGTATCTGCTTTCCTTAAGTAGGATTAGCAACTCCCGTTCTTTTCGGATAATGGTGCCGTTTCGCTTATCAAAAATCAAAGTTTCTATACGAGTACCCTCGCGAAAAATAAATTGACCCATAGCCACAAACAGGCAGAGGAATCCTCCCCCTATCAGGCCATAAAAAGTAAATCGATTATCTTGACTAAATTTTATGGCCTGCTGGTCAGAGGCAATAAACTGATTCAGGCGGGTAGCATAGTGGTCAAACAGGGGAGCATTGCCCGTAACGCAACTGCTATACATTTCATCTCCCATTATCTGTACCTGCTTGCCTGTATAGGGGGTCAGTACCAGAGAATGAGAGATGATCGTGCTGCAATCGCTGTTATTGGCAGGTATCTGGTCAGTGACCAGGTTCGCTTGGATAACTTGGTTTACTATTTTGGGCGGTTGACGCAGTAACCCAAAAAATACCGAAGTTTGTACTGTACAGTTCGCTGGGACGACTTCGCTGGAATCGCTGGGAATCCTTTCTTCCGAGCGCAAGCACTGCACCGTGATGATCCTGTTTTCGAGTATTAGCGTCAGCAGAGATAACACAGCAAAGTATCCCATAAACAGGGAAAATAGGATGGTGATCAAGTTTATACCTTTCCGAAAAACTAACTCTGTAGCGGATTCCCTGGCTATTTTCATCGAGAGGTACTCCTGAATTCAATGCTTGATTTCTAATTGATGCAGAATAACTTTGACCCGATGGAGAACAAACAAGAGCTACCGAATGCTATGCCGTCTATGCTTCCCTTTGGGATTAACTATACATCACTGCTATTTGGCAGCCGATGACTCTATAAAGCGAGCCTCAAGAGTTGGCGGTAGACTTTTGCTAGCCGCTGATTCGCCATTTCCCATGTGTGGTGTTGCTCCACATGATGCCGAGCTTGTTTGGATAAGTGCGATCGCAGTTCCGCATCTTCTCTCAATCGCAACAGCGCATCTTTAATTGCCTTAGCAGAATTGGGTCGCACGGCTAGAAAGTGCTCTTCTGGCGTGCCGATGGCGTGAATCACGGGCAGATCGGTGGTGATCACGGGTGTACCAGATGCCATACCTTCCAGGACTTTGAGCGGACAGCAGCCTTGAACGAGGTTGCGATCGCAAGCTTTCAGGGGTGCAAGAATCACATCTGCTTCATGCATCTGTGCGACTAACTCACTGGGAGCCATCGGTTCCAGCCATTGGATATACCCAGCTACGCCCAACCGATCAGTCAGTTTATGCAGCGCTTTGAATTGATCGGGGCGACCGGGAGCAATCAGTGTGAGTTGAGCCTCAAAATCTCGACGGCACAAAGCCAATGCATCAATCGCAACATCCACCCCTTGCCACGGCGAGAGCGTACCAAAGTAAAGAAGTTTAAGTGGCGACAGAATCGGCTCAGCTCTGGGAGTAGCGCTGTAAATCTGGTCGAGATCAACGCCATTGGGAATCGTCTGAATTCGCTTAGCTTCTACTCCGCGTTCAAGTAGATATGCCTCCGTGACAGGACTAGGCGTAATCACACAATCCGCTGCCTGTAGACAAGTGTCTTCTTGAGCAACAAGTTTATGCATCAGTTCCAAATCATCGGCTACTTTGGGATAGCGATACTTCAGCTCAATCGACGGTAGCCCATTCACCTCAAAGATTAAGAATCGACACAATTGAGGCTTGTGCAGCGCAATGGGGAATCCTTCAAAAGGAGAACGAATATGAATAATGTCAAAGTAGCGCCCCTGCAACCACTGCCAAAGCTGCTGTCGAAAATGCAGCACCCGGTCAATTAACGTTTTACCCAGTGCAGGTAAGGCAACTTGATGAAAGTTAATATCAAGTTCTTGATCCATCACTTCTCCGGTCGGAGAGACGGTGACTAAACTGAGTGAACCAACTTGTTTGCTAAGCGTTTGGGCAAAAGCTTGAATATGGACAGCAGCTCCTTTAGGAGCGGGAACGACATCAAACGAAACATAGGCTATCTTGGGTGCATTCATCAGTTTTTTACAGCAATTTATTCAAGTAATCTCTGCAAATATTGAGTGAATATAGACAAACTATCACAGTAGTTTATTACAGCAATTTTTCGATAGGCGGAGCGAAATAATGGCGTTTGATCTAGCACAAATAAAACGTAATCGTTGGGTCTATGAAACCACCGCATTAGCTTCACGAATTCAGCTCGATTGTCAAGGAATGGCTCAATACGATCAGCAGATGGCTAAGCGCCGCAAACTGGCCAATACCGTCTTGATCATTAGTGGTATTGTTGTGTTTGCCTCATTCTTTATCGGTTCAGTCCTCGGCCCAATTCCGGTTTTTTTGGCATTAATTCCGTTAGCTGTGGGCATTGTCCTCAGAGCTGTGTGGTGCAGTCCAGATATTCCAGATATGCGCTATTTGGCACTGGAAGAACTCATTGATACTCTCAGCCGCGATGTTGCACGCGATCAGCCATTTCACGTCAAGCTCGACTTTTCACCTAGCAACAAAGACTATAAGCGAATTGATACCGTTCCCTATCCAGCACGTTCCGGCTGGAAGATGGATCTGTTTCGGGACAACTGGTTGATATTACAAGGACAGTTTCTAGATGGCACTGACTTCACTCTATCACTCACTGAATTGATGGTGTCGAAATATGGCTGGAAACGGGGCCGTAGCGGTAAGCGAAAATTTAAGCGCAAGAATAAATCCAAGGGAGTAGAGCTAGAGTTGGATTTACGTATTCCTCGTAAAAAATACGGTGCCGTTCAGGTGCTACAAGAGGATATTCAATCTGCAATTCAGCTACCTGCCGATGTCCGTCTCAAGCGGCTCAAGGTTAGCGAAAACAATTTGATTTTGGGCGTCAAAGCGTCTCCTGACTTTCTGGTTTCAACATCTTTATATAAGCTCAGCATGCAGCTTTTTCTGAATGCTTATCATGTGCTGAATTTGGCCAAAGAACTGTCAAACTCCGTTGGTTAATTCAACTCTCCCTAGGCTGAATTAGCGCCAATGTAACTCAATAGCCCTCAATCATATATTGATTCTCATCAACTAATTCGGGTTGTAATTCTACGCTGATGTTGGGTTTCGTGTTACTTAGCCCAACCTACATTAAGAAATTGTATGAGGTCTTATCATGGCTACTCGATTTAAACTGATTACGTCGTTAGGAATTGCGTTACTTCTACTAACAGCCTGTAGCAACACATCAGTCGTTAACGAATCGACTGAGCAACCCAGTAGTGAAGTCGCTCAATCAGAAGCAGCACCTGAGACTACGGCTACCGATACTCAAACCGCAGTAGACCAACTGAAATTTAAGCGAGATGACGGTAGCGAAGCCTTTAGTATTAAATTTCAGCCGGATGGAGCTAAGTGGGTTGATGGCAATGATCAGGAACTGGCTCGGTTTAATTTAGACGAGAATCAGAAAGTCAAAATTAAAGATGCCAGCGATAATGTATTAGGTTTTATTGTAATCAAAGACGGCTATTGGAAAGTTGAAAATGCCGAACAAACCCAAGAGTTATTTATCCTGCGGCGACAGGATGACGGGGATTACAAACTAGAAGATGGTAGCGATACTCAGATTTATCGAATTAAAAAGCGAGACTACGGCTATGAAATTGAAACGCCAGAGAAAGAGTCGCTATACAAGGTAAAAGTTAGCGAAGACGGCAAGGTTTCACTGCGTAACGCCAGTGATGAAACGGTGATCTCGACTCGTGCGCCAATTGCCCCGATCGCAGTTGCAAGCTTTGGCTTTGATGTGCTCAGCCCAGAGCAGCAGGCCGCTCTCGCCTTTGCCGTCAATTATGTTGAAAACCAGTAGCCGTAAGCCAATAGGAGCCTATCGATGCAAATTCAGTTGCGCTGGGTTGATCCAAAGACGGGCCTAGAACGCAATCCCACGCTAGAACCGCCCGTTACCTTTGGCCGCACCTTTGGCGTTATGCCAAGCGATCTGGATGGTCAATCCGTTAGCCGCATGGTTTTGGATGATCCGCAGGTGGAGGATTACCATGCGGTTCTGGAGATAGTAGACGGGCAGTTAAGAATTAGCGATCGCGGTAGTCGGGTGCCCACCAAAGTCAACGGTGTGGCACTGCCCTATCAAACCGTCAATGATGGCGATCGCATTCAAATTGGCTCATTTGAAATCACCGTTGCCGTGCTCAATACATCGGCTCCACTGTCATCACCCGATCTCTCAGCACCAGCACCTCCCCCGTCATCGCCGCCATCCACTGCCGCCACCTCGGGTTTTGCTAGTCAGCCAATTCGCTCTCCGAGCGGTTCCTCTTCGTCGTCCAATCTGTCTGGATCATCGACCTCAAGCACCGACTCGCTCTATGCCGGATTTGCGGGTATGGATTCAACAGGTTCGAATTCGTCTGGATCAGAACAGTTTGGGGTAGATGGGACGTGCGATCGCAAAGTTGGTTTTCTGTTCAAGCGGCGCTGTGGACGAACGACAACGGAAGGGTGTCAATATTGCCAAAATGGTCGCCAACCCGCAGGCTACGATCCATACACAGATGACTATGGCCTGTTTCCTGGCTATGGTCACTATGGTCGTCACCACTGGGGCTATCACTATTACAGTAACCGCGATCGCTACTACTATGACCCCGCCAGCCGTCGCGTGGACTTTACGGAAGCCGATGGTAAGAGCTTTGAGGAGGAGGCAGATGAAGGATATGAGATGGATTTGGAAGCGAGCTGAGAAAGAGGTGAGGCGTGAGGCGTAATATCAAGTCTGGTTGAAAACCCATGATTTATTTTTTGTGAAACGTTTGCGGAGCAAACGTTTCACAAAAAATAAATTGGGTTCTTATACACAGACTTGATATAAGGAGCGAGGCGTAGAACTTGGAGCGGTGGTTGATTTATGCGTTGGGGAGTGGGTGGGGGCATCTGAATCGTGCGATCGCACTTGCCAGATTTGCGCCTTGTTCGGTGGAGATTTTGGTGAACAGTCCCTATGCGGCGACAGTGCAAGCAGTACTGACAGGATCTCATATTCAACTGCATCCCTTGCCCAAGAATAGTTCTCCTCAGTCTACCCATAAGTATGTGCAGCCGTGGCTAACTCGCAACCGTTATACGCGACTGATTGTCGATACGTTCCCGCGTGGGCTGGTGGGAGATTTGGTTGATGTTCTCCCGACGGTAGAGGTGCCGCGCTGCTGGATACATCGGGATTTAAAGCCGGACTATATGGCAGCAAAGGGAATCGCAGACTTTGTGCAGCAGCATTATCAGCTCGTGCTGATTCCGGGTGAAGCGGCTGCGCCGTTGCAAAATTTGGCTCACGCTTGTGTTACAGAACCCTGGCTACTGCGCGATGGGGCGGAACTGCTGGCGGTGCGGGAGTCACTGCGAAATCAATTGCATCTGGATGGATCACGCCCGTTGCTGATGGTGTGCGCGACGGGACAGCTGCATGAACTGCAGCTCTTTGGCGATGTCGCGCGACAATTGGCACAGCAGTTTCCAGCTTGTCTAGTCCGTTGCTTAGCCCATGAATGCCCACCTAACTGTCCGGCTGAGCTGTGGATTGCCCACTGGCCGGGGATTGAAGTGCTGCAACTGGCCGACATGGTGATTGGCGGTGCAGGCTATCACACAATTTATGAATGTGCAGCGTTGGACGTTCCTCTAGTAGCGCTACCGCTGCGGCGCAAATATGACCGTCAGGCAGAACGGGCGGCGGGATTAAGCATCCCGGTCAAAAATCAGGCAGAGTGCATTGAAGCTGTGGCATGGATTTTAGATCGAGTGTTGAGTGCAGGCGAGGAGAATCTGCGATCGCACCCTAACTACACCGCAAAGTTAAACTACCCAAACGGCGTACATACGGCAGTTCAATGCATCAGCCAAATCCGACGCTGATAATTTCAGTCGAAAAACCAAGAGGGAAGAGCCATGTGCGGCTCTTCCCTCTTGGTGTAATCGCTTTAGTTACAAGTCCCGTAGGGTCTAATCGGGCAGATTGATTTCAGGTTCTTGCTCAGGCCCGACCCGCTGAATGTCAAAGCTTTCGATATTGTTTTCAAAGCGATTGAAGATGACGCGCATTTCGTCGTAGCCAACGGCAGCGGATACGCCGCGTTCCGTCGGACACTGTACCCGCAGTAGGGTCTGAAAACCGCCAAATTCAACGTTCTCATAAAAGGATTTTTCGCAGTCATAGGCAATAAACCCTTCAATTGCCAACTGGTTTAAAGCTGCGATCGCAAGTGGGCTACTCAAAATATTGTCCCACTGGGCATCCACCTCCTCACCTGTCATCCGCCGCCACTGAGACGCGTTTGTCCCGGATTGGGTGACTTCAACGGGCGATTCATTAGCAGACGAATCCGATGATCCAGCCGTCATTGGGGTTGTGCAAGCGGCTAACGTGCCGATAACTAGAGCCGTGCCGCCGAGTAAGCGCCCAGTTCGGGAAGATAGCAAAGATTTAAAGCTCATGATGGAATCCTCGAAGGTTGAATGGGGTTCTTAATGGATACTTCATTGCGTGATCGTCTAATTCACGACTGATCGTGCCAGTTCAGAGATTGCATGCCATCTGACCTAAAGTAGGCAAATCGTAAGTATAGACGGAAGGATTGTTGATTCCTTAAGAATTAGGGGAAAGCTGCGATCGCAACGCTAGCATCAAGTCAATCTCAAGTCCTGGTGAAGCTGTTATAGGAGAACGAGACTCGATGGAACTTCATGAATTAGGTATGTTGATTTTGCTGCTCAGCCCTGGCCTGCTGCTGTCCGTTTTAGTGATGCTTGCCTTCTCTGTAGGCGGTTAGGCTCTGTCGTGACTCGTGGCAGTAGGAATGATTTAATTTTTGTGAAAAGCTGCTCAGCAGCTTTTCACAAAAATTGGGTTCTTATGCACGAACTTGATATGCGATCGCACTGGACAGTTTGGGACTGGGGAAGAGATCGCCAATGGTCAGGCAACGTGTTCTTCCGGTGCAATCGACAGTCTAAATCCAAGTTGCTTCAGTAGTTGAACTAAATTTAATAGATCTAGATCCGTAACTTGTGCGCGAATCCACTCAGCATCTGGATTCTTGGACATCTGGGCTTCTGCGACGTTACTTAAAGCCAAACGAACCTCTTCAAAAGTGCCATCTTCCAATACCGCTTCTAAATAAGCAGCCGCTTCTTGAGGATCTTTTAGCGATTCAATGAGATAGGTCTGATAACTTCTGCTCATGATGTAATATCCCGTCGCTTGAAATCTTCCCAAAACTCTTGAGCCTTTTGAATGTCTTGTTTTTGAGTGCTTTTATCTCCCCCACAAAGCAACAAGACAACCAGTGTTCCAGTTAGCGCAAAGTAAACTCGATAACCTGGCCCATAATCAATTCTAAGTTCTAAGATGCCTTGGCCGACAGATTTGAAGTCTCCAAAGTTACCTAGCATTACACGATCTAACCGCTTTCGGATATTGGCTCGAGCCTTGCGATCTCGTAGGTTATCTAACCAAGTTACAAAAGGGGCTTCGCCTTCTCCGGTTTCATAAATTCTCAGCTCATGAGGTTGGGACTGCATTGTGAAATCTAGAAATTTGAACCCTGTGTCTTGATCATGAAGATACTATGCAGGCGACAATTAAGCGTGTAATTCTGGTTCAGCATCGCTCCAGTCAACTTATAGACTATTGTGTTCTCCGTTGCGAGGGTGGACTTGCGTGTTCTTCGGGGGGAATTGCAATGGCTTGAGCGGTGCCGACGAATGGAATGGTGGCTAGAGTGGCCATGCCGACTCGATCGCCAAACGTATTGAGGGTATCAACTCGCTGCTGCTGTTCAGATGCGGGTAGCGTGCTGAGCAGAGTGCCAAAGGTTGGCGACGATACAGGTGATGATCCACTTGATGATGCGCTGGCCGAAGCTGCCATACTTGATTCGTTTACAGGTTGTTCAGCGAGATCAGACGATTGCAGGGTATCCGCCAGAATTAGCGACGGAATATCGTTCCAGAGTTCATATTCAGAGGCAAAAGCGACGGCATCTGGAAGCGACCGAGCTGCGATCGCAGCTTTTAGATCAGGCCGATTCACATAGGTAATCGTGCCGTCTGTCCAGTCAAGGGCTGGATCGGTGGGTGACGATGCAGGTGATTGTGCGATCGCAGTTACCGGATTGGACGGATTGCAGGTCACCATCATGCGCCAGTGGTAAGTTTGACCCGATTCGAGTTCGGGAACGCTTTCCGGTAGCTGGACGCGGAAGACGCCGGGTTGACTCGGCAGTGCCAGAGCCGTTTCGTAAACGACGGTGCCATCAGCATCCGTTAGGATAAAGCGTCCGGCTTCAATATGGCGGGGGTTATAAGGATTGTGGAACCAGAAATCGGGACGGCTCGACAGGGTATATCCAGCAGTGCCAGCTTCTTGTGGCATGAGCGATTGCAGAGATGCCCCTGTCGAGGCACAGGCTTGTGCACGTTCCTGACTAACGGGGACGTTAACGTCAGGTTCGATGCGGAATTGGGTACCAGCTCGACCAGTCCGGCGTGGGCCAGACGGTTCGACATAAGGCCGTCCTAGATTTGTATCGGTGGTTATCTCGGTGGACGGCTGCGCCTGTGCCAGCGGGCAAGAGATGCTTGTTGCTAGCACGAGGCCAACTATCACCTTGCCCAAAACGTTCTTCATTGAAGTTTCCTTGTTGAAGATAGTAGACGTTGTGTGAGTTGCACTCGGCTAATGAGAGGTGTTGTGCTTGTTCAGTGCCACAAGCAGGGCTCGACCAATTAACATCATGGTTATTCCCGTAATGGTTGGGACAATTGGTGTAACTGTCCCATAGATCCAAAGGCAACCCCACCCCATTCCGGACATCAACACAATCAATCCGCCGCCGATTAAAATCAATTTGCTCTGCGATCGCACCTTCAACCCGCAAAACCCAGCCGTCGCGCTCCATCCGCCAATCCAGGCCAAATCAAACCAAAAACCGACAAATCTTAATAAAGGTCGCCCCTGTTCAACTGCGCTCACGAGCTGAGCCGTCATCATGGCGTGTAGCTGCAACCCCCGCACGTTTTCGCCATAGGCCGTTTGAAAGTCATCTTTCACGGTCGGGTCAGTCACGCCAATCAAAATAATGCGATCGCGAATTTGCGCCTGAACGTCCGTTGCGCTGGGTTGACGGTTTAGAACATCCGTCAGCGTGATCCGCTCAACGATTGGATTTGACTCGTCGGTTAGTCCATCCATTGACCAAGGATTCAGCAAAATCTGCTGACTGCTGATCCATTCAGAGTGGGGGTAAAAGCCGCGATAAGCAGCCAGTGACTGAAATTGAAGCGCTGGTTGATCTGGCTTCTCAATTCGCCAAGTATATTGATTTTGCTCATCCGGCATTGCGATCGCATAGCCCTGCTGTTCCAGATATCGCAGTCCTAGCATGGCGCTTAGGGAAAAGAACGCGCCGCATACTTCTGGATTTTGAGGATAGTCCGCCAAAAGTTGACGCCGCACGGCTCCATCCAGATCCAGCGGCACATCGACAAAGCCCACCTGCTCCGCTGGAATGTTGGGTAACGTGGCAACGCCTTCATCGGTTTCATTCGGATGCGCGCAAACGGGCACGATATGGTCATTCTGCTGGAGGTAACTCACCAGATCGGCTTGCCCCTCACCGCGCGTCTGATCGCGATAGATATCAATGCCAATTAGGGCTGGCTTCGCTTCATTGAGGATTTGGAGAGCTTGCAGTAACGTGCGATCGCGGATCGGATACTCGCCGCCCAATGCTTGAATATCCTCGCGGGTAATCTCCATGAGCACAATCGGCGCATCCCAATCAGCAACTGGAAGCCGCTGCACGAGCTGATCAAAGACCGCTAGCTCCAGTGAGTAAAACCAGCCAGCCCCCCGCAGCACCATCAACAAACTCGACACGGCACCCGCCGCAATCGGCATCAGCAGCCAGTGTGCCCGTCCCCGTAAAAATCGGGGCAGTAACCGGGGCAGTAACCGGGGCAAAACTCGCGACAGCTTGCGGCTATGCTCCGGCGGAGCCTGCGTCATCGTATCCGACCCGTCTGAAGCGTCGGAGCCTGATATCGGCCTCGGCCAAGGTTGATCTGCTGGAGCGGATACTGGCAGCCCCGTCTCAATCGGTGATTGAGAAAAGGATTCAGATGATTTAGCTGGTTTCGACGCAAACGGATCGGGAACGGGGTTAATCGCAGAATTGGGCAGCAGACTAGTGTTGGGATTGGTACGAATAGTTGCGATCGCAGTCCGAATTTCCACTGCCGTTTGAGGCCGCTGACCGGGGAAAATCGCCATCAGCCAGTCCACCAAGTCCGCTAGCGCCAGAGAAACTTGAGGTGCATTCTGCCGCCACAGCAGCATCCCCGTTTGATCGTGGTGGTGAAAATCCGTCGGCGATCGTCCCGTCAGTAAGCAAACCAACGTGCGACCCAGCGCAAAAAAGTCCGACTGGGGAACAGAGCGCCCCTCCATCTGCTCCAGCGGCGCGTAGCCCCAGGACGCCAGCCGAGTGCCCGTATGGTCATTTTGCTGACGAGCCAAATAGGTTTCGGTGACCTCTCGCACGCCACCAAAATCTATCAAAACGAGCTGACCATCGGGCTTCAGCATGATATTCGACGGCTTGATATCACGGTGAAAGTAATTCTGCTGATGTAGCTGGTGCAGAATCACCACGAGCTGATCTAGCCAATCGAGTGCCTGATCCTGTGAAATCGGCGGATGCGTCTGCAACCACTGCTTCAGATTCACACCGGGAATGTACTCCATCACCAAACCGTGCAGGTGCAGTGTTTTGCTTGGTTTGCGCTGATCTGGAACAGTAAACGTAAAGTAGCCATCCGGCTCAACATGGGGAATCCCCGGATGGTGCAGCCGACCCAGGACACGCGCTTCCCGCTGAAATAAGCTCACAGCCTTGGGATAGTCTTCCAGCAGCACTTTCAGGACTTTGCGGCTGCCGTTGTCGTCAATCTCATAGGTCTGGCTAAACCCACCCTCGCCCAGCAGTTGCACCACCCAGTAGCGATCGCACAGCCGCATCCCTGGAGTTAGTCGCCCAGACTGCACCTCTCTCATCGGCTAATGATTCTCCTCCCGATCTGCGATCGCACTTATGCTTCAGTCTATTCGGTTTAGACCTGTCGCTGAATGGGGAATATGGCTGGTCGGTGGGGAGCGATGCAGGGGTAAAGGGCTGTAGGGGCTCTAAAGGGCTGTAGAGGTTGTAAAGGATTAGAGATGGAACAGGACCCAAAGGAGTGCGGAGGTGAATGATCTAAAGCAGCTAAGATGCTTTACATGGAATTACAAATCATTGGTTTTTTTAGCGTTTTTCAAACGTTATTCACACAATTAGTGATTTGGTTTGCCATTCATTGTTAATGATCTCAAATTATATCAATCGCTTGTTATCTAAACTTGGCATCTAATATCGTCCACTTGGATGGTTTTTTATCGGTGCTGACGATATTCATTAAACCGGGGAGCGCTCCTCCGGGGCACTCCCCGGTTTTTAGATGTGTTTATTTATGTCAACCTACTTATATCAAGTCTGGTTGAAAACCCAAGTTATTTTTTGTGAAACGTTTGCAGAGCAAACGTTTCACAAAAAATAACTTGGGTTCTCATACACAGACTTAATATTACAACCCGACTTTTCCGTTGATAAACCCGACTTTATGCTTGAGTGGACAATGCAAAATAATAGCGTTCACCCAAACTGCTCTGGGATTTTCCTAACCGGATTCTGTGGGGATGATATGCCGCAATTCAATCGGAGTTGTGGCTTTATTTGAGAGGTTATCTATGCTATCTCGCACTCCTTCTGGGCAAGTAATTGGATCAACAAAACCCAAATCTCATGTGGTTGATCCAACCTGCTGGCCATCGGTTCAAGCAACAAGGCAAACCTCAAGCCCAGCGCTAGATCAAATAGCCGTAAAGCAGCCAGGAGTTTACACACTTGAAGCATTGCCAGCCTTCCCCAGAACGCTATTTGAAGCCAAAAAATACGATGGTGCTAGAGCATTAACGGCACTCTTACTCCTACTCGCCGCAATCTATTTTTTGTTTGGATTTCTCGGCTTTTTGGTTGACCACAATCCGTGGCTAAAGGAAATCTTTCACCAATCTGCGATCGCCAGCACGACTGCTAAAGCGGAATGGTGGCAGGTTTGGAAAGTCATTGGCAAGACTGCTAGCCACATTGCCTCTTATGTGGATTTAGCATTTCGCCTATTTGTGTTTCTATGTGCCTATTGCCTCGCTTGGGCAACGTTTGATCCCAGAAACATCGAAGGCTACGTGATGGGATTCTTCAATGCCTGCTTAGGCTTGGCCTACATGATTTCGCCTGTTGATGTTATTCCTGATTTCGTACCGATTGCGGGTAGCTTAGACGATACGGTCTTGGGATTTGGCGTCTTATTTCTCGGTTTATCGTCTCTTTATCGAAACAAGTTAAGAAATGTGAAAACCAAGACAATTGTTGAATTAATTGATGATGGCAATAATCAAAAAGCATTGCAGATGCTACTAGAAGATAAGGGCATCACAATTAAGCAGACATCATCTAATTTACGGCAGTCCGAATGAGTTTAATTGCACACAAACATCACACATCAATTTAAAGGTAGAGATTATCTATGACAAGTTCATCCACAAATAACCATAATTTTGAAAATTCAACTACCTCTGATGCAAACACCATGAATAGCCCGATTTCAGAGCAGATTGAGAAGCTAAAATCATTACTTTTTGATAAGGATACGGCAAAAACGTTAGGGCAGGGATTGAGCTTGATTTTTGTTGTGATTCGTGAAGCCCTTGTTTTAGCGTGGCTCGCTTTTTGCTGGGCAATTGTCGCAGCTAATTGGCTGGGTAAAAAGACTGTTCAAGGAGGACAATCGGCCCGCAATTTATATGTCTCTTTACAGGAAGAGAACCAAAATCGCACAGCATCAGATATTGCATCGGAAGCAGGAAAATCTTTAGTCGATCAAAGTAAGAGTACCTTCGATCGCATTGTGACAACGGCCAAACAGCAGGTTGGAATTAAATAGTGGATGCGATCGCATCAAGCATTCGGCATAAAACCATTAATATCGCTTGATGCTTGTGCTCTAGTTGGCTTGATATTTAACGAATATTTAGCATAATGACCTAAAGACATGCTAGCGGCAATTAACAACCGACTAGTTCCTTGAGGGCAGAATGCATGGCAGATTCAGAGAATCCAAAGCAAAATTTTCTATATCCGATTCGGCGGTATCGAGGAGAATTTACCCCGCAGAACATCGCTTTTGATGCCAATTTGCAAGAATTTGCCCAGCGCGTTGAATTTATTTGTGCGCTTGAAAATGCGGGTAAATTGGCTCCTGACGCTGCTTATGACCAAATCAAGGGGATATGGCAGTCTTTAGAGCGCTCAAAAGAGAATTTGCTTGACGATTCTGACCCACCGCAGGACGTTGATAACCGTTAGCCTCGACAATCTAGAATCCTCAAGTAAAAAGCGACGCGCTAAGCACGTCGCTTTTCTGTACTTATTGCTCGCGGTAAACGAATAGGTTTCCTGATTTAACCGCTGAGTGCTTCAGCTCCAGCCACGATTTCAAGAATTTCCTGCGTAATGCTGGCCTGACGCGCTTTGTTATAAACAATCGAGAGATTCTGAATCAGTTCAGTTGCGTTATCGCTCGCATTGTTCATTGCGGTCATCCGTGCAGCCAGTTCACTCGCAGCTGCTTCCTGTAGTGCGCGCAAAAGCTGGTTATTCAAGTAAAGCGGCAGTAAGGCATCTAGGATTTGCACCGGATCTTGTTCGAAGATCATATCCTTAGGAAAGCTTTGTGCCGTACTCGGAACAGTTTCTCGCTCTACATCAAACTGTCCGCCCCGAGTGGTCAAACGGAAGATTTCGTCATCGTGAGCTTCCAATCCCTGAGGATCTAGAGGTAACAGAGTCTGCACCACAGGCCGAGAACTGACCAGAGAAACAAAGCGAGTATAGATCAGCTCTGCGCGATCGATTTTCTCCGAGAGGAACAGCGACAGCAGCTCATCGGCAATTTTTGACGCTTCATCAGCGGTTGGAATTTGCTCAAGCTCAGTAAATACAGCATCAATGGGATGCTCACGTCGCTGAAAATATTGATTTGCCTTACGACCAATGATGATTAGACGATAGTCTAGTCCTTCGGCTTGAATCTCTTTAACCCGAGTTTCTGCCCGCTTAATAATGTTGCTGTTGTAGGCTCCGCAAAGCCCCCTATCGCCAGCCACTACGACTAAACCAACAGTCTGAACTTCCCGCTTTTTAAGCAGAGGCAAATCTGCATCCTCGAACCGAAGGCGCGCCTGTAATCCATAGAGAACCTGGGCTAGACGATCAGCAAAAGGACGAGTTGCAGTAACTTGCTCTTGGGCACGGCGAACCCGAGCGGCGGCCACAAGGCGCATAGCTTCGGTAATCTTGCGGGTATTCTTAACGGATTGGATGCGATCGCGAATTGATTTAAGATTTGCCATAATTCTGTACGTCCACAACATTGAGCCACCGAGAAACTGTATGGGAACAGAAGTCTCGGTGGCATCTCAACCTGCTTTCTTACGCAGAGGCCATCATGGTCTGCTTAAATTCAGTGATCGCCTCTTTAAGAATCGTTTCTGCCTCATCGGTCAGCTTCTTCTCAGACTTGATAAGCTCAGCAAACTTAGGCTTGCTGGTCTTCAAGTATTCCCGGATGCCTTTGGTAAAGGTCGTCACCTTATCAACCGGAACATCATCCAAATGGCCGTTGATACCAGCATAGATGATAGCGACTTGCTCAGCGACCGACAATGGAGAGTACTGAGGCTGCTTCAACAGCTCACGTAGACGCTCACCCCGAGCGAGCTGCTGCTGGGTTGCCTTATCTAGGTCGGAAGCAAACTGGGAGAAGGCTTCTAGCTCCGCATACTGAGCTAGCTCTAGCTTGACCTTACCTGCAACCTGCTTCATCGCCTTAATTTGGGCCGCAGATCCAACGCGGGATACCGAGATACCAGCGTTGATGGCAGGACGCAGACCAGCGTTGAATAGGTCAGATGACAAGAATATCTGACCGTCCGTGATGGAAATAACGTTGGTTGGGATGTACGCCGAAACGTCACCAGCCTGAGTCTCGATAATTGGCAGTGCCGTCATGCTACCGCTGCCGAGTTCATCATTCAGCTTCGCGGCACGCTCCAGCAGGCGGGAGTGCAAGAAGAATACATCACCAGGATATGCCTCACGTCCGGGTGGACGACGCAGCAAGAGAGACATTTGACGATAAGCTTGAGCCTGCTTGGACAAATCATCATATACCACTAGGGTATGACGACCCTTGTACATGAAATACTCAGCGATCGTTGCCCCTGCATAAGGCGCAAGCCACTGTAGAGTAGCTGGATCACTAGCATTTGCAGCTACGACGATGGTGTAATCAAGCGCGCCGCGCTCTTCTAGGGCGCTGACAATTTGAGCAACCGTAGATGCTTTCTGTCCGATTGCAACATAAACGCAGATCACATCCTCTTCTTTCTGGTTCAGAATGGTGTCAATTGCGATCGCAGTCTTACCTGTTTGACGGTCACCAATAATTAACTCACGCTGCCCCCGTCCAATGGGAATCATCGCATCAATTGCGGTAATACCCGTTTGCAGCGGCTCATGGACAGAACGACGCGCAATAATTCCAGGTGCGGGCGACTCAATTAGACGAGTTTCGCTAGTTGGAATATCTCCTTTACCATCAATCGGACGAGCCAGAGGATCGACAACCCGGCCAATCAGAGCATCACCAACAGGAATCGCCGCAATTTGCCCGGTGGACTTAACAGAACTGCCCTCTTGGATTTGCTGACCACTGCCCATTAAAACCGCACCAACGTTATCTTCTTCTAAGTTGAGTGCGATACCAACTGTGCCATCTTCAAACTCTAGCAGCTCACTGGCCATCACTTGGTCAAGGCCATAGATACGAGCGATGCCGTCACCAACCTGTAGTACAGTTCCAACATTGGAAACCTGGACATCCTGATCGTATTGCTCGATCTGCTGGCGAATAATATTGCTAATTTCGTCAGGTCTGATGCTTACCATGGGAATTGCTGTCTTAAATAACTAATGAACAACGATGGAAATGAAACGAAGTAAAACAGAAGCTTTCAGCCTAAGCAGAAGATTTCATCAACTGATTGCTGATTCTACGAAGCTGGCCTCTTAAACTTGCATCAATGACTCGAGAACCAACCTTAATGATGACGCCGCCTAGCAAGCTGGGGTCAACATCCACCTCCAGATCCACTGACTGAGAACCAGTGATGGATTGAACCTTCTGCTTAATCTGCTCTTCTTGATCAGCAGATAGCTGCACAGCAGTCTTGACCTCAGCGAGGGCAATCCCCTTCAGCTTACGCAACAGAGTCTGATACTGCCGACAAATTCCACTCAAAAAAAGCAGGCGACCCCGATCAACTAAAAGCAATAGGAAGTTCAACGTGTAAGCATGAACCTGATCACCCAAAATCTGCCTAATTACAGCCTTTTTGGTATCTGGCCTAATCATGGGACTCTCTACCAGCTTACGTAGATCATCCGATTCACTAAGTAGCTGCAAAATAGCACTAACATCATCATTGAATTGATCCAGCAAATCATGTGACTGTGCTATGGACATGTAAGCCTGTGCATAAGGCTCGATTACTTCAGATGTGATGATACTGTCTTGCATTACATTCCTCCCAGGCGACCAATGCTGTGGCTGATGAGCTGCTGTTGAACGTTGTCATCTAGATGATCGGATAACTGGGATTCCACCTTCTCAAGCGCTAATGCCGCAACTTGACGACGCAACTCAGACACAATCCGCTCTTGCTGTGAAGTTAAATCCTGTGCGGCAGAAGCTCTAAGCCGTTCAAGATCTTTCTCTGACTGAGCTAGAATTTCGGCTCTGGCCGTCTCGGCATTCTTCTCAGCTGCTTCTAAAATCCGCTTTGCCTCAGCCTGTGCCTGCGCTAACTTTTGCTGCTGCTCAGCCAAAGCTGACATTGCTTCTTGCTTACGCTGCTCAGCTTCTCGAATTGCAGTCTCTAAGCGAGAACGGCGTTCACCTAAAATATTGCCTAGAAGCTTACGCCCAAAGTAAAACAGAATACCAATAACAATCGCAAGATTGATTAGGTTAGTCTCTAAAATATCGAAGTTTAGTCCAAAACTGCTTTCCTCAATGGCCTCAGCCAAAAAGCCATCAACGAGTAAAGCTGTCTGCAAACAGATTCCCATGATCCTTGTCCATTGTTGCGTTGCTTTTCTGGCACACTCGCTAACGCTGGTTTATCACACTGCGCGGCTAATAACCCAATCGTCTAACGTTGTGCAATTTGCTCTCAGCTAACCCTGCATTGAAATCTGGCTCCCAATCCCAGATTCAGATGTTCAGCATTCAGCGACTAGGGTGAAAGAACCCTATGCAGACACATTTAACAACTTATCCAGGATTTGACGGCTCAAACCATCTACCTGCTGTTCAAGCGAAGCGAAGGCTTGCTGCTTTTGCTGGTCAAGCTCTGCCTGAGCTTGCTCACGCTGTGCCTGTGCCTCTTGCTGCGCCTCTGCAAGCTTCTGAGATGCGATTTTTTGGGCTTCAGCCCGTGCCGCAGCCACAACTTCCTGTGCCTTTCTACGAGTATCGGCTAGTTCTTGTCGATACTGCTGTTCAAGCTGCTGCGCTTTAGCAAGGCGTTCCCGAGCCTCTGTCTGATTACCGCGAATGTAACCATCACGCTCATCGATCGCCTTACCTAAAGGCTTATAAAAAGTTGCATTGAGGACAGCCGCTAACACTAAAAATTGAACTGCCATTAGCGGAAGGGTTGCGTCGAAGTCAAATAGGCCACCTTCTTGAGCGGCTTCCGCTAGTAGCAGTGTGGTCCAATGAAACATCATGTCTAAGGACTTTCCACAACTTAATGAGTTCAGTTTCTTTGGCAGTGAAATTGCGGACGGTGTAAAAGATTAAGTCCAGATTTCACTTTCAGCCTTCATGAAGATGATGAGCTATAATTTGTCAACATCTCCATGAAGGCTATGTTTTAACCCTTATGCAAAGGGATTAGCGAATAGAAGAACGAGAGCAACAACCAAGCCGTAAATGGTTAGTGCTTCCATAAATGCCAAGCTGAGCAGCAGGGTGCCACGAATTTTTCCTTCAGCTTCAGGTTGGCGTGCAATACCCTCTACAGCACGACCCGATGCGGAACCCTGACCAATACCAGGACCAATAGCGGCCAAACCAACGGCCAAAGCAGCGGCTAAAACGGAAGCAGCAGAAGTTAATGAGTCCATGATTGATATTCCTTAACTGGTACTTACAAAACAAAACGATGTACACACATGCACACTTAGATTGGCAGGGTCAATCTCAACCCTGAAACTTGGAGACACATTAGTCTTAAAGCTAAAGACAAGCCTCGAAGACAGACGCATCTATCCAAGCTTGACTCATAAGGACATGACTATGCATGTTCCTCATGTTCTCCACCATGCCCCTCGATTGCCTCACCGATGTAGGCAGCCGCTAGCGTTGCGAAGATGAGCGCCTGAATCGCACTTGTGAATAACCCTAGGATCATCACAGGTAAAGGTACAAATAGGGGTACCAAAAGCACTAAAACTGCAACCACTAGCTCATCTGCCAAGATGTTTCCGAATAGACGGAAACTTAATGAGAGGGGCTTGGTAAAGTCTTCCAAAATGTTGATAGGAAGCAAAATCGGAGTAGGCTCGATATATTTGGCAAAATACTTCAAACCACGCTTGCTAAATCCAGCGTAGAAGTAAGCTAACGATGTTAGCAGCGCCAGAGCCACAGTTGTATTAATGTCATTGGTTGGTGCAGCTAGTTCTCCGGCTGGAAGTGAAAAAAGCTTCCAGGGAACTAAGGCTCCAGACCAGTTTGAGACAAAAATAAACAAGAAAAGCGTACCTACAAAGGGAACCCAAGGACGGTACTCTTTCTCACCAATCTGGTTCTTCGCAAGATCACGAATGAATTCCAATCCGTATTCCATAAAGTTCTGGAGTCCAGATGGAATGCGCTGGATGTTGCGTGTTGCTAAGACAGTCGCCACGACCAAAACTGCGATCACAAACCAAGATGTTAGAAACACCTGGCCGTGAACTTTTAAATTCCCGATATGCCAATAGTAATGTTGGCCTACCTCCAACTCCGCCAAGGGAAATGAACCCAAGGCTTCGCTTAGTCCGCCTAGTATCGCCATCTAAACAATCCCCAGGGATCAACAGATGCAAACAAATTTTTCTGGAAGTGTTTTTTAGGACTGGGTCGATTTAGGGACAAGTACAATCCAGAGGGTATAGACAATTAGAGCTGCCTTGTAGGTGAGAAAACCTAGAAAAGCAGGAATAACCTCTAGTTGCTGCCACTGAGTTGCAATTAAAATCAAGCCAATAAAGACAGCCAGTCTTCCACTTCCTAATTGCTTTCGCTGCCTGCCAAGCTGGGCTACACTTCTTGACAACATCTTTAAGTAAATCACACCAGCGCACGCTCCGATCAGATAGCTGAGTGATGTTTCTAAGGAATACGCAATCCATACACATGGAAAGGTAATTCCCGCGATCGCAACAGTAAACCTCAGTAAGAGCTGCTGCAGTTGAAAATACTCAGATATTGATGGATCAGGTTCAGGGGGTAATAAACCCGCATCGATCTGTTCTTGATCGACCTGCTCCTGACTATTCTCGGATTCGGCTACGGGTGATTCGCTATTTGAGTTCACAAGGCTGAGCACCAGTTAAACGAGTGACTGAGTCTCTTATTTGGCAGACCAGGAGACATCATATCACGCAGCGGGTAACAATACTTAACGGGTTTCCAATGGATACTGGAATTTTGGTGATGCGAAGATTTAAGCCAGCGTAATTAAACGTTGGGCCAACAACGACCGCACCTGTTCAAGACTAATCGGGACTTCCGCCAGAATGTCAGCCAGTTTTCTAGTTTGGTTCTGGTTGGTATCGCACTGTTTTAAGAAATCAAAGTCGCGATCGCACAGTCGAATAATTTCATAATCCGCATTGAAGAGACACTGACTCGGCCATCCGTCGATACAGGGATGGAGCTGAGGTACTGCCTGCTGCAAAGCTTCGTCTGATGACCAGTCCTGCCGAGAAAACGGTGGGCGAGCTAGGAAAAACTCGTAGTGGGTGACTTCTGGATCAAGCAGTTCAATCAGCCGATACCGTTCCCGTTCATTGAGCTGTTGGGCGCGCTGCATCAGCTCTGGATTGCTGCCAACCAATCGGTCTAGATTCCAATAGTTGGGATTCGAGAACCCGACAAATTCCAGCCCGGATGCATCAATCAGCTCAAACAGGGTATCCACGTTGTAAACGATTTCCTGGGGGTGGACATACATATCGGCAAAACATTCGTCCCGCTGGTTTTCCATTGACCAGCGTTCTTTTTCCCGCTGCACGAGGCGATTGTTTTCGGGCAAGCTGCTAAATAACTGTCTGCCTAGCTGAACCCCATCCCGATAATCTCCTTGGCGATCACCTTGTAGAAGCGCAATCGCACGCTGCATCAGAGTAATTTCCCAACGACCCAGCTCAGCATAGACAAAGATATGCATAATGCCGCCTGGAGCCAGTTTGGGTGCAAGCGCCTGAATGCCTCTAATCGGATCGGGCAGATGGTGCAGGACGCCAACACAGTTAATCAAATCAAACTCACCGGGAATCTGCTCAATATCGTACAGGCTGAGCTGATGGAATTCGACGCGATCGGCTTTGGAGCGCTGACACCGTTCTTGAGCAACTGCGATCGCACCTGCGCTGAGGTCAATACCCACTACTTGTGCATTGGGATTGAGATGCACCAGATATTCAGTACTCACACCTGTGCCACAGCCCGCATCTAAAATTCGAACATTCTCAGTCTCAGGCGTTCGTCCTGTGCAAAAGCTATAAGCTGCGACCCAGTTCCACCGCCAGTTATAGCCTGGAGGTGGTTCATCCAGTAAAGGTTCAGGTGGAAATGGATAGGTATCGTAGAGCTTGGCAACCGCATCACTAATTTGACTATGGATTTCACGCATGCCGTTCACAAAATGGATTCAGATTCTAATATTTACAACAAAAGTTAAGCGCCGCCTTGGACATTAGTCATGCTTAGAAAAGTGCTGGCGCGGAAGCTGATAAATTTCTAAGCCAGCGCCAAATCGCTGCAAGCTGCCCTTGACCCACATCTATATCGCTCTGCCAGTCCTGAACGACAGTGGTCAAGGTAACAAAACTTATCACTTCTCTCAGGAAATCTACTTTCATCCCCTATGATGACCTAGAGGAATTAAGAAATAGGGAACTACACAGTTTTTAATAAATCAGTGTTACGACCCTGAAACGTTTTAATCTAAAAACACTAAAGCTAGCGACCTCTGGACTGTTATTTATCCCTGCTTGCTGTTTGCTCTGTATCTATAAGCCCTGATATATGAGAAAACAGCGGTGGGCTGGAGCGTTCCAGGTCTAATGCAGTTACTGAAACTTCTGAAGGGAGCTTTTGAGATCCAATGAGTGTTAAAGCAAGTGGTGGAAGCTCTGTTGCACGTCCGCAACTCTATCAAACTCTCGCGACGTCAACGATTTCACAAGCGGAACAGCAAGATCGTTATTTAGAGCGTGGAGAACTTGCAGAACTATCGAACTATTTCAGCTCAGGTTTTAGACGCTTAGAGATTGCACAGGCAATCACCAGCAATTCAGAGCTGATTGTATCCCAGGCTGCCAACCGTATTTTTACGGGTGGTTCGCCCATGTCTTTCCTCGAAAAGCCCGAAGAGGAAGAAGCCGTTCCAATGACTGTAGGTGGAACGGCATTGAACACGCAGGAAGCGATGAAGCTAGGAACCGCAACCTATATTGAGAGCGGTGGCGGTTTCCTAGAGGGAATTCGTTCTCTCTTCAGCGCAGGCTCTGCTGGGCCAGTTCCGGCTGGATTCCGTCCTATCAATGTGTCTCGCTACGGCCCCAGCAACATGCAGAAGTCGCTGCGTGACTTAAGCTGGTTCTTGCGCTACGTCACCTATGCGATCGTAGCTGGCGACCCCAATATCATTTCGGTCAACGTTCGGGGACTCAGAGAAATTATTGAGAATGCCTGCTCTGGCGAAGCAACCATTGTTGCCCTCCAGGAAATGCGGCAGGGTGCATTAAGACTCTTCCGTCAAGATGCAGATGCCAGCGCAACCGTTGCTCAATATTTTGAAGTTCTGATTAACGAGTTCAAAGCTCCAGCTCCTTCAGATAAACTGCGGCAGCGTCCTTCGGCGGATCTTCAAGGACTTCAGCTTCCTCAGATTTACTTCAATGCGGCAGAGCGCCGTCCGAAGTATGCGATGAAGCCCGGTCTTTCCTCGACTGAAAAGACCGAAATCGTTAAAGCTGCCTATCGCCAAGTTTTCGAGCGCGACATTATCAGAGCGTATTCCCTGGGTATCTCTGATCTCGAATCAAAGGTCAAAAACGGCGAAATCTCCATGAAGGAGTTTGTCCGTCGCCTCGGAAAGTCACCGCTCTACCGTAAGAATTTCTATGAGCCGTATATCAACAGCCGCGCTCTAGAGCTGGCCTTCCGCCATTTCCTCGGTCGTGGGCCAAGTTCTCGGGAAGAAGTGCAAAAGTATTTTGCGATCGTATCTGAGGGTGGGCTACCTGCTTTAGTTGATGCCCTAGTTGATTCGCAGGAATACTCGGACTACTTTGGCGAAGAAACCGTTCCTTACCTGCGTGGACTGGGCCAAGAAGCTCAAGAGTGCCGCAACTGGGGGCCGCAACAGGATCTGTTCAACTACAGTGCTCCATTCCGCAAGATTCCCCAGTTCATCACCACCTTTGCGGCTTATGAGCAACCCCTACCGGATCAGCATCCCTATGGCTCTGGTAATGACCCGCTAGAGATTCAGTTCGGCGCAATCTTCCCGAAAGAAACCAAGAATCCGAGTGCTAGCCCTGCACCATTTGGGAAGGATACCCGCCGGATTCTGATTCGCCGTGGCCCTGGGATCTATAACCAGCTCAGCAATCCTGCTGCGCGACCCGTTGCCCCAGGTTCACTCGGCCCCAAAGTTTTCAAGCTAGACCAGCTACCGGGTGGCGGTGGTAGTGGTGCAAGCATTAAGTTTGCTGAAAGCTCCACTCAAGCGATTATTCGTGCTACCTACTTACAGGTGTTTGGTCGCGATGTTTATGACGGCCAGCGCTTAAAAATTGATGAAATCAAGCTGGAAAATGGTGAGATTACCCTGCGCGAATTTGTTCGTCGCTTGGCAAAGTCTGATTTGTTCCGCAAGATGTACTGGACTTCGCTGTACGTAACGAAGGCCGTTGAGTACATCCATCGTCGGCTGCTGGGTCGTCCGACATACGGGCGTCAGGAGATCAACAGCTATTTCGATATCTGTGCGAAGCAGGGCTTCTATGCGCTGATTGATGCCATTATCGACAGCGATGAATACAACCAGTCCTTCGGCGAGGATACAGTTCCTTACGAGCGCTATCTAACTCCGGCTGGTGTTTCTCTCCGCTCCGTTCGAGTTGGCTCTATTCAAGACAAGGGCACGCGGGTTGAGAAAGAGGTCGCGCCACGATTTGTTCAGCTTGGCACACCAACATCCAATAATCGGACAGCACCTGATGTTCAGTTCCGTGTTGCACAAGGTGTCAACAAGCAGCGTGAGCAAACGAAGATCTTCAAGCTGACCAATACAACTAGTAAGACTGAGCTTCAGGCTGTAATTGGAGCTGCCTACCGCCAGGTCTTTGAGCGGGATATTGCTCCCTACATTGTTCAAAATGAGTTCTCAGAACTAGAGAGCAAGTTAGGTAATGGCGAAATCACGGTTAAAGAGTTCATCGAAGGATTGGGCAACTCCGACCTCTACGTTCGGGAATTCTATACGCCTTATCCTAATACCAAAGTAATTGAGCTAGGTACCAAGCACTTCTTGGGACGAGCACCACGCGATCAGGCTGAAATTCGGAAATACAATCAGATTTTGGCGTCTGAGGGTATTCGGAGCTTTATCAACGCCATGGTGGGTAGCATTGAGTATGCTGAGGTGTTCGGTGAGGATGTTGTTCCCTACCGTCGTTTCCCGACCCTACCAGCCGCTAACTTCCCGAATACTGAGCGTCTGTATAACCAGTTAACCAAGCAAAGCAAGGATTTGGTTGTACCGAGCTTTGAACCAGTTAAGGCTCGGATGGATAACACCACGATGCCACTGATGTCTAAGTCAATGGCTGATGTGCAATCCGACGCTCGCCAAATGGATAAGAGCAAGCCTCTGTTTGTAGAACTAGGCCGCTCATTCCTGCCGGAAGGCGAAGGCCAGTCGGTTGAGGTTGGCGTAGGTACAACACGCCGTAAGCCAGCGCGCATTTATCGCCTGACTCACAATGCCAGCCGGACTGAAACGGAAGCCGTTATCAATGCAGCCTACTGCCAGGTAATGGACATCTTTAGTGGACAAGTTCCAGCGGATCTGCGCGTATCGGCTTTGGATAGCCGCTTGCGGAATGGCGAAATTTCGGTTCGTGAGTTTGTTCGTGAACTAGCGAGTTCTGACATCTACTGCCGCCGTTTCTATACTCCCTACCCCAATACCAAGGTGATTGAATTCTTGTTCCGTCACTTGTTGGGTCGGGCTCCAGCGACGCAAGGTGAAATCCGCCAGTACAACAAGTTGTTGGCAGATGAAGGTCTACGGGCTGCCGTTGACGCGATGGTCAATGGAGCTGAGTACGCACGCTTCTTTGGTGAAGATGTTGTACCGTATAAGCGTTTTCCGTCTTTGCCCGCAGGTAACTACTTAGGTAGCGTGAAAGCAGATGCAGATTTGGTGAAACAATCCTGGTCTGATCTGTCACCGTCTTACATTACGGGCCGTTTTACTGGATCAGTTGACTAAATCGTCAATAGAATCAAGTCTGCCCTAATTTAAATTCCTTGCTGTGAAAATCTGGTATTGCTCGGTTTTCGCAGTAAGGAATGATGGGTTTTAACATGAAGTCTGTGTATAAGAACCCAATTCATTCTTTGTAAAACGTTTCACAAAGAATGAATGATGTTTTTCTAATCAGACTTCACATGAGCGGGATTTGAGATAGCCCCACTTGCTAATTCACAAAGAGGCCAAGGCTGCTTTAGTTTTGGTCTCTTTTGCTGATCAATCCGTATTTCACTAATGTGGCAGCGAAATCTTCATAAAAGATTTTGCCCAACTTCATGAGTTTTCCGGTTTATGTAGGTGAATCTCCCTCGCTAGGATGAATGTAGGGTCTTGGCATAGACGTATTCTTACCGTATGTTGTAATGACTTTAGCTGTTCAGTCTGGAGTTCCCGCTACAGTGTCTTCTCAAGATTTGGAACGCTCCTACATCGACGATATTTTGGGTGTAGCTATTTTTGATGTGAATGGTTTGCCGAGGGAGTATTTTACAACGCCTGGCAGTAGTAGTATGAACTGGGTTCAGACAGTGTTTCAGTCGCTGGGATTAAAGTCACTTTTGATGTCATCGCTGCGGGTTGATGGATTCCGTCAGGCAACGATTCGGACAACCCAACATTATGCAATTGTTGTCAAACAGCGCGATCACTACATTGCGTTACTGATGCCGCATACTGAGAGGAACTTAAAGTTGATTCAGAATCGTCAGTTTTCGGCCTGGCTTGAAAAGTTTGAAGCCAAAGTGCTAAGAAATAACGAACGGTTTTGCGTTGTGTAGGACGATGAGTTGATGTCGCATTCGAAGCGTCAAAATCTGCGATCGCACACCTCCCGTACTCAAGTTGTCGCGACTTATTTGTTGTTAGGTGCGATCGCACTTGTCATGCTACTACCGTTGCTGTGGCTGATTAGTACCTCGTTCAAATCACCGAGTGAAAATATTTTTCAGGTGCCGCCGCAGTTAATACCAGAAGCGCCGACGTTCAGGAATTACGTTGAGGTGTGGCGCAGTAATCCCTTTGGTCGCTACTTTTGGAACAGCACGATTATTGCGGTTCTAACGGTGGGACTAAATTTACTCTTCTGTTCCCTAGCGGCTTATCCGCTGGCAAGGCTAGCGTTTAGGGGGCGTGAGTTTCTATTCAGCTTAATCATTTCGACGATTCTGATTCCGTTTCAGATTGTGATGATTCCGCTGTATGTGCTGACGGTGAATCTGGGGCTGAAAAATACGTACATTGGCGTTATTTTTCCTGCGATCGCATCGGCCTTTGGCATCTTTTTGCTACGGCAGGCGTTTCTAGGCGTACCGAAGGAACTGGAAGAAGCGGCGCGGATTGATGGCTGTTCGGAGTTGGGGATTTGGTGGCATGTGATGCTGCCAGCGGTACGTCCGGCGTTGGTGACACTGGCAATTTTTGTTTTTATCGGCTCCTGGAGCGATTTTCTATGGCCACTGATTGTCTTGGATGACGTGAATTACTACACGTTGCCGCTGGGAATTGCTCAGCTTTCGGGCAGCAGCTTTTCGTTGGATTGGCGCTTGATTGCAGCGGGTTCAGTGATTTCGATTGCGCCTGTGATTCTGTTTTTCGTGGCGCTTCAGCAGTTTATTGTGCCGACTGAGTCGGGTAGCGGTCTGAAGGGATAGGGCATAAAGTTTGAAACATCGCATTACAGAAAGCCCCCATTGATGTTCAACGGGGGCTTTTTATTGATGGAAATTCGTTGTGAAAATAAACCATTGTAGGGGCGAATGGCCATATAGCCCTTTGGGCATGGCTACGCTAACCGCCCCTACAGGGATGTGTCTTTTAGACAGCGGTTTTACAGAACGGTATTGCGGGTCTTGGTGACATCAATGGGCTTCATCAGGTAGAGGCTCAGCATGTGGCCACCAATGGCCAAGATGTGGGGCAACTTACGCAGGAACTTGATCGGTGCAGGCTGATTCGACTTGCCGATCTCGCTCAGGGCTGCGTTATGCTCGGTGGACTTGTCAAGCCGCTTGAAGAAGTCGGGGTGATCCACATTGAGGATGACGGGGAAGACACGCGCAGAAGTCTCATTGGTCTTCTGAATGACGAGAATGTCATAATCCCGTGCGTCTAAGCCGATGGAAGCGTAGAAGTCTTTGCGCTGAATGTCGTTCAGGTACATCGTGGCAAAGACCGACAGCAGGAAGAAGCGGCACCACAGCTTGGCTTTCCAGTCGTTGAGGATGCTGGGCTGGGATTTCATCAGAGCGGAGAAGAAGTCACCGTGGCGATTTTCATCCTGGCACCAGTTCTCAAAGAAGCGGAAGATGGGATAAATCCGGTTTTCGGGATGAGACTCCAGATGGCGATAAATGGTGATGTAGCGCCAATAGCCAATCTTTTCAGATAGATAGGTCGCGTAAAAAATGAACTTGGGCTTGAAGAAGGTGTACTTCTTGCTCTTGGTCAAGAAGCCTAAGTCGAGCTGTAGGTTGAAGTCGGACATCGCCTTGTTGAGGAAGCCCGCGTGACGCGCTTCGTCTCGCGACATCAGCAAAAAGCATTCGGCTAGGGTAGGATTCTTGTCCTTAAGACGACGGCCCAGTTCTTTATAAAGCAAGAAGCCAGAGAACTCTGCTGTGCAGGAACGCTCTAGAAACTCAACGAACAGACGACGGGTTTCTCCATCGATGTGATCCCAGGATTGAGCGAACTCGTCATCGCGAACAAAATGGTGGCGATTATAGTCAGCCCGAAACTCCTCCAGAATGGCTTGCAGTTCGTCTTCATTGACGGAAAGATCCATCTGAGCCATTTCTTCAAAGTCAGTGGTGTAGAAGCGAGGCGTCAGAATGGTGTCCTGAGCCGGAGCTTTAACACCAGGCCGAATCTCATTAAATTCAGGTTTCTTGAGGGAATCTACCATGAGTCGTTTTACGCGCTTTTAATCTGTGCCGATGGATAAATAGACGGATTGGCATTTATTGCCATGAACCTCAGTCTATCAAGCTCTTGGAGTGGAATGAAGCTCTAGACCTTAAGAGTTGCTACACAGTATTAACGATTGTGAAGATTTTAATTGGGCGGTAGCTCAAGCGCGATCGCACCTAAAGTGCCTTTACGAAAATCATTCAGCAGTTGGCGGGCGACTCGCTCCACATCGCCTTGATACTTTTGTTCCGCTAATTTCGCTAAATAGGATTCCCCAGTCAGATCCGATGGATCAAGGTCATAGCGCGATCGCAACACGTCCGGCGGCATCCATTCGGCTGCTGATGCCTGTAGCGCTTTAATTTGCTCGATCAGTGCGGCGGCAACTCGCTGATTATCGTAGGCAGCTTCACCAATGTCATCGCAGAGGGCCAGTTTAATGGCGGCTTCTTGATCCTCTAGCTGAGACGGTAAGACTCCTGGTGCATCAAGTAATTCCAGTTCATCGGAAATACGAATCCAGCGGAGCTGGCGAGTAACACCCGCTCTGCGGGCACTTTCGGCCACTCGTTTACCGACGAGACGATTAATTAAAGCCGACTTACCAACGTTGGGAAAGCCAATCACCACGGCTCGAACCGCGCGAGGACGCATGCCGCGATCGCGGCGGCGCTGGTTCATCGATTCCCCTGCCGTTTGGGCTGCTTTCGCCACAGATTTTGTGCCCTTACCCTGCTTGGCATCAGCAAAATAGGGCACTTCCCCCTGCCCGCGAAACCAGGATGCCCAGGCATCGCGCACGTCGCCCGGAATCATATCGACCCGATTAAGTACCAGGACTCGTTCTTTACCCTCAATCCATCGCGCCACATCTGGATGATGAGTGGCCAAGGGAATGCGGGCATCGCGCACCTCCAGCACAACGTCCACCCGTTTCAGTTGATCCATCAGTGCTTTTTCGGCCTTGGCAATGTGGCCTGGATACCACTGAATTGGAGGGGTTTGCATCATGGATTTGAATATTAAGGAACAATCAGAACGGGGCAGGGCGATAGATTAATCACCCGATTACTGACGCTTTCAGATGCGCCATCTTCGATTAAGCCCATGCCGCGCGATCCCATGATAATCAGATCCACGTTTAGTTCGTCTGCGACATCGCAGATGACGAATGCAGGCAAACCTTGGCGTTCTTGCCCTTCGACCGATAAACCTGCTTTGGTGAAAAAGGCTTTCACTTCTTCTAATAAACGAGCCATCGCTTCCGGTGAATGAGCGGGATCGCGCTCATCGGCATTTTCTTCAACGACCGTGAGGATGTGAAGTTGGCTGTTGTGAATTTTCGCCATTTCAGCCACGAGTTCGGCAGCCTCTCGCGACTCACGGGTGGCATTTACTGGGAACAAAATTTTGTCAAACATCGTATTTTCCCGTCTTTAACCTGCTCACATCTTGCACTAAAAACCAGCAGATAATTATGGAGTACCATGCCGGACGGCTACTTGGCGTAGTTATAAATCAATCTTTTCACAGAATGCTTGAACATAGGGCCAGGATTAATTCGTAACCAGATCTGCGATCGCAAGCACGAGTTGTTCGGGTTCAATCGGTTTGGAGATGTGGCGCTGAAAACCAAACTTTAGAGTGCGGTTGCAATCTTCCTCTCGCACATAGGCCGTGACTGCGATCGCAGGTATATCACCACCTTGCTCTGTCGGTAAGGATCGAATCTGCTGTATCAGGTCGTACCCATCCATGTGGGGCATACCGATATCGCAAAGCAGCACATCTGGTTTAAAGGTCGCGAGATCTGCTAAGACTTCTTGCCCAGACGCGACAACTTTCACGTCCGCCCCATAGTGAGCCAGTATCATCATGATGACCGTGCGAGCATCTTCTAGATCATCAACAGCCAGCACTTTTGTGCCGCTGAGTTTAAGGTTAGTTGTGGAGGAGGAATTGCTTGAGGATTGAACGGTTTCATCTCTATCTAAGGGTAACTGAACCGTAAATGTTGCGCCTTGATTCTCACCGGGACTATCCGCCGCGATTGTGCCGCCGTGGGCATCTACTAACTGTTTGACAATTGATAGTCCTAAGCCGAGTCCGCCATATTGACGAGTGGTTGAGGCGTCGGCCTGACGGAAAGATTGAAAAATGTAGGGCAAAAAGTCGGGATTGATGCCGCGTCCGGTGTCGGTGACGGTGATTTGGGCGTAGGCAGGAGAGGGGGAAGCAGGAGAGGGGGAGAAAGGGGGAGGGGGAGAGGTTTCTTGCTCCGTTGCTCCCTGGCTCCGTTGCTCCGACGCTCCTACTCTCCCCCGCTCTACCCCACTCACCTGTTCTAGCTTCACCTCTACTCGACCACCATTGGGCGTAAACTTGACGGCATTCGAGAGCAGATTCCAGACGATTTGCTGTAGTCGGGCGGCATCGCCTTGGACTTGGCAAGTGTCGTTTAGTTCAAGCTGGAGTGAGATGGATTTGGCGGCGGCGGCTGTTCTGACGACTTCTACGGCGGAGCGGATGACCGAGGTGAGATTTACGGGAGCAATATCGAGCTTGAGCTTACCGCGCAGGATTTTGGCAATGTCTAACAGATCGTCGATGAGCTGGGTCTGAAGTTTGGCGTTACGCTCGATGGTGCTGAGACCCTGTTGAACCTGAGCCTCATCAAACTTTTTCATCTGGAGCAGTTTCGACCAGGCCAAGATGGGGTTGAGCGGCGATCGCAACTCGTGGGAGAGTACGGCTAAAAATTCGTCTTTGATTCGATTTGCCTGTTCGGCGGCTTCCCGTGCTGCCCGTTCCCGCTCTAGGAGTCGCTGGCGTTCATCCGTTGCCTGTCGCTGCTCGATTAAATCGGCGGCTTGGCGAGCTAGCAAATCTAGAAACCGCAGTTCGCGATCGCAAGGCCGATGGCGTTTGCGCCAGTGGGTGGAAAACATGCCGATGAACTTACCCGACCGAGAGATCAGGGGGGTGGACTGGGCGGAGAGAAATCCCGCATCAAGATGCATCTTCAACGAGCCGTCCGGATCGTCGGGGGCATCAAAATCAACAAAGGCACGTTCACCATGCATCAGTGCTTGTCCACAGGAGGTTTGTGAACTGGCCATAATCCGATCGAAGTGATCGATCATATTCTGAGTAAAGCTGTGCGTGGCAAGCAACTGTAGTTCGTTCGCTCTGAGATCAAAGCATTGAAATGAACCCGCATCGGCTCGGGAAAGCGCGATCGCAGCCGCCATAATTTCGTTATAGAGAACCTGAATATTCTCTTCAGATGTGAGGCGGGCACCTAAATCTTGTAAAAGCTGGGTATCGTGCAGGTCGGCGGCGATAGTGGCTTCGGCCTGTTTGCGATCGCTAATATCTTCTGCAATGCCGCCGAGCCACAATAATTCGCCTTGGTCGTTATAGATCGGGAAACAGCGATCGCGAACCCAAACGACGCTGCCATCGGGACGAAGCACGCGATATTCCTGGCTAAAGGTATCTTGGGTACACTGTCGCCAGCCTGAGTGAACGCGATCGCGATCATCGGGATGAACAAAATCAACAAAGCAGTCTAGGTTCTTGCAAATCTCGCTAGCGGGACGACCCCACACTTGGTCATAGGATGGACTGACATAAACGAGCTGACGCGTCTCGATATCGGTGATCCAAATGACATCTTTGTGGTTTTCGGCAAAGCCTTTAAAGCGGGCTTCACTTTCCTGGAGAGCGGCTTCGGCAGCTTTGCGATCGCGCTGCTCTTGGGCTTCCCGCAAGGCCCGCTCCACGCAGGGCACTAACCGCCCCAGTCGCTGCTTCAGCACGTAATCAGTCGCGCCCATTTTCAGCGATTCGATTGCCAATTCTTCACCGATACTGGCCGAGACAAAAATGAAGGGAGTATCGGGGCACTGATGCTGAGCAATTTGTAACGCCGTCATGCCATCAAATCCAGGCAGGGCATAGTCAGCCAGAATCAGGTCAAACGTTTCTGTATGGAGGGCAGCCTCAAATTTGGCGCGGGTATCTACAACGTCTAAATCACAGTCAATCCCGCCCTCAGCCAGCGTCAGTTGCACCACTTCCGCATCTAACGGATTATCTTCTAGCAGGAGAAACCGCAGGGGTCTCATCTAATCACCTCCTGCTTCGGCAGTGAAACGTAAAATGTTGCGCCCTGCTCAACCGCGCCTTCGGCCCAGACGCGTCCGCCGTGTCGATGAACAATTCGTCGCACATTGGCCAGTCCAACCCCAGTGCCAGCAAACTGTTCTTGCGAATGCAAGCGTTGAAACAGGCTAAACAGGCGGTCTTTGTACTTCATATCAAACCCTGCTCCGTTGTCCTGCACGAAGAAAACGATTTCATGGTCGTAAGCATTACTACCGATGGTAATGGTGGCTGCCCTGCGATCGCGCGTGTACTTCACAGCATTTGACAATAGATTCTGTACGACTAACCGTAATAAATCCGGATCGCCCTCCACCTCTGGCAATGGTTCAATCTGCCAGTCAATCGTTCGGTCTATGGTTTCCGGTTCAAGTTGCGATCGCACCTGCTCCACCAGCTCATTCATCGCAACGCGAACCATGCGGAGTGGAGTTTTACCCATACGCGAAAATTGCAGCAGGTCGTTGATCATCTTGAGCGCTTGACCCGCCGCTTGCTCAATGATGCCGAGATAGCGCAGGCTGCTGGCAGCATCAGCTTGATCGGCATTGAGCTGGGTCTGCAACCGCTCCACAAAGCTGTTGATGTAGCGCAGCGGCGTTTGCAAATCGTGCGACACCGAATAGGAAAAGGCATCCAGCTCTTGATTAATCGCCTCAAGCTGAGCCGTGCGAGCCTGCACCCGTTGCTCCAGCGTCTCATTCAGTGCCTGCACTTCCTGCGTGATCTGTTTCTGATAGGCAACATCCCGCCGCATCTTGGCTAACTGCAAGTGAGTATTGACTCGCGCTAGGAGCTGCCGTGCCGAGAACGGTTTGACTAAATAGTCATCTGCGCCTGCCTCTAGCCCTTCGATTTGCGCTTCTTCTCCGGCTCGTGCTGAGAGTAAGATTGTCGGAATTTCTCGCGTATCCGGATTCTCCCGCAGCGATCGCAACAGCTCAAACCCGTCTATCTCCGGCATCATGATGTCGGTCAGCACCAGATCATACACGGGGCCACCGTCACCGTCACGATCTAACGCATCCTGAACCATCGTCAAAGCCACCGAGCCATCATCGGCGGTTTCAACCTCGTAGTAGGGATCGAGCAGTCGCTGGAGATAACCGCGCATATCAGCATTATCCTCAACGAGAAGAATTCTCGATTTTGAATTTTGAATTTTGAATTTTGAATTATCCGGTTGTTCCAATGCAGATACTTCTTGGGCAGATTCAGCTTCTTGTAATCCAAAATCCCGTTGCCAGCTTTGGGCTTCTTGGACAAAAGCATTGGTCTGTGCAGTCGTGGTGGGAGTAGCGGTTGCGTTGGGGGATTGGCCGGAAAGGTGCATTTGGCTTTGCCATCTCGCAGAGAATCGCGCATCGGTAGGCAAATGTTCAGCGCCCATCGGCACCGTCACCGTAAACGTCGTCCCCTGACCAACTTCGCTCGTCACATCAACGGTGCCGCCTTGCAGCTTCACCAACTCCTGCACCAGCGCTAAACCAATCCCCGATCCTTCATAACTGCGACCCTGATTGCTTTTGCTCTGGTAAAACCGCTCGAAAATATGGGGCAGCTCGTCGGGAGGAATGCCGATGCCAGTATCGCAGACTTCTAAAGTGACAAATTTTGAGTGTTGAGTGTTGAATTTTGAGTGTTGAGCCGAAGCATCTTTTCCTAACTCAGAACTCAACATTGAGAATTCAGAACTTTCAAACAGTCTCACCTCAATTTCGCCCTCAACCGTGAATTTGAACGCATTCGAGAGCAGATTGAGGACGATTTTTTCCCACATTTCCCGGTCGATGTAGACAGGTTCCGGCAGAGGTGAACAGTCAACGATAAACTTTAAGCCCGCACTTTCAATCGTCGAGCGAAACATGCTGGCTAGATTTGCCGTATACGCTGCCAGATCGGTCGGTTCGTAATTCACTTGAATTCGCTCGGCTTCAACGCGGGAAAAGTCGAGTAGGGTGTTGACCAGTTTGAGCAGACGCAGGGCGTTGCGGTGGGCGAGGTTGAGTTGGGCAAGGGGAGAGGGGGAGAGGGGGAGAGCCGGAGAAGTATCTCCGTTACCCCCTTGCCCCCCTGCCCCCCTGCTCCCTTGCTCCCTTGCTTCTAGATCTGCGATCGCATCTGCCAACGGCCCCAACAACAGCGTCAGCGGTGTGCGAAATTCGTGCGAAACGTTGCTGAAAAATAGGTTTTTGGCGTGGTTGAGTTCGGCCAGGGTTTCGGCGCGTTGATGTTCTTGTTCAAGGGTAGATTGTTCTCGCACTCGCTGAAGTTCTGCTTCGCGCAACACTTTTTCGGTGCGGGTGCGCTCGACTGCTGTCCAAATCCGCTCCGCCGTCTCGCGAATTAAATCCATTTCCAGGTCTGTCCACGGGTGGGGGTGAACATCGTGAATGGCGAGTATGGCAACGAGCTTCCCGGCTCTGAGTAACGGCACGCCAGCTCCTGCCCTAATCTGATAGGTGCGATAGGCTTCGCGTTCTTCGGCGCTGACCCGTGGACTAACTTCTAGGTCGTCGATCCGGTAGGGGCGTCCGGCGGCAAAATCCTCGTTAACAAAGGTGCCGAAATCGTCTATGCGGTACTTCAAATCCAGCAGCGGCAAGCCGTTCGCATAGCCCACCCCGTCGGCACTATAGTATTCGCCGCTGCTGTCGCACTCGTGATACTGCGCGCGGCTCACGCCGAGATGCTCGCCAAGCAGGCGCATAGCAGCCGCTTTGATGTCATTCGGCTGCACGAGTCGTTGCAGAATATCGCTGAGCTTCAGCAGAAACGCCTGCTGCTCCTCGGCTTGTTTGCTATCGGTGATATCGTTGAACACCACAGCAACTTGACGGCTCCCTGCACCGCCGATCCGCGAGGCATAGACGGTATACCAACGGTCAACGGAGGCCGTGTAGTATTCGGTACGCCTGCCTCTGCCGGAAATTACAACATCACTGTAGAAGCCAAGCCATTGCTGTTCAAAATTGGGCGCGATTTCCAACAGCGTCTTGCCGACTGCATTAGTTAAATCAGTTTGTTGCTCCCAAGCTGGATTCGTCTCCACAATCCGAAAATCAGCGGGATGACCTGACTCGTCAGGAATCATTTCCAGCAGGGTAAAGCCCTCGTCAATCGAGGTGAATAGCGATCGATATTTCTCTTCCGATTGCCGCAGGGCTGTTTCAGCGTGGGCACGTTGGATATCTGCCCAGATGCGTTCGGCGGTTTCGCGCACCAGTTCAACTTCCGCCTCTGTCCACTCGCGGGGTGCGGGTTCGTTCACGGCGAGTGCGCCGACTAATACCTCTCCTTTGATGAGCGGTATGGCAACAATCCCGACCATTCTGATCATCGCCATCGCTGCACGTTCAGCATCGGGAATGATGTTTGTGGATTGCGTATCCGTGATGACGATGGTTTCGCTCCTTCGCATGATTGGCAAACTCCAACCGTATTCCGACAGCGGATAATTTCCGACGATCGAAGGCGAGTCGCCGCGTGAATAGTGTTGATTGACGCGGGCATACCCCTCCGCCTCGTGGACTTCGACATAGTAGGCACGATCAACGCCCAACTGTTCACCCAGGAGACGGCACGCTTCTGCCTGAATTTGTACCGGGTCAGAGAGCGATCGCAAGGCATCTGACAACTTCACCCTAAAGGCATCCGTCTCAGCCGCGCGGCGCAATTGGGCTTCTGCTTGTTTGCGATCGCTAATATCGGTAAACAAAACCGCCACGCGGCGGCTCCCGTCTCCGCCTAAACGGAAAACATACAGGTCAAAAACGCGATCTAGGGTAGCTTCCCGTTCTTCAAACCGAATCGGTTCACCTGTTTCGGCAACCCGCCCATAAACCTGTGCCCACTGTGGATTGGGTGTCCCTAGGAGTTCTGTGGCTTTGCGTCCGACCGGATAGTCCATGCCCGTCTGCTTGACAAACGCAGGGTTGACTTCCAGAAAGAGAAAGTCGTTCCAATTGCCATTCTCATCGGCCACCACTTCCACGACGGCATACGCCTCATCCATCGACCCGAACAGGGTGCGATACTTTTCTTCCGATTCACGCAGAGCGGCTTCAGCCTGTTTGCGTTCATCTTCGACGCGTTTGCGATCGCTAATGTCATACGAAACCACCAGCACTGCATAAGCGTCTCCATTGGGCGAACGTAGCGGTGTCCCGCATGAGATGTAGCAGCGATCATGAGCCTGATGCTCATGCTCAAACGGTTTCCCCGCTAGCGCTTGACGATAATTCGACTCGTAATAGGTCGCTAACTCAGGCGGCAGCACCTCAAAGATCGTCCGCCCCACCAAATCTTTTGGCTCAAATCCGGCAGCGTGTAATGCCTCGCCCTCGGCTAACCAATAGCGCAGATTGCGATCAACCACAAAGACTGCTCCTCCCGGTAGATTTTCAATCATTGCCTGTAACAGGTCTGCTGATTGGGTTAGGGGGTCAGTGGGTGATGGAGTTAATGGGGTGGCAGAGCCGAAAGCCGCCTCGACTGCTTGCTGTAGGATGTCAGCCGTAATTTGATCTTGGACTAGGTAATCTATGGCTCCGGCTTTTAGCGATCGCACTGCTAGGTTGACATCTGCTCGACCCAGCACAATCACGGGCGGACAGCGCTCTCCCATCTGCGCGTTGATTCGTACCAGTAGATCCAGCGCGCGATCACCGGACGCTTCATCCTCTAGGAGAATGCCGCCCACCCCCTGAGTTTGGCACAGCTCAATAATAGAGCCGTCGTAGGGCGCAGTTAAAACTGAACAGGGGAGTCCAGCCTGATCAATCAGCCAATGCCGATACTGATCAGCATGGCTGCGATCGCAACCGATGATTAAAAGAGTATGGTCAAAGCGTGCCATTAACGTCAGATTTTGCCCAACGGCCTCAGCTATTTGTCATCCTAAGTACGTGCTCTTCCTAAGTAAGTGCTCTTCCTAAGTAAGTGCTCTTCTCAATACTGTTCAACTGTTTATTGGGGATTGCTGATTTTAAGGATGAAGTGATATGGGGACACCGCCCCTACATCACTTCATCCTCAGATTAAGCAGCGCCATTTGCTGAATACAGATGCGATCGCAGATGACTCTCGTCCAAATGTATGGCGCTTGCTACATTGCTTGAATCCACCAAGAGACGGAAGGCCCACTGAACGCGATTGAACCGTCGAAATGCGATCCCGTTTCGCTACACACTTTCCGGTAGAATGCGAGTGGCTTGGCAAGGCTTGAGTTTTGACTTACAGCCTTACACAAAGATGATTATGGATATGCCCACCAGCTCAATATTTTGGCGAATGGGTCGTGCATCTGCGATCGCATTATGAGATGATTGGGATATTTAATAGGTATTTTTGCTTAGACGCAATTAGGAGGTTTTATTCGTGGCTAAGAAAACCGTAGCGAATCTGTCGGCAGCCGAGGTATCCGGCAAGCGGGTATTCATTCGGGCTGATTTCAATGTTCCTTTAAATGAGCAGGGCGAAATCACCGACGATACTCGGATTCGGGCTGCATTACCGACGATTCAGGATCTGACATCCAAAGGGGCAAAGGTGATCCTGTCTAGCCACATGGGTCGTCCCAAAGCACAAGTTAACGAAAGCATGCGGTTAACACCCGTAGCAAAGCGTCTGTCTGAACTACTCGGCCAGGACGTGATCAAGTGCGACGACTGCATCGGTGATCAAGTAGCATCCACCATCAACGGCATGTCCAACGGTCAAGTGGCGCTACTGGAAAATGTGCGCTTCTATGCAGGTGAAGAAAAGAACGATCCGGAATTTGCCAAGCAGTTGGCCGCTAATGCTGACCTGTACGTCAACGACGCATTCGGCACCGCTCACCGTGCCCACGCATCCACCGAAGGCGTAACCCACTATCTCAGTCCCTCCGTTGCAGGCTACCTAATCGAGAAGGAACTACAGTTCCTCAAGGGCGCAATTGAATCTCCTAAAAAGCCGCTGGCTGCGATCATCGGTGGTTCTAAAGTATCTAGCAAGATCGGCGTTATCGACACGCTGCTCGACAAGGTAGACAAGCTGCTAATTGGCGGCGGCATGATCTTCACCTTTTACAAGGCGCGTGGTCTGAGCGTTGGTAAGTCCTTGGTTGAAGAAGACAAGCTGGAACTGGCCAAGTCTCTAGAAGCAAAGGCTAAAGAAAAAGGCGTTGAGCTGCTGCTGCCCACTGACGTTGTAGTTGCTGACAACTTTGCAGCCGATGCCAATGCTCAAACCGTCAGCGTTGAGGCAATTCCCGACGGCTGGATGGGCTTGGATATTGGCCCCGATTCGATCAAGGTCTTCCAAGATGCGCTGGCCGACTGCAAGACCGTGATCTGGAACGGCCCGATGGGTGTATTCGAGTTCGACAAGTTTGCCAAGGGCACAGAAGCGATCGCATATACGCTAGCTGACCTGACCAAGCAGGATGTGATCACCATCATCGGTGGTGGCGACTCGGTTGCGGCAGTTGAGAAAGTTGGCGTGGCTGAGCAAATGAGCCACATTTCCACGGGTGGTGGTGCCAGCCTCGAACTGCTCGAAGGTAAGGAACTACCGGGTATCGCAGCACTAGACGAAGCGTAAGATCAGTTTGATGAAGATCTGAAAACCATCTTGTAGGGGCGAATGGCCATTCGCCCCTACGGTGTGTGTAATCTGCACCATGCAATGATTGCAGCGCAACAAAAAGAGAGAGGTTCTAGTCTAGAACCTCTCTCTTTTTAAGTTTTAGGTTAAAACTGGAGCTTAAACCGCTTCGGCTTCTTCCTTCGGCAGATCTTGCTGGAGAGTTAGATAACGAAGTACATCGCCGCTGTAGCGCATCGCCTTTTGCATCACTGCGATCGCATCTCCAGGAGCTTCGTAGTTCATTTGGATATAAATCCCTTCGCGCTGGCGATCAATTTCATAGGCCAAGCGACGCTTACCACGATGCTGGGTATCCAAAATATTGGCACCCTGCTCTTTCAAGATATCCTGAAACTTGACAATGGCCTGATCAACTTGCTCTTCTCCGAGATCAGATCGGAGGATATACATTGTTTCGTACTGGTTCATGAAAAACAAACTCTCCTTGTGGACACTAATGTGGCCTCTTCCAGTGCTAGCCTTAAAATTTAGGATTTTTGACAATAATCGGCAAATCTAAAAATTTTGTGAGCGGCTTCTGAAAAAGAGGCAAGGACTTACAATCATAACAATAAATTGGCAGGTGTTATGGCTCAACGTTATGTCCGGGTACAAACCAAGGAGCAGGAAAAGCTGCACTATGGCTTACTCCAGCCGGATCGGCAGGTTAAAGCACTGGACGCTCCCCCTTGGCTCGGTGGTCAACCAACCAGCCTGATTTTAGAACCAGACACCTACACAATGCTGGCTCCCTGTGCGCCGTCTAAAATTGTCGCCGTTGGCAAAAATTATGTAAAACACGCCGCCGAGATGGGTGGTGAGGTGCCGCAGGAGCCGCTGCTATTTCTCAAGCCGTCTACCACCGTAATTGCCTCCGGTAGCCCAATCATGCGCCCGCCCCAGTCGCAGCGGGTCGATTATGAAGGTGAACTGGCCCTAGTGATTGGTGAGCGCTGTGTTGATTGCTCAGTTGAAGAAGCCTATTCCTACATTTGGGGCTATACCATCGCCAATGACGTGACGGCGCGGGACTTTCAGCGGCGAGATAACCAGTGGACACGGGCTAAGGGTTTTGACACATTTTGCCCGCTAGGCCCCTGGATCGTGCGCGAAGTTAGCCCTGGGGCACGACTACAAACGTTTTTGAATGATCAAGAAGAACCTGTGCAATCGGTGGGAATCGACGAAATGGTGTTCTCGCCAGCGTTCTTGGTTTCGTACATCAGCCAAATTATGACGCTGTTTCCCGGTGATGTCATCCTGACGGGGACGCCTGAAGGGGTCGGAGCCATCGAAGAGGGTGACTACGTCAGCATTGAAATTGAAGGCATCGGTCGCTTGGAAAATCCAGTGCAGGCGCGCAAACCCGTGATGAGTTTAGGGGATTTGGCAGATATGGATACGGCTCCGGATGTTTAGTGTGTTTTGGGGCGGCTATATCAGAAATCCCCAGTCATACACCATGTATCGCTGGGGATTGTGTTTACCGATTCACCACTATTTCATCAATGACGGGTCTGCACATAGGCGGCTTCTGAAACGACGGGGATTTCGGCGTACAGGCCACGAATAGTTTGAACGATTGAGTAAATAACTGCGATCGCACCTCCTAGAAAAAGGGTGTTGAATACAACTTCTGTGATCAGGGCAGGGATGGCTCTAGCTGGCAATAGTGACCATACTAAACCGACAATCGATAGAGCAATCCCGATTAATAGAGCCTGCATCGTATTGAAACGAATGAAGTGAAGGATGCGATGGTTCCGCACCACGAGTAGAAAAAGCGCAAAGAAAATAACTAGTCCGCCAAACGGAATCGCTCGGCTAATTGCAGCATAAATGCCTAAAAATGGTAGCAGAGGAATCAAGATAAATTGAGCGGCTGGAAACATATCGAAAAAAGGGCCACTATACTCAAGCGCCTCCATTAGCGGCAGCAGATACACTAGACAAGACCAAAATCGATCAAGTGCATTATTACGCCCACGCCAAACCATAGGTAATGAATTCCTCTACGTGTGTCTAAACAGGGTGCCATTCAATCCATCCAATCGAAAAGCTATCTGGCCTGATGGAGCTATCGAGGAAGCTGAGCATTAACAGCATCTGAGATGGCTGGAATTTCAGCATACTGTCCCCGAACAGCCTGGACAACCGCTGCAATAATACAAGCGGTTAGTCCCAGAAAGACCGTATTAAACAAGGTTTCCATCAGCAAACCTTGACCAATTGCCGGAACTAGGATGCCTAAGATCAGACGGCAAACAATCAGGATGATGTCTAGCAGAATCGCCTGTAGGACGTTGAATCGAATAAAGTGACTGACGCTGTCGTTGCGAACAACCAGTAAAAATAGAGCAAAGAAAATAGCAATGCCCGCAAACGGAATGGTGTTGTAAAGCACCAGGACGGGTGAGATCGGCAGCAATAGATTTTGGAGGATAGGAAACTGCTTAAACAGGGGAATGCCAAATACAATGCCGTCAGCTAGCGGCAGCAAATAGGCCATGCAGCTAAAAATGCGATCGGGAACTGGCGTAGACTCATTCCAAGACATCAAGGATCTCCTTAAATCGTTTCTGACTGTTTTTGAATGACGGATCTGAATCGCTTAACGGAGTTACAGCAGATTATAGCCATCGCCACTTTGGTTGAGACATTTACGAGATCCAACATTCAAACGTTGAACGTCTTCAGAATTTTCCAACGTCCTCACCCATGTGACTAGTGCTAACAATGCAATCCTACGTTACAGAATAGCGCAGCTGATCCCTGGATTTCTTCGCAGGTCTTTCACAATTCGCCGGACAGCATTGACCGAGCGGGCTTTAATCAGGAGACATCTTTAGAGCAGGGACACGGCATGCCGTGTCCCTACGGCTGAACGGTTGACAGGTGATTTAAGTCACTATCCTTACTGAACCGCGCGATTCATATAGTCGCCCCAAACGGTTGCGGCTTGGGCACTACTGCCGTCGGTCGGCGTGTTGTCGTCATTCCCCAACCAGACGCCTGTTACCAGTTCGCGACTGGGAACAAACCCGACGAACCAGAGATCCTTGTTGTCGTTGGTGGTACCTGTTTTCCCGGCTTCTCCTAAACCCAGGGCTGCACTGCGCCCAGTGCCATACTGCACCACACCCTGCATGAGGCCAACCAGCGTATTGGCCACTTCTGGCGACATGACGGGAACGTCCGCTTCACTGTCTAACCCCTGGTCATAAATCACGCGGCAGGTGGTGTAGTCTGATGGGTTCTCGCAGTCGGAGCCGTCAAGAATGCGGCTGATCGTATGGGGACGGTTGCGAAACCCTTCATTTGCGATCGCACCAAATGCACCCGTCAGTTCTAGTAACGTCACCTCACTTTGACCCAGCACCAACCCTGGAACCGCCTGTAGCTCAGACTCAATGCCCAATCTGCGAGCCGCTTGAATCACGCTATTGAGGCCCGTTTCCTGGGCAATTCGCAGCGCCACCACGTTTTCCGACTGGGCCAGTCCGGCATACATATCTAGACTCCCGCCACCAGCCCGACAGCCATCAAACTGCTGTCCCTGCCAAACCAGGGGCGAGCAAGAAAACGTAGCTCCGGGCGAGATGCCCTGCTCCAGAGCTGCGCCGTAGGCAAACACCTTAAACGTTGATCCGGGTTGCCGTAGAGCCTGAGTGGCGCGGTTGAACTGGCTTTGACCGTAATCCACACCGCCCGCCATTGCCAACACGCTGCCGTCCGTGAAGTCCAGCGTCACTACGGCTCCTTCGCTAAAGCCATAGCTGCGACCATCGGTTTGTACGGCTTCTTCCAGAGCTAATTCGGCCTGAGCCTGCATGTCCAGATCTAGCTCGGTTTCGACAATAAAGTTGCCTTCCTGGGCCACCTGAGTCCCCAGCAAATCTTCGATTTCAGCGAAGACTTGATCATAAAAATAGGGCGCAATCGTGCTTTCCAGGTCTTCCCGTGCTCTAGGCGAAATTTCAATTCGCGATCGCCGCGCTCGCTGTGCCTCTTCTTGGCTGATCATGCCGAGTTTCAACATGTTGTTGATCACCCGATTGCGTAGGTCAATTGCGGTTTGATAGTCTCGTACCGGATTGAACGCATTTGGGGCAGGCAAAATTCCGGCCAGGGTTGCCGCTTCTGAAATTGTTAGATCGCTAGCAGACTTACCAAAGTAAAACTGGGCAGCATCCTCAAACCCATAGTTGCCGCTGCCCAGGTAGACCCGGTTCAAGTAGGTCAACATCAGCGAGTCTTTGCTGTAAAACGTTTCCATTTTCAGCGCTACAATCGCTTCCCGCAGTTTGCGACCCGCCGTATCCTCGGTGCCAACGTAATCCCGGAAAATATTGCGGGCTAACTGCTGGGTGACGGTACTTCCCCCCTCACGAATCTCACCGTCCCGAATATTGGTGACTAACGCGCGGACAATACCAATCGGATCAACGCCCTGATGCCAGTAGAAACGGGAATCTTCCGAGGCAATCACGGCTTGGGGTAAGTAGGACGAATAGTCTGAGAGCTGGGGAAATTCAACGTGGACTTGGGTGTTCGGCTCTCTGAGCGGCGTTTCGCCATCTCGCGCATAAACAATGACTGGCCCCTGTACCGACGACGGTATGGGTCGCGTCGAAAACTTTGTCCATTCTACGCCGATCAGCAGTACAGCTAGTCCGGTTAGACCTGAAATTCCATAAAGGCCATAGCGCAGCGTTTTGAGATACCACGGCGGCGGATCGAGGTACTGAACCCGTACCGATTCGGCCAGTTCCGGCGGGCCAAGGGTAAAGCTGGTTTGATGGCGTAGCGGCACTTCGGCTACGCGCTGTTTGCCGCGATAAATGCCGTTGGTCGAATTTTCGTCATGCAGAACGTAGCGATGTCGTCCCTGTCCCTCGCGCCGTACCGAGAGGTGAACCTGGCTAACAATCGGGTTCCGCACCACGATGTCACAGGAGCGCGAACTACGACCGAGGACATAGTAGTCGCCTAGGAGTGGGTATTCTTCGCTCTTTTGGTTGCGATCGTCCTGGATCAGCAGTTTGGCAACTCGGGAATCTGGCTTCAGCGCCAGCTTGGAAAAATCGACCTTAGCCTGAACTGTCTGGAACGCTTGGGTAATAGCGCCCAAAATGGTGGCTCGCGGTGGCGTTTGCTTTGGAGGTTGGGGAGGTTGGGGAGAGGACATACAACGTGCCTGCAAAGCGGCAAACAGTGGGCATGAACAATTAGGCTGACAAAATAATCAACCTAGAGAGAGGCTATTCCGGCATTGTACCCAATCATTTTGAAATGTTGCTGCGATCGCATTATTGATAGCTACCCCCAACATATTGTTAATGGACGAGTGCGGTGTGCGGCGTGCAGTGTGACAAGAAGAAGTAAAACTGATGCCGCCGCTGGCGTTCCGTCTTGAAGTCCAATTTGTATAAAGTCGGGTTGGAAACCCAGAATTATGTTTTATGAAACATAAATTGGGTTCTTATACACAAATTTGATATCAGTTACTGAATTACCGTCTCTGTTAGCATCTCTAAGGGGACAATCCGCTTCGGACGCTGAGTGGGCTAGGTGACGCGATGAATCAACTATCACGCTTAATTGGTGCGCTTGATTGGGTGGAGACTGAGGGCGTTGATATTTGGCAGAACACCTATGGTACTTGACAGATGATAACTGGCAGAACGTCATGATGATGCAACCGCAAATCTTCGCAAATCTTAAAGCGCTGACTGACCTAGCAAAGTCAGCGCTTTTGATTATCGCTTACGATGGCTGAACAATTTTCCAGAGCTTCCAGTTGAGCCTATTGAGCAGATGGGCACAATTACAATATGGGCACAGTCACAGAATGGACACCATTACAGTAGTCGAATACTGTAGTCGAATACCGTCATCGAAGCGATTTAGATCGGGTTTAAATCTGGTTGAGTCTGACGCGATCGCAACTTACACTCCCAGATTAGTCATTGCGTACCATACTCAATTTGTCCTAAAAATAATCCAGAGAACAACAGTTTCAGATTGTTCTCGATCCGTCCTCGCTCATCCGTCCGCAATAATATAGTTCTCGCTCATCTGTCCTCGCTTATACAGTTCTCACTAATACAGTTCTCACTAATACCGTCCACTCCAAAACACTCCAGCCAAACATTGGATGTTTACGATTGGCCTAGTTTGCAGAGTGCATCTCGGTCATTTTAACCATAAAACCTTTTAATACTATTTTTCTCAAGAGAAGCTGAAGCTGATGAACCAAACCGCTGACCATCAGTTTGACGAATTTCCTTCTGTTCCTCAGTCCGATGAACTAACCACTGCGATCGCTTGTCGAATTCGAGCCGACGGCACTACGCTGGCGGTGAATGCGGCAATTGAACCATTAGCCGGATACAAGCCCGAAGATTTGATGGCTCGCCAGTGGTGGCAAATCCTTCATCCGGGGGAAGGAGCGCGGCTTGAGTCGTTATTGCACGCCCTAGCCCAAGCTGGGTCTGTAACGGGCTATGAATTGACTCTGATCACGCAAAATGGCCAGGCTCATGCGACCTGCTGGAACTTCATGGCTGTTCCCGATTCACAGGGACAGATGGTAGAAATTGTCGGGTTTGGCCATCTGCAAAGCTGTTCTACCTATCGGCTGCAAGCTCGTCCCCAGCACATGGAGACGAACCGCGAACGGCTGATTCACCACATTAATCAGCAAATTCATCAATCGCTTGACCTGAGCGAAATTTTGCAGACAACGGTCAGAGAAGCGCGGCAGTACCTGGAGTGCGATCGCGTAATTGTCTACCAGCTTCAGGACGGCAAGGCCGGAGTTGTCCTGGCTGAATCGGCTGATCCGCACTGGCCGTCCATCCAGTCCCAAACGATTGAAGACTGTGATTTTACTGATCAGTATGCCGAACAGTATGCTCAAGGCCGTGTGCAGGCTATCACGGATGTTCAAGCGGCGGGATTGACGCCCTGCCATCGAGACATGCTGTTGGGCTTGCAGGTGCGAGCCAACTTGGTCGTGTCGATTGTGCAAAATCAGCGACTGTGGGGACTGCTGATTGCCCATCAGTGCGGTAATCCGCGTCAGTGGCAGGTATCTGAAGTTGAGTTTTTGACGCATATTGCCACCCAGGCCGCGATCGCAATTCAAAAATCGCAGCTTTATCAACAGGCTCAAGCTGAACTTCAACATCGCCAGCAAGCTCGGGCTGCGCTGAGCGTCAGGCTGCGACAGGAGCGTCTGCTGGCTGTCATCACCCAGCGCATTCGCCAGTCTCTCGATCTCAACGTCGTTCTGCAAACAACTGTGGCCGAGGTGCGGGAGTTTATTCAAACCGATCGGGTAATTCTCTATCGGTTTAATCCCGACTGGAGCGGTGTCGTGGCCGTAGAGTCGGTTCTATCGCCCTGGATGTCGCTGCTAAATCGGACGATTCACGACCCCTGCTTCGAGAAAAAAGAGCATACCTCACGCTACCAGCAGGGACGCACCCACACCATTAGCGACATTTATGCGGCAGGACTCAATCCGTGCTACTTAAACATGTTGGCGAGTTTCCAGGTGCGCTCCAACCTGGTCGTGCCGATTTTGCAAGACGACAATCTGTGGGGACTGCTGATTGCCCATCACTGCCGTGCGCCTCGACAGTGGCAATCCTGGGAAGTGGATTTACTGCGGCAGCTAGCGGATCAGGTTGCCATTGCCCTCCAGCAGGCCGAACTCTATCGGCAGGTGCAAACGCTCAACAGTAGCCTAGAGCAAACAGTGGTGCGCCGGACGCAGCAGCTGCAGCAAGCCCTCAAGTTTGAAGCTCTGATTCGCCGGATTACCGATACCGTCCGCAGTAGTTTAGACGAAGACCAAATTCTCGACAGCGCGGTTCACGAACTAGGCGCGGCGCTTGATGTGATGGCCTGCAATACGGGCATTTATGACAGCACACAGCAGTCTATTTTTATCAGCCACGAATATACGACTGTGCTGCCGCCGATCCGAGGCACCGTGCATCCCGTGACTGAAGCCAATTATCTGGACTACCAGATACTGAAGGGGGTGGCCATTCAAGCCTGCGATTTAGGCACGGACACGATTCGCGATTTGCAGCGGCAATATACGATCCTGGCTTGCCCAATGGCTGATGATCAGGGCATTTTGGGCAGTTTGTGGCTGCTGCGACCAGCCGATCAGGTGTTTGAACCGGAGGAACAGCGACTGGTACAGCAGATTGCCAATCACTGTGCGATCGCACTGCGGCAGGCTCGTCTCTATAAAGCCGCTCAAAATCAGGTTGAGGAACTGGAACTGCTCAATCAGCTCAAAGACGATTTTCTCAGTACGGTTTCCCATGAGCTGCGGACACCGATGTCCAGCATTCAAATGGCGGCTGAGATGATCAATGTTCACTTGCGGCAGCAGGGCCTGCTCAAGGATGAGCTGGAAGAACAGCCAACGGTGCCCCTGGCCCGCTATCTAGCCATTTTGTATCAGGAATGTCAGCGGGAAATTGGGTTGATTAACGATCTGCTTGACCTGTCTCGCCTTGATGCCCAAACGGAGCCGCTGGCGCTGATGCCGATTCAGCCCCAGTTTTGGCTCGCTCATATTGCTGAACCCTTCATTGAACGCACTCGGCAAAATACTCAACAGCTACGGTTTATGCTTCCCGAGCAGCTACCCAGCTTGGAGACCGATGTGTCTTACTTTGAGCGCATTTTTTCAGAACTGCTCACCAATGCCTGCAAATACACACCACCCCATGCAACGATTACGCTCGCAGCTTATGCAACCGACGATGACTTAATTGTGCAGGTCGAAAACTCCGGCATTGAAATTGCCGAAACCGAACGCGATCGCATTTTTGATCGGTTCTATCGCATTCCCAGCAACGACCCGTGGCGACATGAGGGAACGGGCTTGGGATTAGCCCTGGTGAAGAAGCTAGTGGAGTATTTGGGCGGATCAATCCGGCTAGAAAGCGGCAATCAGCGCACCTGTTTCATTGTTCAACTGCCGCTCGTCTCCAATCAGGTGGAAGATACCGAATGTAACTAGAAAGAACCCGAATTATCATCTGTGAACGTCAGACTGTGCCCAACGTTCATAGATAATGGCGTTCACAAAATAAATTGGGTTCTTACACACAAACTTAATGTAAAGATGCCAACTTGCTCTGCAAACTGGCATCTTTAATGATTCAGGTTTTAATTCACACTGCTGCTATTGCAGCACTTCAAACGTCTGTAGGCCAAGTCGAATTTCACCATAATCCGGAATCCAAGCCAGCCAGTGATTGGCATCTCGGCACAGTAACAGTGCTTCCTGACTTGCGATCGCATCTAAATCATGCTGAATGTGTACCCATGTATTGGGTTGGGCCGTTGTCCCTTCGGAGATATAAGGTTTAATTTGCCAGCAATCCTGAGGCAGAACTGCGGCAGACTGAGAAATCTGACCATAGCAAATCCCAGCCTTACTGCGATCGCATCGTATATCCGCCATTGCTATCCCTCAATCTCGAAACCAAAAGCGCACCATTACCAAATCACCGTTAGGCAGCGTACTTGATTAATGCGCTAAATAAATTCTGTATCAGAAAATACCGTTTCGACAAGGATTCAGTGGCGAATGACACAATTTTCAACCATTAGGAGTAGTGTTCTACCCAACAAAACTGGATGGTTGAGGTGGGGAGTCCAACACGGAACCCCCACCACCCAACTTGGTGCGAAGAAACGCGGAGAAGAGGAGTGATGGGTTGGATCGTGCCGCCCTTGAGCATGATCGCCAGTTCATTCGGACGCGGTGAAGCCTCCAGCGCAGTTTCCTCCGTGATTCGACCTGACTCAAAGAGCTGATAAATCGACTGGTTCATCGAGCACATGCCGTAGAACGACGAATCCGGAATGATTTCTTCAATCGCGTCAATATTGCCGCGCAGGATGTAATCCCGAATTGTGTCGGTATTGACCATGATTTCGTGAATCGGGGCGCGGCGACCGTCAGTTGTCCGCACGAGGGACTGCGCGGTTACGGCCACCAGCGCTTCGCCCACCTGCACCCGCATGACATCCTGTTCTTCCGGCTTATACATATTGAGAATCCGCTCAATCGTCTTGACGGCGCTGTTGGTGTGCAGCGTACTCAAGACTAAGTGACCCGTTTGCGATGCCTTCAGGGCAATATCCAGCGTTTCGCGATCGCGCATCTCACCAATTAGAATCACGTCTGGATCTTCCCGTAGGGCGGCCCGCAGCGCTTTCTCAAATTGCAGTGTGTTGGTGCCAACTTCCCGCTGGCTGATCACCGATTTGACATCCTGATGCACAAATTCAATCGGATCTTCAATGGTGATGATGTGCTTCGGCATCTCATGGTTGATATAGTCCAGCAGAGCCGCTAGGGTGGTGGACTTACCGGAACCGGTTGGGCCAGTCACCAGCACCAAACCGCGCTGCTGGTGGCAGATATCCCGAAAGACAGGCGGTAGCTCCAGTTCCTCAATCGTCAGAATTTTCAGCGGAATCAGACGCAGCACCATTGCTGGCCCCTGAATCGTGTCAAAAATGTTGATCCGGACGCGGGCAAAGGGCAGCTGTGCCCCACCGTCAAAATCCAGCGTTTCTTGGAATGAGCGAATCTCTTCGTCCGTTAACAGTTCCCGTAACCAGCGGAAAAAGGTGGCTTGATCAACGGGCGGATAGGGCGTGTTTTCCATCAGGCCGCGATTACGGAAATGGGGGGACTTGCCGATCGCAAGGTGAACGTCAGAAAAATTCTTTTCGTGGGCTTCTCGAATGAGCTGTTCAAGCGTCAGTTCGCCCGTTGCCGCAATCGGAGCTGAAGCAACCGGGGGTGGGGCACTGGGTCGGTGGCTGGCTGGTCGCGACGCGACGGCAGCATGTCCATTGCTATCTATGACCTGAACGCCGAGTTCAACCCGCTCGCTGCCTAATGCGATCGCAAGGTGATGATCACCCGGTTCCTGAAACGATAGTCCAACTTGCCACAATCCCTCTGGAGATACAGGCGGGCCCGTGATTTTGAGCTGATTATCAATATCCAGAATCAAATGCTTGCCGGCAAAGGTCGGATCGGCACTACCCGCCACCGAAAATTTCTGAAGACCTTTGATGGGTTCCTTCGGAGCATGGGAAATTTTCAGCATAGTCATTAACCAGTAAGGATTTAATCGTCACAGGGGCAAGTCGCTGCATGGGAAGTGGAAGCAGACCAATCCATGCATCCAAGGATATCGAAAACCGAATAAGTAGGAGCCAATCCCACTTGACATCCTTTAGTTCAGCCTGATTCTACGCTAGCTTTTATAAAACTGTCTCTATTTTGTTAAAAGTGACTTACATAGGTGAGTGTTGGGTGCTGTGAATTTTGGATTTTAGATTTTGGATTTCGAGTGCTGAGTGCTGAGTTTTTACAGCCCTTTACATCCTTTACAGCCCTTTTGCTCCTCTCGCCTTACTCCTCTCGCCTCACCTTCTATCTCCATTCCCCCAGCATCTATGCAACCATAGCAACTATGGCGATTATTTCAGTTCAACAGCTTAGTAAGGTCTATCCCGTCGCGGTTAAACAGCCGGGATTGAAAGGAACGCTGGCCCATTTTTTTCAGCGCAAGTATCGACTTGTAGAAGCGGTGCAGGATGTTTCGTTTGAAATCGAATCCGGTGAAGTGGTGGGGTTTCTTGGCCCCAATGGCGCAGGTAAAACGACGACGCTGAAAATGCTGACGGGACTGATTCATCCCTCAGCCGGACAGGTTCATGTGACCGGACATGTGCCGTTTAATCGCGATCGCACTTTTCTGCAAAACATCACCCTGGTCATGGGGCAAAAGCAGCAGTTGATCTGGGACTTGCCGACGCTGGATTCGCTGCGGATTAATGCGGCAGTGTATGGCATTGAAGACCGTGAATTTCGCTATCGACTGGCGGAACTGACTGAAATGCTGGATTTGTCAGAGCAGTTGACTCAGCCTGTACGCAAGCTTTCCCTTGGTCAGCGGATGAAAGCGGAACTCTTGGCCGCGCTGCTGCACCGTCCGAAAGTCCTGTTTCTGGATGAGCCGACGCTGGGCTTGGATGTCAACGCCCAGGTCGCCGTGCGCGATTTCCTGCGGGAATACAATGAGCGCTACCAGGCGACAATTTTGCTCACCAGCCACTACATGGCCGATATTACGGCGCTGTGTGAACGAGTGCTGCTGATTTACGCGGGGCGGCTGATTTACGACGGTCAGCTAGAGGCGCTGCTGGAGCGGTTTGTGCCCTATCGCGAGGTGACGGTGGAGCTAGAGGAGTCGGGAAAGCCGCTGGATTTGGCTCACTATGGTGAAGTTGAACATCAGGAGGGCTGCACGGTGCGCTTCATTGTGCGGCGAGAAAAGCTGACAGAAACGGTTTCTCGTTTGTTGGCTGACCTACCCGTGCGGGATTTAACGGTGGCCGATCCGCCAATTGAGGAAGTGATTGGTCGAGTGTTTCAGACTGGATCGGTGGAATAGTTGTTCAACCGCAATTAGATCTGGGCAAGATGAATTCAGATTTGTTACTGGAATTACTTTATGGGCGGCAATCCTTGGCACTACTTCACTCCCTATCGCGCAGACCTTAATGCGGCGCTACAGCACCTAAAAGAACAAGAGTTTCGTGCAGGACGCTACGGTTTTGATTACTGGCTCAACCAAACACGTGCTGAATTACAAGAAGTTGGTGCTAATTTCCCTGACATTCCACAAGAATTCATTCAAGTTGTCGATCAATCAAAGCCCTCTGCCGATGAGTTAATTGCAGAGTATGGGAGTTTGCAAGCTGCAATGGATGCCGTACTCGAAGAGTCTGCACCCGATGGCACTCAGTCAATTTTAGATATTACTCATGTTTCTGATCGGCCTGGGATGCATGCTGTGTGTCCACTAACAACGGATGAACTGCAAGAAATTTTCCAGACGACTCAATCAACCCGAGAAACAGTTGAGGCTATTCTGCTGAATGAAGAGGACTATGAGGCTTGGGAAGCATTTTGGGAAAGTATCGGTCGTGGTGAAGGACGGTACGTTATTGTTTATGAAAAAGGAAAACCAACCGAAATTTTCTTTGCGGGTTACTCGTTTGATTAACTGAGATCTCATGTCACAGCTTAATCGGAGATATTTTATGAATCAGAAATTGGTTGAGTCACTGGCGCAGATTATTCTTTCACTCTCTAGCGAGGAGAGGGAATTGTTAGAACGCAAAATTCAGGAAATTCCGATTTCACAAGGTACTGCCGATTTAGAAGAGCAACTGAGGAAATTTGAAGAAAAATATCAAATGCCATCAGAAGAGTTTTATCAGCAGTTTCAATCAGGAGCAATTGGTGACTCAGCCGATTTCTTTGAGTGGAATACTTACTACGAGATGTTGAATTGTACTCAAGTTAACGCTTCATAGCAGCAGATAGATTTATATCAATATACTGCCGCTATGAAGCAAAAACTTCGCAATAGCCCAATCATCTCATCTGTTGAAATTGTTGATGAGCGAGTTTTGTTGAATCGAGGCTATTTCCGTGTTCGGCTAACTCTTGTTAATACAGATTTTCTTGAGCTTGCCGAATCCTTTGCAATTCAAAATAATCAATTGACAACGCTGGATTATCGCTATCAATGGATGGATGCGTCTAAGCAAATTCTAAAAAAGTGGTGGGATAGCGTTAAGCATTTTCCAGGCTTACCCAATTTTCCTCACCATGTTCATGTTGGCTCAGAATCCAATGTAGAACCTGGAGAGGCTAGAAATATCATAGAGTTTATAGAATTCATAGAGTCTGAGTTGGACTAGTTCAACCAAAATATTGATTAAATTTTCATAGTGAAAATGCGCGATCGCACTTCTAATCGCTTACCTCTTAACTTATCCAATGGCCTCGGCGGATTCCGGCGATCGGTCTATGCGCTGATGACGGTTTACTATGCCTACATGACCGAGTACCGAGCAGAACTCATATTCTGGATGCTGTCAGGTACGCTGCCTCTCATTCTGATGGGAGTTTGGGTGCAGGCTTCAGCGAGTGGCAATTTTGGTCTGTCTGGGTTAGATTTCGTTCGCTACTTCATCGCCGTTTTCGTGGCGCGACAGTTTACCGTTGTCTGGGTAATCTGGGATTTTGAAAAAGAGGTGGTTGAAGGTAAGCTCTCGCCCCGTTTACTACAGCCACTTGATCCAGGCTGGCACCATTTCTTTGGTCACTTAGCCGAGCGCGTTGTGCGAATGCCGCTGGTTATAGCTATTACGGGACTGTTTTTTCTGCTCTACCGCGAAGCAGCTTGGTGGCCGACTTGGCCGCGTTTACTGCTGGCGTTCGGCGTCATCCTCCTGGCCTTTGTTCTGCGATTTTTGATGCAGTATACCTTCGCGATGTTTGCCTTTTGGGTTGAACGGGCAGTAGCGATCGAACAGGTCTGGTATTTGTTCTATCTGTTCCTATCGGGCATGATTGCGCCGCTGGAACTGTTTCCCCCTACGGTACGCGCTGTCGTGGAGTGGACACCGTTTCCCTATTTGATCAATTTTCCGGCCAGTATTCTCGTTGGATTTGAGGTGGATATCGTGAAGGGGCTGCTGGTCATGCTGGGCTGGATCGCGATCTTCTTCGGTTTAAATCGTCTGCTCTGGCATCTGGGGCTGAGGCAATATTCGGGCATGGGAGCTTAGGTGGCTGTTTAGCCTTCGTATTCGGTATCAATTTCAATATCTAACGTATCTTCGTCGATCCGAATGTAGAGAATGTTGGGCCGACAGCAAACCTGGCAGTCTTCCACATAGGACTGCTGAGTGCCGCCGCTGGGATCAACAAAGGTTGAATTGGGTTCGCCGCAGTAGGCGCAATAGTATTCGGCATTGTGCATTGAGACAGCCTCTAGGGTTTATGCAAATGTGTTGTCAGCCAGTTTTGATTGTATAGCTGTAACTCGCTCACGCTAAGACGCTATCATCTGCGGTTATTCAATTCGGTTCATCGAGTATGCTGTGGTCATATTGGCCAGATGTTGAATTTGCTAAATTCATAGAGAATAATCAGCCTTAAGTTTTCGCTCAAATCTAAGCTCGTTGTTAGTATCTTGTTTCTGATGGCCAACTGGATTTCGAATTACGAACGGCAAAGAACTCAGCTTGATCAGCAGTATTCTGTTCTGGCACAGACTGCAAGGGGTAAAGATGTTCGGCAAATGCTGGAATCACATCCATCCATCCAAGCTACTACAGGAAAGCTATGGCTAAATAATCGTGGCATCTATCACCCTTTGAATGCAGTCATTGATGATTTAACGTGTTGGTACTTGTGGTTTGAAGATCAATATGGCTCTGTAGCTGCAACCGATGCTCTCAATCGATATTTAGAATGTGAAACTGTTAAAACTACCTATAGCATTTGGGTTTTCGGCATCAAACCTGAAAAAATATATCGTTTCAGTGAAGGCATTTCCCTTGTACCAGTTGAGGATATGCCTAATTCCCGTGAGCGAGAAGAATATTTAGCTCTTATCCGTAATTATGAGAGTCCTGTTTCATATGCTGCTTTCACAAGAGAAGTAGCCATTCCTCGCCTTACCGTTGATGAAAGTGACGCCCAGAATATTCATCAAAGATTAATTCAACCTTCTCATGAGCTTCTTCAGGGCGCTGTAGCTTTGATTAATGGCATTGGTGATTTGTCTTGTCTTCCCCATTGGCTCTGTAAGTATCAAGATGAAAATATTCCATTGGGAGGCATATGGAATATGAGAGGAAAGACATCACAGAATTTTGATGTTATGGGAACGCATAGTCGCACTTTTTTAGATGTGCATGCTGAAAAGCTAGGTAAGATGCTCAAAAGTTTTCAGAATTTGGCTGCCGAAGAGAAAACAAAGCAATGGTTGTATGTCATTCTTGATCGCTTACGAAAATCTAAACGGCAACGAAATATCGAAGATAAGATCCTAGATCTCGGTATAGCTGTAGAAATGCTATTGCTTAAAGATCTAGGTGAAAGGGATCCTATTTCACTGCCGTTTCGGCTAAGAGGAAGTTGGTTGTTAGGTCATGACTTCCAAAGGCGCAAAGAGGTGTACGCAACATTGAAAGACCTTTATACCTATCGTTGTCAGATCGCACACGATGGATCTTTCAAGAAGGAAAAAGATTTCCAGGCAGCCTCCCAAAAGCTACCTGATTTTTATGATATTGCTGAGCAGATACTGAATTTGACACTCAGTCCCAATTACCCAAAAGATTCCTCTGATTGGAATGATTTGTGCTTAGGCAAGAGAATAGACCTCTTACATGAATCGAAAAATACAACGTAATTACAGGTGTTTAAACCCTCAAATCCTGGTTCATGCAAGAGGTCTAATAAGCACAATCTGAGTTGAGTTTACAAAAACTCATAAGCTCAGGCGAGATCGCAGAAAGGAACTGAAAAGTTGAGATCGCACTCTCCCGAAAGTTCAATCGCTTCGCTCACCATGAAGGACAAGTGCGATCTCACTAATTCTCCACCTTTGCCAGCAGATATAATTGATATTGATCCTCTTCTAGAGTGGGTAAATGGAAGCAAACCTAGAAAATACGTTAGTGAACCTGAAGCAGGTCATCACCCAGCTTTCTGTTCGCGATCGCTGGGCCTTGCTGAAGTGGCTAATCGAACTTTTGCAGCAAGAATCTCAAAGCCCTCCACAAGAGCCTGCAAAAGTCAACTTTGAGGCCGTGCAGCAAATCTGTGAAGAGATCAGAAGCTTACCTGTTTTAGATAGTCGATCACCCGATGACATCATTGGCTACAACCAGTTTGGAGGACTGGATTAGTGGTCATTGATCCGTCTGCGATTCTGGCAATTATCTACACTGAACCCGAAGCGCAAACGTTTCTCGACCTGATCAACCAAAGTATTGGTTGCTTTCTTTCCTCTCCGGGATATGTCGAACTATCAATCGTCTTGGGGACTCGGCACGGAGAGAAAGGCGTGGAAAATCTTGATGCATTACTCGAATCCCTATCGGTTATCGTGGTGCCATTCAGTCCAGCACAAGCTCGCGTCGCCGCCGCCGCCTTCTTGCAATTTGGGAAAGGTCGTCATCCTGCAAAGCTGAACATGGGCGACTGCTTTTCTTATGCGCTGGCCCAAGATCTAGGACAACCTTTGCTGTTCAAAGGTAATGACTTTGGTCAAACTGATGTTGATACAGTCAGCTCCTAAAGCAACCTGCGCTCTCTGGTTTAGGAGATAGCGGTTTGTTAAATGCGATCGCAGAACTCAAAAGTGGAAAGTGAGATCGCACTTCTCTAGCCATTAGACTTTATCGGAAATAGGAGAGAAATGGCTGCAAGTCAACTTCACCCGTG
>CBKWJC010000014.1:0-85993 GCA_966674685.1 uncultured bacterium
CTGCTCATGCTCCTGATTCCAATTCTATCGGCTCAATTTCCGATAAGGTTTATTGTTCAGCCTGCCCCAAGGCGAAAATATGTTACGCAGCCCAGACGGTTTCTGAATCGAAGCCGTTAGCCATTGCCACCGTGTAGAAATTGACCAACTGCTTTTTGGTCAGCACCTTGCCATCTATACGCAGTGGAATGTTGAACATGTGACGCTGCGATGCTTTCCGTAAGTCTGATACGCTCCACTGCTGCCAATCCATTTCAGCCGCTTCAGGCTGGCGATACGGGCGACTGAAGGGAACGACCGCATCATTGATAACAGTGTGACTACTGCGATCGCGATGGATGAATCCGACAACAAACGCAGTGGCAAAGAAAGTGAAGGAAGAGAGAAATACGAATTCAATCGTGAACGTGAAGAAAGACTGCATGGTAGTTACCAGAAAAACGACGTGCCCTGTGTAGTGGTGGGCTAGGCAATCGACCGGATTCGATCCGATACCTCGTGGCGGTGCGATCGCAAGATGATTAGGGGTGTCACCTATGTATCCTCTGGGTTTGTTTCTGCGGTTGTCCTCCGCAACTAAATCTAATATAACTCGATGTATACATCGATGCAAAAACCTGTTCTATTAGTCTTTCTTGTCGTTTTTCGTTGTATACATCGAATAGCTTATAGGTCGATTAGCGCTTAGAATCGACGTATACACTTCAAGGATCGGACGATGGTTAAGAAACAGGTGAATCCAGAAAGCCTCAAGAATTTGGTCGATAGGAGTGCCCCTGATAATCCAGGGGATACAACGCCTACGACCGTCAGACTTGCAACCGATGACCTGAACTGGCTACGTGAACTAGAAGGTGGAGTGAGTTATCACGTCAGGCAGGCTATCAAGGAATATCGCAAGCGAATGGAGTCTTAGTTATTTGGAGTTGCGATCGCAAGATGCTTATAAATCAGTGAGCCATTGGTTACGTCTAGCCAGCGTAGCGAGAGTTAAACGCTCTTGTTCCTCGACTCGTTTAATCCGTTCGAATTCTGCCAAATCAACATGAGCTTCGATGCAGTTGCGAACCAATTGCCTCAGTTGACGAGGTGGAATGGCATCGACTTCTACACTTTCGCCCTCGAAATTCTTGGCTCGACTATCGCTGGATTTCGTTGGACGGGTTGGTAGGTTCAACGTCTGAATTTGCTCTTCTGTGACAGCAACACATTCAAAATGAATGGGGATGTCGGGTGCAAATTCACGAATTCGGTCTTCTACATTGCGTGGAATATCGACACCTGACGGATCACGATCGCCAAAGTAATACAGATAAGTTGGCTTACCACGTTCACAAATTGCTTCAGCCGCCTCATAAAGATAGGTAATCGATGGGTAGCCACGTGTAACCATCAATGGCACATCCCACTCAGCAGTTATCTGATACAGCACACCAGCGAGAGCATCTTTCTCTAGCCAAATCTCGATATAGCAGTTGGCATCCTGCCAAATTGACCGTCTATACGTTTCAATAGCTGCTTCTAAGACTTCTCGTAATCCGCTGTATGTTCGAGGTTTTCTCATCCAGCGGGTGTTGTCTGCAATCCAACCAAACGGAATGGAATGCTCAAGCCGCATGTCTTTGACTAGACGACAAACCGTGTTTTTATATTCTTTCTCTGTCTTGTCAATAACTCCCAAACTCACAAGCTGATAGAACACCTGTCGAACAGTCATAGGATGTTCGTCCATCAGGACACGATAAATTGCATTCTTGATATCCTGAATATCTTCTTTAGAACGACGCTTACGGCGTTTTATCGGTCTAGTCTTATAAACCATGCTTTGTTATGCTATATCCCTTATACAGCAAGTCTTTTAGATTAAAACTCAGGAACAAATAAGTCGCGTTTGTTGCCCGCATAGTGTTTGTAGATGATTTCTGGTGAGTTACCAACTAACCGCGCAACATCTTTCGCGTCTAGACCATGTTCTAGAGCGAGAGTGATAAATGTATGCCTTGTTTGGTAAGGCTTCCGATAGTTTAATTCGAGATGTTCTAGGACAGGTTTCCAAACTCGGTTGCGGAAGTTGTTTGACCGAATCCATTTACCGCCTGGACTGGGAAACACTAAACTCTCAGGACTGCATTCTTGAGGCTTAATAGATTCCAGGAATGACTGCATCTTAGCGTTACAGGGAAATCGCCGCCGCTCTTGTGTTTTGAGTCCTGATTTACAGACTTGTCCACGGCTCGATTCAACAACCGCCTGTTCGAACATGATAAATCGGTAGTCTTCACTGATATGCTTCCATTGAAGTGCGATCGCTTCGCTGAACCGACTTCCCGTGTGGAACAAGAAAAAAGCTATTGGGTAGTAATGGGAATATTTGACCCGTGCATACTTGTTGCATCCTTCGTTGTTGAGCAAAGCAGTCAAGACGCGATCGCGCTCTTCAGCCGTAAAAGGACAAATATCTTTCAATCCATCGTCAGACATAGCTTTTGGCAATTTAATCTGGCTAGCCATATCTGCGAAAGGATCTTTATCAAGCCATCCCGATTCCATCGCCCAGCGGCAACAGGCTGACAGTCTGACAATGAAGCGTTTTGCTGAAATCAGCGGAATCGTTTCTAAAATATGATCTCGAATTTGAGCCGTTTGCTCTAAATCGTAGGTTGGCAGCTTCTTCAAATAGTTGGAAAACACACGATATTGATTGTGCATCGTAGAAGGACTGCACTGTGGACGCTTGTACTCCATAAATTTTTCCCATAGCTCATCCAGGTTAGGTGTAACTTTGGGTGTAATGTCAGGCGAAGCTGTGCTGAGAGCGGATTGAGGTTTATAGCGTTGTAGGGTTTCATCAAAATGCCCAGATAGAATATCAAGCTCAATCTGCGTCGCTTGCTGTTCTGCCTTTTTCCGGTTTGCTTGGCTATCGGGTAAACCGAGTGAGATATAGTGTCGCTTGCCTGCATATCTGAAACGTAGCTGTAAGCGATTATTTGAAGCGATAACGCTGACTGTGCCTTTTGGATTTTTGCCAGTCGGAGTTTTAGGGTAGTCGGAGCGCATATTAGATCCAACGGGTGTATGAATTCTCTACACCCAATTTACACCCGAATTAAACCCAAAGTGGTCTTTTATGACCCAATAAATTACTAAAACCAGATCCTACGTACTGAAAACTAAGCACCGTCTATAAGAAGGGAAATCGCTAGAGCCTTTATCTATCAATGGTTTTTAAGAAACGGGACTGGCGCGATTCGAACGCGCGACCTACCGCTTAGGAGGCGGTTGCTCTATCCTGCTGAGCTACAGCCCCAGGTACAGTGGACATTATAACGGTATGACTGATCGAACAACGGCTTCGTTGCGAAAGCTTGAGCAAATCATGATTCACTTATAATCTTGCACCATTCAGAATGGAAACCAGAAGGTTGATTTTGCCGCCGCATCGCGGCGGCAAAATCAACCTTCTGGGTTTTGGTGCAGGATATGGATTTTACCTATCATGATCCTTTGGCTAGTGTGTCCAGGTTTCTGTCCAGGGGCCACCGCCGACCTCAAGGCCGCAGAGCGAGCTGGTTGCTTGGAGGATAAGAGTGCGATCGCACTTTCGGCGCAAGGTTAGCTGTACATCACCCCGCATCGTATCGCGACAGAAGTAAATTAGGCCATCGCGCGTGGGTGCCCGCAGGGGTGTACCTGTCTGATCGGTCGTACCCACTAATTCAACTTCGTACTGGTCATTTTCTGCCTGCATATACCAGTAGCCCCAGGGTTTAATGTGCCAGTGTACCGTGCCATTCCAGGGTACAAATTCGTAAAACTGGCCGCGATAGTGTAGTCCCACCATTGCCACTGATTCCATCCAGGCGAGAACTTGGCGACGGCCACCACCAGCAGTGAGGGCTAAATCTGGTTCGCCATCAAACGCATTGCAGTTGAGCCAAAACCACTTGATCGGAAATGCGCCACCCCAGTTCTTTTCGCTGTAGGCTGGCGCATTGGTGAATTCGTAGCGCTGATGATTCCAGTCGATCCAGCCTGTTGCCAGACCGTGAGCCATCAGAATTTGCCAGCCAGGTTCAAAAATCTGAAACTGGGATAGCCAGCCTGCCGTAGACTGCTGCGGTTGTCCAGGATTACCCCAGCCATAGATGGGCTGAGTGGTGTAGTTCCAAGCTGCGGTTTGGCCCGTGCCCGGATCGGTAAGTTTGCCCTGGTGATGCGTGGCTGTGACCTGATAGCCTTCGGTGATCCGCTGATCAAACTCATTAGCAGGCAAATAGCCAGAGGGATGTCCTGCCTGTACTGACCGACTGTGACCCAGCCCCAATGCATCTGGCCAGGCCCAAAACTGGGTTACATCGGGAAATGTGCGGCAGAGATATTGATCATCGGGGCCAAGAATTTGGGCACCACCGCCGCTGTGGGGCTGTCCGCCTTGCGGGTCTTCGATGGAGTACATAAAGGCGAAGGTTTGCTGAATTTCGGGTAAGGTGACGCGGAAATACCAACCTTCAAAAAATCTGCGATCGCGATTACTATCCCAGTGGTAGCCGCTATGCGGGGTTTGTAAAGAATCAAGTTGGAATGGACAACTCAATGGCATTATTCTCCACCCATTGTAAAATAAGTATCTCCTTCGACTAATTGATCGGCTGAATCATGCTCCTCTTGACTAACTTGTTGACTAGCCTGATTCACATCTGCCTGTTCTGCTTGCGGTACAACTACCGTCAATGCTTGCGGAATACATTCAATATCTAGCGGTGTTTCGCCAACGATTTCTCCATCTAGGGCAACTCGTTGGACGGGCTGCGTTTCAATTTGAACATGTTTTGAGCGGAGGTAGTGAACATATTCCTGGCTCGCCTCAACTCCTCGAATTGCGGACTGTAATAGGTCGCTCGTAGCTGCGATCGCGCCTGATACACCATCATATGTAATATAGGTCACATCAAGTAGGCCATCATCACCAATAATGCCTGCTGGCCCTTGGGCCAGGATAGAAAGGGGTGGGGCAATGTTTGCCACGGTAATGGCAATGACCTCTGCTTCAACGATTTCTGTTTCCGTATGAATTTTGGCCGAAAACGGATGAGGATTAACCAGCTCCTTGAGACCTGACCAGATGTAGGCCAGATTGCCGATGCGATTTTTCAGCTTGCGGTCAGCATGCCCAACCATCTCGGCCTCAAATCCCACACCTGCAATCAATATGATGGAGCGATCTTGCCACCGGGCAGCGTCAATTGTATGAGTATGTCCTTGTACGATCAGGTCGCAAGCTGCCTGGATGCCCGTTGGAATTCCCAATGCCGTTGCAAAGGCATTTGCGGTGCCTCGCGCAATCACCCCCAGCGGAATATCGGTATGAATCAATTCCGTAGCAGCTGCCGATACCGTTCCATCTCCACCGGAAGCGATCACCATCTGCGCCCCTTGTGCGATCGCATCTTTCGTGAGTTCTGCTGCGCCCCGTTCGGGTGACGTCAATCGCACGTCTAGTTTAATATCCGAACCCAAAATAGACTGAATCGTCTCAAGGTCTCTTTGGTGATTACCTCCTGCACCTGCAACAGGATTGAAAATCAAAAATGCAGAGCGTTGCATATTGCTTAAAGCCAAGAGTGTTCCTAAACGTACATTATGGGTACGTTGAGCCCACTTCTAGTTCAACCTACAGGCGTATAGTCCTCTATTGAGCGATCAACTCCCGACGTGTTTTTGGGGCAGTGAATCGAGGTTTCCACCCGACTAGCGTCATATAGTAATTCCAGCTCAAAGCCCGAAAGGGGGATGTGGCCGCCCCATGACGGTAATACCATCCCCTTCCAAACTTGAGATCAATCCGCTATTTAATTAGTTTGATGAATGTGCAGCCGTGGGTAATGGTTTCATTCCGATCCGACTAGAAAGAACCCACAATATTTTATTTTTGTGAACATCAGGCATAGCCTAACGTTCACAAAAATAAAAACTGGCTTTACAAGCGGACTTCGTATCAGAGAGCCGACCCTTGAAAAATCGCCCTTGGACAATCACACGCTGTTATGGTGCCGATGGCACAAATGGCAATGGCTCAGCATGTGCCCAGAAGGCTTCAAGATTGTAGAACTCTCGCTCATCCGGCAAGAAAATATGGACAATCACATCGCCATAATCCTGCAAAATCCAGTTGCCTTCAGTTTGCCCCTCGGTGCGTAGCGGGTAGCGCTGCCATTCCTCTGCAACTCGGTCTTCAATAGAGCGCGAGATGGCCCGCACCTGAACATTGGAAAATCCCGTCACGATCACGAAGTAATCGGCAAGGTAAGAGACTTCTGTCACTTTGAGAACCGTGATGTCTGCACCCTTGCGCTCATCTGCTGCGGCTGCAATGGTCAATGCCAGCGCCTTTACCTCTTCATCCGTAAGGGACTTTTCAGCAGTGGGAAAACCAACGACGTTAGAGTCTGGGATTCGAGCGTTTAGGTTGTTAGACATCATTAATGTTTTCTGTCCTCATTAGTTACGTTAATTGGTACGTTAATCAGGTCGGCATCAAAAACACACTTAAACCGGGGGAGTGCCCTACCGGGGCGCTCCCCCGGTTTTTGAGATATGCATTTATTGATGTGCAGCCACTTAAATCAGGATACTGTTGTGATCCTAACAAGAGTCAGGCGGAGCGGATCTGATTTACTGATTTTTGTGTCGGTTTGTTGCAACAGTGTTGCAAAAGCTGATCCCGCATTTGCACATCTCGTGGATGAATTAGGTGCCGCTTTTGAGGTAGCATATGCAGCTTCATCTCATAGATTAAAGAGACTAATTTGCCGAAATTGAGCTGGCTGATCTGATGCTGATCTGATGTAGATGGTTAAACCAAAAGACCCTGGATTGCAATCTGCATCCCAGAGTCTTTCAGCTATTGCCATATAAAGCGCAAGTAGAGTCCATCCTATCGTCTGCGATCGCGTTCTTTCCGCCGCCGCCGCATGGCCGAAACCAGCGCTGGATCAATGGGAAACCCAGGAGTTGGCATTACCTGATAGCGACGCTCTGTTTCCAGTTGCTGAAGCTCAGTGTAGTCAACCCAGTGAATGCAATCAACTGGACAGGTATCGATTGCCTCTTGAATCACCTCTTCTGAATCTCCATCTTGCCGAATCACGCGCGAGCGACCATATTCTGGCTCAATGAAAAACGTATTGCGCGCAACGTGGGCACAGTGCTTACAGCCAATGCAGGTTACTTCGTCAACATAGACACCTTTCTGGCGCACAGCACCGCCCAGCTCAGGCTCCATACCTGACCGATTTTCGACATGCCGCAGCATCCCACCCAGTTCTGGTTCTGACCCAGTTGGCTGGGAGGGGTTGCCTGATGATTGAACGTTCATAGACGGATCTAGTGCTTGATCCTCAATCGAACGGCTCTGAGCAGGCAATTGCCCCATCGAATCGTGGTCTATACCCGCCATTACGCGCTCCAGCGCTGTAGTACCAGGCGAATGGAACCATCTTCATTGTTTTGCTGTTCAGCCACCTGGAAGCCCTGGCGCATGGACTCACCCAAAACAGTGTGATACGCATAGCGCTGAGTCACCTGCTTAATAAATCCTTCGACTGAAAGCGACTGCTGCCAGTACTGCAAATCAGCAACTAGTTCGTACTGCTCAGTTTCCGGATTGAAGGAGAATCCAATATCGTATCCATTGTCTTGGGCAATTGCGATCGCAGCAGCATGAGTCTGCCCCCGATACCCCTTAACATCACAAGGCCCCGACTTCCAATCAATACCTAGATCAGTCAAGGCTGACTGTAAAGCAGGAAGATGGCGAATTTGTGTTTTAATTTGGCTGAAATGTGACATGGCCGCTTGCCTAAAAATGAACTGCGAGAAAACAGCCCAGAAAAACTCCAGGCGCTAAATCTAAACAAATTGCAATATTTTGAAACTATTTAAAACTTAAGCTCAACTGTTATCCAGTAGACGCTCAACCCATATTGGATCGAAGTTTACCATTGACTTGTTGAGGTTTGGTTGTAAGCAGTCGCAGAAGATTGAACCTGCTGAGATTGATTGAAGTATTCAGATGTACGCTCCTGATGCAGCACATGACCAAGCTGAGCCTCAATCGCTGCTGTAACTTCCTCGCAGGATGACCCTACGATGCCAGTCACCGTCTCAACCACGCGCCCATCGGGATAGATTACGAACTCCAGGGTTTCCATGTTGGCTTAAATGTCCTGTACATTGGCTGTTGTAGCGCAGAGCCACCAAAAGCCCCACTACCAACAACTACTGATCTGCTTCTATCCACAAATGGTAGAAACAGGTTAAAGAAGTATGCAAAAGTTAAAACTTGTGCAGGTGTTCGCACTTATTAGTGATAGTTTCGCGTAACTTGTCAGAGCAGTCAAGAGAAATCGGTTGAAAGTCTCATCAGATCTAACTTTTGACAGTTTTTCAATTATAAAAATTGAGATTTTTTATTCCTCAAGCAATTGAAATATCTATTAATAAAGTTGTAATGCTTGATATTGCTTAATTTATTGCTTTACTTTAAATGAATTTAGCCATGTTGCTATTTTGGATAAGTGGGGAGTATAGGGCGATAGTTCTGTTGGGTAGGGTTACTCAGTCAGGTCGTTTTGATCATCCAGTGAAGCTGTGCCACACAAATGTTCGCGTCCTGCTCAAGCTGGCTATAGCTATCTAATCGACCAAAGTTCATATTCATATCTTAGATATAAGAGTTTTCTGCCTTTGATGGATGAGTATTTGTCTGTTCAACTGGTAAACGAAAACGGGATAATAAAGCCTTGAATGTAATCGATGGATGCAAGTATGAGTGCAGAGCAAGTATCAAATACCAGGAACCAGGAGCAGGCAGGAACGTATTTCACGCCCATTCGAGTGGGTATTCTCGGCTTTGGTGGACTCGGACAAGCCGCCACCCGAGTGTTGGCTGGTAAGCGCGAGATGCAGTGGGTCGCTGCTGCTGACAAGCAGGGATATGCTTATCAGTTGGCTGGACTGAACCCCGATCGCTGTATTGCTGCCTATCAAAATCAGGGGTCTTTGGGATATCTCGATCCCGAAGGAGTGTTCAGCCAGCAGAGCATTCAGGATTTGCTGGAACAGTGCCAAGATGTTGATGGCTTTTTTCTCGCCTTGCCCAATTTGCCCAATGATTTTATGGCATCGGTCACGCGGCAGTTTATGGCATCGGGCTGGCAAGGAGTTCTAGTAGACGCGCTAAAGCGAACTAGTGCGATGGAGCAAATTTTAGAACTGCAATCTGATTTGAAAGCCGCTGGTATTACCTACATGACGGGCTGTGGTGCGACACCTGGACTACTAACTGCAGCAGCTGCGATCGCAGCTCAGAGCTACACCGAAGTTCACCAGGTCAAAATCACCTTTGGCGTCGGCATTGCCAACTGGGAAGCCTACCGCGCCACGATTCGGGAAGACATTGCCCACATGCCCGGCCACAGCGTTGAGTCGGCCCGCGCCATGACCGATGCCGAGGTGGAAGCGTTCCTAGAGCAAACCAACGGCATCTTAACGCTGGAGAATATGGAGCATGCCGATGATCTGATGCTGGAATTGGCGGGAATCTGCGATCGCGATCGCGTTTCAGTCGGTGGCGTTGTTGACACCCGCAATCCCAAGAAGCCGCTCAGCACCAATGTCCAAATTACTGGGCGGACATTTGAAGGAAAGATCTCAACTCACACCTTCACACTAGGGGATGAAACCAGCATGGCGGCTAACGTCTGTGGCCCAGCCTTTGGCTATTTAAAGACGGGCTATCATATGCATCAGCAGGGCTTACATGGCCTATTCACTGCTGCGGATGTGATGCCACGATTTGTTCGCTAGTTTTTTGTGAAAGCTGCGACGTAAACAAACAGAGCGCCTCAGTACGAGACGCTCTGTTTGTTTGAGCTGTGTAGATTGAGAATTAGCTTGTACCAGCTCTGCAATTTGGCATCGTCGATGGGTTGAGCGCCGAGAATTGAGTGCTGAGTGTTGAGCTTTTATACGCCTCACTCCTGACTCCGCTCGCCTCACGACATTAAGAACCGCTATGTAACTCACAGATAGGAAAACCGATATTAATCCTGCGGCTGATCTTGAGATTCATGGAATTCTGTAGACACATCATCAGCATCAATAGGGCCTTCATCCTCATGGATTGCAGGTGACTGTGAGACGACAAAGGGTAACCCTGCCCCTCGCAGCCCTCGCCTAATTCGCTCAGGTGTTTCTGGAAACGCGACAAACAGAGGCAGCACTTTATCCGCACCCTCACTTAGCAAATGCTGATAGCGCATCGGCATTTGCCATTCATACTCCTGACTCAGTAGAACCTGAGTGTGTCGCCAGCGGGTTAACAGCGCTGAAAAATCTTCCTGGGGCCGATGAATATAAATCAAGATCTCGACGCCCGTCTTGATTTTCCACTCTGGGTCACACATCAAAATCACCACGTCGCAGGGTAGCGGAATGACTTCACCTGCCGCAACTTTTAGATCGCTATGGGGTTTTGAAATGGTCTGCCGGACTCGAATATTGGGTAGCGGAATTGTGATCACGCTCTCATCGGGTCGTCGCATACTGGGAATAGTTTCCAAATATGGACGATGCTGCTTTAAAAGTGCGATCGCACCATCGTAGTTACTGTACTCCGCCAGCAACTCTTCGTAGTGAACTTGATAAACAACCATATCATTTCCATTGCATCAACCATTTAGGTTTTGCTCAATCTAGTCAACTTGGATATACAGCCTTTCCCATGCTGATGGAGTATAGAAGTATTTCTATGTACCTCACAAGGTTGAACAATGCTCTATACAAGCCAGTCCTATAAGGAGATTGGCATCAATAAACACACTTGAAAACCGGGGGAGCGCCCCTCAGGGGCGCTCCCCCGGTTTTTGAGATATGCATTTTAGATACGCATTTATTGATGTGCAGCTACTTACATCCAACTGAGGCTTACCATCAGTCGATCAGGACTTTCGTCCCATTCAGCCTTATCCCAGCTGCTCGAAGACCGCGAACATTGGCAAATACATCGATAGCAAAATCGCGCCGACCATACCACCCAACAGAACGATCATAATTGGCTCCAGCATACTGGTCAGAGCTTTGACGGCTTGCTCAATTTCATCTTCATAAAAATCGGCCACCTTCATCAGCATCTGGTCAATTTCTCCAGTTTCTTCTCCAATGCTGATCATCTGAATTGCCATGATTGGAAAAACCTGCTCTCTCTGTAGTGCAAGACTCATCATGCCGCCGCTTTGTACCTCCTCCCGTGCATGATCAATCGCATTTGAAATAATCTGATTTCCTGCGGTATCACGAGTGATTTCCAAAGACGTTAAGATTGGAACTCCAGAACGGGATAAAGAACCGAATGTCCGACAGAATCTGGCCGTAGCTGTTTTTTGGATGAGATCGCCAAACAGTGGCATCTTGAGCGACAGCCGATCAATGACCTCGCGGCCTGCCCGAGTTTTGTAGTATTGCCGATAGGCAAAACCCAAGCCAGCAATGATGACAATAATGCCCACAATATATTGGGGCGTTCTCAACACTTTGCTAATGCCCAACATAATTCGGGTGAAGAGCGGTAGTGTCGTGCCTAACTCCTCGAAAATGCCAGCAAAGATAGGCAAGAGAAAAACTGTCATCGCAACAAAAATGGTGACAGCCAAAATGCCTACTGTGACTGGGTAAGCCATAGCGGACTTAATTTGGTTCTGCAATCGAGCCACATCTTCTAGCAGCTTAGACAGACGGTTAAGTACCTCATCCAGTACACCACCAACTTCGCCAGCTTGAATCATTGCAACGTACAAGTCATCAAAGCAGTGAGGATGTTTACTCATCGCATCTGAAAGGTTAGTACCCTGCTGCACCTCAGCACTGATTGCCTGTAGCGCCTTCTTCAATTTTGGATTGGGGCATTGTTCTGATAAGATGCCGAGTCCTCTAACTAATGCCACACCTGCATTGACTAGAGCCGCAAACTGACGCGAAAAGATGGCTTTATCTTTTACAGACACGCTTGTCAACATGTCGCTGAGATCAATGCTCAGCCCCTGATCTTCCTTCAGCTCTTGAACAAATAGCCCCTTTTCTCGTAAAGCGGTACGAGCGGCACCGGGTGAATCTGCTTTGATTTTCTGCTTTTTAGAATTTCCAGCTGCATCGCGAGCAGTCGCAACATAGGTAGGCATGGCTTTGTCCTAAGGATTTATGCGGTACGGTAGATTTTCAGTTGTCGGAGAACGATAACCAGCAAGTATATAATTTTTAGCTGAATTCAGCATTTATATCTGATTAGCTATCGTTCATGTGCAAGATCAACGCTGATCTGTCTGATTGCGATCGCACGTTTGACAACTGTTAGTTAGGTGGCGTGGTATTTCTAAACAATGATTTGTTGTACAAACTAGCGCCTACACAACAAATCATTGCCCTTTTAAATGACCTCAATCAAGCGTTTACAATTAGTGGTGTGCACCTGCACCTGCACCTGCATTGGTTGTCACAGCACCACCAATTAGCCGCTGTAACTCATCGGGGCGAGAGGTTTTCGCCATAGCTTCTTCAAACGAAATCACACCCTGCTTGCAGTAGTCTGCTAAGACTTTCTCCAGCGTCTGCATAGACAATTTACCGCCTGTCTGAATGGCAGAGTAAATTTGGGCTGTTTTACCTTCTCGGATTAGGTTGGAAATTGCTGGGGTGACGACCATGATTTCCTGGGCCATTACGCGCCCAAATTCACCTGGCTTCGGATTCTTCTTGGACACCAAGGTTTGGCTGAGAACAGCAACGAGGGAGTTGGAAACCTGGACTCGAACCTGCTGCTGCTGATCGGGTGGAAATACGTCTACCATCCGGTCAACGGTTTGGGATGCTGAGCTGGTGTGTAGGGTACCAAAAACTAGGTGACCTGTTTCAGCCGCAGAGATTGCCAGCGAGATCGTTTCTAGATCTCGCATCTCACCTACTAGGATGACATCGGGGTCTTCCCGGAGAGCTGCTCGCAGCGCGTTGGCAAAACTCTTAGTGTCTTCACCAACCTGGCGCTGGTGAATCAGGCTTTTAATCGGTTCATAAACAAATTCAATTGGATCTTCAACGGTCAGAATATGCTCAGGACGAGTCATATTAATGTTGTTGATCATAGAAGCCAGGGTGGTGGACTTTCCTGATCCTGTTGGGCCCGTTACCAAAATCAGACCACGCGGCTTTTCGGATAGTTCGCGCACAATGTTGGGCAGGCCGAGTGTTTCCATGGTCGGAATTTTTGAGCTGAGTGCCCGGAGACAGGCCGCAAACGTTCCTCGATCCTTATAGACGTTAACTCGGAATCGAGCCAGTCCGCGTACACCGTAGGAACAGTCGAGTTCCCAGGTCTGTTCTAGCGTCTTGCGCTGTGTGTTGTTGAGCATACTGAAGATGAGCCGTTGGCACTGTTCGGCGGACATCGGTTCATGCTCGGTTGGAGTTAGCTTGCCGCTGATACGAATATAAGGAGGCAAGCCTGCCGATAAGTGCAGGTCAGAACCACCCCGCTCAATGACCTCTTCCATTAGGTCTTCAATCATTAGTTCCATGAAGGTACCTCATCCTGAGATTTGCTACAACGATACAAACTGCTGGCCAAAAGTGGCTCAATGATTTGCTGTTTTTATGGTGGGTTTGGTGGAAGGATGCCCTTAATTAGGGCAAAATCCATCATCTTCCGCATCTTAATCTTGGAAGCGCGGCGTTGTGCAGTAGGGACAATCCAGCCATTCTGGCTGAAGCCCAGCTCCACAGACGCGGCAAGTCAAGGATGTTTTGCGCTTTGCTTTTAGTTCAGCTTCTAAGCCTGAGTCGGTGAAGGTTACCCGTTCAACTTCATCAAGGGTTGTTTGTCCTTGAGAGACCAGATCTAGGCTGTAGGCTAGCAGGGTTTTCATCCCCTCTTCAACTGCAACTTCTTTGATTCGCTCTGTGGGTGCACCTTCTGTGATCAAAGACTGGATGTTTTCGGTAACGCGCATGACTTCGTAGACACCGCAGCGGCCTTTGTATCCAATGCCATTACAGGTTTTGCAGAGCGTACCCTCTTTACGAGCGGCTTGAATTTCTTCGGGTTGCAGCATGTTGGCGCGATATAAGGTGATATCGGCGTGAGCGGATGTGGAAAGACCAAATCGAGCTAACTCGTCTCGCTCGGGGGTATAGGGAATGCGGCAGTCGGGGCAAACTCGACGAACGAGACGCTGTGCTAGAACACCAAGCAGAGAGCTGGAAACCATGAATGATTCGACGCCCATTTCTTCTAAACGTGCGATCGCACTTGGCGCATCATTCGTGTGTAGGGTTGTTAAGACAAGGTGACCTGTCAATGCGGCTTCAATTGCCGTCTTAGCCGTTTCTTTGTCTCGCGTCTCACCCACCAGAATCACATCCGGGTCTTGCCGCAAGAACGCCCGCAGGATCGAGGCAAAGTCCATCCCCTTCTCGCGAATGACCTGCACCTGGGTCAGACCCGGCAGCGTATATTCAATCGGATCTTCTGCCGTGCTGATATTGACGCCTGGATCATTTCGTTCAGCCAGGACGGAGTACAGGGTTGTCGTTTTACCGGAACCCGTTGGGCCTGTAACTAGAATCAGACCAAAAGGCCGCGATGCCATATCCTGTACAATCTTCAGCGTTTCTGGATCGGTAATTAGCTTATCTAGACCTAACTGAGTTGACGAGTTGTCCAGAATCCGGAGAACGACTTTTTCTCCATAGTTACAAGGGAGGGTATTGACCCGGAAATCCACCTTACGGCCTTGGTACATCCGCCGAATCCGGCCATCTTGGGGAGCACGACGCTCAGCGATGTCTAGATTTGAAATAATCTTGAAACGAGCCGTGACCGCAGACACAATCTTTTTCGGTAGCGGATCAAATGCCTGCCGCAACACGCCGTCTTTCCGGAAACGAATGCGGAGAGATTCTTCTTGTGGCTCGACATGAATATCAGAAACGCCTTCCTGTAGTGCTTTGACCAAGATTTTGTTGACCAATGCGATTACAGGAGCCGCCTCCGCATCCTGTAGCGCTGCACCCAAATCGGATTCTTCGTCTACCGCATCTTCGAGGTCATCCAGATTATCCAATCCAGCGATATCAGACTGAACATCGGTTGCCTTGCGAAACTCATCCTGCTTCTCGCGTTCAATACGCTCATCTAGGTAACGAGAGAGCAGACTTTGATAGTCTTCTGTCGTAATCACCATGCGCTGAAGCTTTAAAGACTTCGGGCGCAAAATTCGATTGAGGTCATCTTGAGCATCTAAATTTTCAGGATTCACCATCGCCACCAGGACTGACGGCGGATCTTCCTGCTGTGATAGGGGAATCAGCTTATAGCGGCGGCAAATATCAACTGGAATCAGTTCGTCAATCAGTTGACCAATCTGTGCATCTGGAAAATCGCTGAGTTCCGGATCGAGGGATTCAATCCCGTATAAAATCTTTAGCTCGAACAGATATTGCTTCTTGTACTGACGAATTAAATCTGGCGGTAACTGCTTACCAGTCAGTGATTCCAGAACATCCGTCAAGGATCGTCCCGAACGCCGACTTTCAACAAGAGCTTGTTGCATCTGGTCGCTATCAACAAACCCAGATTGAACTAGTTGATTTCCGAAGGGGGAGAGGTTGTTTTGTACAACTAGAGCACGCCGCGACGAGGAGGAATTAGCCATAGCTAGTGAGAAAGATCCTGATTACAGTTGTATTCCCAAAAATCCCCTATACAGCAGGGGAGTATTTTAGACAGGTTGATGGATGACAAATATCTATGCGATGAAATAAGCCTAGTCTATCGTTACTGAAACGACATGGCGTTGGTAAACTTTCGTATGTTTAGCTTGTACTGACTTTGAGCATAATCGCTTAGATCATTTGGGACAATTTCAGTATTCCCACACTTTCGTCATTTCATACGTTTGCTCAAAGCAAAATTAAACCTAATCTGGCCATCAGGAGCCTGCTTGAGGTTGATGCGGGATAATCTCGTTACCTGGATTGGGTTAAGTTCTGTAAAGAAATTTTGCGAGGGCGTATTGACTAGATTAGGCATGTTTAGAACAGTGAAGCGAACTGCTGTTGAGTTTCGACTTAAAGGAGGCGGCGAAGTTGGGATGCCTTTGCGATACGTCCTGTTGCTATGTGTATATTCGCCATTGTTGGTTTTGCTAAACCTGGCGCGGGTTGTTTTGTAAGGGCTTTGATGCTACGGGAGATTGCTGCCTTGAGGTGTCTGCCGATTGAATATTAATTGGACATTAATTCAGTATCGATAGTCTTGCGAATCCTACGGATCGATGCTTGACCTCTGCGATATGCAATAGGGTTGCTTCGGCTCTTGATGCAGATGCTGGTAAGTGGGTGGCATCTAGAGCTGGAGTTATGCAGAACGAGGATATTGCAGTAATTGTTCGGTCTAGTGAGGTTTAGGTTTATGGGAATGTCTCTCCGCCCCCAGCGGAGAGACATTCCTGTCCTCCAGCAGCAGTATGAAAAACGCTGTGAAGCGATTACAGGGTTAAAACTGCTCCTGTCCGCAGAAAATTTCTATTGATGGGATGAAACAGGGGCAGATTTGGGAAGACTGTTGAAGAACTTAGTTTTTGACATTATTTGACATTAATTTAGGCATTGGGTTGGGCTGTCTAGGCGATGTGTCTTAACATGGGCGAAATATAATGACAAAGGACAGAACGTCAGAGTTCAGCGATCGACTTACGTTTTCAGTAAATCGCGATTAGGTTAGATGTAGTTAACGATGATGGATGAAGAAATTCGGCTAGATAGTGCCCAAGACAACAACTTGGATGCAGCAATGGGAGACGAAGGTGTCCCTGCCACGGACGCTCATCAATCGGATATGGGGGCTGATATGGGGGGAGATGCCGCTGCTGTTGATGGGACTGCCATTGAGGAGTTGACAGACGAGATGGCAGATGAGGCGATTCCTGCTGGTGCAGCAGGAGGAGGAACTCCAGATGCGGAAAGCATGGCTGCGATCGCAAATTTATCCCAAGAAATTGAGTCGCTTAAGGCTCAGCTAGAGGATCGGACACAGCAGTATATGCGGATTGCCGCTGACTTTGAAAACTTTCGGCGACGGACTCAAGGTGAGCGACAGAACTTAGAAGTTCAGGTTAAATGCTCCACGATTAAAGAGCTGTTGCCAGTCGTGGACAATTTTGAGCGGGCGCGATCGCAGATTAAGCCTGAGACGGAAAGTGAAATGACCATCCATAAAAGCTATCAGAGCGTCTACAAGCAGCTTGTAGATTGCCTGAAGCGAATTGGGGTGGCACCGATGCGGGCAGAAGGGCAAGAATTTGACCCCAATCTACATGAAGCCGTCATGCGCCAACCCACTTCTGAGTATGAAGAAGGGATTGTGATGGAAGAATTAATGCGCGGTTATCTGCTCGGAGAACGCGTTTTGCGGCATGCAATGGTGAAAGTTGCTGCTGCCCCTGATCCCGATACGGTGTCTGACTCAGCCGAAGCTGGAGCAGATGCCAAACCCGCAGATGAATAAGCTGCATCTTGTGGCTCATGCAATAATCATTAGCCAGTTGAGTAACTTGTAGCAGAAATGCTGCTGAGCTATCCGGTATTAATCTGTTCATCAGTGAGTAAGAAAAAAAGCTCATTGGTGAATATGAAAAAATCGCGATCGCACAAATTGAAGGTATCAATGCAGACCCCTAATGGGTCGCCCATTGATACCTCTTAATTCAAATCAAGCTGTAGTTGTTTGAACGTCATTTGGATGTTTTATGTTGATGGATGTTAATCCTGAAGAACAACATGTCCATCCTAAAAAAAGTTGAGCTATTCTCAACGTGTTACTACTCCTAGCCCTGTCGCTATTCACCCCTGAATTATGGGAAAAGTCATTGGTATTGACCTCGGAACCACCAACAGCTGTGTCGCCGTCTTAGAAGGAGGCCAACCTGTCGTTATTGCAAATACGGAAGGGGGGCGTACCACTCCCAGTATTGTCGGCTTCGGTAAATCTGGAGAGCGGCTCGTTGGCCAGCTAGCAAAGCGGCAAGCCGTGACCAATGCTGAAAATACCGTATTTAGCATTAAACGATTTATCGGGCGGCGTTGGGATGATACGGAATCAGAGCGATCGCGCGTATCTTATACGTGCGTTGTCGGTCGAGATCACACCGTAGATGTGCAGGTGCGGGGTCAAACCTATACCCCCCAAGAAATCTCTTCCATGATCTTGCAGAAATTAAAGCAGGATGCCGAGAGCTATCTAGGGGAAACAGCGACCCAAGCAGTGATTACAGTGCCAGCTTACTTTACAGATGCCCAGCGTCAAGCTACGAAAGACGCTGGCACTATTGCAGGACTAGAAGTGCTGCGGATTATTAACGAGCCAACTGCTGCTGCATTGTCCTATGGTTTGGACAAGCAGGATCAAGATCAAACTGTCCTCGTATTTGACCTCGGTGGCGGCACGTTTGATGTTTCGGTGCTACAGCTTGGAGATGGTGTCTTCGAGGTCAAGGCCACGGCGGGTAACAACCATCTGGGTGGAGACGACTTTGACAATGTGATTGTGCGCTGGATGATTGACGCCTTTCGAGAGCAGGAAGGCGTAGATTTATCTACCGATAAAATGGCGCTTCAGCGGCTGCGGGAAGCAGCCGAAAAAGCCAAAATTGAGTTATCGAGCATGGTGTCTACCCCGATCAATCTTCCGTTCATCACGGCGGATGAAACGGGGCCAAAGCATCTAGAAATGGATTTGAGTCGGGCCAAATTTGAAGAACTGGCTAAGGAGCTGATTGAGGGAACGCTGGAACCCGTTGCTCAAGCGCTGAAAGATTGCGAATTAACTACAGACGACATTGATCGGATTATTTTGGTGGGTGGTTCCACTCGAATTCCAGCCGTACAGGCGGCAATCACAGGCTACTTTGGCGGTAAGACTCCCGATCGATCTGTCAATCCAGATGAAGCCGTGGCGCTCGGGGCGGCAATTCAGGCGGGTGTGCTGGGTGGCGAAGTTAAAGACCTGCTGCTGCTCGACGTGACGCCGCTCTCTTTGGGTATTGAAACTCTTGGGGAAGTCTTTACGAAGGTAATTGAGCGGAATACTACGATTCCCACCAGTAAGACGCAGACGTTTTCCACAGCAACGGACGGTCAAACGTCGGTTGAAATCCACGTCCTGCAAGGTGAGCGGGCGATGGCGAAGGATAATAAGAGTCTGGGTAAGTTTCAGCTCACTGGCATTCCGCCTGCGCCTCGGGGCATTCCTCAGATTGAAGTCGCGTTTGAGATTGACGCGGATGGAATTTTGCAAGTGGCGGCTCGTGATAAAGGTACGGGTCGAGAGCAAAGTATCCGGATTACCAATACGGGTGGCCTCAGCCAGAATGAGGTTGAGCGAATGCGGCAAGAGGCCGAAGTTTATGCCGATGAAGACCAGCGGCGAATTCGGGTGGCCGAATTGAAAAACCAGGCGGATAACCTCTTCTACAGCTATGAGACTACCATTCGGGACAACGCTGATGTGATTAGCGATGAGCTGAAGGCTTCGGCAGCCGAACGAGTTTCGGAATTGCGGGCTGCGATCGCAGATCGGAATGTTACTCCAGAAGACTTGCAGGCTTGCCTCAATGCGCTACAGCAAACGCTCATGACGGTGGGAACATCTGTCTATCAACAGGCTGCAGGCGAAATGGGTGACGGAGATCTGTTTGACGATGCCGCAACTGAAGTGGCATCAAGCAATCTTGATCCTGACGATATTCCTGATCCCAGCGATGACGATTACGACTTTGCTGATGATGCAACAGTGACAGCCGACTATGAGGCTATTGACTAATGGCTACACGCCAACCCATCCCCATTACGCTTTAATTTAACCTGTCAAGGTTCGGTTTCCACCATCTGTTGGGGCTTTATTGAACGTCACAATTCTCGCTATCCTAGTCTTCTAGCAGGCTAATCAATCTGCGATCGCGGATTGGTGACCTCATCACTTGTTGTAATTGTCTGTTGTAAATCCTAGCCTTTAATACTGCTGCTCTATGGCCCGTGATTACTACGAACTGCTTGGCGTTTCTCGGGATGCTGACAAAGATGAAATCAAGCGTGCCTATCGCCGCTTAGCTCGGAAGTATCATCCAGATGTCAACAAAGAGGATGGGGCTGAGGAAAAGTTCAAAGAAATTAATCGGGCATATGAGGTGCTCTCTGAACCCGAAATGCGATCGCGCTATGACCGCTTCGGTGAAGCAGGCGTTGGTTCCGCTGCTGGAGCAGGTGCGGGCTTCAGCGATTTTGGCGACATGGGCGGCTTCGCAGATATCTTTGAAAGCTTCTTCAGTGGTTTTGCAGGCGGTGGCGGTGCTGGTGCTGGCGCATCGACACGACGGCGCAGTGGCCCAGTCCGAGGCGAAGACCTGCGGCTTGACCTAAAACTAGACTTTAAAGAAGCCGTATTTGGTGGCGATAAAGAAATTCCCATTAACCACCTGGAAAGCTGTAATACCTGCGACGGTTCCGGTGCAAAACCCGGTACTCGTCCACGGGCCTGTACGACTTGCGGTGGCTCTGGCCAAGTTCGACGGGCGGCTCGTACCCCCTTTGGCAGCTTTACTCAGGTTTCGGTTTGCCCAACCTGTACGGGCAGCGGTCAGGTAATTGAAGAAAAATGTGAAACCTGTCACGGTAGCGGTCAGGTACAGCGAACGAAGCGTTTGAAAATCACCATTCCGGCGGGTGTGGATAATGGAACCCGTTTGCGGGTTGCCAGCGAAGGTGACGCGGGTAAGCGGGGCGGCCCACCAGGGGATTTATATGTTTATTTATTTGTTAATAGCGATCCCACTTTCCAGCGAGACGGCATTGATATCCTCTCAGAGGTTGATGTCAGCTATCTACAGGCTATCTTAGGCTGTCGGATGGAAGTTGAAACCGTCGATGGTAAAGAAGAGCTACAGGTGCCAGCCGGAACTCAGCCTGGTACGGTGCTAACCCTAGAAAATCGAGGTGTTCCTCGTTTGGGTAATCCGGTTAGCCGAGGTGACCATCGCATCACGGTTAATGTCGAAATTCCCAGCCGTATTTCATCCGAAGAACGTGATCTGCTAGAGAAACTGGCTAAATTACGGGGTGACCGGGTAGGTAAAGGTCACCTGGGCTTCTTAGGCGATTTATTCCGTGGATAAAGCTGCATACGCTTCATTGAAATTATGATTTCCCCCTCTCCTAGCAATTCCGCTGCTCAAGTGCCGGATGATCAGCTTGACCTGCGCGGCACACCCTGTCCCATTAATTTTGTTCGCACTAAGCTGCGGTTAGAACAGTTGTCACCGGGTTCTTTATTGGAAGTATGGCTTGATCCGGGTGAACCCATTGAGCAGGTTCCCGATAGCCTCAAGATGGAAGGCTACAGTATTGAGCGTTTGGATGAGCAAACGGACTATTTTGTGCTGCACGTCCGTTGCCCTGTATGATGCCAAGCTATACGCAGTTCAACTCAGAGGCTGACCCCCATTTATCAACAGGTCAGGGGGATGTTGGCGATAAACGCGATCAGAAACGCGATCGCACCTTCTCTTCTCTACCCGTCACACCTATGAGCGATCTGTCCGATGGCGACTTCACTCAAGCGGCAACGGGTTTACTTGGTACTGTACTCGCCGTACAGGCCAATTACTACTGGGTTCGCTTAGATCCGATAGGAGCAGACGCAGATTCATCCGTAAGACCGGATCAGCCAACTATGCTGCTGTGTACTCGCCGAACACTGCTGAAGAAAATCGGTCAGCAGGTGATGGTCGGCGATCGCGTCATCGTCGAAGAACCGGATTGGGAAGGTGAGCGAGGTGCGATCGCAGCTGTGCAGCCCCGCACAACGGAGCTGGATCGTCCGCCAGTGGCCAATGCCGATCAGATTTTGCTGGTGTTTGCCCTAGATGAACCGCCGCCGGAACCCTGGCAGTTGAGTCGGTTTCTGGTCAAGGCGGAAACCACTCAACTCACGGTGCAACTTTGCCTGAACAAGTCTGATCTAGCGTCATCGAAACAGCGACAGGAGTGGGATGATCGGCTTAAGCGGTGGGGTTATGCTCCTTTATTCGTCAGCGCTAGTACTGAAGAAGGTTTATCTCAATTAATTGACCAGCTTAAGCAGCATGTGACGGTCATATCAGGCCCATCTGGGGTTGGTAAATCAAGCTTGATTAATCGCTTAATTCCCGATGCCGATCTGCGGACAGGCCGCGTCTCCGGTAAGTTAGGACGAGGTCGCCACACCACACGCCATGTGGAGCTATTTGAGCTGCCGGAGGGCGGTCTGCTAGCCGATACACCGGGGTTTAATCAGCCCGATTTGCAGTGTTTGCCACGGGAATTGGTGAGCTATTTTCCAGAAGCACGGCAGCAGCTAGTCGATCAATCCTGCCAGTTTAGCGATTGTTTGCACCGAGACGAACCGAACTGCGCTCTTGCCGATGATTGGGAGCGCTACGAGCACTATTTGAACTTCCTAGATGATGCGATCGCATATCAGCAGAGCCTAGAACAGCGAGCGGATCAAGAATCGGCAGTCAAAGTTAAAAACAGCCAGTCCGGTCAACTCCAGCACGAGCCAAAGCTCTCCCCCAAAAAATATCGCCGCACATCCCGCAAATCGCAAAATCAAGCTCTGCAAGAACTGCGCTACGACATCGATAGCCTGGAGGATGAGGACGAGTTGGACGACTGGATTGATGGTTAGGTGGGTAACGGAGTACGGGAGCGATGGGGAAGAAGGGCTGTAAAGGGCTGTCAATCAAGTGACAATACATGAACGATTCAGACAAACCGGAAGCAGTTCTGCTGTGATGGTCAAAGGGGATTCTATGGGTCGTTAATACTGTTCATGCTGCAAATTGTTTTCGTTATTCTAGTCGTCATTTTGGGATCGGCTATTTGTTCGGGTACTGAAACCGCTATTTTATCGGTGCCCGTTTTGCGGGTGCGTCAACTGGCTCAGTCGGGTCAGCGAACTGCGATCGCGCTTTTGAAAATTCGCGAAAATATTAATCGTCCCATCGCCACCATTGTTATCCTCAACAATATTTTCAACATCGTTGGCAGTATCATCGTTGGTCAAGTCACGGTTTCAGTACTCGGTGATCCTTGGCTAGGCATTATTTCCGGTGTTTTGACATTTCTGATTATTGTCTTTGGGGAAATTTTGCCCAAGACTTTAGGAGAGCAAAATGCCGAAGCTATTTCGCTAGTAGCGGCTCAGCCACTGCAAACCCTAAGTCTGCTGTTTGGCCCAGTTGTTTGGCTAATTGAAACCATTACGGCTCCGCTGACCCATAGTCAGAAGATTCCGATTACCAACGAAGCTGAAATTCGATTCCTGGCCAAGCTGGGTCGACAAGAAGGCATCATTGAAGAAGACGAAGCGGAGATGATTCAGCGGATTTTTCACCTGAATGATGTAACTGCCGCTGATTTGATGACGCCACGGGTCGTGTTGACCTATCTGCGCGGTGATCTCAGCCTATTGGAGGCGCAGACTGAAATTATTGCCTCTCAACATAGCCGCATTGTGGTGATTGACCAGTCCATTGATCAGGTGCGCGGTGTGGCGCTGAAGGACGATCTCCTCACCGCTTTAATTGAGCAAGATGGCCAGCAGTTAGTTACCGACTTGGCGCGTCCGGCGCGCTTTGTGCCGGAAACGATTCGAGCCGATCGGCTACTGAAAACGTTCCAGTCCAATCGAGAGCATTTAGCGATTGTGCTTGATGAATACGGCGGCGTATCAGGCGTTGTGACGCTGGAAGACGTACTGGAAGTGCTGACGGATGAAATTGTCGATGAAACCGATCGCGGTGTTGATCTGCAAGCGATTGCTCGCCGCAAGCGGCAGAACCTACTGCACTATAGAGGAATTAAAGACGAGCCGACGTAAGCTTCTACGTGGCTTCTGGATCGCAGGCATCATAGGTTGTTAGAGCTGATTCAGCCACACTGGGTGTCTCCGCTAAGTCTTTAGTGAGTGAACTGTTGTCGGCCACTTTTTCCAATGGGCAATGGGGATAGGGTGAGTAATCCAGAACTTGATAAACCTGGACAGGCTGCTGTCGTCCCTTTAGTTCAATTAACCCCCAAGCCTCGACCTCAAACTGATTGGCATCGAGTAAATCCAACGTATGATTTGTAATCAAAATGCGGCAGATTCCCTTATGTCGATGCTTCTCACAGCTTTCCAACCGGGAAGCCACATTGACGCTGTCGCCAATCACGCCGTATTCCATCCGATCTTTGCCGCCCAAGCTACCTGCTACGATTGGCCCCGTAAAAATGCCCACCCGCATTTGTAGTTCGGGCAGCTTTTGCGATCGCCAAATTTGATTCAGGGTTTGCAGCCGTTCTCCCATCTTTAAGGCACTCACGACGGCGTTATGGGCATCTGTCGCAACTTCTTCGGTTTGCATCCGCTCAATGGGGACGCCAAAGACTGCCAGTAAACCATCACCCGTAAACTTATTGATAATGCCGTTGTGAGACTGCACAACCTCGGTCATTTCGCCCAGGTACTGATTCAATATGAGCAGCAGTTGTTCGGGCGGCATCTGTTCGGCCATCGTGCTGAAGTTTTTTAGGTCAGAAAATAGCAGGGTAGCCGTTAGCTTTTGGCCAGGTAACTTGCCTGCTGAAACGAGGTTTTCGCGGTTTTCCCACAGGGCGCGGGCAATTTCCGGCGAGGTATTCTGGCCCAGTAGCGTCATCACCATTTGCTGCTGTCGCTGGGCTTGCTGGGCCCGATAGGTGACCATCGCCGCTTCAGTTGCGCTCATGGCAATCAGAGGCGCTACGACTGGAATCCAAACGCCCTGCTGAAAAATACCGTAGCTGATTAAGACTAGCCCAGCTGCCGTCACGGTTGCTACGCCAATCAGCACCAGTGTGTGACGAATTTGCCAAGCGATCGTACCGCCCAGCAAAGCCCAGGCCAGCATCCAGCCAAATTCTGCCCATTCTGGCCAATATTGAAATAGGGGACGCTCATCTGTAGCCGCATCCAAAAACTGGCTCACCATTTGGGCATGGACATTGATGCCCGCCATTTTGGATTCCACTGAGTTGCCAGCGGAATAGGGGGTAAAGAAGAGGTCTTTGCTGCTGGGGGCAACTGTGCCAATTAGCACAATTTGGTCTTTGATCCAGTCCGGGGGCACCTTGCGGGTCAGAATATCTGTCACAGATACAATGCGAGCGGGGGCGGCATCGGCTCGATAGTTAAGCAAGACCTGATAGCCAGCGTCATCCACTGTTTTATACGCGCCGGAATTTCGCTTTAGGGGTGCAAATGTGGCTGCTCCAAGCTGGAGATATTCCGGATTTTGGTCGCTGGGTTTGGGTAGAATATTTTGCTGAGCCAGGTATGCGATCGCAACTCTTAGACTAAACGAGTGATAGACCATGCCGTCTGGCGTTGCGCCAAACAGTAAATTTCGCCGCACGACCCCATCGGAATCATTGATCAGATCATTAAACCCCACTCGCTCCTCCGGCACATTGGGCGGTGGCGGCACACTGGTATTTTCATTGTCGCCCAGCAGCGTAATTGCAATCAGGTTCTCGGCTTGCAGTTGGGGTCTGAGTTCTGACAAACCAACATGCTGAGGCACATCGCGATAGAGATCGAGACCAATCACCGCAGGCTGCTCCTGCTGAATGAGCCGCAGGACTTGCGCTAAGTCTTTATCGGAAAGCGTCGAGCGCTGGAGCCGCCGCAGATCAACTTCTGTAATCCCGACAATCAAGAGGCGGGGGTCGGGGTCGAGTTGCGATCGCACCCGCACAAACCGATCATAAACTTTCAGTTCTAATGCCTGTAATCCATCCCAGTAGCGAACAGCCCATGTTCCACCCGTAATTAAAATCGCTGCCACCAAAACGCCCTGAATTCCTAGCGTATTGCGAGGAAAGACAGTGTGCTTCAGTTTGCTCCATGCCGACCGGACAACCTGACTCGCTGACTGAAGCGCCATGAAAAAACCTCTAAATCAGGGAAGAACCGTTGAACCTCCAGGATCAAGTCTGCTGAAAACCGTGACAGACTTGGTATGACAGAGCCAGAAATGCGGGGCTTTGCTGCATCCTAGCCCACATTTCCAGGAGATGTGTAGTACCCACAACTTGGTATTTTTGACACTACTCACTCTGCACAGTAAGAAGACCCTGATTAATGCCAGCAATTTGATTAAAAAGTAGTTTTATTAACTAGACCTCTTGCATGAACCAGGATTTGAAGGCTGAAACCCTTGTGATTATGTTGTGTTTTTCGATTTGTGCAAGAGGTCTACTAGAACCTTGGGAAACTCTGGAAACGTTCCAACGTTTGAACGTTGGAACGTTACAAAGCATAGCTGCCTTAACCCAACTGGCGACGGCTGTCGTTCTAGAAACTAACTGTTCTCTAATTATGGCTCTCTAATTATGGCGATTTATTTTTAATCAGAGAACTTGGGTGTAACAATCTTGCGTGATGATTCGTTTACTCGGCACCGCGAACTAAGATCACCGTGCAGTGGCTATTTTTAGCGATCGCTTCGGGAATATTGCCGCCGATGGCCTGTTTGAGCAGACTTTCGCGAGTCGCTCCCATGACAATCACATCCGTTTGATAGCGATCCGCTGTGCTTAAAACCTTATTGGGTACCGAATCTCCCACCAGACAAAGGGGAATCATGCGTCCATCAAAGACTGGGTTCAACGCCTGCATTACGTAAATCATCCCTTCCGTGCGCTGAATTTTCTTTTGCTCCGGCGTGAAAACCTGGCATACGACGACTTCTGTGTTATCACCTAAGTTGATTAGGGCTGGAATCAGTTTGGCTGCTCGCAGCACGTTTGGCCCGCCCGACACCGGAATCAGCCAGCGGTTAAACGTGAAAGAATTGCCTAAGCGAATCAGCACCACTTCACAGGCGGCCTGTCGAATAATCGTATCTACAACATTGCCAAACACTCGCTCTGGGGTGGCTGTGCTGCCCTTCCAGCCCATGAAGATCAGGTCAATGTGGCGATCCTTAACGGTTTCAAGAATGGCGTGAGCAATGTCGTGGGCAATGCGGATTTGAGTGTGAATTGGAATCTGCTGGGCGGTCACGTGAGCTTCGGCTTCGGCCAGCATCTGCCGACTGGCCGTGGTGTTCACCCGTGTTTCAGCTGGGGAGTAATTACGGGGGACTTCGATGATTTGCAAACATTCAATTTCATAGTGACTTTCACGGGCGATCGCAACTGCCATTTTTAGCAGCATCGGTGCGGTTTGCGGATTGGCGAGCGGCACCAGCATGCGACCTCGTCCAGTCACAGGCGAACGAGTTTGATACACCAGATAGGACGGTTCCGGCTGGGGACCAATCTGATCAATTTGGCCACTGAGATGATCCGACTCGGCCCGGATAATGTCAGCGCGCGTAATGATGCCAACGACGCGCCGATCTTCCACGACGGGCAACCGACTAAGTTTATAGCGATTCAGCAAGTACAGCACCTGGGGCAGCAGGTCGCGGGGACTAACGGCCACCGGATTAGGTGTCATGATCTCTGCCAGCGTGGTTGCCGATGACGCTGGGCTGCTGCTGAGATCGGCCAAATCCGATTGACTAACGATGCCGACCAGTCGCCCTTGATCAACAACAGGAAATCCGCGATGGTGCGATCGCGAAAATGCCTGCACCACCTCGCGCAGTGACATTTGACTGGTTAACGTTTCCACCCGCCGCTGCATAACATCGGCGGCACTTAACTGAGCCAGGGGTATATTCTCTGCCCGATTCGCGTCTAGCAAAATACCTTTACGAGCCAACATCCGGCTATAGACAGAACCCGGATCAATCCGATCGGCAATCAGATACGCTACCACCGAGCCAATCATCAGCGGCAGCACCAGCGTAAAGTTAGTAGTCATCTCGAATACGATGACAATTGCCGTGACGGGTACCCGCGTCATCGCGCTGAAAAAAGCTCCCATGCCTGCCAGCGCATAGGTGCTAGAGGAGCTAATTCCCAACGGAATTCCCAGGGGAGCACCAACGGCTGTTTCTAATAAATGGGCTGACTCTCCCACCAGCATGCCGAGGGCTGAACCCAAAATCAGCGACGGAGCGAATAGGCCGCCCGGTGCCCCCGAGCCACAGGCTACCAGCGTCAGGATAAACGTAGCGACAAAGGCAATCAGCGCTAACCGCCAATCGACATTGCCCACCACCAAAAATTCTCGCAGTCCGGCATTGTCGCGAAAATCAATCGGCAGTAGCGATCGTCCTACTCCTGAAATTAAGCCTGCCAGCCCTACTAAACCCGGTAAACTGAGGCCAATCAGCCGTTCATTAATATTCAGGCTGATAAACACCCCTCGGTTAAACAAGGCTCCAAACACACCCGCCAGTAATCCCAGCAGCAAAAAAAAAGGAATATCCTGTACCGAAAACTCCACCGGATAGTTCTCGATGTTGGCAGCCAAACTGCCGCCACCCAGTAAACGAGACACCACTGCGCCAATAAACGATGACAGAATGGCTGTACCTAGAGTCAGCCCAGAAAAATCCTGGAGAAATTCTTCTACGACTAGCAGCACGCCTGCGATCGGTGCATTGAAGCCTGATGCGAGACCAGCAGCGGCTCCGGCGGCAATCAACTGGCGGCGATATTCCGGTGATGTCGGCACCCAGCGGCTCAGCCAAGCGGCCAAAGCTGCGCCAATATGCACCGTTGGGCCTTGTCGCCCCAGCATTAAGCCAGAACCAATTACGAGTATGGTGCTGATCAGTTTAACGACGGCAATTCTTAAATTGAGCGGCATTGGCACATAGGCCAATGCCGCTTTAACTTGAGGAATGCCGCTACCGGATGCCTCTGGCGCAAAGCGCTGCACCAACCAACCTGCTAATGTCCCTCCTGTCAGACCAATCAGCGGCAGAACTAGCCAGGCGGGTAGTCCGAGCGCAGTACTATAGATGCGTAAGCTGCCCAGCCAATTTACACCTTGCTTGAGCAAAACAGCGGCGAGACCCGATACGAGTCCAATAATGCAGGCTTCAAAAATGGCAATTCGCTTTGGTTTAAGCAAATAGTGCAGCTTGCGAGATAGAGCAGCAGACTTCATGGAATCACCATGATTTAGATCGATCGTCCGGTTGTCGATAAGCCTCCTAAGATAACAGAAGGCGTGTAGCACGAGCCATTCCAGTCGGCATCTCCGCCAATTTCGACCAACTGCTTCACGACGGTATAGACGTTACCTGCCACCATTGTGTCTTTCACACGTCCGGTAATGGCACCGTCGCGAATTCGGTAGCCCAAGTCAACGTTAATCGAAAAATCCCCCGAAATTCCGGCTCCACCCCCCAGCATCTGATCGACAACAATGGCATCGTCTAGAGAGGCAATCAGTTCATCTAGCGATCGCACTCCGGGCTGCACAATGCAGTTGTATGTGCTAGGTGTGGGATAGCTGCCCAATCCAGGTCGGAAACCGTTGCCCGTAGAGCCACCGCCTAGGACGCGACCGATGGTGCGATCGGTGTAGAACAGCTTCAATATGCCATCTTCAATAAATGTTAGTCGCTGTGTTGGCGTTCCCTCATCGTCAAAGGGACAGCTAAAGGGGCCAGCTTCCGGATCTTGATACAGCGTGAATTTAGGGTCGGCCACCACTTCTCCGAGAGAATCACTCCAGGGTGACGAACGCTCTATGACTCGCTTACCGCTGAGGGCAGCTAGTACGGTGCCCCACAGCATGTCGGCAGCTTTGGCTGTGAATAGAACAAGGGGACGGCCCTGAGGCGGTGCAACGTTGTCTTCGGCCCATTCCAGTCGCTGCAAAATCTGGCGCACCAGCATTCCTGGATCGAGCGATTCGCGCCGAGTTTGTCCGTCAGATACGTTGAGAAAATCATCGCCCCGTACCCACTCAGTATCAAGATAGAAGCTGAGCGTGGTATCGATGTGGCTACAGTCGAGTCCGGCGGAGTTAATAATCCGGGTGCGCTCCATGTCGCACTCTAGTTCTGCAGAGCACAGGACTTCCGGATAGGCATCTCGCACTTGAGCAATTGCTTCGCGGCCCCAATCAACCAGTTGCTCCACAGCGACCTCACGCCCCTGTGAGGGATAGGTAATCTGAAGATTTTCCGTTAGCTCAATGTCTTCTGGCTCATTTAGCTCACTGAGTGCGATCGCACGTTCCACTAATGCCTCTGGTTCTACGGAACCATAGGCTACGGTGATTCCCGGTTTGCGATCGCGCCAGATCCTCAGCGCTGTCCCTTCCACCTGGGAGCTTTCTAACTGCTTTAGCCGATTGGCTTCAAAAAAAACTGGGCGCGATGCCGAAAAGGACTGAAATACCTCAGCCGCTTCTGCTCCAGCGCGCATCGCTAGTTCAACTAGCTGTTCCGCTAGTTGATCGTGTGAAGATTCAATCGAACCCATAGGTATCTCAAGCACACCAAATCAAAACAATCCTGCGTGGTGCATACGGACTCCGTTTGCTACCAACCAAGATTGTTCTTCCCTATCTTCTGGGATCGCGTGCACTTACGCCAGATGAAGTTCTTGTAATAACCAAAATCCAGCGAACGATTCTGATTCTGGATTTTCCTGTACCGCGATGAAATGAACCCCCTGCGCCTGCTCTTTGGCGGCTACAAATCCATCCGCTTCCGGTAAAACTTTGGGCACTAAATCCGCCAGTACCCAAGCGTCACTACTGCCTGTTTCCAGCACCAACTGCGGTTTTGGATTTGGCTCAATCCGTAAAAACGCTAGCTCTAACCCAGACAGCCAACCCGCCAGCGGCAAAGCCCTTGGCGAAAAAATAATCACTCCGGGTACGGGAGTCTCTGGGTTGATTCCTGTCAGTTTCAATGGAAAACCTTCGCCAAAATCAATGTTCCACTCCGGCATATCGCTCAAGTCGCTGGCCTGGAGTGAGACAAAGGCCCACTGCTGTCCCTTCAGCGCATCGGGCAACGGCTGGGGTGTTGTCATGCTGTAACTAACCGATGGATTAGTTGATGGCTGATATCCCTCTTCCTGGGGATAAACCGATTCATACCGCTGCTCTAGCCATTGATGTAAGGCGATGGTGCGGCGGCTCTGCTTGGCTACAATCCCCATGTCCTGGCAGGTGCGGGTAATCATGTTGTTCATCTGTCGCCGGAAAAAGCGAACTTGCGTCGGAGAACTGCCTGCTTCTGCGATCGCAGCTTCTAATGCTGCCGTTAGCCAAATGGAATTTACCTCGGTATTCGAGCAGTATTGGCTATAGCGAAACAAATTGTCCGGATCGGCATCAACGCTAAGCGGCGATTCGCATACTAGGACTTCCCAACGCTTTTTGCCGTTGTCATCCAGAATTGGCCGCGAATAAAAATCGAGTTCCCAAATCTTACCCATACTGATTGATATTAAACCACTGAACAATTTGGTTCTGGATCTACGGTTTAGCTTAGATGAGCAGAACGTTTTGCGCCGTGCTTACCTACAGTCACCACAGGTTGAAACATGATCCACGATGCGAACCTCTATCACTGTTACATAGGACTGAGCAAATTCATGACGATTAATGGTGATGTTGAGCGATACTGTGGTTCGTAGATCGGTTGAAACAACGATGTGTTGAGACCAAAACCATAGCTACACTTAGCTTTTTCCCTACTGTCTGCAATCGACGATCCAACCCAAATCAGGTATAATCATTCACCAAACTTAAGAATTGGTAATAAAACAGGCTTGTCACACAAGCACACCGAGCTGGTCGAATTTTTATGTTATTCAATTCCTACGGCTTTATTTTTCTCTTTCTACCCTGCGTGTTGCTTGTCTTTTCACTGGCTGTGCGTTGGCAAAAATGGTCAGTTGCCATAGGCTGGCTTGTTAGCACTTCCTTGTTCTTTTATGGATATTGGAATCCTCGATACTTAGTGCTAATCCTTATTTCAATCTTCAGCAATTATGTAATTGGCTATGCCATTACAGGTTTAAATGAGCGTAACAACAAACAGTATTTGGCCAAGGCTGTTTTTATTGCTGGGGTTTTGGTAAATTTATTGGCAATTGCATACTATAAATATCAAGGATTTTTTATTTCTAATGTCAATGCCGCATTCGAACTATTTTCAATCAAATTAGGCTTTGACACCAATTTCAGCTTGACGGTACCGAAAGTTGCTTTACCATTAGCTATTTCATTCTTTACGTTTCAGCAGATTGCTTATTTGGTTGATGTTTATCAAGAAAAAGTATCAGGAAAAAATGGCTTTTTGAAATACTGCCTATTCATTACTTTTTTCCCACAGCTGATCGCTGGCCCCATTGTTCACTATCAGGAGATCATTCCCCAGTTCTCGTTTCAGAAAAATCCACGAATTAATACTGAGTCACTTGCAATCGGGATTAGCATCTTTTCAGTTGGTCTATTTAAAAAGTTTTTGGCTGATGCGATCGCAATGCACGGAAACCCTATATTTACACTTGCATTGCGAGGCGAAACGCTGAGCTTCTTTGAAGCCTGGTATGGAGCGTTGGCCTATACACTACAACTATATTTTGACTTTTCTGGTTACTCAGATATGGCAATCGGGCTTGGCAATATGTTTGGTATTCGCTTGCCATTGAACTTTTTCTCCCCGTACAAGGCAGTCAGCATCATTGATTTTTGGCGACGCTGGCATATGACGTTATCTAAGTTCTTGCGCGACTACCTGTATATCCCTTTAGGCGGAAGTCGGAAAGGTAAGACGCGAAAATACATTAATTTGCTAGTGACCATGCTGCTGGGGGGATTATGGCACGGTGCAGGCTGGACATTTGTGCTGTGGGGTGGTTTACATGGCATCTATCTAATTATTAATCATACCTGGCGTGCCCTGATGCAAAAGTTGGGACTGATACAAGTGCTAGAGCAAACATGGATGCAATTCTGTGGCAGAACATTGACCTTTTTAGCAGTTGTTATTTCGTGGGTTTTATTCAGATCAGAAAACTTGAGCGCGGCCTCTGCCCTGTTTCAATCAATGGTGGGGTTAAACGGAATGCTGCCATCGCCACCTGTTCGTATTCGAGCTTACATCGACTTATTCTCACCCAATCAAGTAATCAATATGCCAGGAATTTATCTGTTAGTGGCATTGCTGATCATTACTTGGGCTTTCCCAAATACACAGCAAATCTTTGAAAAATATGATCCTACAACCTTAACCTACGATATTCGGTCTCATGTGAATAGAGTTTTTGCCTCAATAAGGTGGCATCCGAGTATGGCTTGGATTCTAATAACTTGCACTATGAATTTAGCCTCTTTGTCGGCATTGGCTTCTATTTCATCTGAGTTTCTTTATTTTCGGTTTTGAAGTGGATAAATTAATTTTAATTCATTCATATGAAGCACCTCAAATATAACCTTTTTATTTTATTGAGCTTGCCAGTTGCATTTGCTCTATCTCTAATTATTGATATGGGTTGGTTTCTGGGTTCTGCGCCAAAACTAACCCGATTGAGTTCGACTGACCGCGAAAAGGTTGCAACTGTTGAAGAGTATCTTAATCGTGAAGATTGGATGATTGCATTTGGTCCATTTGGACAAACGGATCTGAACTTTTACCACCAAAATTCATTTCGACTGAATCGATATATTCGTAGAGCCGATGTTGTATTCATGGGGAATAGTCGCTCCCAGTTTGCTTACGATCGGTTCACAATTGAAGGATTTTTCAAACAGCACAACATTAACTTCCACCATTTAGGTTTTGGCTGTGGTGAAAGTATTAGTGTTGAACTGAATCTACTGCGTAGGAGACGGGCGACTCCTAAAGTTTTAGTTTTGAATGTAGATAATAATTTCTTTCAAAGCGCACCTTCAAAATGTGCAACAGGAGTTTTAGCTGGAACAGATGAGCCTAGACGGCGAATCTTTCAAAGTCGAACAATTCAAGTTTTGATGTTCTATACCAATAAGCTATTGGCAGGCTTGAATTTACATTTTGATGCCTATGTTCCAGAAAATACGCTCTATCGACAAGCAGAAAATGGACTATGGGTGACAGATGTCTTCGTGCATCCGCGCAATCCATATCAGCTCCAGAAAACAACACCCAGATCTTGTAAACCACTATCGCCACTCGAAAAGAAAATGATCAATGCGTGGATGAAGCAAATTAAAACTGTTTCTCCCGATGTTTTGATAGTTAATACGCTTATTCCAAAACCAGGTTTTTGTGGAAATCGGTTACGAGAAGTATCTGAGTTTATGAATGTACCTTATTTTCAAGTTGACCAACCGAATGAATTAACTGTATTTGACCAATCGCATTTGTCTAAAGAAAGCGCTGAATTATTTACCCGCGAGTTCGCCAACTTCTTTGAAACCCAAATTCTGCCCACCGTCAATCTATCCAACGGTGACAAATAAGAGTTGTGTGTTGAAGTCCTCAAATTTTGGAGTCAATCTGACTCAAGTGTCTGATTGTGCTTAAGTTGATCCCCAATTTTAGCTTGGGAACGGCGACGGCGGCAGCGATCGGAGCAGTATTTCACCTCGTCCCAGCAGTCGGCCCATTTTTTGCGCCAGGTAAATGTGCGATCGCAAACAGGACAGAGTTTTGTTGGCAAATCAGATTTCGAGCGTTGGCGTGCCATGTTTAGCAGTTTTTGAATCCGTATAAGTTAGCAATAACGCAGATTTCAACTGCTGTCCAACTCCAAAATCCAAAATCCAAAATCCACACCACTCAGCACTGCCCCCATCTGTAACGCTAATTCGTAGAACAAGTTTCAATCATTAAGAATATATGCTCAGATCTACCGCGCGCTTCGTTCCGTGGCTAGCCTCAAGGTAGATGTTCCTGTAACGCATCATGGGGCTATCGACAGAGGGATTGCAATCAGAGGCGACGGCTCGGACACCTGTGGTCTTTCACGTTGAGCAGTTGACTAAAACCTACCGCATGGGCGAAGTCGAAGTGCAAGCTCTGTGGTCGGTGGATCTTGACCTGTATGAAAGTGAATTTGTGGTGCTGCTGGGGCCATCGGGCAGCGGCAAATCGACGCTGCTCAATATTCTGGGTGGACTCGATATCCCCACCAGCGGTCAGGTGTTCTTCCGCACCCAAAATCTCACCCACGCTAACGATGCAGTGCTGACCCGTTTTCGTCGCGATGCCGTGGGGTTTATCTTCCAGTTTTATAACCTTATCCCCAGCCTCACCGCCCGCGAAAACGTGGCGCTGGTAACGGAAATTGCCCGTCATCCCATGTCGCCCGTAGAAGCACTTGATGTCGTTGGACTGGCCGATCGGCTCGATCACTTTCCGGCTCAGCTCTCCGGTGGTGAACAGCAGCGAGTTGCGATCGCACGTGCCATCGCCAAACGTCCTGAAGTTTTGCTTTGCGATGAACCGACAGGAGCGCTGGATTTCCGCACAGGCAAGTTGGTTCTGAAAGCCTTACAGCAGGTCAATCGCGAGTTTGGCACGACGACAGCCGTGATTACCCATAACGCAGGCATTGCGGCAATGGCCGATCGAGTCATCCATATGCGGAGCGGCACGATTACCGACATCGAGCGTAATACGCAGAAGGCTGATCCGGAGGAGTTGGAATGGTGAGTTCTCTCAACCGCAAACTTCTCCGCGATCTGATTCACCTCCGAGGTCAGGTGATTGCGATTGTGCTGATTGTGGCCTGTGGGATTGCCAGCTTGGTGACGATGCTGAGTGCTTATGAGTCGCTGAATCTCACTCAGGCAGCCTATTACGACCAGTACCACTTTGCCGATGTGTTTGTGCAGGTGAAGCGGGCACCGGAGCAAATCCGCGATCGCATTCAAGATTTACCGGGTGTGCAGCAGGTGCAGACTCGGGTGGTGCGGGATGTAATTTTGGATGTGCCGGGGTTGGCGGAGCCAGCGACGGGGCGGCTGATTTCGGTACCGGAACAGCGGATGCCGTTGCTGAATGGCCTGTATCTCAGTGAAGGGCGCTACATTACACCGGGGCATCCCAATGAGGTGCTGGTGAGTGAGACGTTTGCCAACGCCAATGACCTGAAGCTGGGCGACACGTTGGGCGCGGTGATCAATGGGCGCTGGCAGGATTTGCAGATTGTTGGGATGGCGCTGTCGCCAGAGTATGTCTACGAGATTCGCGGTACGGATTTGCTGCCGGATAATCAGCGATTTGGCGTGCTGTGGATGGGGCGCGAGGCGTTGGCGACGGCGTTCGATATGGACGGGGCGTTTAACGATGTGGCACTGGATTTAACCCGTAATGCCAGTGAAGCCGACGTAATTTTTCGGTTGGATCAGCTCTTGAAACCCTATGGGGGACTGGGAGCCTACGGGCGGCGCGATCAGATTTCCAATCGATTTATCTCGGATGAAATCACCAGTCTCAGAGCTTCGGCGGTGTTTATGCCGATTATCTTTCTGGGAATTGCGGCGTTTTTGCTGAACCTGCTGCTGGCGCGGTTGATCAGCACTCAGCGGGATCAGATTGCGGTGCTGAAGGCGTTTGGCTACAGCAATCTGGATGTGGGGCTGCACTATCTCAAGCTGGTGGTGCTGGTGGTGCTGGCCGGAGCGGCGTTGGGCACTGGAATTGGCCTCTGGTTTGGCTCGGCGACGACGAAAAACTACGCCAATTTCTATCACTTTCCGGTGCTGGCGTTTGAAGTGGGGGCGGACTTGGTCATCATTGCGGTGGCAACCAGTCTCGTCGCTGCCGTGATTGGCGCGTTTCTGTCGGTGCAGCGAGCGGTGCAGCTACCTCCAGCGGAAGCGATGCGGCCTGAACCTCCGGCGGAATTTCGTCCGACGCTGATTGAGCGCTTGGGCTTGCAGCAGCTATTTTCGCCAGCGGGACGGATTATTTTACGCAATCTGGAGCGGCAGCCGATTAAGGCAGGATTGGCGATTTTGGGCATCTCGCTGGCGGTGGCCATTCTGGTGGTGGGCCGCTCGTTTGAGGACGGCATGAACTACATCATCAATGTGCAGTTTTACCAGATTCAGCAGGAGGATATCACCCTGGCCTTTGCGGAACCGCTGGCGGGACGCGCCCAGTATGACTTGCTGCATCTGCCGGGCGTGCTGCGGGTGGAGCCGTTTCGCAGTGTGCCTGCCCGACTGCGATTTCAGCAGCGCACTTACTTGGGTGGTCTGACGGGACTGCCGCCCGACGGGACGCTGCGCCGACTGCTGAATCGGCAGTTGAAGCCCGTCTCGCTGCCAGAATCAGGGGTGCTGCTGACAACAAAGCTGGCCGAAATCCTGGACATTCAGCCGGGAGAGCTGCTGACGCTGGAGGTGCTGGAAGGCAGCCGTCCCCAGCGGCAGGTGCCCGTCGTGGGTCTGGTCGATGAGCTAATTGGCGTTTCCGCCTATATGAATATTGATGCGCTGAATGACCTGATGCGGGAGGATTTGACCCTGTCGGGTGCGTACTTGGCTGTCGATACTCAGCAGCTTGACCCAATTTACGCCGAACTGAAGCAAACGCCTGCTGTGGCTAGCGTCGCCCTACGTCAACACAGCATTAAGCGGTTTCAGGAAACGATTGCGGGCAGCTTGGCCATTTTTACAACGGTGCTGGTGATTTTTGCCTGCATTATTGCCTTTGGCGTGGTGTATAACGCGGCGCGCATTGCTCTATCCGAGCGGGGGCGGGAGCTGGCGACCCTGCGAATTATTGGCTTTACTCAGCGGGAAGTGGCCTTTATCTTGCTGGGTGAACAGGCTGTGCTGACGCTGCTGGCTATTCCAGTCGGCTATGCCATCGGTTACGGACTGGCGGCATTGATGGCGCTGGCCTATAACACCGAGCTGTACCGCTGGCCGCTGGTCGTGACCCGCTACACCTACGGTTTTGCCTTTGGCGTGATTGCGATCGCAGCTCTCATTTCCGGTGCGCTGATTCGCCGCCAAATTAATCAGCTTGATCTTGTTGCCGTGCTGAAGACCCGCGAATAAAGGAGTTCATTATGCCTCACGACAGTCATACTACGGAGTCCTCTGGGTTTGCTGAGCCGCAAACGGGGTTGGGGAATGGTCAAACGCCAGTCCAGGACGAGACGAATCGGCAGGCTGCGGCATCCCATCCACCGAGAACGGAGAACGGTACGAAAGCCTCGAATGGCTCGGTTCCCGTGCAGCAGCGAAAATTTAGGATTTCCCGCCGTTGGCTGTATGCCCTGGGAGGATTGGGGGCTGTGGGGCTGATTGCATTGGCGTTTCGGCCTGCGCCCGTGCGGGTCGATCTGGTCACCGTGGAACGAGCAGATTTGCAGGTGACGGTGGATGCGGAAGGCAAGACGCGGGTGCAAGATCGCTTTGTGGTGGCGGCTCCGGTGGATGGCCGTTTGGCGCGGATTGAGCTGTCGGCGGGGGATGAGGTGGAGCAGGGCAGCGTGATTGCCCAGATTGACCCCATCCCCTACACTAGCCAGGTGCAGGAGGCGCAGGCGCGGATTGAGGCGCTGCGGGCGGAAATTGCCGGAGTGGATACCCAGCGGCCTAAGAACGAGGCGCTGGCTCAGGCTCAGGCGCGTATCCAGTCTGCCCAGGCCACCCAGCGACAGGCCGAGGCGGTACTGGCCGAAGCGCAAGCCGAACTAGCCCAGGCACGGCGCGATCGCAACCGAGCCGATGCGCTGGCCTCCCAGGGAGCGATCCCAGAGCAGGATCGGGAATCAGCCCGACTGACGGAAGTGTCGCGTGAGCAGGCGGTGACGGTGGCGAGGCAAAACGTGGAAAGTGCGATCGCATCTGTAAACGCGGCTCAATCTGACCTAGCGATTCTGCAAGCGGAGCAGCAAGACCCGGATTATTTGCTGGATGTCTACCAGGCGGAAATCAATCAGGTCGAAGCCGAGCTAGCTCGCCTCGCTGACGACGCCAATCGCACTGAGATTCAGGCACCCGTCAGCGGTCGAGTACTCCGCATTCCCGAAAAGAGTGCGCGATACGTGACGGCAGGGACAGAGCTGATTGAACTCGGCGATGCGGGTAACTTGGAGCTGATTATTGATGTCCTGTCCACCGATGCCGTCAAAATTCAGCCAGGAGACGCCATCCAGGTATCCCAGTGGGGCGGCGACGACACCATCTTGGCCACCGTCCGCTATGTGGAACCGTCGGCGTTTACCGACGTGTCAGCCTTGGGCGTTGAAGAACAGCGGGTAAACGTGATTGCCGATTTCGTGAATGCAGAAAGTGCGATCGCACTAGGCGATGGCTACCGGGTCGAAACGCAAATTGTGATTGATCAAACCGATGATGTGCTAACCGTACCGATTAGCGCCGTATTCCCCTGCGAGGCTGGGTCATGCGTCTTTGCCGTAGACAATAATCGGGCGTACCTCACCCCCGTGACAACAGCAGCACGGAACACCTTCGACGTTGCGATCGCAAATGGCCTCGCAGAAGGCGATACGGTGATCGCCTATCCCGAAACTGTCACCGACGGCGCTCGAATACAGCCCCGATAAAAATGACCCCTACCGTTCCTCACCCAAAATCACACATTCCCACCCATCCACCCATCCTCACCCCTCACGCTCCCCCCAACGGAATCGTAATCAAAAACGTCGTCCCCTCTCCCATCATTGACTCACAGGTGAGCGTACCGCTATGTCGTTCGGTGACGATTTGGTAGCTGATTGATAAGCCCATGCCCGTGCCTTTACCAATCGGCTTTGTGGTGTAGAACGGATCGAATAAACGCGGTTTAACATGCTCGGGCATACCGGGGCCATTGTCCGTAATTTGAATTTGCAAGTTGCGATCGCGCATGGCAGTCTTGACCAACGTTGTCGTCACCTGAATGATGGGTGCCCGATCCGGTAAGTTCTCGGCTTGGATGGCTTCCTCTAGCGCGTCAATCGCATTACTCAGAATATTCATGAATACCTGATTGAGCTGTCCGGCATAGCAGTCCACTTTGGGAATATCGCCATACTGACGCACAATCTCAATTTCCGGTCGATCCGGTCGTGGCTTCAGCCGATTTTGCAAAATCATCAGCGTACTGTCGAGGCCATCGTGAATATCGACCTCTTTCTTTTCCGCCTCATCCATGCGGGAAAACGTCCGGAGCGATAAGACAATTTGCTTAATTCGCTCCGAACCCACTTTCATTGAGTCCAGCAGGCGCGGCAAATCTTCCATCAGGAAATCGAGGTCAACATTTTCAGCTTCCTGGGCAATTTCCGCTGCGGGTTGGGGATAGTGCTGCTGATAGAGTTGAAGAATTCGCATCAAATCGCCAATGTAGTCGCTGGCATAGCTCAAATTGCCGTAGATAAAGCTAACGGGGTTGTTGATTTCATGGGCGACTCCGGCCACCAACTGACCGAGACTCGACATTTTTTCGCTTTGCACCAGCTGCATTTGCATTTGCCGCACTTCTTGCAGCGTTTCCTCCAGCTCTTGCGCCTGCTGCCGCAGTTGAGCTTCCGATTCCCGCAGTTTAATTTCGGCCTCCTTTTGCTTCGTAATGCTGAGTCCTGTGCCGCGAAAACCAATGATATTGCCGTCTTCATCCAACAGCGGTAATCCCGTTACCCGCTCCCACACTACGTCACCCGTGGGCGTAATGTCGCGATGCTCTAGCGTAAAATTGCGCTTCTTGGCAGAGGCTTCAGCCAGACGTTTCTGGACTTGGTCAACATCCTCCAGCGGCATACATTCAAAGAGCGAATGGCCCAGTAGATCGGCGGCGCTGTGGCCTTTTACATCCTGCACTCGATCGGTCAAGAAAGTATAGTTTCCGTCCAGATTCAGCTCCCAAAGGTATTCGCCTGCCGCTTCACTGACATCTCGAAAGCGCTGTTCGCTTTCCCGCAGCGCTTCTTCAACTCGACGACGTGCCGTTGCATCGTTGCCAATCGAGAGCAGCTCCACTAGATTGCCGTTGTCATCCAGAATCGGGCGATTGGCCCAGGCCACCCAGACTCGCGAGCCGTCTTTGTGGATATTTTCGTTTTCGTTGTAGGCATAGCGTTCGGGATGCTTGACGATGTCGGCAATGAGCCGCTCTAGATCACGACCCGATGTTTCGGTTTTGGGCACAATGGTGCCTGGCCCATATTGATTAATTAATTCACCGGGTTCATAGCCAAAGAAGCGATGCCCATATTCATTCATGAACTTGATTTTGCCCTTCGGATCCCAGCGGATGATGATGCTGTTGGCAGTTTCGATTAGGTTGCGATATTGAGCTTCACTTTCCGCAAGTGCTGCCTCAGCTTCTTTACGGTCAGAGATATCTTCCACCATGCCCAAGATCCCCACGACATTACCCTCTGCATCATGTAGGGGTACTTTGGTGGTGCTGCGCCATTTGATTTGGCCGTCTGCGTGGAACTGCGATTCGATGATGCCGTGTTCTGCTTGGTCGGCCTCCATAATTCTGCGATCGCACTCGATGTAAAAGTCTGTCTCTTCACCGCTCCAGGGCATGTCATAGTCCGTTTTGCCGATAATCTCAGAGGGAGAATCCAGTCCTGCCAGTTCTGCCTGTTTGCGATTACAGCCCAAGTAAACACAATTCCGGTCTTTCCAAAAGACCTGCTGAGGCATCGTATCAATCACTAGGCGCAGCATATCCTGGGAGCGCTGTAGCTCCACCTTGGCTTCCACTTCCTCCGTCACATCTAGCACCAGGGAGGCCAGCCCCATGATCTCGCCATCGGGTGCGATGAGCGGCGTGTTATACCATTCGCACATAATTTCACGGCCATCTTTGGTCACGTTCGGATTGGTGCTGCGAGTGCCGCCTGTGTGCGTCATTAAATCTTTGCAAACTTGGTCAACGTAGGGCTTGAATTCGTCCGTACATAAAACACTCGTGTGCTGCCCCAGCATCTCATCGGCTGTATAGCCAAAAATCTCTTCAGCCGCAGGATTCCATGACAGCACCGTAATATCGGTACTCCACTCAATCATCGCCAGTGGCGTATGCTGAACCAGCAGATCCATTTTTTGCTGAGATCGACGCAGCTCTATTTCTGCCTGCTGTAGCTCTTGAATGGTTTGGCTAAGCTGGGCTGTGCGCTCTTCCACCATGTTTTCCAGTTCTTCATTGAGCTGCTGGAGTTTGGCTTCAGCCCGTTTGCGCTCAGTAATATCCCGTACCATGATCAGGACTTCATTATCGCCACTGGGTACAACGCGGACTTCCTCATCTTGTCGCTGGCCGTGGATCTCAATTTGCTGTTCGTAAACCTGGAGTTCGCCTGTCTGAAGCGCCCGCTGAACAGAAATCATGCGGCGCTGGGCTTGCTCGTAGGGAAAGGCATCATAAATGTTCGTGCCGTCGAAGGTTTCCTCTTGGTCATAGAGCGTAATGTTGCCGCCATTGACGGCTCCGATATAGGTTCCATCTCCCTGCATTCGCATGAGTAAGTCGGGAATGGCATCAATTAGGGCTTGATTGGTGGCTTCACTCTGTCGGAGGGCTTCTTCGGCCTGTTTGCGCTGAGTAATATCGAAAATGACGCCATCTAAACAGTGCAGATTGCCCTGCCGATCAAAAATTCCCTGCCCTTTTTCATAGACCCAGCGGATACTGCCATCTCGATGTAGCACCCGATACTCTAAGACAAAGGGTTGGCGCGATCGCACTCCTTGTGCCACCTTCTGCTCAACCATTGCCCGATCATCGACATGAATGACATTGGCCCAGGTGCGGACTTGATTATTGATGAAATCGGAGGCTGGATAGCCGGAAATATCCAGGGTGGCACTGCTCATAAACTCCATCGTCCAGTCGGAGTTGCACAAACAGCGATAGACAGCTCCCGGAATGTTATCCACTAGCGTCCGAAATTGCTCACTGTTGCGCTGAATCGCGGCTTCGGCATTTTCCTGATCAGTAATGTCTTGAATCAGCCCCAAAATGCCAACAATGTCGCCCTCGGCATTGTAGAGCGGTAGCTTGCTCGTTTTCCGCCAGCGAATTTCCCCGTTTCCCTGCCGCTGCGGTTGGCGAATATCTCGTAATGGTTGCCCTGTTTCTAGGACTTGGCGATCGCACTTTAGATACCAGTCCCGCTGTTCTGGTGTCCAGGGCATCTCGGTATCGGTGCGCCCCTTTGCCTGGTCTGGAGACTCTAAGCCCGTCATCTCAGCCCAGCGGCGATTGCAGCCTTGATAGACAGACTGTTTATCTTTCCAAAAAATGAACTGGGGACTGTTATCCATCACGACTTGCAGAAACTGCTGCAATCCCAGCCGCTCTTGCTCAATCTGGTGTTGCTGAACGGCTCCAGCTATGCTGCTAGCGATGATTGTTAGTCCTGTCTGCTCTGAGTCTGACCACTGCCGACCCGCAGCCGAATCAATCAGTTGCAGATAGCCCCATAGCTGCTGATTGGGTGCGATCTCAACTAAACAGGCTGAACCCGATGCTGCCTGCTGTTGTTCTTGACTGTGGTGGACGGTGGCGGGATTGCTGTCCGGTCGAGCGCTACCCAACCGCTGGTCTTTGGATAGATCATCATTCAGGCAATAACAGACTAGAGCGGTGGCTGCTAGCTGGGAATAGGGCTGATCTAATCCGTGGGTTGGAATCGCTGCGCTGTCTGCGCTCTGCCATTGCCAGCGGCATTCGCTAGACGGGGCTACGCTGGCTGTATGAGTGACTGGATTGGCGTGAGTTAGCTTGAACTGATGAACCGCGACCCAGGTCAGGTTAAACAGTTGCCCCAAAGTTGCGATCGCGCTTTGGATGGCCTGATCCAAGTCGGACATCGTCAGCAACTGGTGAGTTATGCGAGCAATGCCCTCTAGTAGTGCCTCATGACTGCTGGAAGCATGGGATACGCAATCTCCCTTTTTAGTCTCATTTTGACTCTGTATGCTTGACGAGCAAGCTTCTGACGATGAACTTCCAGTAGACATGACGACCTAAGGCTAGTAAACAGATCTGCAAAATTTTACGTAATATCACCCTCTTTATCAGAATGCCCGCCACATTTTCTGTTCAAACGCTTGATATCGAGTCTGTGTATAAGAACCCAATTTATTTTTTGTGAAACGTTGGCGGGGCAAACGTTTCACAAAAAGTAAGTTATGGGTTTTCAACCAGACTCGATACAGAACTTTTCAGTCTAGTGAGGTTCATAGGAATGTCTCTTCACCTTTGGCGAAAAGACATTCCTGTACTCTACCAGCATGGAAAACCCTGTATGAGCTTCAACTACGCCAAAAATTTGTTCCTCACATCTTGCTCCAAAATCCTGAAGCGTTCGTTTATCGCTGTATCGCGTCGGTAAATGAATCGCTTCGGGTTCTCATCGGTTGATAGCTGATAGTTAATGTGTCTCTACACCTGATCGGATCGCTGACATTTGAGATCAGTGTTGAGTGTTGAGTGTCAAGCATCGGTATTGTTTGCGATCGCACCATCCGGTTTAATCGGTTTAATCGGTTTAACTGATTTGCTGAACCAACAACTCAACTAGCTTGTGAGCTGCCCCAGATTCGCCGCGTACTTGGCGCAGGTCATTGCGAATTTGAGTGAGAGTCTCGGGCTGTTCGAGCCAGTTGATTCCCCGTTCTGCAATTTCAGCGGGTTTTAACTGACCGATGAGTTCCGGCACGATTTCTCGCCCCGCCCAAATGTTCGGCCATGCCAAGAGCCGATTGCCCAAATTTCGCAGAAATACCGTATTAATCAACTTGGCGAACAGCGTCCCCACTCCGGGCAAGTTGGCAAGAAGGCCCGGTATGCCGTCCCAGGCGCGCATGGCGTCAAGCTGCTGGGTGGGAATGATCACGATCATTGGTACAGCCAGAGCACCCAATTCTGCGGTGTTTGCGCCGACGGTGGTCACGCAGAAGCGGCAGCGGGAGAGCACTGCATGAGCTGGAAAGTCCGTCCATAAATAAATCTTGAGACCTGACTCTGTCTTCAAATAGGGCAGCGTATCAGGTTCATTCGGAGCGACTAGTTGAGCTGCCGCGCCGTTGACGCGCTGCACCATTGGGTTCTGGCTAGCATCCGCAAATTTGGCGAGTTCCTCCAGCTTTAGCGTCGGTGCGACGGGAAGGACAAATTGGGTTTGGGGTCGAGCCGCGTGGATTTGATCTGCGATCGCACATACAAACGGCACACCCATCGCCAACTTAGCGGCCTTAGAACCCGGTAATAGCCCTATCAACTCTGAACCATTAACCAAATTAAGTTGATGGTTGATTGTGGCAGATTCCGGCGTGGTGTCTGCGGTGCTGCTGGTGACATCGGCCATCAGGTCGCCGATAACGGTAAATTTGTGGTGGTATTGGGGTTTGGCCTGATCGATCAGCTCAGGCTTCATCACCGCAAACTGATCGACCCAGCGGTGCCAGCGGGTATCCCATTCGCCGTAGATCAGGGTGGAGTAGCCCAAGCGTTTGCCGATGATCACCGGAAAAAGCTGATCGCCACCCAGGAAAATGACAATTCCGCGATCGCGCCAGTCCCAATGTTCATGAGTACGACCCAAGAGCAAAAACGGCAGGAAGTGTTGAGCATCCTGCACCCGATCCACTTCCGGATAGCTACGGGCAATGTCACCCTCTTGTCCCGTCGCGTTGGGACAGGGCGAGAGGACAACGGAAATGCGGATTTGCTGACGGTCATCGCCCAGTTTTTGGCGTAGCGATCTCACCACAGGTTTAACCCAAGTTGTCACCTCACCCGGGCCATTGGACAGAATCAGAATATCAACAGGCATGTCCATATTTAGCTCTCCTTAGAAGTGAGGCGAGAGGAGTGGATGGGTGATCGGGTGGATGGGTAATTGAAACCTCATCGGTGCGTTTCGCTTCGCTCTACACATCCTAAGGCTTGAGTATGCCTCCTTCGCCTCTCGCCTCACTCCTCTCGCCTCACGCCCAAAACGTAAACTTTAATTAAGTTTTTCTGAGTAAATGCTTCTATTTTTGTCAACGGTTGTAAATAAACATCTCAATATAGTTATCAAATTGTGTCAGATAAGGCGGCAATCCCTTATATGGTGAGCATTTTTTGATAGAAACACTCCTATGGCGATGTTTTAGTCCTTGCTCATAACGGCGTAAAGATTCTCATCTTTGCTGCCGTGCATTTTATTTAGTCGCTGGTAGATTGTGTATTTTGGGCGTTCAGGCTATTGCTTGGTCGGTGAAATCCTTGGCTGATTGTTTCAGTTCTGCAACAGTCGGATGTAACCTGCTCAAAGGTTCACAACTAAGGGATAGGATCTAAGACTGCGGGCTGATTGGCGGTTTGCTGATCAAATAGCTTAGCGGCTCAGAATACACGGTTTACTTATATCAAAATCCAATCAAACCCTCTCTAAATCCAATCAAAACGCAGGCATCACGCATCAAAGGAGTTTAACCGCATGTTCACCCACGTCAAGCCCACCGTACGGCATATTAAGCCGGATGATCTCGGTACGCGCAGACTCATCAAGGTGGTCTATGTGGTGTTGGAGCCGCAGTACCAAAGCTCGCTCTCAGCCGCCGTTCGTGAGATAAACCGCAATAACCCCCACCTGGCGTTTGAAGTCAGTGGCTATTTAATTGAAGAATTACGCGACCCAGAGAACTATCAAGCGTTCCAAAAAGATGTCTCTGAGGCGAATGTTTTCATTGCGTCGCTGATTTTCTTGGAAGACTTGGCCGACAAGCTAGTCGAGGCCGTTACGCCCTATCGCGATAATCTTGACGTGGCGGTCGTCTTCCCGTCTATGCCTCAGGTGATGCGCCTGAACAAGATGGGCACGTTTTCAATGGCGCAGTTGGGTCAGTCCAAGAGTGCGATCGCATCGTTCATGAAGAAGCGGAAGGAGAACTCCGGTGCGGGTTTCCAAGACGCGATGCTGAAGCTGCTGCGGACGCTGCCTAAGGTGCTGAAGTACCTGCCGATGGACAAGGCTCAGGATGCCCGCAACTTTATGCTCAGCTTCCAGTACTGGCTGGGTGGTTCTCAGGAAAACCTGGAGAACTTCCTGCTCATGCTGGCGGATAAGTACGTCGTTAAGGGTGATCGGGCCGATGGCGTACAGTACGCTGAACCCGTCACCTATCCGGACATGGGCATCTGGCACCCGCTGGCACCGACTATGTACGAGGATTTGAAGGAGTATCTCAACTGGTACGACTCCCGCTCGGATCTCTCTGCTGATATGAAAGATCCGCTGGCTCCCTGCGTGGGACTGGTGCTTCAGCGGACGCACTTGGTCACGGGCGACGATGCTCACTACGTGGCGATGGTGCAGGAGTTAGAGTGTCTGGGCGCACGAGTGATTCCGGTATTTGCAGGCGGTCTGGATTTCTCCAAGCCCGTTGATGCTTATTTCTATGATCCAATTGATCCGAATAAGGCCATCGTTGACGCGGTAGTCTCCCTGACCGGATTTGCTCTGGTCGGTGGCCCTGCCCGTCAGGATCATCCCAAAGCAATTGAATCGCTGAAGCGGCTGAATCGTCCCTACATGGTGGCGCTACCGCTGGTGTTCCAAACCACTGAAGAATGGGAAGAGAGCGATCTGGGTCTGCACCCGATCCAGGTGGCGCTGCAAATCGCTATTCCGGAACTGGATGGCGCAATTGAGCCGATTATCCTCTCTGGTCGTGACGGTGCTACCGGACGTGCGATCGCACTTCAAGACCGCATCGAAGCGGTGGCTCAGCGGGCGATGAAGTGGGCCAGCCTGCGCCGCAAGCCCAAAGTTGATAAGCGCTTAGCCATCACCGTCTTCAGCTTCCCGCCGGACAAGGGCAATGTGGGTACTGCCGCGTACCTAGACGTGTTCGGCTCCATCTATAAAGTGATGGAAGCAATGAAGAACAACGGCTATGACGTGCAGGATCTACCGGAATCGCCGGAGCAGCTCATGCAAGAGGTGATTCACGATGCCCAAGCGCAGTACGCTAGCCCTGAGCTAAACATTGCCTACCGGATGCCCGTGCAGGAGTATGAACAGCTCACGCCCTACTCTCAACGGCTGGAAGAGAACTGGGGCCCACCGCCTGGACACCTGAATACCGACGGTCAGAATATGCTGATCTACGGTAAGTCCTTCGGCAATATCTTCATCGGTGTGCAGCCTACCTTCGGTTACGAAGGCGACCCGATGCGGCTGCTGTTCTCCCGTTCGGCCAGTCCCCACCACGGTTTTGCGGCTTACTACACCTATCTGGAGCATCTGTGGAAGGCGGATGCAGTGCTGCACTTTGGTACCCACGGCTCGCTGGAGTTCATGCCCGGTAAGCAGATGGGCATGTCTGGTGACTGCTATCCCGACAACCTGATCGGCCACATTCCCAACCTCTACTACTACGCCGCCAACAACCCCTCTGAGGCCACCATTGCCAAGCGGCGCAGCTATGCCGCCACGATTAGCTACCTAACACCGCCTGCCGAAAACGCAGGTTTGTACAAGGGACTGAAGGAACTGAGCGAGCTAATCGGTTCCTACCAGGGCCAAAAGGAAAGCGGTCGGGCAGTGCAAATCGTCAACGCGATCGTCACCCAGGCGCAAATCTGCAACCTGGATAAGGACATTGAGTTCCCTGAAGTAGACGCAGGTGAGCTAACCGTTGAGCAGCGGGACAATATTGTCGGCAAGGTTTACATCAAGCTGATGGAAATTGAGTCGCGTCTGCTGCCCTGTGGTCTGCACGTCATTGGTAAGCCACCCACTGCCGAAGAAGCGATCGCAACTCTGGTCAACATCGCTGGCCTCGATCGGCCTGAAGATGGCGGCATCAAGAGCCTCCAGCGGATCATCGCTGAGAGCTTGGGGCGGGACATTGAGGAAGTTTATAAAAACAGCGATCGCGGTGTCCTCGAAGATGTCCAGCTACTCAACGACATTACCCAAGCGTCGCGGGCTGCTGTCTCCGCGCTGGTGAAAGAGCAGGCCGATGCCGATGGTCGCGTCTCCCGTGTCGCTAAGCTCAATTTCTTCAACATGGGCCGCAAAGAGCCTTGGGTGGAAGCCCTGCACAACCTGGGCTACACCAAGGTGAGCGTGGAAGCATTAAAGCCCCTGTTCGAGTATCTGGAGTTCTGCCTGGAGCAGGTCGTAGCCGATAACGAACTGGGTGCGCTACTGAAGGCACTGGAAGGCGAGTACGTCCTACCTGGCCCCGGTGGTGATCCAATCCGTAACCCGGATGTGCTGCCCACGGGTAAGAATATCCACGCCCTTGACCCGCAGTCGATTCCGACAACCGCAGCAGTACAGTCGGCTAAAGTCGTAGTCGATCGCCTGCTGGAGCGGCAAAAGCTGGATAACGGCGGCAACTGGCCGGAAACCATTGCCTGTGTCCTCTGGGGTACAGACAACATCAAGACCTACGGTGAATCCCTGGCTCAAATCCTCTGGTTCATCGGTGTGCGTCCGGTGCCCGATTCCCTCGGTCGGGTGAACAAGCTGGAGCTGATTCCGCTGGAAGAACTGGGTCGGCCTCGGATTGACGTGGTCGTGAACTGTTCCGGTGTGTTCCGCGACCTGTTCATTAACCAGATGGCGCTGATTGACCGAGGCGTGAAAATGGTTGCCGAAGCCGATGAGCCGTTAGAGATGAACTTTGTCCGCAAGCACGCCATGAAGCAGGCAGACGAGATGGGCATCAACCTGCGCCAAGCGGCTACTCGCGTTTTCTCCAACGCATCCGGTTCCTACTCCTCTAACGTCAACCTGGCAGTGGAAAACAGCTCTTGGGAAGAAGAGGCGGAACTGCAAGAGATGTACCTGAAGCGCAAGTCTTTTGCCTTCAACTCGGATAATCCGGGCGTGATGGATGAATCCCGTAGTTTGTTCGAAGCATCGCTGAAGACGGCAGATGCCACGTTCCAAAACCTGGATTCTTCGGAAATCTCGCTGACGGACGTGTCGCACTATTTCGACTCTGACCCGACGAAGCTGGTGTCTACTCTGCGGGATGACGGCAAAACCCCGGCTTCCTACATTGCGGACACGACAACGGCGAATGCTCAGGTGCGGACGCTCTCGGAAACGGTGCGTTTGGATGCGCGGACGAAGCTGCTGAATCCCAAGTGGTATGAGGGTATGCTCTCCCACGGCTATGAGGGTGTGCGGGAACTGTCGAAGCGCCTGGTGAACACGATGGGCTGGTCGGCGACGGCTGGTGCGGTGGATAACTGGGTGTATGAGGACGTGAACACAACCTTCATCGAGGATGAGGAGATGTGTAAGCGGCTGATGAATCTGAACCCGAACTCGTTCCGCCGGATGGTGGGTACGCTGCTGGAAGTGAACGGTCGCGGCTACTGGGAAACCAGCGAGGAAAACTTGGATCGGCTACGTGAGCTGTATCAAGAAGTGGAAGACCGCATCGAAGGTATCGAATAAGGTCTAGGTCATCTCAATTGTTACCTCTATGGGGAGCTACAGCTCCCCTTTTTTGTTGTTTCTGAGCTTGAAACTCTCGTTATGATAGTGCTATCAATCCGTTGGCTGAGAGGTCAAGAAGTGGAAACTCGTACAATAACTGTTCGTGTCGATCCTGAAACAGCAAAAGCTTATGAAGCTTCATCTGAAACCGAGCGGCGGAAGATGGATTTACTGATTAATTTGAAGCTGCGGGAGATGGTGAGAAAACCGCGCCCGTTAGCTGAAGTCATGGAAGAAATTAGCGCTAAGGCTCAAGCCAGAGGTCTAACACCTGAAATCCTTAAGTCTATTACCAATAAGCTATAGCATGAATGAAACTTTTACTGAGCTTGTTCAAAGTTCAAAGATTAAGACGCCCACTCAAAAAAGTTTTTCTAAAGAAATTTGGGAAGAGGTCTATTCAAAAAGCGGTTCTTCTGATGCAGATTATCGCTTATACAAATCAGGATTATGGGTTAATGAAAAGCTTGAGAAAATAAGAAATAGTCTTTCTCAAGTGAAGGCTGTCAAAGGGGGAACGTATGGCTTGATCAGGCTACAATGTAGTGCTATAAATTTCATCCTTCTTTCTCAGGTCAATAAATTCATGGAGGAGTTACAGGATGATTGCCATCAAGATTTTGTTCTTACAAATATTTTTAATTTTAGTAGTAGTATGGAGGGATTTATAACGGCAGCTCGTTATCCTCTCGCGAATTCATATAATCAGAATAAATCTGAACTTGTAGGAGAAGCGCCTTCTTTACTCGACCTATCTGAATGGCTTAATCAAACAATTAATCTTGGTATTCTATATGATCATATTGAAGACATATGGGCTAAATGTATCTGGCATGGCTGGTATGTAGATGATGAATCTTATGACAATTTAGATTTAGCCACTCCCGATGACTTAGATGATGAAGAAATAAACACCATTGGTACATATAGAAGTTATTCAATATTTTCTGAAATATCTCTTCACGCATCTTATTTGTGGGAAGAATGGCCTGAACATGTAAAACAGAAAATTATAAATAAACCAAGGATTTCAGCAAAACTAAATGATGAGAATAATAGTAAATTAGAAATTGATTCATTTACTCCTAGCAAGATGGCTGGCGAGATGCCGCAAGAGTTTCCCCTCCAAATGATAGCAGAAGAAATTTATTTTAATGATATTCTTGAACAGCCTTTGCCTAAGCTAAAAGATTTAACTCTACGACAGATTCTAGAATCATGGAGACTTATATCAACACTGTCACAAGAGATACAAACTATAATTGTTTCTTCAACCAATCTAAATAATATATCTGATTTAAACGATACATCTGAGTTATTAAGATATAGTCCTACTTTTTCAAAAGAACATTTAGTTGAACTAGTATCAAAAACAATTTATTTGGATTATAGTCAAGCTTTGACTGTTGTTGATTTATTAACTTTCAAAGGTAATCCTCGTGATGATTTATGGTATCGCCCTCTCATTGACTTGGGCGAAGACGACATGACTATGATAATTACCTGTATGCAGTATCCTAATCTTTTGCGCTCATTGGAGCAGTGGATGCGTGAAGGTAAACTAAAAATGGATGAGCGCGGCTTCTTATTTGAGAATTACGTACGAAATCAACTGAAGAAAGAAAACAATCTAACAAATGCAGACATAATATGTGATTCTGACATTTTTAGAAATGCTGATGGAAAAGAAGAACAGATAGATTTAGTTATAAGAATAGGAAACAAAATCTTAATTGGAGAATTAAAGTGTTCTGTTTACCCTTCTAGCACTCTGGAATTTTATAACTATAAATCCGTATTAGCCGACGGTACAAATCAAGCTAAAAGAAAGGCTAATTTTATCAGAGAAAACATTTACTTTTTCGCGGAGCGTTTTGGATTGAAAAATGCTGGCTTGAATGAAATATATGTTTACCCCATGGTTGTTTCCAACCTGCATTTGTATAATGGAAAGATTATAAATAATGTTCCGATATTGGACTTTCAGATATTAAGCAAATATTTTAATGAAGGAAAACTAAAGATATTTATGGTTGCGACTCAAGATGGGTTTAAATCCAGCAATGATAGCAAGATTGTGAGATTCTATAGTTCTGAGCAAGAGGCTGAGGAAAACATAGAGCAATACTTAACCGATCCACCGCAACTTTGGCCTTTTCGAGAGAGATTCCAGTACAAGATCCAACTTATTCCGCTCATCAGTTCTAAAGCAAAATGGTCTGGATGCGTAAGAGGAGTTATTCATTAAACCAAAATTTTCAATGCCATATTATATTTCCAGATCTTCTGTGTAAGTAAGTTTCTAGCAGTTGACCAATGACGAATATTGATTTGCCGATGGTTGCGATCGCAGAATTTTGTAAGAGGTGGCAAGTGACCGAGTTTGCCCTCTTTGGTTCCGTGCTGCGAGACGATTTTCGGCCTGACAGCGATATTGATGTGCTGCTAACCTTCTCTCCCAATACCAAACGGGGCTTAACCGAAACCCTGCAAATGCACGATGAACTGCAAGCCATTTTTAATCGCGACGTAGACTTGCTCGTCAAATCCGCCATTAACCGCAGCGAAAACTGGCTCAGACGCAAAAATATTCTGGAATCTGCACAGGTGATCTATGCCGCGTGATCAAGAATCATTGATTGATATTGCCAACTCAATTAGACGTATTCTGCGCTATGCCGATGGGGTTAGTCGATCAGAGTTAGAAGCCAATGATGAAAAGCTATCTGCAATTCTTTATCAAATAACCATTATTGGCGAAGCCACCAAACGAATTTCTCAACCCTTCCGCGAAAGTCATCCAGAAATTCCCTGGCACGAAATGGCTGGAATGCGAGATGTCATCGTTCACGACTATGATCAGCTTGATTTCGAGATCGTCTGGGATGTTGTTAAAAATTAAGCTTCCAGTGCTTTTGAGTTCAATTGAAAAGCGGCTTTGAACAAGACTCATTACAGGTTAAAAATCGATAATGGAAGACGAACTACGTCCAGAATATGACCTCAAAAGCTTGCGAGTTCGAAAATTGGGGCCAGGTCAAAAGAGCTTTGGCCAAACAACTGTACAGCTCGATCCGGACGTGGCAAAAGTTTTTCCCAACGCCGATGCCGTCAATGAAGCACTCCGGTTTCTCATCAGAATCACACGAGAAAATCAACCTTCTGCGCCAACCTCACAAGCTGGCGATACAGGTGTAGCTGATTAACTGCGATCGCACTGTTGTTGCAGGAGTAAAACTGCGATCCTGAATGGGTAGGACATCAAGCTGCGATCTCACTTTTGTTGCAGGGGTAAAGCCGCTTTCAATCGTCCGCTGCATTTGAATTTTTAGCCTATGCTACTAGGCTTGCTTTGCTCCTAGATGCTAACGAGCTTTGTGTGCTTCAGCATATATCTTCAGTGCTGCAGCCATCTGCTGTTCAGCGCTGTCGCCCTGAGCTTGAAACCAAGCAAATGTTTCGGGATCAATTTGGACTGATACTTCGACAGATGTTTTGGGCATTCGCAACTGCGCTTTGGCAAAAAATTCCTCTGACAGTGGCGGAATATCGGAGGTGTCGATATCCTCATCACTCATCGCATCGATTCTAGCCCAATCGGTTTTTGAGGTATTGTTCATAGCGTCTGCGTTCATGAGATAGTGCCTTTCGTAAGGAGATAATCCGAATCGTTTCCTCATCGGGTTCCGTATAGACAACAACTACAACCCGGCCATTCAACAACCCAATACCAATATATCGATCTTCACCGTAATTCTCACGCTCATCCAGTTCAACTACTAGCGGTAGGTTGAAGATCGCAAAAGCATCGGCAAAGTCAAACCCATGCTTTGCAATATTGCTTTCATTTTTACGCTCATCCCACTCAAACGACATGGCTGAAACCCAGCACAAGAGCCAATCTATGTAGTTTTATAGGGTAAGTTTAATATATGAAAATAGACTTCTAGCAGTTGACCAATGGCGAACATCGATTTGCCAATGGTTGCGATCGCACTGTTGTTGCAGGGGTAAAACTGCGATCGCACTTTATCTTCTTATTCATCTGCCAGTTTCAGCACTGCATTACGAGTTGCTGAAGCCAAACGAAAATTTAGGTTGTCTAGCTCATCAAGAAGCGGTGCGATCTCATCCAAATATCCTAACTGCTTTCCTCGCAAAAGCACTCCCAAAGTTCCTATTATATCAAGGTTGAGTTGTCGCGCATAATTTCTCGCAAGCGCATCATCTAGGATCACCAGGGAACTTGGAAACGTCGTAGCCAAACTAAGCGCTTCTCGTTCTCCTGCGCCAAGCCCCGGAATACTTGGAATGAGAGCAGACGATGGTATAGAGCAGAGCATAATCCAAGATAAAGAAGCCACATCAGGCAACGAAATACCTTGAGTGAGTCCTTGTGCCAACTCATCAGCAACAGCTTGTGGAATTTGGATTTGTTGATAGAGCTTTGGTAACAGGGCGAGCTGATTGAGTTGATACAGGTATTGAATCGGCGAGGTATCAACAATCACCTCAGGCATTCGCAAGATCCTCAGCTAATTCATCTTCAGTAAGACAAAAAGTATCGACACCATAGTCAGCGAGTTTCGTGAGAAAAACAGTGCGAGGAATTCCTGCCATATTCGCCGCAGCCCCCGAAGATAACCGACCCAGTTCGTACAACTTAACGGCTACGACCAACAGCATTTCCTGACTCAGATTCTCAGGTGTTGTTTGCAGAGCCTGAAGGGTTTCATCGGGAACGGTCAGGGTGACAGTATGCATTGCTAAGAACCATAAGAAACTGCTAATACTCAACTCCAGCATAACTTTCTTGGCTTTAAAAGTGCGATCGCACTTTTGCCCCAGCATTACTCTGAAAATAGACTTCTACAGTTGACCAATGACGAACATTGATTTGCCGATGGTTGCGATCGCACTATTGTTGCAGGGGTAAAACTGCTGCGATCCTGAATGGTTAGAGCATTAAGCTGCGATCGCACTGTTGTTGCAGGGGTAAAACTGCGATCGCAACCTTCCATAAGTTCCACTTAGGTAAATCTTAAGAAAGCACTCAAACAACAGCCCGTAAGTTTTGCACGGCCTCATTCAGTTGGCGAGTACTCACGCGTGTTTGACTAATCCCACTAGCTGTATCGCGAGCCGATAAGTTCAAATCATTCATTGCTTTAACCACCTGCTGCACTGCCGCTGCTTGCTGGTTTGCATTTTGAGAAATCTGTTGCACACTGACCACAATATTGTTAATTGCACCCGTAACTTGATCGAACACGACTGCGGTTTCTTGAGTAATATGGGTTCCCTGCTCAGCAACCTCAGTGCTTTTATCCGTTGCTAATCTTGTGGAATTAATCGCAACCTGAATACTCTCAACTAAAGTATTGATTTTTTCCGCCGATTGCTTACTTTGATCGGCTAACTTACGAATTTCGGCGGCAACAACGGCAAATCCCTTCCCACTTTCACCAGCCCGAACAGCTTCGACCGCAGCATTGAGCGCCAGCATATTAGTTTGGCTCGCCAGGTTAGCGACCAAATCAGAAATGCTCCCAATCTGGCTAGTCTGTTCATTGAGCCGCACAATCTGCTCAGAAACCATACTCACTTGCACCGACAGCGCATTCATACTGTCTAACGTATGAGTAACAGCCTGATTGCCCTGTCCAGCAAGAGTCAAGACAGTTTGAGCCACATCAGCAGCCGTTTGAGCTTGGGTCGCGGATTGCTGAGCAGAGGCACTGAGCTGATCCATCGTGGTGCTTGTTTCGTTGACAGAACTTGATTGCTGAATAGCAGTTCGCTCTTGCTGCTCTACAGTTGCCGCAATCTCGGTGGATGACGTCGAGATATTCATTGCGATCGCATCCACCTGTTGACTAATGCGAGACGCTAACCAGAAGCCAATAAGCACAGCTAACATTGCTGCTGCCAATGAACCTGCGATCGCTATAAACACTAGGGTTTGTAGTGCAGCAACTCTTGCTTCTTCGCGAATAGCTTGTAATTCATCTTCTGCACTATTCAGTTCACGTAATACCTCTTCTGCTTCCTCAACTAAGCCAATAATTTTTCCTTCAGAAAAAAGACTAACTGCTGCTTCAAAATTTCCGGCTCGGATTAAATCATTGATTTCGCTGTTAGCCTCAAAAATCTCTATCCCTAATCTTTTGAGTTCTTCAACCCGCTCTAACTGTTCTGGACTTGATGTTTCAGCAGCCGTTTCCAGTTCTTCAATTAGCTCGTTATACTCCGTTACAGTATCAACATACTGCTGCCAAAATCCTTCCTTTTGAGTTAAAAAACTTGATCGCGCCATCGCTTGCCGCTCATACATTAATGACTCTAATCGATCTGTTGCTTGTACGATCGTCCAGCCACGGCTTGTCTCATCGTCTTGTTGTTTCACTTGTTTGACATTTGCAACGATTGCCACTGTAGCGAGAGCTGTTAATAGTAACGGAACCCCATATCCTAAAAGAATTTGTTCTCTAAGCTTGAGTTTGTTGAAGTTCAGCATACTGGTTATATTCCTTTTATATTCCTTAAAAAGGAGGTTTATAACCTTTAAGTAATCCCGCGAAAACAAGCCCGTCTGCCAAAATGATAAAAAAGTTAGAGTTTGTCAAAACTCAATAAACTATCTAGAAGTGGTAATTATATTGTGTAGCAATATGACTACGTCGAGAGATTTAATGATAAATAATCTGACTGCTGTAGGATACATAGGCCTCATTTTGCATAAGCTTTGTAAAGCATTAATTATTGATCAAAAATAAAGGGCGGAGTATCAGTATTGATTCGCTGAGGTTGAGAACAAATTGCACTTCACACACCTGGACTAAAAATCTGAGCAACCGTTAACGGAAAATCGGGAAACGTAGGGGAAACAATCCGATCAGGTTCTCGAAACTGCTGAAGTTCATACTCCTCGTCTACCAGCGTACAGACCGTAAACGTAGGCTGTTTGGGTGAACTAATGTAGCGCCGACCACCCATGCCTAGATAATCGACAATCCAATATTCCTGAATGCCAAACGCCTCATAGTCAGCTAGCTTGACTAAATAATCATCGCGCCAGTTGGTCGAAACTACTTCCACAACTAAATTGACCGATTCCCCCTGCTCAATTACAAAAGAACTGTCCCAGCGAGGTTTATTCATCAATGACAGTCGATTTAGAACTGCAACATCTGGCTCATAGCCCGTATCATCAGACGTTTTGAGGATACATTCGCGAGGAATAAAGCTAGAAATCTGCGTTTGATCAATCGCATTGTTCAAATGCTTGATCAGCAGCACAGCAATTTCTGAATGCTTCCCCCTCGGCTTTGGCATCTCAATAACCGCCCCTCGTCTCAATTCGTAGCGGTACTCCGAACAGTTTGGATACCAATTTAGAGACTCGTCGAAAGATATGGGCGTTTTATCAATTCCAGCAATCATGGTGACTGCGTCTCCCGCTCAATATTGAACGCCACCTTGACTTTAGTGTACGAGAAAAGTTGAGGGATGATGAGATCGCACTTTTGCTGTAGGGGTAAAACTGCGATCGCGCCTTTTATGAGTAATATGACAAGCGCCAGCCAATGAACCGTCTCATCTGACTGGCGCTTTGCCTGATATTTCAAAGTGGTGGTTACGTTACAGCGTTAGAGAATGAGTATCCATTTCGATAATCTTCGATAAATCTTGCAAGAAAGCTGCTGCGTCTGCACCGTAGATGATGCGGTGATCGCAGGTGATGTTGACCTGCATCTGCCGCTTCACCGCCATCATGCCGTCCGGCGTAGCCGTTAGCTGAGGCTGAGATGTGCCAATTGCGAGGATAGAACCTTGACCTGGCGGCAAAATTGCATCAAAGCGATCTACGCCAAACATGCCGAGATTCGACAGCGTGAATGTACCTGTGCTGTACTCATCTGGCTGAAGCTGCTTAGTCCGAGAACGAGCAACCAAATCCTTCCAGGTACGCGACAGAGAATAAATATCGATCTGGTCAGCATTACGCAGAACAGGTGTGATCAAACCGCCACCCTCCATTGCCACCGCAACGGAAACATTGATATCGGCGTTGTACTGAATGCCCTGATCGGTGTAGTTGGCATTGAGCAGTGGATGCTTCTGTAAAGCCATTGCGACCGCTTTTGCCAGTAGCGCTGTCATGGTGACGCCTTTGGACTTGATCTTCTTGTAGAGCGCATCCAGTTCATCGGTGCTAATCGTGTAGCCGACGTGGAACGTAGGCACCGTCAGGCTAGCGTTCATGTTGCGGACGACTGCCTGCTGGAGTGTATTGAACGGCACGATTTGACCCGGAGTAGCTGCGGGTGACGGAGCCGCTGCGGCTGGAACTGGAGCCGGGGTGCTGGTTTGTTTCGGAGTGGGAATAGCTGCCGCAACAGGTGCCGCTGCTGTAGGAGCGGCGGCTGGCGTCCGACCAGCGGCGGTTTCGATATCTTGGGCTATGATGCGACCGTGGGGGCCGCTGCCTTTGCCTGCTAGGGAACTTAAATCGACCTTTAGCTCTTTCGCCAACTTACGGGCACGGGGCGATACAATCAGCCGTCCGCTGGGTGCTGCACCATTGCCGTTTTGAGGAGCTACGTCTTGCGCTGCAACTTGAGTTTCAGTAGCCGCAGTTTGAGTAGCCGCTGGAGCCGCAGGTTCTCCCGCTGAAGCGCTGGCGCTTGCTGACGATGCACCTGATCCGCCACCGAATGCCCGCTGCTTGGCCTCTTCGATTTCGGCTTCGGTTTCGGCTAGATATGCGATCGCATTTCCGACACCTGCCGTCTCGCCCGCTTCGACAACAATCGCTGCCAAATAGCCTTCATGAAAGGATTCAACATCCATATCGGCCTTGTCTGACTCAACAACGACCACAGTTTCGCCTCGTTCAACCTTGTCCCCTGGCGATTTGACCCAGGAGACAATCTTGCCTTCGGTCATGGTTGAACTAAGTGCGGGCATGAAAACTTCGTGAATCATGGGGTGGCTTCCGAATCCCTTCCTACAAACGACAGCATGGCAAAACCGCCAAGAAAGCATTGTATCTTGACGCACGACTTTATGGGACAGCAGTGCTTAAGATTCAAAAAAGCGCATTGCGCTTAGATTTTATATCTTCTCACATTGTGGAATTGTGGAATGCCCTCACCGTCGTCCTCTCCTTGGCAGAACAGGATAATCTTGTACTGATTACAGAACATCCACAACCATTTATTGGACGTAGGGGCGAATGGCCATTCGCCCCTACCAAGCCTATCTTCCACTGGAAAAGGAGTTGGGGGTGAGGGGGAAATCTACAGTTCGCCTCGAATATCTTCGATCACGCCGTCCCGCAATAGAATTTCAACCTGAAGTTTTTTGATCAGGTTGTCGCCCTTGTCCACTCGGAAAAAGCTTTCGATTTGACCTTGGGAGACTTCTTGATCCATTTCCAGCATTTGCACCTGCTGGAGCTGCTGGAGAATTTTATTTTTTTGTTCAAGTAGGCCACTCTTCTTTTGGTTGACCTGATTTTGAACACTGGAAATTTGCTGCTGTACTGCCGCTTCACCACCTTGAGGGGTTTGCTTTTGCAGTTCAGCCGCAACGCGCTGCCCCTGCATTTCCAACTGCTGTAGCTGATTGTCGATCTGATTCAGTTGGTTCTGAAGTTGCTTTTGAACTTCTTCTTTCCAGAGGGGAGTGACGATGGCTTTAACGTTAACGGCCCGCTTTAAGAGCAGTTGAGACTGAGAACCTTCCATGAGTATCCTTACGTGACAATGTGTAAGCAGCTTTTATCTAAAAATCACACACATATACAAGAACCGACGAGAGATTTGCCAGTTCCTTTATGGAATAGTGGCCGTGGGTAAAGCGATTACCCTTGGGACGATCCGTTCATGTATATGAGATGAATCTGAGTGGTATCGAACAGGTTTACCAGACCGAGTTTCAGGTCAATAAAGTAGCTGTGCGATCGCACCCCAACATCTAAGAGAACATCCCGTCAATCATACCGCGATACCGTTCACTCACGACCTGACGCCGCACTTTTAGCGTCCGTGTCAGCATGTCGTTTTCGATGGAAAATGGCTCAGCTAGCAGACAGAATGGCCCAATTCGATCGTCCGGTCGATAGCCCGGTCGGTTCTTGACTTGATGAGTTAATTCTTGGCGAATCAAATCATGGACGGGCTTGCTGTCTAGCTCAATCACCTGCATACCTGCGGGCGCATCGCCTGCGGGCTGTTCAGGTAGGTTGATATGTAAATTCTGCTGGTGTGCCCACTGCTGGAGTGCTTCCAGATTCGGCACGACTAACGCGCCTAGCGATCGCTGATCTTGCCCCACAAGCATGATTTGGTCGATGTAGGCACTGCGGGCACAGGCATTTTCAATCGGCTGCGGTTCAATATTTTCGCCATTCGTGAGGACAATCGTGTCTTTGGCTCGACCCGTGATGATCAGATCCTGCTGCTCCGTCACCCAGCCCAAGTCGCCGCTATCAAACCAGCCGTCTGGATCAAGCACTTTCTGGGTCGCTTCTGGATTTTTGTAGTAGCCTTTCATCACTTGAGGGCCACGGATTAGCACCAAGCCCTGCTGTTCGGGAGCTACGGGTTGGCGCGTTTCCGGATCGACAATTAGAATTTCGGTGTTGGGCAGCGGTTGACCATCGGCGCTGCGGAGATTGCGCCAGGGACGTCGCACATTAGTAATCGGCGAGGTTTCGGTTAGACCATATCCGCCCAGGATTGTGACGTTGATGATTTCAAAAAAGTCTTCTAGGTGTTCAGCTAATGAACCGCCGCCGCTCACCAAAAAGTCAACGTTGCCGCCTGTGGCATTGCGAACTTTTTGGTAGACTATCTTGTCGCCCAGCAGGTGAATGAGTCTGAGCGGAATGGCTTTAAGGCTAGCCGAAAATCGCTCTGACTGCGACGGGTGGAGCCGATTTAGATTGACGTTATTGGCCGTTCGGCGCGCCTCAATGTACTGCTGACTGGTGTTCAGGAAGAAATGAATCAGCTTTTGCTTCTTCGCGGGCTGTTCCCGGAACTGCTTTTGCACACCTTCGTAAATCGATTCCCAGAGACGCGGCACACCCACCATATAGCGAGGCTTAAAGGTCTGTAGGTCTTTTTTGATATAGCGAATGTTGGTGTAAATCTGGGTGATGCCCCAGGATAGGGTGAAGTATTCAAACGATCGCTCATAGGAGTGCCAGATGGGCAGAATGCTCAAAATGCGATCGCTCTTACTTGGCTGGACAACTTCACTTGCGCCAAACACCTGCGACAGCAAATTACCGTGGGTCAACATGACGCCTTTCGGTTGTCCAGAGGTGCCAGAGGTGTACATCAGCGTGGCTAAGTCACTGGGCTGACGAGGGGCTTGTTTGACAGATTGATTTGCTCCCAGATCCATAAACTGAGTAAAGTTCAGCAGCTTAAATGGCGTATCCGGTTCAACCGACTCATCAGTCAGCAGGATGACGAATCGAGGAGCGAGTTCTGTCAGTTGAGGCTGAAGCTTGTCCAGCGTTGCTTTGTCCTGTACCACCAGAGCCACGCTGTCGCTGTGGGAGTAGATGTACAGCAGTTCATCCCGATCTGCGAGGGCACCGCGCACCGCATCGGCAGCACCAGCGGTCATAATGCCCTGATCGGCTACCATCCAGCGAGGACAGTTTTCTGAGAAGAGAGAAATGTGGTCGTTGGCCTGGACGCCAAGGGATTGTAGTGCGGCGGCAAACTGCTGAATGGCTTGGCTCAGTTCAGCGTAGGAGAACTTGATTTCAGGTTCGCTGTGGGGGTCGTGCAGGGCCGTGATATTGCCGTATTGGCTGGCGGCAATCGGCCACATCTCCGGAATGGATTGAATATCCCGGTAAGCAGTGAGATTTTTAATCTCTGTAATGCTGCGACCTCGCAATTGGGTTGAACCAGCGGCCTGAATCATGGTGTCGTCACTCCTTGGCTTGATGGCAAATGGGACAATTTTGATTAACCTGCCACGGCTTTATCCTATCCAGCTACAGTATGAGTAGCGCCAAAATCTGGACAGAACTTCATCTGTCTTAGCGTTTTGAATTCATTATGAATCCTTAGCGGCGCCATGTAAGGATTCTCGACTGAGTTTGCAGTTTGTTTTTTGATTTGGAGGTGTATTGTGCCGAAAGCAGTTTGGAATGGAGCCGTCTTGGCGGAAAGCGATCAGTGTGAGGTCGTTGAAGGCAACCAGTATTTTCCGCCCGATGCCATTAATCAGGACTATTTTCAACCCAGCGATACCCACACCACCTGTCCGTGGAAGGGAGTTGCGAGCTATTACACCGTTGTCGTGGACGGTCAGGAGAATAAAGATGCGGCTTGGTATTATCCAGAGCCGAAGGATGCCGCCAAAAATATCAAGGGCTATGTGGCGTTTTGGCGGGGTGTGAAGGTGGAGAGTTAGGGAGTTGGTGGTTGGTGGTTGATGGTGGTGGGTGGATGGGTAGATGAGTGAGTGGGGGGAAGTGGGGGTGAGTGGAATGTTACCCGTGTGGGGGAATGCTGGCGTGCGAAATGCGATCGCAACTTGCTGAGGTTATTGCATGTCAACCATTGAACATTAGGGTTTCAAATCATGACTGCAACAACCATTCAAAAACCGACGCTCCGCCTTGGCTCTCGGGGCCGTGATGTGGAAGAACTTCAGCGTTTGCTCAATCACTACAACTACGGGTTGCCTGTTGATGGCATCTTTGGTGCTTGGACAGAGGGCTGTGTGAAGGACTATCAGTTCACTCATTTTCTGAAAAATGACGGCGTTGTCGCAAACAAAACCTGGCGGGCTTTGTATTCTGGCGCACCCGTCGATATGCCCATTCTCCGCCGTGGCAGTCGCCAGGATGAGGTACGGATTGTGCAAACGATTCTGACCTATCTGATTGAGAACCACACCCAGTTTTCGACTTACTACAACGGCGCTGTTGACGGCGTCTATGGCGCAACAACCGAGAGCGCAGTTAAAGCGTTTCAGCGCAACAGTGGTTTGGTGGCCGATGGTATCGTTGGCGATCGCACCTGGCATGGTCTGAGCAAGCACGGCTATTTGCTGTACTACGCACAAGAAGATCTCGCGGCCTAGTCAAGTTATCTGACCATTGACTTGATAGGGGCGAATAGTATTCATCCTTATCAAGTCAAAAAATTCAGTAAAAAACCTCAATCCGCTAGGACTGAGGTTAAAAACATTAGGGTTCTCTTAATTAAGACTTCAGGATTGCCACCAAAGTTTCCGCAATTTATAAAAAATCGGCAAAATAATTATTCTTGCGCTTGCCACTGCTGGTAACACAACTGGGGCGCAGGCTCAGCTGGCTGAGGCGAATTCAGGATCATCTCGCCAGTGGATGCGATCTTGACCAAGATCACTTCAGTTTGCGGATCATAGTTTTCCATAATCTGACGACAAGCAGCCCGTTTTTCTGGCTGAATCAATTGATTCAAAGACTTGCGGCTAACGTAGCGTAACTGCACCGTATCGCGCTCAGTCGGCGTTGCCAGCACAAAGCCCCGCCCTTGAGTTTTGTAGCCGTGCCATGCGATCGCACCGAGCGTCATCTGATACGTCTCAAAAAACTCTCCGGTGTCTGCCCCAGATTGGTCAAGCGTATTCTTGGCTGCACGGTTGAAGGGTAACAATCGCTTCAGCCAAGATGGCGAAGACGATTGAGCTTCAGAGGTTGGGACGGTGGGTGCGATCGCAGGTACCTCCACCTGATCAAATTCCTCTAGATTCTGAAACGGAGAGCGTTCAGCTTGAGGCGCACTGGCTTGAGCCAAATCGCCAGTGGGCTTATCCTGTCGCTGATCCCGCCGCTGTCTCCTCAGTTTTGCATCGCGTCCCATGACTACAAAAAACGGTGTGTGAACATTACTCCGATTGGGCCAAACTCGCTTCTAGCTTCAAGCAGTTTTGACCGTTCACCTGTAGCCGATATTCCACCTTATCCATTAGCCGATTCAAAATCAGCCAACCATAGCCATTTTCTTGACGATCTTCAGGGCTAGGTGGCAGGTAGGTCGAAATATCAAATCCGCCGCCGTAGTCCCAGATTTCCAGTGACAAATCCCGACCACGCAGTTCTAACCGCATCAACACAGGCAAATTCGGCTGATCGCGATGAGCATGGCGCACCACGTTGGAATAGGCTTCTACCAAAACGAGTCTTAGCCGATTGGACTGCTTCGGCCAATCAACTTGCTCTCCCAGTTCGGCCTCTAGGGAACCTAGCAGCCAGTTTTCAACAATTGAAAGGAATTTCAAATCACTTGGAACGTGGAGCTCAGTTCTCATGGACTACAGGACCTCCAGTGACAAAATGGTTTGATCATCTTCTTGCATTGACGTGTTGGATTGAATGATGGTCAAGAGTTTATCTAAATTCAGAGCATCCGGATGTTGAAGAATGATTTGCCACAACCCCTCTTGCTGTAACATGCCAGAAGCGGAGTGATTTCGATGGCCATCAACCGTTGCTTCAGTAATGCCATCGCTCGTGAGCAACACAACATCACCAGGAGACACCGAGATAGTTCCGGACTTCGCTTGCCATACAGGTAGAATGCCCAACGGCACCCCTCTTTCTTTCAAATAAGTTGGTTCAATTGTTGTTCTCTCTTCAGGTGATAGCGCTTTCAGCTTTTGATGCGACCACACCATCGGATAAATATGGCCCGCATTGGCATAAACAAGCTGCTGTTGCGAAGGTCGATAGCGAGCCAGCACCATCGTGATGAAACAGTTATTGCTAATCAAGTCATTCGACAGACTTTTATTAAGATTCCGCATCACCACATCGGGTTCCGGCGAAACCTCTTGAGATAGCTCTCGCCGCAGAACAGATAGCGCACTAGCCATAAAGAGCGCTGCGGGAACGCCCTTGCCGGAGACATCGCCCACCGCCAACCAAATATCTTCGTGGGAATGGGGATAAACCTCAAAAAAGTCTCCACCCACTGCCCGTGCTGGATGGCAAGAGGCTTGCACCTGAACCTGCTCGAATTCAGGCCAGCTTTGATGCAGCAAATTACTCTGAATTTGGCGGGCTACTTCTAATTCAGCCTGCATCTGCTGGGTTTGGAGCTGAATGGTTTGATAAAGCTTGGCTTGGGAAATCGCCAGTGCGGCCTGTTCGGCTACCTCGCGAATTAAGTCAACGTCTTCATTTGACCAAGCTCGACCAGATGGACGCTGTAGATCCAACAAGGCTAGCCATTCTTGCTGATCGGCAATTAAGACGGATAGCTTTGCAGTTGCATCCCGATCGCCCTGCCCCAAAACATGAATTTGTTTCGGCTGTTCAGAGGACTGGCTGAGGAAGTCGGTCAATGTCTGCGTTAGGGCTGCTTGAGCTGTTTGCAGAACCTCTTCGGTCGTGTCATTGGGATAGAAAAAGGCTTTCTCGGCTAACTGCTGCCCGTCGATGGGGAACAGAATAGCCTGTTCGGCTTCAAATGTTTGTCCCAGTGTGTTGACGACGGTTTGCAGCATGCTGTGGTAGTCGAGCGATTCGCGAATGGCGGAAATCACGGCATTGAATAAAGACTCCCGCCGTAGAGCACGATTCAGCTCGTTGGTGCGCTGTTTGAGAACGCGGTAGGTTTCGCCAGCCTGATGAACGACATTTTTGAGTTCTTCAGGGTTCCAGGGCTTGGTGATGTACTTGAAGACTTTACCGGAGTTAATGGCTTCGACAAGGTCTTCAACATCGGTGTAGCCCGTCAGCACGATTCGAATGGTGTCGGGATAGGGTTCGACGGTGCGGCTGAGGAATTCGGTACCGTTCATGCGGGGCATGCGCTGGTCGGAGATGATGATGGCCATCTCGCCTTCTTGTTCTAGGGTTGCCAACGCATTTGGCCCGCTGTCTGCTTTATAAACTTTGAAGTTGCGACGAAAGGTGCGGTAAAGCAAGTCCAGGTTATCGGGTTCGTCATCGACAACCATCAATTTCAGCTTGCTCTCAGAGTCTCTACTCATGCATTTTCCCTCTAGTGGGACGTTGAGGCTTGAAATGAAGGGGGACATTCGCCAGAGAGACGGTCACAACTCCCCGAATTTTAAACACTGTAAACACTGTCACCGATTGTAAACACTATATTGATCCCGAATTACTGATCCCGAATGCGGCTCGAAAGAATCTGAATTATTTTTTGTGAACGTCTTACCCAGCCTGACGTTCACAAAAACTGGTTTTCATGCATGAATTTCGTATGATTCAGGTGGGGTCTGTTTTATGAACAAAGGAATGGGGCCGATTCGCGTGGGCTCAGATGGGGTGGACTCAGTTAGGGTGGGCATACCTATAGAAGAAGTGCGATCGCACTTCTTCTATAGCAGGAATAGTTCTGCCGTCTGATCGAGGGCTGCTGAATGAGTGGAAGATCCCCAATATCCATTAAAAAAGCGGACATTCTGTTCGGTACTCTCATTTAGTACTTTCAAGAATGCCCACTTTGTTCAATTAAATCAACATTCATAGCCTTACATAATCAGGTTAGGGCCCGTAGTTTCTGAGAAGATGCACTCCGGCCAACTTCTCAAAAACTACGGGCCTAGCTTTAAGCGTCTAGCGCCACCTTAATCAAGGCTTAGCCCACTAAACCTGCTCTGAGGGCACGAACCGCTGCCTGGGTGCGGTCATCGGCACAGAGCTTGTTGAGAATATTGCGGACGTGGGTTTTGACTGTGCCCACGGTGATGTAGAGCTTTTCTGCGATCGCAGCATTGCTACAGCCTTCCACAATTAGCTCTAATACCTCAAGCTCCCGCTCTGTCAGCGGATAAGCTTCTAGCATCTGAGCATATTCAGGCTGGGCCGCATCAATTGCCACAGTCCCGATATCAGCGGATTCAGGCTGAGCCTGCTTAGTTTGCTTCAGGATGACCTTAGCGATGCCTGGATCAATCCAGCTATTGCCCTGATTTGTAATATGAATCGCCTCTACTAGCCGCTCAAGGCTAACATCCTTCATACAGTAGGAATCTGCACCAGCCGCAAAAGCCGCAAGCACAGTTTCGTCATTATCTTGCAGCGTCAAAATCAAAATCCGAGTTTTGATCTCTTCATGCTCTTCTGCCAACTGCTTGAACTGCCGCGTTAGCTCAACACCATCAATATCGGGTAGGCCAATGTCAACAATCGCTACATCTGGCCGAGCTGTCCTCAGCAAGTCGAGACCACGCCGCCCATCGGGAGCTTCACCTGTCACGATGATGCCATCTTTTTGCTGTAGTGCAGTCCGCATACCCACACGGGTCAAATCGTGATCTTCAATGAGAACAACGCGAATGTCATCCATAGCCTTATCTATGCCTTTGCCTAACGAAAAAACAGTAACCCCAACTCTTCCACTGCTGGGGAGGATCATCGACCTTGTGCGCTAACCCTCGTTCAAGCTCTTTGCGATGTGGTAGCTCTCGCTCAATATCTCCTCGCTTGGCTGAATCTACATCTTGACTCTGGATCAAGACTCTGTATCAAGAGTATGAGGATGATACAGACAGATTTAGCTTAACCTTCTACCAAGTCAATTTCTACTGACCAACATGAATATCAACGAAACAATGAATCGGTGCAGATCCACATTTTAGCTTGAAACAAATTAGCTGAATCCAAAGCGCTCAGAATAGAGTTTTATCAATTCGAGTAGCTGCACATCAATTAAATGCATATCCAAACAACTGGGGAAACGCCCCGGAGGGATATTTTCCCTGGTTTCTTAAATATGTTTATTTGCGTCAACCTACTTGGTGATCAATCCTAGTGGTCAATTTGGTTATCGATTGGGCTCTGAAGACCCATCTCACCCTATCTGGACTAATGATCCAGATTATCTAGACGATACCGAATGTAGCAACTACTAGCAGCTAAATTTATTTCACCTCCACTACGGTCTGACCTTTGTAAAAACATCCTAGGAAAAATATTGCGGCACTGTTTGTTTAATAACCAGTAAGCGAGTATTTATCTCAACGGGCTAATCATAAACAAGATTGAGCCGAATCGTAATCTATCTAAGATCAGATTTAGATCTCAGACTTTCGACGCTGACATAAACGGAACAGGGTCAATTATTGTGGTAGTAAACTCCGGAGTAGCTAATCCTGAGCGCTATATCGGTTCAGATTTCAATAGTTAGAGTCAGTTTACGTCAATAGACAAATGGGGGATGAACGGGTGATGTATGTGTAGATGTCAAGCTATCTAATGCTCTGGAATAGGCTGGACTAAGCCTTTGGGAAGAAATGGAGAGAAGCTGTTTGTCGTTGCGGCTGGTGGTAAGTTCTCTCTCTTGATTCTGGTGGTGTTCCGGTAATAAAAGGTACAAGATTCGAGTAGATCTACTGTAAGCCAGCATTGTTAGTCTAGATCTGGCGGGGGTCGGTAGCTGCTGGATCTGAAATGCAGTAAAGTTAGGCCACAAAGTGGTCACAAAGTTAAGCTATAGCGAAATCAAGCCAGTATTCCACAGATTGAGTGATGAGTAGGGATGGAAAATGATAGGCCGGGACAGTATCAACAGCGGCTACAGGCTCTCTCACAGCTTGTGTGGATTGTGGACGATCAGGGGCAGATCCAGGATTGGAATGCAGCTTGGCGGGCTTATATAGAGGGAAATGCTGTTGATAGCTCGTTGGATGATGGCGAGGGCTACAGGATTGAGTCTGTGCTCCAGCGAATTCATGCAGATGATGTTGAGCAGGTCAGGCAGTACTGTCTGGCTCCGGTTGAGAATCCGGATATCAATCTTATTAATGTTAATACCAGCGCCAGTATCAATATCAGCGACAGTGTCAATGCTCAGATGATGGATAGTGCGCCTCAAGGTGTCGAGATGCGGTTGCGGCGTTTTGATGGTTGCTATCAGTGGTTTTGGATGCAGATGGCTCCCGTGTATGGTTCGGATGGACGGGTGGTTGAGTGGGTCGGCACGTTTACAAATATTGAAGGGCTGAAGCAGCAGTTTCAGCGTTCCACTGCTGTTTCTCAGGCAGTTGATGCTGAGGTCGCCTTCTATCCAGGTGTTACGCATGACGGACATGCGGCGGATGGTTATGCTGAGCGGTCTACTGGGGCGGACGGTGAGTTTAGATCGATGTCGAGGGAGGTTCAGTCAGAATGGGGGTCGGACTCAAGGCCGACTGCGATCGAGCCGACTGCGATCGCAACTCCTGATGGTTTTCATAGTTCTGATCAAGCTGCACCCAGTGCAACCGCCACATCTTTTCAGTCGGTGCTTATGGAAGCGCCAGCCATCATCTGCTGGTTAAAGGGAACCGATTTTATTCACGAGTTTGCCAATACCTACTATCGGCAATTTGTGGGCATGGACGATGTGCTTGGTCGTCCCATTGCCGAAGTATGGCCGGAAGCAGTGGAACATGGTTTCTTAGACCAACTGCACCAGGTTTATCGCACTAATGAACCCTTGGTAGGGAATAACGTCAAAGTGGAATTTAGTGCGGGTCGTTTGGGTGCCCGGACGGCCTATTTCAACTTTGTTCATTTACCGACCCATGATCATCGAGGCCAGGTAGACGGCATTTTTGTCCATGCGGTGGAGGTGACAGAGCAAAATCAGGCGCGGGAGCGGCTGCGGCGAGCCAATATTGCCCTGAGTCAGTTTAAGACCACCCTGGATCTCAGCGTGGACAGCATTTTCATGTTCGAGCCAGTCAGCCTCCAGTTTTTCTATGTCAATCAGGGGGCAATTCGGCAGTTGGGCTATGGCGAAAACCAGTTTTTTCAGATGCGGCTTTCAGACTTGATCCCCACACTGGAGCGGGAGCGGCTCAATCCGATTTTGGAAACCCTGCGCCAGGGAAGTTTGCTGTCCTATACGATTGAAACTGTTTTTTATACTCACGAAAAACAACTGCTGCCCGTCGAGCTGTTTATTCAGTTTGTGGCTCCGTCGGGTGAGCAGCCGCGCTTTGTTGCGATCGCACGTAATATTCAAGAGCAGCAGCGGATCGAGCAGTATCGGCGGCTGATGTCGGAGTCCAGTACGCTGTTTGCCACGTCGCTGAACTATGAAACAACGCTACAGCGGATTGCTCAACTGTCTGTCGATTACCTAGCGGATCTCTGCGTGATTGACGTTGTGCGTGAAGATGGTCTGTTTGAGCGCGTGGCAACGGCTCACTCTGGGCCGGATCTGGATCTGGAGCTAGTTGAAAAACTCCGCAATTATCCACCGACGCTGGAACGCCATCAGGCCATTCGTACTGCGCTGCAAACGGGGGAAACGCAACTCATTTCCTCAATTTCCGATGAGGTTCAGCGAGTCATTGCCCAAAATGATGAACACTTTCAGATCTTGAAGCAGCTCAACTTTCAGTCGGTGATCGTTGCGCCGCTGATGGTGCAAGGCCGCATCCTGGGTGCCCTATCGCTGATTACGACACAGCCCAGTCATACCTATGATGAACTAGATTTGGTGCCCGCTAAGGATTTGGCTCGCCGTGCTGCTCTGGCGGTGGAGAATGCCCGTCTGTATCGTCAAGCTCAGGATGCCAGCAATCGACTCCGGCGCGCTATTGTTGTGCTCGGCGAACAGCAGCAGCAACTGCAAACGCTACAGCAGTTGACCAATCTTTTGAACCAGCGGCTAGCCGATTTACCAGAACTGCTACAGGTGATGGTGCGATCGATTCAAGAAGCGCTGCCTGTGGCCGAGTTTGGCCTGATTGTGCTGCACAACAAGCAAACTCAACAGCTTGAAATTACGGCAGCGACGGGGCATAACGTCGAGAGAATTCACGCTGATCAAGGATTTGATGTCGGTCAGGGCTGGCTAGGACAGGTTTACAGCACGGGTGAACCGCTGTTGATTCAGGTGGCGGCGGCGGTGGATGTGACGGAAGATGTGCAGGTGCCGTCGGCGCTGTGTGCTGTGCCGATTGAATCCTCCCACGAAGGCCGTCTGGGCGTATTAGCCGTGGGCAACTGGCAAAATGACCGGGTGTTCAAGCCCGAGGATCAGAAACTGCTGATGGCGTTTGGTGAACAGGCTGCGATCGCACTCAGCAATGCCCGTTTGATTCAGGCATTAGAAGAACGGGAAATTCAGCTCGCCCACCAGAATGAGCTTTTGGCCCGACAAAATGCTGAACTTGAACAGCATCGCCAGCAGATTCAGGAGCAGAATGAGCAGCTTCAGGAAGTGTCGCGACTAAAATCGCAGTTTCTCGCCACTATGTCCCATGAGTTGCGGACGCCGATGAATGCGGTGATTGGCTTCTCTCAACTGCTGCTACGCCAGCGTCAGCATCCGCTGCAGCCCGCTCAGCTCGATATGGTGCAGCGGATTTTGAATAACGGCAAAAACTTGCTGTCTTTGATTAACGACATCTTGGATCTGTCAAAGATTGAAGCCGGACGGCTCAAGCTCAATCTCGAAGAATTTAATCTGAGTAATTTAGTGAAAAGCACCGTTGCCGAGTTGCGATCGCTGGCAACCCAAAAACAGCTCAAGCTCATTACGCAGACCTATTTAAGTGATCCCTATATAGTCAACGATCGCAAACGGCTGCGCCAGGTTGTGGTTAACCTGATTTCAAACGCCATCAAGTTCACTGAAGCGGGTGAAGTCAGCATTCATCTGGCCCAAAATGAGGTTACAGATACGGTGATTATCACAGTGAAAGATACGGGGATCGGTATTGATCAAAAAGACCTGGAAGCTATTTTTCATGAATTTCGCCAAGCCGATCAGACGATGACCCGCCACTATTCGGGGACGGGACTGGGGCTGGCAATTTCTGACTGGCTGGTGCGGATTATGAATGGTCAGATCGAGGTTGAAAGTACGCTGGGGCAGGGGTCTACGTTTCGGGTTAAGCTACCGCGTCAGGTGATTTTAGACGATTCTGATCTAGTGCCTGCTCGACAATCAGACTTTCGGGAACTCAACTAAGGCCAGATCGCCTAGGAGGATTGGGCGGGGTGCGATCGCAGGTAACAGCTTGAGTTCAGCTTGTGTTAAACGGGGATCAACGATGCTAGAAACGCTCGATTTGTCTCTATCGCTGGATAAAGACACCTACAAAACTCAGATTAAGTCGCTGATGCAGCAGTTGCGCCTGCTTCAGCAAACCTGCTGGGAATCGGGATTGCCGTTTGTGATTGTGCTGGAAGGCTGGGCGGCAGCGGGCAAAGGCAATATTGTCAAAATCGGTGCAGACTGTATGGATCCCCGTGGGTTTCAGGTGCATCCTATTTGGCCACCCACAGCAGAAGAAAAGCAGTATCCGTTTCTCTGGCGCTTTTGGCAAAAGCTACCGGGACAGGGTCGTGTAGCGCTGTTCTACCACAGTTGGTATACCCATGTGCTGGAGGATCGGCTGTTTGATCGAGTGCCTGCGGAAGATGTGCCGACAGCGATGCGTCATATTAATGCCTTTGAGCGGCAGTTGGCTGATGATGGAGTTGCGATCGCAAAATTTTGGATTCATCTCAGCAAAAAGGAGATGAAGAAGCGGCTGAAAAAGTATGCCGATGATCCCCTAGAAGCTTGGCGGGTGCGCCCGGAGGACTGGCAGCAGCAGAAAAATTATCAGCAGTACACCGAATATGCCGAGGAAATGCTCACCTATACGAGTACTGGCCCTGCCCCTTGGACGCTGGTGGAAGGAGATTGCAGTCGCTGGGCGGAGCTGAAAGTCTGGACGCAGGTGGCAGCGACGCTGACGACAGCACTCGATCGGCAAAAGATCACCTGTGTTCCACCCAAGCTTGAACCCCAAACTCATCTGACGCCAGCGGAACCGGATTTGCTGGCTCAGGTGGATCTGAAGCAAAACCTATCACCGGAGGATTATAAGCAGCAGCTCCGTGAGGCGCAGATTAAGCTACGCGAACTCCAGCTCCGCATTCACGAGCAGCAGGTACCTGTCTTGGCGATCTTTGAAGGCTGGGACGCGGCGGGTAAGGGAGGTGCAATTAAGCGGCTAACGGCAACCCTCGATCCGCGCAGCTACAAAGTGCATCCTTTTGCTGCACCGACGGATGAAGAAAAGGCGCACCACTACCTCTGGCGCTTCTGGCGGCGCTTGCCCCCTGTGGGTCAAATTGGCATCTTCGATCGCAGTTGGTATGGTCGGGTACTGGTCGAACGGGTGGAAGGATTTGCTAGTGAAACCGAGTGGCGACGGGCTTACCAAGAAATCAATGAATTTGAACTCCAGCTCACCAGCGCAGGCTATGTCTTGGTGAAATTCTGGCTCCACATTAGTCAGGAAGAACAGCTGGCGCGTTTCGAGTCTCGCCGCGATGATCCGTTTAAGCAGCATAAGCTAACGGACGAAGACTGGCGCAACCGTGAACAATGGGACTTGTACTACGTCGCTGTCAATCAAATGGTGCAGCGCACGATTACTCCGCAAGCGCCCTGGCATATTATTGCTGGCAATCACAAGTATCACGCCCGCGTGCAGGTGGTGCAAACAGTGACGGAAGCAATGGAACGGGCGTTGAAGAAACGCTGATTACTCATTCTCATTGTTGACTTGACGGGCACCTATATTCTTTTCAGAACGCCAGACAATGGTTCCATCAGTATTGACGTAGCCCCATTCTCTTCTGTTTTCAAACTTTGCTAAATCAGCATCTCTAAATGGAAACGCTGTATCAAAAATAGGATCTATTACAAGCTCTCCAGACATATCGATATAGCCATATTTTCCACTAGCGTCTTTAAAGAGCGCCCTGCCACGATAAAAATTTCTATCACTTGGCAAGTCTATCCGGTGAGTAGTTTCTTGATTCGGATTTGGATTTGCTGAAACCGAAGAGTTGATTTCCTGAATAGGCTCAATAACAAATTGTCCTTTTAGGTTAATGTAGCCGTATTTTTGACCTTGCCGTCTTTGTGCAAGAGCTAAACCTTCAGAAAATTCCTCAAGATGACTATATCTCATAGGAATGACTGTGTTGCCATTTAAGTCAATTGCTCCATATCGATCTTTACTACTTACAATAGCCATGCATTCAGAGTTGGTATCTATAAAATTATATTGAGGTGTAACAATCAGCTCCCCAGATTGATTTATTAAGCCATAGATCCGTTCTCTTTGTGCATTTGACGAAAATATATGAATAAGAGAAAAAGATTCCAACCTAAATATAGGTGCTCGTCTATATGAAAATCCAAGCCCTTCAATATCGACGAAAAGTTCATTCTCTAATAAAATCTCAATTTCACCATTTCTGTTGATATAGCCCCTTTTATCGTAGTCTGAATTAAAGCCAACAAAGGATGCTAAGCCTTCTCGAAAGATGTTGACCTGCCTAAAAGAGTTATCTGTAACGTAGTCCCCATCTTGATTTATAAGCTTCCAGCTTCCTCCTATGAGAACAAAAGCTCTACCTTGTGAAAATCGTGCAACTTGTGTATAGAAAGGGCGAAGAATAAATGCTCCATTTTCATCAATAAAACCCTGTTTTCCATCAACAGTAACCACTGCTCGTTGTTCATAAAAAGGAAATGCAGCATCAAAAACTGGATCGATAACTATTTCACCTTTGGTATTGATGTAGCCCCAACGTTCATCTGTAGCTTTGAAAGCTGCTAATCCTTCAGAGAAGCGAGAAACTGCCTCGAATCGCGGAGTAATGACTGTATGACCATTAACATCAATGAAACCCCAATCACCAGCTTCAGAGATCGCAAATAATTCTTGTTGCTGTTTTGCCAAGATTTCATCGTCAGGATCTGCACGACAAGAATTGCTCTCAAGACCTGTGGTACTGAGGCAGCCAGAGAGCAAACCTGATAATGAAAGAGCTGAGATTTTGATAAACAGCTTTTGCATAAAAGCACTAAAAACTTGAGATCGTAATAGTTTGTAGCGTACAGCCTTATATGCTTTCAGGAATGCTGTACCTTGGATCGGCTATATTTTGGGTTCGCCGAATGACTTCAATGCTTCTGGTGTTAGCAAACCATTTGCGATCGCAGTTCCTAATAACACCAACCCACAGCCTAAAATCATTGGGATCGTAATCGCTTCCCCAAGTGCGATCGCACCCCAGAGCATCGCAAACAGTGGAATCAGATAAGCAACCGTCAGGGTTCTAGTGGGGCCAATATTTTCAATCAGCCGGAAGTACAGCACATAGGCCACTGCCGTTGACAGCAGAGCCAGCGCGATCACTGCTGCCACAACGCCAGTCGTCGGCTTAGCAAGCGGCACAGTAAACGGCAGCACAGGCACAAGCAGACAGGCTGCACTGAGCTGGCTACCCGAAGCGATCACCAGTGACGGAACGCCAGCCAGTGTTTTCTTGATGTAGGGGGCTGCGATCGAATACATCAATGCTGCCGACAGGCCAGCAACAACGGCGGTTAAAAAGGCAGGCGTCGCATGAATTGCCTCCCAGCCCACCAGAATGACAACGCCTGTAAACCCTAGTGCAAAACCAATTGCTCCAAGTAGGGTAGGTTTTTCATGCAGCCAAACGAGCGCCACCACGGTACCAAACAGCGGCACGGTTGCATTTAAAATCGCGGTGAATCCCGCAGGTAGCGAAACCGTGGCAAATGCAAACAGAACAAAGGGCAGCGCGGTATTCAGTGCACCCACAACCAGCAGCGGCAGCCAGTGGCGACGCACTTCACGCAGCAAATCCAGCCGGATCAGCAGCGGCAGCAAGGTCAACCCCGCTAGCAGTACGCGAAACTCAATCAGCCATACCGGGCCAAGCACGGGAGCCGCCACCCGCATAAACAAAAACGACCCACCCCAAAGCGATGCCAGCAACAGCAGCTCTACAACATTTGAAATTTTCATAATGCACCTATTAATCTGACTCTCTTTACAGCCCTCACAGCCCTTTTAATCTGACTCTCTTTACAGCCCTCACAGCCCTTTACAATCTCTACAGCCCTCTGCAACTGCAAATTACGGTGCGTTACGCTTCGCTAACAGCACCCTACTCTGACTACTTTGACTCCCTTTACAGCCTTGACTCCTCACTCCTCACTTTCTTTGCCGCTTCCCAACTCAAAATCGCCGTCTTCCGCTCCAGTCCCCAGCGATAGCCACCCAGTTCACCGGATGTTCGAATCACCCGATGACAGGGGATCAGGTAGCCGATGGGATTGCGGCCAATCGCGTTCCCAATTGCTCTTGCCGCTGTTGGTCGTCCAATCGATGTCGCTAGATCCTGATAGGTGGTCATGCCCGCAAACGGAATGTTCAATAGCGCTCGCCAAACCTGAATTTGGAAGTTAGTACCTTTGACGTGGAGTACTACAGGTGAATTATATTGAATTACGGAAAAGATGCGATCGCACATTTCTCCACTAATTTGTTGATCCCGCACAATTTCTGCCTTGCTCCATTCAGCCTGTAAATGTTGCTCGGCCAATTTCACGTCCAGCTGATCGAGAAAATGCAGATTGCAGATGCCTCGTGGAGTGGTCGCAATCAAACAGTGGCCAAAGGGTGTGCCGTGAATGCCATAGCGAATCTGTAAGCCTGCGCCGTTTGCTTTGAACTCACCGGGCGACATCGCTTCCAGGTTTACAAATAAATCATGCAGTCGCCCCGGACTGGATAAACCTGCGTCCGCTGTTAGATCCAGCAGGCTCTTGGTCTCGGCAATTTTGGACTTGGCATATTCAACGGTCAAATACTGCGAAAACCGCTTCGGGCTAATTCCCGCCCACTGGGTAAACAGTCGCTGAAAGTGATACTCGCTGAGATGAACCTGCTGAGCAACGGTTTTCAAATCCGGCTGGTCAAGATGGTGCTGCCGCATAAATGCGATCGCGCGTGCCATCCGGTCATAGGTTTCAGCATTCTCAACTATCGGTTCTTGAGGTGCCTTGGCTGAAGATTTCATAGTCAGCATCTGGACGTGATGGTGTATCACCCACTGTATCGACTGTGGTGCTAACCAACCACCCATTTCTTGCGGTAAAGCCCCAAAAAGCGAATATGTCGCCGTGAATACGGCGACATATTCGCTTTTTGTATCAATTCATCTATGCGATCGTAATGTCAGGTGATAAGTACACGTCTTGAATCATGTGGAACAGCTTGATGCCTTCTTCCATCGGTCGCTGGAACGTCTTGCGGCCTGAGATCAAACCGCAGCCTCCCGCCCGTTTGTTAATCACCGCTGTGCGAATTGCTTCAGCAAAGTCGTCTTTACTAGATGCACCACCGGAATTAACTAAGCCAGCCCGTCCGGCGTAGCAGTTCAGCACCTGGTAGCGGGTCAGGTCAATCGGGTGATCGCTGGAAAGCTGGTCATAGACGAGGTCGCTGGTCTTGCCGTAGCTCTTGCCCGTGGCCTGCGCCACTGCGCCATAACCGTTATTTACGTTGGGCAGCTTTTGCTTAATGATATCGGCCTCAATCGTTGCGCCGATGTGATTGGCCTGTCCGGTCAAGTCAGCGGCAAGATGATAATCTTTATCCTGCTTAAAGACGTTATTACGCAGGTAGCACCACAAAATCGTTGCCATGCCCAGCTCATGGGCACGAGCAAAGGCTTCCCGCACCTCGATAATCTGACGATTCGATTCCGGTGAGCCGAAGTACACTGTTGCTCCGACCGCTACGGCACCCAAATTCCAAGCCTGCTCGACCGACGAAAACATGATCTGGTCATATTCGTTGGGATAGGTCAGCAGTTCACTGTGGTTCAACTTGACAATGAACGGAATCTTGTGGGCATACCGTCGCGAAACGATGCCGAGTACACCGAGCGTTGTTGCCACAGCGTTACAGCCACCTTCAATCGCCAGCTTGAGGATATTTTCGGGATCAAAATAAATCGGATTGGGCGCAAACGACGCGGCTGCCGAATGTTCAATTCCCTGGTCAACGGGCAGAATTGACATGTATCCGGTGTTAGCCAGCCGTCCGGTACCATAAAGCTGCTGTAGGCTCCGCAGCACCTGCGGATTGCGATCGCTTTGGCTAAAAATGCGTTCCACCCAATCGGGACTTGGCAAATGCAGTAAGTCTTTTGAAACCTTTGCCTGGTACATCAGCAGGTTTTCAGCCTCATCGCCCAAGAGCGATTCCAGCGACTGTGGCGAAGAAAGTGTTGCAACCACGGCAGTAATCCCAAATTCAACAAAATGCTCTTCTCTTTCCCAAGGCTATCTCACCTTGCCGAATTGAAAGGTCTATTTATTGACAGATATTCCTAAAGAAATTCTATGGTTTTACACTGCCGTGACGTATTTCTAACCTTAGCGACTATGCAATTTGAGCCGCTTGTGAAGTTCTATCAACAGCTTTTTGATCAGTCACCTCAGCCCCACATTCCCCAGTCCTATGCTGAGTTTCGGCTACCGGGATTACGTCTGGCAATTTTTCAGCCCAAAGCTGACCACGCCGCTGAGTTTAGCGCCACCTCCAGTGGTGGTATGAGTTTATGCGTGGAAGTGGAGGATTTGGAAACTGCGATCGCGCATTTAACTGACATGGGATACCCACCCACGCAGCCCATCATCACCGCCTCCCACGGTCGAGAAATCTACGTCACCGATCCCGACGGCAATCGGCTAATTCTTCATCAGGCACCTTGATGGATCTACGGATCGAGCTTTAGGGACAAAAGGAGCAGGGAAGAAAGAGATTCCTAAGCCTCCCCTCGCTCCCCTGCCCCCTTTCTCCCTTTTCCCCCTTGCCTGCCTTACTTGCAAAAAGAGCGAGTAGAATTCAGCACTACACAGGCAGCGCCACATCGACTGTGCCGGAACTCATCGCACCGGAATAGACCAGCCCCCGCTGCATGTCCAGCGTCAAAATCGCTCCATCGCGGATGACGTGGGTAGCATTCTTCACGCCCACAATTACTGGGATTCCCAGCCGTAGGCCAATCACAGCCGCATGACTAGTCAGGCTATCCTCTTCCGTAATGATGCCGCCCGCTTTGCGAATGGCTTCCACATAGTCGGAGCTCGTAGACGGTACGACCAGGATTTCACCGGGGTTGAAGCGGCTCACGTCCATTGCTGTAGCGGAGACTCTGGCGCGACCACTGACTGTGCCTTGACCAATGCCAACGCCGCGACCCAGAACGGCTGTCACGACTTCTACCTTAATCAAGTCGGTTGAACCCGCCACGCCCTGAAGCGTACCTGCGGTCATCACGACTAGATCCCCTTCATCCAGCAAATGCTTTTCCTGGGCAACATTGAGCGCTGCCTTAAAGGTTTGACCAGTTGAAGGCAAATCCAGCACCAACAGTGGCTTCACACCCCAAACGAGCTGAAGCTGTCGGGCCACGTCTACATGGGGCGTCACGGCCAGGATCGGCTTCTCGGGGCGGAACTTCGAGACGTTTCGAGCGGTTGCCCCTGTTTTGGTCAGCGTCATAATTGCTGACGCATCTAACTGAGTTGCGATCCGCGCAACCGCATGGCTAATTGCATTGGGTACAGAACGCCCTGGTGTACTTTCGACGTTGCAGACAATGCTCTCCTTTTCAATTCGACGAGCGATTCGCGCCATTGTGGCCACCGCTTCTACCGGATGGCTACCGACTGCCGTTTCGTTGGACAGCATGACCGCGTCGGTGCCGTCCAAAATGGCGTTCGCCACGTCTGAAATTTCAGCCCGAGTCGGACGGGGGCTATGCACCATGCTGTCTAGCATTTGGGTGGCCGTGATGACCGGAATGCCCAAGCGATTGGCTGTAATAATCAGTCGCTTTTGCAGCACAGGTACATCTTCGGCAGGCAATTCAACGCCGAGATCGCCCCGCGCCACCATGACGCCATCGCTAATCGAGAGAATGGCCTCCATCTGCTCGATCGCTTCGTGCTTTTCGATTTTGACCACGACAGGCGTTTGCTTACCCGCGTTAGAAATTAGCTCTTTGATTTCCAATACGTCTTGGGGATTGCGGACGAAGCTGAGCGCCACCCAGTCTACTCCTTGGTCGAGACCAAAAACGAGATCGCGCCGATCTTTATCCGTTAGAGCCTTGATCGAAAGGTAAACACCAGGGAAGTTCACTCCTTTGCTGTTGGACAGAACACCGCCAACCACCACTCGACAGTGGAGTTCTCGCTTTTCCTGGTCAACCCGCTCAACCCGCATCTCGACACGGCCATCGTCCAGCAAAATGGTTGATCCCGCTGGCACTTCATCGGCCAGCAAATCGTAGGTGACAGAGCTAATTTGCTTTGTCCCAACCACTGGCTCACTGGTCAAGATGAACGGATCGCCTCGCTCTAGGGTGATCGAACCCTCTTCAAACTTACCTAAGCGAATCTTTGGCCCCTGTAAGTCCTGAAGAATCCCCACAGGCTGATTTAGTTCGAAGGAGACCTGGCGAATCAGCCGAATGCTGCGCTGGTGATCCTCATGAGTGCCGTGAGAAAAATTAAGCCGCAACGTCGTGGCTCCGGCTTCAATCAAATCCCGTAAGACATCAGGATGGCTAGTGGCAGGGCCGATTGTGGCTACAATTTTGGTTCGCCGTAGAGCTTGTCGCAGTTGCATAGGAAAGGCAGCAGTTAGGAATAAAGCCAAGATTAGGATGCCCATTCGTAGAAAAAATAGGCATTTCGGATACTATCACGTACCGTGTCCGGCACGATGCTTAACCTGCGGAATGCTTAACGTTATTCAGTTTGTGATGACGCTGTAGGGCTACGTTACTGAGTAGCTAGGCCGGATTGACCATGCGCTGGAGATAGGACTGGACTTCGACTAGAGCTTCTGCTGCGTGACGCAGGCGGACTTCAAGCTGTTCCTTGCGGTTGAGGAGCACTCGCAGATTTCGATAGCGAGCGATCGCCATACTCACAGTTGGCAACTGATCCGGTGGGCAGGGACGACACCACAGGCGACCATCGGAGTCGAGACCACAGAGTTGATATCTGCCGTCGGGATTGAAGGTTGGCTGGCTGGCGGATGCTGTCACTGCTTTCTCTTGGACGCCATCTGTGTTTCTAGTATTCTTGACATCAATGGCATCTGCTGGATGTGTATCTACAGATTCGCTTGACGCAGGCGATTCGCAGATTTTTTCGACGTAGCGCAGGAGTTCTTCGCCCTCGGCATGTCGCAGAATAGCGGTATCAATATTGACTTGGGTTGTTGATGAGCTGGAATCTTTTTCCTGTTCAAGCCAGCCATTCACAATTGGGCCTTCTGCATACAAATCTTGGATTTGCACGATAACTTGGCGCAGTTCTGCCTGCCAGCGCTGAACGGTTGAACTGATTTCTCTGGCGAGGCTGAGCGGCAGTTCTGAATTGAAGCTGTGGCGATGGTTACTGAAGCTTGGTAGCTTAAACTTCGGCAGTGACAATGGCTGAGCCGCAATGTGTTGAGCAGGGAACGGCTGTACAGTTTGAGGGACTCCCACTGTTTTCCTCATCGGTTGCGGCGGTGCTTGAATTTTGGGGGCAGCTGTGGCAGTCGGGCTGGCGCTGGCTTGCGATCGCGATTGGGCTGCATGCGCTGATTTTGCGATCGCAAATGATACTCCCGGTGTCGAGCGGCTCTGGCGCGATGCTTGCACAGATATAGACGCTGGAGATCTTGAAGCAGTTGTCTGCGGAACAGTTGATGCGGAAGCCGTATTGAGACGCCGCAGCGTGGCTTCTATGCGCTGGAGATCCTGCTTCATCATGGCCTGTTCGTCCTCGCGGTTGTCGATAGAAAGTTGCCAGTCGGGAAAGGAGTTGCCCAAATTAAATCACAGTTTTCCCAAAACGATGCTGCGTATATGAAAAATTATTCGGGTCGTGATACGTAGGTGACCTGACATCTCGTACCTGGCAGCACGTTGAGAACTCGAATCGGTTATGTTGCATAGATGTGGGTAATGATTTGTGTGGCGTGGGCAACGTCCACGCCACACAAATCATTACGTTTGAAGACCACCATATTTGTCATGCGCGAGCAATCCATCATTTTAGTGACTGGCCCCGCCCGATCCGGCAAAAGTGAGTGGGCTGAACGATTGGCCACTCAGACCGACTTGCCCGTTGTTTATGTCGCCACCGCACAGGTTGATCCCAGCGATCCCGAGTGGCAGCAGCGAATTGAGGCGCATCGTCAACGGCGATCGCAACAGTGGCAAACAGTAGAAGCGCCGACAAATCTAGCTAAAACTCTGCAAATCCAAACATCAGAATCGCGACCACAGTGCCTGCTAATTGACTCGCTTGGTACTTGGTTGGCCAATCATTTGGAACAAGCCGACGCTGAATGGCATCACACTCAACAGAATTTGTTACAGACGGTGCAGCAAATTCGTCAACAGTCGCATCACCGTTTACTGTTTGTGGCAGAGGAGACGGGCTGGAGTGTGGTGCCAGCTTATCCCTTGGGTCGCCTATTTCGCGATCGCATGGGGACTCTGACCCGGCGGCTGGGTGCGATCGCAGATGCGGTTTATCTGGTGGCAGGCGGCTATGCTCTAGACTTGACGCAGTTGGGGCAACCCATTGACCCGGATTAAATTATCTTTTCGGGTTCTTGATATTTAAGGTGCAAGATCTAAATCTAGTAACGGTAGATTTTGCGTCCGTCCTATGTAAAAGTCTTAAATGCGTAGCCTTATATCCTGCACCAGAATCCAAAAGAGTTTGTCTGCTATCGTGTTGCAGCGGTAGGCAAACCCTTTCGGTTCCAGTTTTACACAATGGTGCAAGCACAATGGTGCAAGCTATGAATAACCTCAGATCTTGCACCAAAACCCAGAAGGGTTGTTTGTCCGCCGCATTGCGGTGGTAACATGACCGCTTCAGATTCTCAAAGTGCACGGTGCAAGATGTGAGTAGCCCCAGTCAATTTTGATGGTGCGAGGACGATACGGAGGGAATATCAAACGTGAACATTTTCGAAATCTTTAGCCGTGGCGGATTCGCCATGTGGCCGCTGCTTATTCTGTCGATTTTGGCCGTCGGCACCATCATTGAGCGCATTTGGTTCTGGTCAAAAATTCTCAACAAAGAGCGAGAAGTTGCCGACCGGGTGCTCAATGCGGCCCGCGACAGTTGGCTCGCTGCTACCGATGTGTCTCGTCAAGCCCGCCCGCTACCGATGGGTCGAGTGCTATACAGAGCCTTGCATCTGGTCAACCCAGAGCCGGAAGTGTTTCGGCTCGCCCTCGAAACGGCAGCCAATGAAGAAATTGCTGCTATGCGCCGGGGTGAAAAGATATTAGAAGCGACAATTGCCCTAGCGCCGCTTCTGGGACTGCTGGGTACCGTACTGGGTTTGATTAACTCGCTCGGTTCAATTCGGCTGGGTGAACTGGGCACCGATGCGACATCTGGCGTCACATTGGGGATCGGCGAATCGCTGATTAGTACGGCGGCGGGATTAGTCGTCGCTATCATTGCGTTGGTGTTTTATCGCATTTTTCAGTCTTTTGCCTTTAATCAAGCTAAAACGTTTAATCGAGCGGGTAGTGAACTGGAGCTTCTCTATCGGCAAGACTGGGCCAATACTGGCGGCATGCCAATGAAGGAACTGCCGACTGATCATCAAGAAAGCCCAAGGTTATAGTTCGCTATAGTTCGCTATGTAGTTTGTTGCTTCAGGATGGGAATACGGGGAGTAGCGATCGCGCTCTAGTCTTCCTAGTCTTCCTAGCTATGTCAGCCGTCAGCCAAAACTACACAATTTGATTAACGTAAAACCTACGCAAACGGATCAACGCTTTCTATGAACGTCAACTTTGACTCCCAAACCGAAGAAGTCCGTATCGAAATTGTGCCGCTGATTGACGTTATCTTCTGCATTCTGACGTTCTTCATTCTGGCGGCAGTCAGCTTAACCCGACAGCAATCGATCAATGTGGACTTGCCCCAGGCCAGCACGGGTGCCCCCCAGATGCAGGACATGCTGCTGGTCAGCATTGATTCCATTGGCCAAGTTTACGTTGAGCAGCAACCTGTCACGCTCCAGCAGCTAACGGATGTTTTGGGACAGTATGATCAGGCCGTTCCAGAGGGACTGCTCGTTCTTTACGCTTCGCGGAATGCTCGCTATGCAGAGGTCGTGGAGGTACTCGACCTGCTTCGTTCGGTGGGTGGCGATCGGGTGGCATTGGCTACGCTGCCAGAAGCCTCGGCTCCGGCCAGTCCCACTGATCCTGGGCTAGGTAATCCCTCCCAAGACGATTTACTACTCCCTACCGATCCCTTTGGTGCCCCTGGCTCTGGCGATACATCTCCTGGTTTGTCTAATCCCGGTTCATCGGCTCCGCTCGGTGATGATCCACTCAATCCGTTGTCTCCCGGTGGTTCTGGCTCTCTCGGCGATTCGGATTCAGGTTTGCTGACGCCTTCTGATCCCGGTGAATTACCATCGAGTGGCTCGGGTGATTCTGATAACTAGCTGTGTTGTGGCTACGGGTGATGGAGGGGCTTTAGCGGCAGGGGAGCTCGGGGAATGTCTTGCTCTTAGGGTTCTGATCGGCTGAGTTGAGCAGAATATAGCGCCCCAAAACGCTACCGAATATTGTCTTTGCGTGGAACTTTGATGGAGCAGTATCGTCACTCAGCTTGAGCGCTCGTTGCTCGTTGGGGATCAATCACACTCAGCTTTACGCATCGGCCTTCACACGCCAGTCTTCACACAAAAGCCTTCACACACAGTCAACCGTTATGAACAAGATTCTAAACTCGCAGGTTGAACGTCACACACTGCTGCATCGCTTGGGGCAAGCTTGGATGCTGGGGATGGGCATCAGCCTATTGTGGTCGGGATCTGCGATCGCAGCCGAGACGGTAACGTTTAAGTACAACGAACTGGAATTTGGGGTTTCGACACCGGAACTGCGCGTCTTTGCCGAAACGGGTGAAATTACCTCGCCATTGATTCGAATGGCCTCTCGCCAGTATCCCGAAATTGCGGACAAAGCGCGTTTAGTGCTAAACCAAAGCGTTGCGCTGGATGGCAAAGTTGAAAAAGAAATTGGCTCCAGCATCATCGGTGCTGCGGTACTAGAGCAGCTCGATCAACTGCTAGACGATGCTACAGGCCAAAATAATGTGGAACCGATTCAAGCCGCTATTCTGTCGGCCTATGAAGACGACCAGATGGTGTCGCTGGTTGAAATTATCGAGGAATATCCTACAGACGACATCATTGTGAATTTGAGCAACCTGGAGCAGGTTTATAGCGAGGCGTTGACGGTGATTGAGCGGGTTCAACCTGCCCTGGGTGTTTTACAGGATGTACTGGATATTTTAGGGGTTGGTAGCTGATCAACCGCTTATCTGGAAACTGTTCTTAAATCCATCATTCAGCAAAGAGGGGAGCGCATCGCGCTCCCCTCTTTGCTGCCAATACCTGTAGCTTTAGTAATATCAAGTCCGCGTATGGGAATCCTATTTAGTTTTGAACCGGATTTCATATAAACAAGTTGGCAAGGGGAGCGTGTCACCTTCTTGAGAGAAAAAGATGTTGAGGATCAAGCTGCCCATTG
>CBKWJC010000015.1:0-85431 GCA_966674685.1 uncultured bacterium
GGGGTGCCCCCAACACTTTGTGCTTTTAACTTTGCAAAAAAAACCAGGGGGGGGGGGTGTGGGGGTGGCGTGGCCCCCACACCGCCACCCTGCTTACTCGAATTCTTAACAAGCTAGGGTGCAAGATAGTGAACTGTAGCCCGTGATGCACCTGCCGTAGACATGGTTTGTTATCAAGAAGAAACGATTTGCCTGAGTCCTCAGCATGATGTTACAAATCTACAAGAATCCTGAAATATACGGGATAAAGCTGAATCAATTAGCAGTTACTCGACTAGATTTGGAGTGGTCTTTCCGTGAATTAGCTGTAGATGCTGTCTACAGACTCGGGATATGCTGATTACCAGAGTGACACCCTAGTTGTGCAGTCCCACAGCCGTTCCTGCTAACCTAGTAACTTCGACTGAATCAGCCAAGCTGCTGGTCGATTTCCATCTCACTCTGATTTTCCTGTTCTCTGTACGCTATCGTTTCCACCAATCAGACCCACAATCAGAACTCCCGTTATCAAAAGTTCTATGCAATCGTCCTTCAATCCCCGCTCAGTAAATACTGCCGACGCTGTATTTTTTCCCGATGCAGGTGTTATCGATGCAGGTCAGGTCAATCAGCAAGAGGTCTCGACTCAGGTTGCATCCGATCCAATTCAGTTTCATGGCAGCTACATTGGCAGCATGGAAATGAACGCCGATCCCGACACCGTCGCCAAGTATCTCGACGTGCATCAGGAATGGTTCCACCGCTGCGCTCACCCAATGGCTGTAGATGCGATCGCAACGAATGGCTACGCCATCACCATCGGTCGCTACGGCTCATTTGGCTACGAGGTCGAACCTAAGGTCGGTCTACACCTCCTTCCTCAAGATGAAGGGGTGTATCGCATTCAGACCATCTCCGTCCCCAATTATGAACCGCCCGGATACGACGTTGATTTCCAGGCTGCGCTCCAGCTCAAGGAAGGCACACCGGAACCCGGTACGGGCATTGAGATTACCACCCATGTCGAGTGGGATTTAGATCTCAAGGTTTATATCAAATTTCCCCGCTTTATCCGGGCGCTGCCGATGTCGCTGATTCAGTCCACGGGCGACAAGCTCTTAAATCAGGTCGTCCGTCAGGTTTCCCGCCGTCTGACCTACAAAGTACAGGAAGATTTTCACTCCACTCGGGGTCTTCCCCTACCGAAGTCAGCTAAGAAACGCTAGCGGCAATCAATCTTAATAACGAAAGCGGACAGCATCGCTGTCCGCTTTCGTTTTGAGAACTACCTCGTTTTGATGGGGTCAGGATAAACGTTTTGTAGGGGCAAATGGCATTTGCCCCTACCCGGCGCTAAATTCGCTGATCCAGCACTCTATCAATCAAGCGCGTTACCTCTGTTGCCATGCGGGCATCGGCGCGGCGGGCTTCCTCATCGGGATCGCTGAGTGCTTGGGTCACCAGTAGCGTAAAGCTGAAGCTGTGCGCTGCACCGGAGACGGGTAAGCCAAACTGCACGAACGCTGTGTAGCTGAGTTCGGTGCGATCGCGGATTTGGCTGCGGCCAAAGCCCATTTTGGAGAGGATCACTGGACGGACAGGTTCAACGCCCAACTGTTTGAATGCCAGATCGACATAGCGAGCCGGATCTCGACCCAGCGGCGTGACTAGGCTAGACAAACTGTGCCACTGTGCTCCCGGTAGGCGACTGGTGGCGGCCAAATGCCAGTGCCAGCCCAGCATTGTCATCAGGCGCGTCAGGTCATAGGCCGAAATTGCATTATTGCCGCGATGCTCCACATTGGGCGTCGTTAGCATGACCCGATTGGTGCTGGGATTGACCAGTTCCGGCTGCTGAAAAAACGGCGGTTCTCCATAGCGACCTTGAAAAATGAGCTGGTGATTGCCCGTCAGTTCGCGGAACCACTGCTGGAGACTCAGCGGCGTATTGAATCGCTTCAGGCCAGCGGAGATGGCGTTGGAGCTGCCGATCTTGGCGGCATAGGTGACAATGTCGTCGGCCAGTTGGGAGAATCGGTAGCTGTTGGCACTGCCGTGATCGCGAATTTGAAGGTGATCAATTGGTGTGGTCGGCAAGATGCGATTGGCGCGCGTAATCAGATTCAGCAGCGGAATGATTTTGGTGGTACTCCAAAACTCAACGTTGCTCAGCGCCTGTCGCCCAAACCACTGGGTGCGAATCGGCTCTTTCTTCGATGCCATCATGCTGAGACACAGACAAGCCTGTTTGACATCGGCATGCAGAAAATCTAGCCCCTCTGGATCGATGACGGGACGCACCCCAATTTGTGGATAGGGCTGCGATCGCACATGGGGCCGAATGGGAATCTGCGATCGCGACTGCAGCCAACTGTTATAGGCATCAACAGCCTTGCGATAGGGTGATTGTTCAATGCCTCGATCCAAAAAGGCCAGCTTTTCAGCATTAAACTCCGCTTCCTGAGCCAAAAAGTACTGATACAGTTCGTCATCAGAGAGGGACTGGCGAAATGACATAGATGTACCGAATCCATTTGTAAAAACCAGTTATGTTTTTGATTGAACTGCACACAATGCGTACAGTTCAATCAAAAACACACTGGGGCTTCATCGATAAATTCAGCATAAATATCGATTTATCGCTAGAAATCGGGCTTCAGCGGTAATCTTACCGTTACCTGTGTGCCACCAAGCGCGTCCGATGACTGAATTGTCAGCGTGCCGTTGTGGGCTTCGACGATGCGTTTGGTGATGGCTAAGCCTAAGCCATTGCCGGAGGATTTAGTGGTAAAAAACGGCTTAGTCAACTGGGCCAGCGTCTCGGCTGGAATCGGTTGGCCCGCATTGAACACATCGACGTGAATCTGCTGCTTAGCGGTGTTGAGGCTGACGGTGCAGGTGACGCTGGTTCCAGGCTCAACGGCTTCGCAGGCGTTGCTGATGATATTGATAAACACCTGATGCAGCTTATCGCGATCGCACTCGACCCAGGCGGGCCGATCGGACGGAATCAGCTGAATGAGTCGTTCAACCGCAGCAGGCATCTCCCGCAGCGGCATGAGGATTTCTTCCAAAAACTGATTCAGTTCCAGGCGCTGATACTCTAACTGCTGCTGTTTGGCGTAAAGCAAAATCTCATTCAGCAACCGCTGAAGCCGCTCCGATTCCTCCAGCGCTAGTTCCAGCCGCGCTTGCGATCGCGGCGATAGATCCAACGACTTGAATGAATTCAGCCCCATCCACACGGTAGTCAGCGGATTGCGAACTTCATGCACAATCATCGCCGCCAGTTCGCCAATTTCGGCCAGTCGCTCCAGTGCCTGCTCGGTCTGCTTGCGCTCGGTGATGTCTCTAGCCAGTGCCAGGATAAACGACTCACCACCAGCGGCAAATCGACCTGCCCGCACTTCCACCGGAAACACAGAGCCATCGCGCCGCCGATGGGTGCCCGTCAGCGTAATCGGAATACCTGGCTGAAGCTGCTGCCAGAGCTGCTCAAACTCGGCCATTGTGATCTCCTGCTGCACATCGGTGACGAGCATTTGCAGCAGTTCCGCGCGGGAGTACCCCAAATTTTGGCAGGCTTGCTGATTCACATCGGCAATTTTCCCCTCCTGCGTCACCACAAAAAAGGCATCGGCAGCCTGTTCAACCAGGGCACGGAACCGCATTTCGCTAGCCCGCAGCGCTTCCTCCATTTGCTTGCGCTCGGTGATGTCATTCACGACCGAGAGAATGCAGTCCTGCTGATTAATCGTGATTCGCTCTGCCGAAAACAGAACAGTGTGGATTTGATGGTTGCGATCGCGAAACTGATATTCCTGGTTAAACACCATTCCCTCAGCTTTAACCTGTTGCACCATCTCAATCCGGTCTTGATGATTCACCCATAAATTGAGTGTCCAGGACATCTGACCAATCACGGCTTCCCGCTCCGCCCCGTACAGCGTCAGAAAGCTCTGATTGACTTCAACAATTTGCCCCTCCTCCAGGGTGCTGATGATGATCGGATTGGGGCTAGAGCGAAAGGCTTTGGCAAACTTTTCTTCTGATGCCCGCAAACTGGCTTCGGCCCGATCCCGTTCTGCGATCGCATCGGAAACCTGCTGATACATCTGCTCAAAGGCGGCGATCATCTCGCCCAGCTCATCCTGACGCCGAAACTGGAGTGAGTTGAACTCCGGCGTATGGTGATTCTGTCGCGCCGCCTGCCCCGCCCGCAGCAGATCCTGCCGCAGCAGCAGAATCGGCGTAATCAGCATCGGCTCTAGCACAATCAGCGTTGCCATCGTCACAAACAGCGAGATGATCAGCACCAGCCCCGCAATCCGGGCAATAAACAGATAAACTTCCCGCCGCACACCAGAGGCATCGTGACGAATCACCAGGATGTATCGTCCCTCCAGCGGCGACATTTCCCACACGGCATCGTAGCGGCGATCGGCCCGATTCAGATAACTCGTGCGGCCATTCTGCAAAATATCCTGAATGGCAAGCTGGGGCGGTTCAAGAAAGGTGCCGACTAAATCACCATCGGCTTCATACAGCGCGCCGCCTTTGACGTTGGGCATGCGCTCGATTTGCTGGAGTCGCTCCAGCAGTTCGGCCCCGGATAGTGCGGGTTCACTTTGGCTGAGAATCCCGGAGGCTTCGGCGGTTGAGAGTTCTTCTAGATAGTCCAGTAACTCTCGCTCTCGCCGATAAACGGAGGGAATGAGAATGATGGCTTCAATCACAACAATGCTGGCAAATACCCACAGCACAATTCGCCGCGATAGACGCGCTTCGAACAAGTGGAGTAGGGCTTGGGCACGGGTTCTCACAGCCAGCCACAGGTGATTACTGCATCACTTATTATGTCTCAATCCGTCTCTTTGCTCTCGTCAAAGTTATAGAGTCCTGTGGGTGCAACTGCGATCGCACTTGACTGGAGAAGGTGCAACCTCGCTTCGCCATTGAGTCATCAGGTGAGATCGCACTGCTGCACCGCATAACGGTTCGGGTCAGCGGTTGCAATAGTCTTAATTCAGCACCAGCAGTTTCCTTCAATCCGCTGCACCCGAATTGTTATACGGCTGTAAACTGACCTCTCATCAACCGAAACTCTTCCAAATCATGATGTTTCTCTTTCCAGAAACCACGCTCCCTAAGTATCCCTTGGCTTTGAAACCCCAACTTTTCTAACAACCTTCTAGAAGCTACGTTGTCTAACATGATTTCTGCGGTAATAAATTGCACTCCCCTTATCTCAAATCCATAGCTCAAAATGGCACGTAAAGCCTCACTCATGATACCTTGTCTCCAGAATCGGCTAGATAGCTCGTAACCAACCTCAGCGGCATTAGCTGCCTTATCCCATGTGAATCCACAAGAACCAATCAAATAATTGCTTGGTTTATGAGCAATTTCCCAGCGTATCCCACGCCCAGTTTCAAATCCTTTTGCACGTCGCTCAACTACGCCTACTGCCTCATCAAGGTGAGTAAAGGTGTCAAGGTCATGAAACTGAGTCACGTTTGGATCAGAAAATACGGTAAATATAGCTTCAGCATCTTCTTGAGTCGCCTGTCGAAGCCAAAGCCTCTCTGTTTCAAGATTTGGAAAAGAAATGGATGAGGAGTTTTGATTCATCAAATTGTGCTGTCTATCTTTACTTCTCAAGCTACTAACAACAACTTTACTTATATTTTTGTAGCGATCGCCAAAATGGGGTTTGACCTTGAACACCAACAGATAGCGTTTCAATATGTCATCACAGAGAACAGAAGCCGTATAACAATTATTAGACTGAATCCTTCTGTATAAGATCCCTTATTGGACAATTAGGCTGAAAAATTCAGTATAGCTACCCCAAATTCCAAGCTCACGCTGTTTAGAGCTTATTAGTATCTCCCAATATATATTCACTCCATGCAGCCGTCTCAGTACGATCGCATATCTTCTAGGATGCATTAAAAGCGCGATCGCACTTGCGGTGCTATAGCTGGCATGGTTCGCACCGGGAAATGTAGTTATGCATTGAGTTGCGATCTCATGACTGCGCCGCATAACAGCTTGCTGTTCACCTGTGGCCACGCAGCGGATCGTCAGGTGGAACAGCGTGTTATGCCGCATTCATCTACTCAAATGCGTCTGCTGTTCGTCAAGATCACGCTCGTGCTCGGCTTTTGCCTGGCGATGGGCCGCCTGATCGCCCGATGCTCGGGTTGAGAGTTCGTGCAGGCGGTGCTTTCGCCCGTAGAGCACGAGCAGATTCCCAGGGCGAAGCCGTAGATCCGCTGGAGGAGCCCCAATGTAATCTTCGCCTGATCGCTTAACCCCAAGCACGAGAACACCCTCATCGGAAAGGTTGAGTTCGCCAAGCGTCCGGTTCGCCAACCAGGTATGGTCTCTCACCTCCAGCTCAACGATCCGATAGTCCTCACGAAGGTGCAGCAGGTCGGCGTAATCTCTCAGATCGAGCGTGGTATAGCGGGCCAGTAAATGCTGAATAAGCGGTGTGAGCAGTCGGTTGAACGCCGAGCTCCGAGCCAGGGCAAAAAGCATGATCACACCCAGCAGCAGTACCAGCAATCGCTCCGGTGCCGCTGACCCGGCACCGACAAAGGAGAGGAGCAGCGTTGCAATCGATGAAACCACCCCGATAGAGCCAACCCGAATGAGTAAGGTGGCAATCCGGCGCCGTGCCGGATGCTTCACGATGTTCTCCGCTTCGTCGGTCGTGAACCCTGTGCCGGAGAAGGCGGACAGGGATTGAAACCGTGCCACCTCCTCTGATACGCCTGTCATCAAGAAGGCAACCGAGCCGATCCGAATCACTAACATCGAAAGAGCTAGCACGAGAAGCAGGGACACGACCGAAACCATAGAGGGTACCTTCTGTGCGCTTATCTCTCAAATGTAACGCCTTTTCTGTTTAAATCTGAGGTGAGGCTGATATTTGGAAAAAGCGCGATCGCACTTTTCTCGTATAGCAATTCTCAATCGTTGAGTGTTTGAATGCTGAGAAGTGAATGCTGAGAACTGAGTAGTCTTTACAGCCTTTATCCTTCTGCTTTCTTGGACGACAATAGCTTCTCAATCAGCACCTGAATTCCCAGCAGTGCCAAGCCCAGTGCTGCAATGCCGAAGATGCCTGCGCCTAGAGCCACAATGCCTACCACTAGCGTTCGCACCGCTGCTGAAATATTGATCGCGGTGACGTTAGTCGAGTGAATGGGTTTGTTTGCATAGGTAGCTGCGATCGCACTCATCATGCGATACATCAAAATTGCCAGTGTGCCCGACATCAGCGCCCCAGAAAAGCAGCGTAGGGGCGAAATGGGCTTTTCAGCATTCGCGTCGGTCTGAGTAGGGTCTTTCTGCTTGGCTTTCTGCTCAATTGAAGACGGTTTAGACTCTTGAGGTGACATAAGACTTTAAAGATACAGTGTGGCTAGGCTTTCATTGTAAGTTGGCAAAGCCGCAGGCTGGCAACCGACTCAAGAGAGGTTAAATTAATCGGTAGACCTCAAAATTATTACCTGAATACCATTACCCATTAACGTTTGATTAACGTTTATCAGTCAACCAGTGGATTCGGTGTCGGGTGTGACTGAGTAGACTGGGCAAAAATGCCCAGAGCCGATTGCTATACTTAGATTCTGGCAAATTTGATCCTCTTCCATTTAGTTTGTAGCAGTAAACCTAAAACATGCAGCCCACCGATTCCAGCAAGTTTACGGAGAAAGCCTGGGACGCGATTGTCAAAGCACAAGATGTCGCCCGACGTTTCAAACATCAGCAGCTCGAAGTTGAACACGTCATGATTTCGCTGCTAGAGCAAGGCGAACTGGCCGTTTCGGTGCTGGAAAAGGCGGCGATTGATCCGGAGAAGGTGGTGCAGCAGCTAGAGCTGTTTGCCAATCGCCAACCCAAGGTGCGCGACAGCGACCAGCTTTATTTAGGACGCGGTCTAGATATCCTGCTCGATAAGGCAGAAGCGGCGCGCCAAAATTTGGAAGACAAGTTTATTTCGGTTGAGCATTTGCTGATTGCGTTTGCTGAAGACGATCGGGTCGGGCGACGAATTATGCGATCGCTCAACACGGACGTATCCAAAATTCAAGCGGCGATTAAATCGGTACGGGGCAATCAAAAAGTTGTCGATCAGAATCCAGAAGCGCAGTATGAAGCGCTAGACAAGTACGGTCGAGATTTAACCGAAGCCGCCCGTTCCGGCAAGATTGATCCGGTAATTGGGCGAGACGAAGAGATCCGCCGCGTGATTCAAGTGCTGTCCCGCCGCACCAAGAATAATCCGGTGCTGATCGGGGAGCCGGGAGTCGGTAAAACTGCGATCGCAGAAGCGCTGGCCCAGCGAATCGTCAATGGTGACGTGCCCGACTCGCTGAAAAATCGGCAGTTGATTTCCTTAGACATGGGGGCGCTGATTGCTGGAGCGAAGTATCGCGGTGAGTTTGAAGATCGGCTGCGCTCCGTCCTGCGGGAAGTGACTAGTTCCGGCGGCCAAATTGTGTTGTTTATCGATGAGCTGCACACCGTTGTCGGTTCCGGTGCGGGTCAAGGCACGATGGATGCCGGGAATTTGCTGAAGCCGATGCTGGCGCGGGGTGAACTACGCTGTATTGGCGCGACAACGCTAGATGAGTACCGCAAGCATATCGAAAAGGACGCGGCACTGGAGCGGCGGTTCCAGCAGGTATTAGTCGGTCAGCCTTCCGTAGAAGACGCAATTTCGATTCTGCGGGGTCTGAAGGAGCGCTACGAGGTGCATCACGGCGTTCAGATTGCCGATTCTGCCTTAGTCGCTGCCGCTACGCTGTCGGATCGATACATTAGCGATCGCTTTTTGCCAGACAAGGCCATTGACCTGGTAGACGAAGCTGCCGCCAAGCTGAAAATGGAGATTACCTCCAAGCCCGTCGAGCTGGAAGATATCGATCGGCGGGTGATGCAGCTTGAGATGGAAAAGCTGTCGATTGAAGCCGAAGGCTCATCTCCGATCGCGGCTGGGCTGTACCGCGATTCGCAAGAGCGGCTGGTGCGGATCACGTCTGAAATTGCCACACTGCGGAAAAAGCAGGAGAGGCTGAACTCGCGCTGGCAGAACGAGAAGGAAATCCTCGGTGCGATTAATGCCCTTAAGGAAGAAGAAGATCAGCTCCGGCTCCAGATTGAGCAGGCCGAGCGCAAATACGATCTGAATACTGCTGCTCAGCTTAAGTACGGTAGGCTGGAAGCCGTCCAGCGGGAGCGGGAAGAGAAGGAAGCCAGTCTGCTGGAGATTCAGTCACATGGGCTAGCGCTGCTGCGGGAGCAGGTGACAGAGGCCGACATTGCTGAGATTGTCGCCAAGTGGACGGGCATCCCGGTCAACCGCCTGATGGAATCGGAGCGGCAGAAGCTGCTGCACCTAGAAGACTATCTGCACCAGCGGGTCATTGGCCAGGAAGATGCGGTGGAAGCGGTGTCTGCGGCCATTCGGCGGGCGCGGGCCGGGATGAAGGATCTTGGTCGTCCAATCGGCTCATTCTTGTTCATGGGGCCAACCGGGGTCGGTAAAACGGAACTGGCCAGAGCCTTGGCTGAAGCGCTGTTTGACACCGATGAAGCGCTGATTCGGCTCGACATGTCCGAATATATGGAAAAACATTCCGTTTCGCGGCTGATTGGTGCGCCTCCGGGCTATGTCGGCTATGAGGAAGGCGGCCAGCTCTCGGAAGCGGTGCGGCGTCATGCCTATTCGGTTGTCCTGTTTGACGAGGTGGAAAAAGCCCACCCGGATGTGTTCAACATTCTGCTTCAGGTGCTAGACGACGGGCGGATTACAGACTCCCAGGGACGCCCGGTGGATTTCCGCAACACGGTGATCGTCATGACCAGCAACATCGGTAGCGATCGCATTTTGAACTTGCCTGCCGCCACCGCCGCACAGCCCTATAGCGAAACCCGCAAGAAGCTGCAAGAGCTACTCAAAACCAACTGTCGCGGGTATCTAGATCGCGAGGAGCTTGACCCCACCATTCAAGCGGCGCTTGACGTGATTGATGCGGCGATCAATAACCAAGATCAAGAGCCGGATGAACCTGATGCGGCTAATGGTAAAACCGCTGCCCGTGAAGCGCTACAGGCTCAGGCGGAGCAAAAAGCCGATCAGGATCGATTTGAGGCGATTCGCGCTCAGGTGATGGATGCGCTGCGATCGCACTTCCGGCCTGAATTCCTCAACCGAATTGACGACGTGATTCTCTTCCATCCGCTCAACCGGGGCGAACTACGTCAGATCGTCAAAATTCAGCTCCAGCGCATTCACAAGCTGCTGGCCGATCAGAAAATTACGCTGGAATTGTCGATTGCGGCACAGAATCATCTGGCCGATGCTGGCTACGATCCGGTATACGGTGCCCGTCCGCTGAAGCGAGTCTTACAGCGGGAGTTGGAGAATCCAATTGCCACTAAGATTCTGGAAGGTTCGTTTACCGAAGGCAGCACGATTACCGTTGATGTGGAAGATGGGCGGCTCCAGTTCCTGGAGGAGATCCAGCTTGTCGCTGAGTTGCAGTCGGCAGCGGACTGATGTCAGACTGCTTCTGTCAAGTTACATCATGCTTTCTTCAAGAATCGTTCAAGAATTATTCGCTGGCCTGTGAATTTCTGACAACTCTAAATCCGTCAACGAGAATCAGCACCTAATATTGGGTAACCTAGGCTGGCTTTAAGCGAGTTTGCAACCGTTAAACAACGGATTTCTCTGACCAAGGTTGCCTATATTTTTTACAATTTGGGCAGATACCGTTTGCTGTTGTGGTCTTAAAGCTGAGATGTCATCAATCCAGGCCGACCAAACTTCCATGTCTCCCCTTCGCGAACAGCGCTACGAGGTTGATTTCACCGTTGCGATTCCGACCTATAACGGAGCGCAGCGTCTCCCTGCCGTATTTGAGAAACTGCGATCGCAACAGGGCATTGAACACCTGCATTGGGAGCTACTCGTCGTTGACAACAACAGCACCGACGATACTGCTGCTGTTGTTCAGCACTATCAGCCGCGACTAACGCCTAACTGCACCGTTCGCTATATCTGCGAAACCCGTCAGGGCGCGGCCTACGCCCGCAAAGCCGCTGTTGAGCATGCTTACAGTGAACTGATTGGCTTTCTCGACGACGATAATCATCCCGATCCGCACTGGATTGCCGCCGCCTACACCTTTGCCCAGCAGCATCCCAAAGTAGGCGCATACGGCAGCCACATTGACGGTAATTATGAAATTCCGCCACCACCAGAGTTTGGCCGGATTCAGCCGTTTCTGGCCATTACCAACTTAGGCAGCGAACCCCGTCCCTACTGGCGTCATCAGCGATTGCTGCCGCCCTCGGCTGGACTCGTCGTGCGGAAACAGGCTTGGCTCGAATCGGCTCCTAAACGAGCTATTCTGACCGGACGCACCAAAACCAGCATGTTGACAGGCGAAGACTTAGAAGTCCTGGCCCATTTTCAATGTCATAACTGGGAAGTTTGGCACAATCCCGCCATGAAAATTGTGCATCAAATTCCCCGCTGGCGACTGAATAGACAGTATCTGATCCCGTTCATGCGCGGCACGGGCCTGAGCCGTCACGTCACGCGCATGCTCAGCATTCCTGCCTGGCAGCGCCCTGTCTTTGTCTTACTGTTTTGGCTGAGCGATTTCCAAAAACTAATTTGGCATCTGCTCTGCTATCGGCAGCGGTCATTCACTGACCTTATCGCCGCTTGTGAGACTCAATTCTTAATCGCCTGCTTGATCAGTCCCTGGTACATTTGGGGCAGACTGGTGCTAAGACGGCAGAATGAGTGAATGACCTTGGACTTTACCATTGCGATTCCAACTTACAACGGCAGCGATCGCATTTCGGATCTGTTGGAAAAGTTGCGATCGCAGTCTCAGGTGGAGCAGCTTGCCTGGGAAATTTTGATCGTCGATAACAATAGTTCGGACAACACGCGTCAGGTGGTGGAGCAGTATCAGGCAGACACGACGTTTCCCGTGCCGATTCGCTATGCCTTTGAGCCGCGACAGGGCGCAGCCTATGCTCGTTTAACTGCGATCGCATCTGCTGACGGTGAGTGGGTCGGTTTTTTGGACGATGACAACTGGCCGGAACCGGAGTGGCTCAGCGCTGCCGCTCAGTTTCGCCACTTTCGTCCGCGTTTAGGCGCATTTAGCGGTCGGATTCAGCTTGCCACTGACCAACCACTACCCGATCATTTTGACCGGATTGCTTATTTCCTAGCCATTCGAGATCATGGTGATCAGCCTTGGCCATTTCAACCTGAGAATCTGCTGCTGCCACCTGCGGCCTCGCTCGTGATTCGGAAACAAGCATGGCTAGAAAGCGTCCCAGCTCAGCCCCTGCTTGGCGGCAAGCGCCCCGGCCTATTCGTTCAGGGTGATGACTACGAGCCGTTGCTGTATTTACACAAGGCAGGTTGGGAAATTTGGTACACGCCAGATCTGCAAACAACGCACCAGATCCCAAGCTGGCGATTTCAGCCCCCCTACATTAATCGGCTGACCTATGCCTGTGGACTGGCAACTTGCGCGCTTCGGCTGATCACCACGGACTCAGTCCCGCAGCAAAGGCAGATTATGCTGCGTACCATCTTGGGTGGCATCAAGCGATCGCTGGTTCATCTGCTCAAATATCGACAGCGAGTTTATCGAGATCCAGGGCTGAACGCAGAGCTGTCATTTCATCTCGGCAGCGTAATCAGTCCTTGGATTTATTGGCGGCTCCAGCAACAATGCTCTGGTGTTCAATCTCGTGAGCCAGCGACATTTATTTGCCAAGCAACGGAGCAGGAATCGGTGAAATGATGTCGAATCCGCTCATTTCCGTGATTATTCCGCTCTACAACGCCGAAACCACAATTGCGGCTACGATCCAGTCTGTTTTGCAGCAGACGTTTGCCGATTTTGAACTGATTGTGGTGAATGATGGATCAACCGATCAGTCGCTGCCTGTGGTGCAGGCTATCCTGCAAGCCACCAACGATAAACGGTTGAAGATCCTAGACACTGCCAATGCGGGGGCTTCGGCAGCTCGCAATCGCGGCATTGCTCAAGCGCGAGGAGAGTATTTAGCATTCTTAGATGCTGATGATCTGTGGCATCCTGACAAGCTACAGGATCAGCTTGAAATTTTGCAGACCCATTCCGAGATTGGGCTGGTTTACAGTTGGACGGACTATATCGACACTGAGGGGCAGTTTGTCTGCCCTGGTAGACGAGAGATTGTACAGGGCAACGTTTACGCTAAGCTGCTGGTTGCTAATTTTTTGGAAAACGGTTCAGCTGCGCTGATTCGATGTCAGATTGTGCGGGACATTGGTGGATTTGATGAGCAGCTTACGGGCTGCCAGGATACGGACTTGTATCTGCGGATTGCGCGGCATCACTTTTTTATGACGGTGCCCAAGGTGCAAGTCTACTATCGTATTTCTCCCGGTTCCATTACGGACGATACGGCACGGCACGAAGAGCGTTTGTTGATGTTTCTGCAAAAAGCCTATGCCGATGCACCAGATGAATTGCAATCCCTCAAGCCCCAAAGTTTAGCTCATGCCTATCGCTATCTGATGTTGCGGAGTCTAGAGGCTACTCTAACCCCGGTCAGAGGATTTAATACTGCACAGTATTTGTGGCGTGCGGTTTACTACAATCCAAGTCTGGCAACTCGGCAAACGCGCTTACTCTTGACCGTTGTCGCCAAGATCGTGATTGCGTTTTTGCCCCAGCAATTGGGCCATTTTTTGCTGTCTTTCACGAATCGGCAGCGAAAGCGGCAGCGACTGAGCCAGCATGACTAGGGAGGATATTGCGTGATGGCAACGCCACAATTCTCAGTCATTATGCCCACCTACAATCGACGGCGCTGTTTACCATCTGCGATCGCAAGTGTCCTGAATCAAACCGTGCAGGACTATGAGTTGCTGATTGTCGATGATTGCTCAACCGATGGCACCGTGGAGTGGCTACGCGAAACCTATCCAACCGCAGAGTATCCTCACCTGCGCGTGATTGCGCTACCTCAAAATCGCGGTGCAGCGGCAGCCCGCAATGTTGCGATCGCGGAGTCACAGGGGGAATGGATAGCATTTTTGGATTCGGATGATCAGTGGTTGCCCACCTTTTTAGAAGCTCATGCTAAAGCACGGGCGACTCAGCCCGATGCCGCACTGAGTGCCTGTGATGTAATTAATCAAACTGGGTCAGAACAGACGGTTGTATCGTCGCAAGTCTGGCCGATGTACGCCGATGCGACGCAGCACATGTTGATGAGTTCGCTGATTTGGACAATGTCTCTGGTGGTGGCGCGGCGCAGTTATCTGCTCCAGACCGGATTGCTGAATGAAGCGCTCAAAATCTGCCACGATCGCGAACTGTATTTGCGGTTGCTGGCCTACGGTGACTATGTTCATGTTCCAGAACCACTGGTGATTCGAGTCGAGGAATCAGATGGCCTGACCCGAAATATTGGCCTATACGCCAAAGAGGTGATTCAGGTCATTGACAGCTTTCTGGCTTCTCCGGAGGGTAAATCTCATCGACATCTACGCCGCACTGCCAAAAGCCGCTGGTCAATGAATATTGCCCGAAAACTACGAGAAGCGCATCAAAAACCGCTGTTTGCCTATTACCTACTAGGGCAAGCATTCTTCTTTTCTCCGGCGTTAGTCTGGAACGCAATTAAGCGGCGGCTATAACAGGTGTGAAGGGAGGAGAGGGGGAGGGTGTAGAAAGGCTGTAAAGGGCTGTAAGGGGCTGTAAAGGGAGCCGAGGGGTGATGGGGTAACGGGGTGATGGGGAAAATTAGCTCTATCACATCATTATGCGATTATCTATCTACTCATCCACTCATCCACTCATCTACCCATCCACCCATTAGTTCTCATCCTTCCTCAGCACTTAACTCACCTGTATGACTAACGTGTAGAACGCTATTATGACGAACCTTTCTGTGCCAACTATTCAAAAGCGATTGTTCATCGTTGGCTGTCCCCGCTCGGGGACGACGCTGCTCCAAAGTTTGCTGGCGAGTCATTCTCAGGTGCAGTCGTTTCCGGAATCGCAGTTTTTTCTCTATTTGTTCAGCACGGATAAGGCGCAGCAGTTCACTGAGTCACGCCTCGAAATCGAGTGGACGCACCCCTTACTTAAATTAGCGTCCCGTAAGTTAGTATTCGGGATTGCGCTGGCTCGGTTGCGATCGCACTTACATCAGTTTTTACAGGATATTGATCAGCTCGATTTAGAGCAGGAACTACCAAGACGTGCGATCGCACTTAAGCGGCAGTACACCCAGGCATTTTTCCGTATGCTGGATCACGCTACTCAGCGGCAGCAGCGGACGATTTGGTTAGAAAAAACGCCCCAGCATTTGTATTATCTTGACTACATCACCCAGCAGTTGCCGGATGCCCAGTTCATCCATCTGCTGCGAAATGGAACCGATGTGGTAGCCTCGCTGTACGATGTGCGGCAGCGCTATCCGGAGCAGTGGCCAGATGAGCCTGCGGATGCGAAGCTCTGTACGGCTCGCTGGCTGCGGGATCTACGCATTAGCCTGCGATATCAGCATCAGCCCAATCATCACGTTGTTCGCTATGAGGATCTCGTGGCTGATCCAGCCCAAATTTTGGAAACGCTCTGTCAGCGCATCGGCATCGTCTACGAACCTACGATGCTAGATGGTTATCAGCAAACGGCTCAGCAGGTGCGCCTCAGTTCCGAACCGTGGAAAAACAGCGTCCATCAGCCCATTCAAAACCAAAATGCGACGAAATTCACCCAGCTATTTGACGCCGAGCAGCAAGCTTATATTGAGTCTCAAGTTGCTCAAATTGATCTAGAAGCATTTACATTCTGTTAATCGTATTTAGCTGTAGAGGGTTGTAAAGGCTGTAAAACTCAACACTGGAAGTAAGGCGAGAGGCGAGAGGAGTAAGGTGTATTCTCTTCCACTCAGCACGCCTCACGCTTCACTCCTCACACTTCACTCCACCCATCTGTAGTGCCACATTGCAGAACTGGTATGACAGAACTTTTGGGGGCATTTAGGGTAGGTATAGAGTTTATGAAATGCAAAATGAAGATCGTCTGCTATTCTAGGAGCGCAGCGGTGCAAGATGGGTGCAAGATGAGAGTTGGTACTGAGTTATGTAATTGGATCAAGGTGCGATCGCACCACCAAACCAACTGACCATGCGACTGTACTGCTCCAGGATCAACGGTTCAGCACTTTAACTATTCAGCCCCTGTGACATCCCCTCGTCCTGTTAACTCTTCTCCCTATCCGTCTCGACGGCAATTTCGTCGTCATCAGCGCCAGCTTGAGCGTCGCCGTTTTTTGACAGGTAGCCTGATTTTAGTTGTGGGCGGTCTGTTGGCGTTTCTCTACACTGCGCCTCCTTCTCCCCAATCGATTAAGTCAAAAACTATCGACCGTTTCCTAACCGCCAACCCGGTCTCGCGCCCCGTTCCGCTGGCGATGCGGGGGGGAGACCCCTATATCCGGGCGTTGATGCGAACTATTTCGGCCAGCGAATCCAACAGCGATCAGCCCTACGCGATGCTCTATGGCGGCGATTTAATTGAAAGCTTTAGTCACCATCCCGATCTGTGCTTGACCATTACAGTGGGACCAAATACAGGAAACTGCACTACGGCGGCAGGCCGCTATCAGTTTTTGACTACAACCTGGAAAGAAAAAGCCGAGCTTTATCATCCTAAACCGCCTGCCTGGTATACCCCGTGGAGTGACTATAGCTTTGAGCCGGAGTATCAAGACGAAGTGGTCTATGCCTGGCTGAGTGACCCCTATGCTTGGGGCGGGTACGATATCCCAACGCTGCTGCAACAGGGAGATATTTATTTAGTGCTGCAAATTCTCTCTGATACCTGGACAAGTTTGGGCTACGGCATTGAAAGTAATTCAATGAGCAGCGCACTGCCGGATATTTATTGGGATGTTTTGCAGGAAGAACTGGAATTCGCGGGGTATGTACCCTAGCTCCCCTGCTCCCTTGCCCCTAATACCTATCTGTATCGCGATCTTATAGAAACGGTAGAGCTAGCCTGCATTAGGTGGTTCAGTGGTTGAGAGCCAAATGATAAAGGCTGTACCGGGATGCTGGGGTGTTGTCGATGCTGCAAGCTGGCGGAAGCGCTGGGACTGGAGCGGACAGGTGGATAAGGGGCTGTAGACCTGGATTGTGCCCTGCATTTGTTCAATCAGTTCATGCGCGATCGCAAGTCCCAAGCCTGTACCTGGAATATCGGTTTGAGTCTGAACGCCTCGGTAGTGCCGCTCAAAGACGTGATTGAGATCGGCCACCGGAATTCCTGGCCCCGTATCGGCGATTAAAATCGCCTGCTGCTGTTGCTGAAGCTGATTGGTAATGTGCTCAGCTCTAGCTAGTGGTGCCGTCATGGCGGGAATGGCAGACAGGGGCGGCACCTGGATGAGGATAGCCGCATCGTGGCTTGCATACTTGAGTGCATTGTCGAGGATGTTGCCCAGTATTTCCCGCAGCGCTTTGGCATCGACCCAGACGATGGGGTCGGTGTTTGGCAACTCTGTCCAAAACGATAGATTCTGGTCTTGTGCGATCGCAGATCCGGTGACCAGCAGTGGCTCAATCACATCCATCAGTGAACAAAGACTAGGATGTAAGCGGGACGGGCTAGGTGGTAATAAATGGGGAGCAGCCACCTGCTCAGAGGGCGAATGGGAAATCTCCATGTCCGCAATCAATTCTGCGGAGTCCGCTGCGGGTAGCGCAGAAGTTTGACCCCGCTGGGGCAGATTTTGCGACAGCCAAGCTTCATGCTCTTGATCCACCACTTGGCGAAATTCCTCAAATAGATCCTTGAGGTGATCGCTTTCTCGCACAATGCCTTCCGCGACAGAATGATTGGCATCATCGGCCTGTATGCGTCTGAGCAGCAGCTTGCCAAACGTGCGAATGGCCGTCAGCGGGTTGCGGAACTGGTGCAAAAAATCGTGAGCGACTTCGTGCTGCTGAATTTCGCGCTGATACTGAACCTGGGTGTAGTCCTGCATCCAGTGTTCCTGCCGATCCATGACGCATGCAATGGCAAGCGTGTCGGCAATGTGATTGAGCTGCTGCTTTTCCGATGCGCTCCAGGTTTGCTCCGGACGAGCGGCCACCAAAATTCCCATCACCAATTCATCATGAATCAGCGGAATCACCACCTGATTAATCAGCGGCAGTGAACTGCGATCTGCTTCCACCGTTGCTTCAACAGTTGAGTCTGACTCAAACAAGTCAGCCAATGAATCTCTAGATGAATTACCGATGGGGGAATCCCCGATGGAAGCGGCATTTTTCGACTCAGACTGCTCGGATTGATCTGAGTAGATCGAATTTCGGTAATTGCGGGCGTTCAATTCGGGCGCAACCGCTGAATCGCGCTCTACAAATTCATCTTGACGTTCCGCATCTGCTAAGGATCTGTACCCCGGTAGCGGTTGGTTCGCAACATCCGGCAACTGGGGCGTAAATAACGATTCACGATGCGATCGCAACGTTTGCAGCGCATCCGCCGGATAGCTCGCCACAGGCGTCAGCTCCATATCCTGCCCCGTTGCGGTCTCTTCTGCCAAATAAACAGCACTCGCCGCCGCTCCTAATCCATTGACTAGAAGATTTAACTGAGCTTGGCAGAGGGCAACGAAATTGGCACTGGTAGGCATGTGTGCAGAGAACGGGAGCAACGAACAAGACGTGGTTTGGGTAATCTATCAAGTTTATCTTTCACCGTAAATCCCTGCATCCTGAAAAGTGGCAGGTGTTTTTGAGAGAGGTTATGGCAAAGGGTTGAGGACGAGGAGTTGAATGCTGAGTGAAGGGGGAAATGAGTAGCTGGGTGGATGGGTAAGCCTGTAATGGTGTGATAAAGCTAATCGACTCCATTACACCTGCCCGATCGCATCCACCAACCGCTCATTCTCCGCCTCTGTCCGCACCGCCACGCGAAAATAAGCATCGCCTAAAACCGGATAGCTCATACAGTCGCGAATCAAAATCTGAGACTGCTTCAGCAGTTGCTCTTGCAGTTGCATGACTGATTGCTGCGCCCGTATCAGCAGAAAGTTGGCGGCACTTGGCAAAGGTGTCAGTCCCGTTTGCTGAGATAGAGCATGAAACAACTGCGATCGCGCCTGGTCTAGCCAGTCCCAAGTCTGCTGCTGAAATTCCGAATCGGCTAGGACTGCGATCGCAGCCGCTTCAGCTAAAGCATTGACGGGCCACGGATCGCGCCATGACTGCCAGCGCTGTAGTCGATCGGGATGTGCGATCGCATAGCCAATTCGCAACCCCGGTAAGCTGTAAAACTTGGTCAGCGATCGCAAAATAATTAGATTTGGATACGTCTCGATCCACTGATCCACACTTTGCTGATGCTGCGGTCGGACAAAATCCATAAACGCCTCATCCACAATCACCAATCCGAACTGCTCCAAACACTGACCAATCGTGTCTCGGTGCAACAGATAGCCCGTGGGATTGTGAGGTGAATTGAGGACTAAACCACAGTGACGCGAGTTGAGTCCCGCAATCTGTAAGGCATGTGCGATCGCATCTCGCCAGATTTCATCTAGCTGGCCAGGTTGCGATCGCGCCAGCTCATGATCTGAAGTTGACAAAATACTGAAATCAGCAGACCGCACTAGCGCATCCATCGCCAGCGTGCCGCTGCTGATTGTTGCTCCCGCCGCCTTTAGCGATCGCGCATAATCACCAAACGCCGGGTTCGGCAGCACAACTCCCTCCAGATCTGCCAGTTCACGGCAGGCCCAAGTCAGCAACTCAGCCGCACCGTTACCCGGCAGAATCCAGTCGGGTTGTACATGGTGAAAATCCGCTAAACTGCGCCGCAGCTTGCCATAACCCGGATCAGGATACCGAACGATATCACCAATATGGGACTGGATAGCTGCGATCGCAGAAGACGGCAACCCCAACGGATTAATATTGGCCGAAAAATCAAGAATCGCCTCCGGGGGGCAGCCAGCCACCGCAGCGGCCCAAGCCAAATTCCCCCCGTGGGCTGGACGAAAAGGTTTAGTTTGTTCCAAAGATTCAACCAATCGTCAACACTAACTACTTTTCGGCTACTTTCTCCTTGAACAGCTTGCCCGCAGAAAAAGCAGGCACCGTGGTCGCAGGAATTTCCATCTTGTCGCCAGTCTTCGGGTTGCGACCCTCGCGAGCTTTGCGCTCCCGAGGCTCAAAGGAACCAAACCCAACTAGCGTGACTTTTTGACCACTGGAAACAGCATCCATAATCGCTTCAACAGTCGCGGTAATCACTGCATCGGCCTGCTTTTTGGTTACTTCAGCCTTGCCTGCAACTGCATCAACTAGTTCGCCTTTATTCATGTGAATCTCCTAAATGTTTTGCACTACAAATTCCCAAAATCGATTCAAGTTATTTTGAGCAAATAGGGAATTCTACTCAAAATCGCTAGAACTTCTGATATACGGGAGTTTCAATGCCCTATTCTAATGGCAAGTCTTCAAATATGGATCGCTGAAACCTTTAATTTATGCGAACTTCGGCATTTTTGGGTAAAAGCCCCCATGTTTTGGGCCAATAAGAGCGTTCAATCCCTTATCCCACAGGCCCTTTCAATCCCTATTCGCCTCAATAAAGCAGAGAATTCAAATCAATAACTGATCAATCCCAACAAAAAATCTCCCCAGATTAATTCATCTAGGGAGAAATAACAGGGCTATTCAGAGCTAACTGGCTAACTTGGCTCAAACCGCGATAACACCATTACTGCTCACGCAAAACCTCCTGAACACGGCGTCCAGGGGTATAACCATAGCCAAACACCGATTGATCGGTATCATCTAGAATCTGAGGAGTAACCAGGACAATAACCTCTCGCCGCTGATTCTCGCTATTCGTACTCCTGAACAGAGAACCAATAATAGGCAAATCACCTAAAATAGGAACCTTCGAAACCGTTGTCCGATCAGTATCCTGGATAATGCCTGAAAGAATAAGCGTTTGACCGTCTCGCAGCCGAACCTGACCAGAACTCAAAATCCGCCGCGCCAAAAGCGTGACATCAATGTCGCCAAATTCCTCAGTTGCTGATGGAGCAGTCACCGCCGGATTCACCTGCATTGTGATAAAACCATTGTCATCAATCCGATCGACAATGACTTCCAGCGTTAGACCCGCATCCGCAAATTCAAGTTCTGTCTCTTCAATGACAGTCGCTCCTGTAACTGTTCGATCAGTAGAAACATTGGTAATGACCTGTTCAGCAAGAATGACTTCTGCTTCCTCACCTTCCTGAACAATTAAGGTTGGATCAGTCAAAATTTTAGCGTTACCACTAATAACCTGAGCCTGTAGACGAGCTAAGAAATCGCGTGGATATTGGAAAAAACTAGGTGGAGAAAATTCAAATTCATCTGGTGTTCCAGGAGTCACCACCGGAACGATTCTAAAGCCTGTTGGTTCTCCTGTTGTTGGATCGACAGCCGTTGGTACGATCTCAAATTCTGTTGTTGCGGGTGTTCCAGGAGTAAAGTCTGAAATACCAGGTCTTAAAGGATCGCCGCCAGGTCCCAAAGACGGATCTCCAGATGGTATTTCACCATCAGGATTAAAGAAGCCATCGCCTAAGAAAGCTTCTCCTTCAATAAAAGGATTATCGATGGTTGGTCGGCCAGTTAAGCTATTTCCGATTTCATTTGCAGTAGGTGGCCTGTAGTCTCCGTAACCAATCGTACCCGCTCCATTATCAACTGAAAAGAAGGTGTCACCAATACCGAACGAGAAGCTTGTGCCAAAATCCTCTGTATTCGCTAAGTTGACGTCTATAATCTTCACGTTTACAGCGACTTGACGCTGTCTTAAATCAAGCTGAGTTAACAGATTAGTTGCAACCTCTATCTTGCGCGGACTACCAACCAGCGTTACTGCATTGAGTCGCTGGTCAACACTAACGGCTAATCCTTCTAACAAGAGAGGGCTTTGACCCCGGCCTTCCGATTCAACTCCAACAGTAATAATCTCAGGCTGGCCTAGAACCTCAACGTTTCGAGCCGCAGCTCCTTCACCCAGGGTCTCAATTGTAACTTCCTGGAAAGATTGACGAGACTCAGCGCCTTGAGTGGCTAGAAAGTTAGCAGCTTCGTTAGCCGGAACTTGATTCAACCGAAGAGTTCGTGTCGCTACATCACGTGCTGCATCTGGTAGCTGCGGGCCAACAAAGATTGTACGCCCAGTGCGATTTGCTTCCAGTCCAGTAATTCTAAGTACATAGTTAAAGACATTCTGCACAGGCTCATCTTGAATGTCTAAGGTGATTGTTGGACCATCGTCGCCCTCACCGTCTCCGGCAGCTACGCTTGCATCAGTGAATGCGAGATTCAAATCGGCAGCGCGGGCCAGCAGGGATAGAACTTCCCGAGCTGGAGCTTCTCGCAGAACTAGCCTGGGAACTCGTACATCTGTTCCTAAATCAATCTCATCAAATGAGGTATCAAACGTAGAAACAGCGATGTCACCGACAGGTGGAGCAACAGCGCGAGGAAGGAATGGTGGTACGACTTGAGGCTGTGGTGCGGGTACAGGAACACCGTTAATGGTAACTTCAGGGTTGGGGACTAATACATCTGGATTTTGGGGTGGCACCTGTGCCGTTTGATCTCCTGTATTGCCTGAAGGTTGAGATGGTGCAGTGGGTGCTGCTGCCTCTGGGGCGGGAGTAGTGGGCTGAGAAGCCGCAACTTCATCTGATGCTGCAAAACTGAAGACGAGTTGCTCATCATCTCGTTGGCTGACTTCGCCTGTTGGGGCGTTCCCGGCACCCGTGACTACAACCCGAATGCTGTTGGCATCGAGAGGACGCACTACGATTGAAGCGATCCCAGGAGCAGGATTTTGTTGCTGAAAGCCTGTTTCACCTCCGGGCAAATTGAGCTGTGTGTTGATCACATCAGCGGTTAGGCTGTTGCCTTGATTAATTGTGAAAACCTGCGGGCGATCGCGGACGTTGGTTTCCAAAACTAGCTCAGCACCCTCATCAGTTTGTTCAACTCGAATTTCAGTCACAATTGTTGGGGCGGCTTGGGCTGGCTGGGCAGTTGATACGGTTATCAGGGCAGCTCCTGCCAAAATGCTCCCAAATCCAAGATGCTGTTTCACGGTTCACTCCTCTCACAATCTAGCTAGCTCGTTATAAATAGTTGATGATGCTCAAATGATGCTGAATTAACCCTGTGGCAATCGTTATGGCTCCATCATGATTCGGCCTCTTCTCCCGTTGCGCCTTCCTCTCCTTCGGCTGGTGCTGTCTCAACTTCTGGTAGCTCATCTGGTGCGCTGGTTGGAATTAGAGCATCTAGTACCATTTGGGCATCTAAGATTTTGATGCCAACAACGTCAGAAAATTCTTCGTTGATATCAGATTCTTCAAGCGTAAAGTCTTGAATAATCAGCAGTGGCTCTAAACGCTCGATATTCCGAATAATTGACTGAATTTGAGCAAAATCGCCTTGAATGCCCACCGCAATCTTTTGGCTTCTGAGCTTGCCGACAATTTGCTCAGTGTAGTAAGGGTTATCTTCTAGATCCTCAGTTGTGATTACACCGGATTCATCTGGAAGCGGCTCAACTCGCGCTAAGCGTGCTCCAACTAGCTCGGGCGAAACACCAGCATCAATGAGTTGACGTCTCAAATCTTCGATTCCAACGTTGGTCGGTACGATTTGTCGGTTGATATCAATGATGAGAGTGTCCAGTTGTTCTTCAGAAGAGAAGAGGCCGTATACACTGCGCCGTTCTGCGAGTGCAGCTTCGAGTTCGGCTTCAACTTCTTCGACTTCTTGAAGCGCTTCTGCCTGATTGGCTAGGTCTTCTTGTTTAGAGCGGACTTCGGCGGCGAGTTCGCTTCGGCGCTGTAATGCGGGCTGTAAAACGTTGAGAAACAGATACAGGGCTCCGCCCAAGCCTACAATGGCTAAGATAATGCCAATCACCATTGGTGTTAGCGTAATCCCAAAGGCTGTTGGGTACTCCGGAGCGGCTTCCTGTACCCCGCTTTCTTCAGGAATGAAATCTCCAGAAACAGTCATGGTTCGATGGCTCCTATATCTTGTAAAGCTCGTATCCGTGCAATGAGGCCAATGGTGCCACTTCGCTCGAATGCATCAATCAGTTCAGAGGCGGGGACTTCTGTTAGATTGGCCTGAATGGTGTAATCCACTAGCTGGACTGCTTGGGTGGTTGTAGGATCGCCAGGACATCGTCCGACAACTTGTCGATCATCGTCATCACCTAGTTCAGCGCTAGTCAGTTTTGTTTCACCTCTAATAAAGTAGGGCGAGCGTTGCAAAGTAAGGATGAAGTCGTTGATGTCATCAAAGGAGCAGGCAACTCCGGTAATCTCAACACCACCGGAGGAGGGTGGAATGCCATCTTCGGTGTTGGGTGCTTCCCGAGGAGTGCCGGGGGTTTGGATGATTTCGCTAATCTGAACTCGATTGGGAATTCGTTCTCGGACATCCTGGAGCATGGCAGACCAGGGTCGAACTTGATTGAAAATTGTTGTGAGGGCTTGAGTTTCTTCTTGGATTGCGGTGGTTTGTAGGCGCACCTCGTCTAACCGATCTTGGCGGGCCTGCAGTTCGCGGAGCTGGTTGTCCAAGTTCTGATTTTCTTGGGTTAGTCTAGCAATCTGCTGGTTGGTGAATAGCCATGCTCCACCGACGGCGGCCAGTAGTGCGATCGCAACTGCGGCACCGATAAAAATTGGAGTGCGATCGCCTGCCGGAGTCGCCGCCCTAGCAGTCCCCCCGGCGGGAAGCGGTCGTTCTTCCCGATCATTCAGAAAGTTAATGTCTAAGTTATACATAGTTACGCCTCATTACGCCTCCCGTATGCCAAGCCCCAGCACCGTGGCCAACCCAGGTCGCTGCGCCTCTGTGATCTCTTCATCTGTTTCCAGTGAGAGTGTCTCAATCGGATCAATGCGAGTTGTGGGTAAGCTGAGTCGCTGAGCAAAGAACTCATCGAGCTGACCGATGGAACTTCCAGGCCCCGCCAGCAGTAGCTGAGCCACCTCTAGGTTGTCACCCTGATTAAGATAAAAATCGATTGAGCGGCGCAGTTCGTCTGATAGCTCACCCAAAACTCTCAGCATGGCAGCAGTGCCAGGATTGGTACCACCCAATTGAGGTGTTCCCACACTGTCCATGGGCGTAGCCGGGATCGTCATCCCTTGCAGCATGTCGGTATTGCGCGACGGCGGCAAGTTCATGGCCCGATTGAGCTGGCTCTGTACCTGATAGGTGCCGATGGGCACAGTCCGCGAAAACTGCGGCACCCCATCAACCGCAATAGAGATTTCGGTACTTTCAAACTGGATATCAACAATGGCAGCCGCTTCTTGAGGCGTAAAGTTGCGAAGCTGCTCCCGGATGGTGCGAATCAAGGCAAAGTTGCTAGTTTCCAGCACATCCAGAGCAATTCCAGCCTGTTGAAACGTATCGAGGTACGTATCCGTAACTTCTTTACGCACCGCAACCAGCAGTACCTGGACTTTTTCGATCCCGTCCTCGTCTTCAAAAAATCCCAGCTTTTGATAGTCAACATCTGCCTCCTCGCGTGGAAACGGCAGATAGAGACTGGCTTCCTGGTTCAAAACCATTTCCCGCAGTTCCCGATCGTCCAGTTCTGCTGGTACGGGAATAATGCGGGTGATGGCTCGTCCGGGAATGGCCGTTGCTGCATTTTTGACTTTGAGCTTGCTTTCAGCAAGAGCTTCTCGCAAGATTTCGGCCATTGCGATCGTGTCGGTAATCTGGCCTTCCTGGAAGATGCCTTCGGGAACCTCTTGCGTATAGAAGTTCAACAGCTTGTACTTCGCTCCCTGCCGACGCACACGAGCGATATTAATGCGATCAGGAGTGAGTTCGATGCCGACTCCCTTGGATTTTTTTGAGAACAGAGATTTTAGGCTATTCACGGCGTTGTCTGCTTATGGAATAACGCGAGGCTAGTAATCAAAATACAAAGCTTGCAAATCGAAGGAGATGCATAAAAGCTAAGCGAAGTCATCGAAACCACAGGTTATTAAAACCGAAAAAGTTGGGTTTTGCCTACCAGTGCTGATGATGGTACCCAATGTTAGGTCAGAATGTTTAACCCGAAACAAAGGATACAAACCTTAAAGAAAGTCGAAACTCAGTCTAGAATTGCGCTACAAACTGTCTGCTAATCGGCAGTAATTTGCCCTTAGCAGCGGTTACCTGACTTCCAGATTGGCAGCAGGCTGTTGTTGAGTTGTCGTATCGATTGCAAAGACGAAGTTGCTTCGCAGGTTCCAATAATAGATTAATTAATCTGTATGGAATGGATTTAATTCAGTGGAAATTGCAACGAGATGAATGGCAGAAGTAACCCACAGCCCTGACGATACAGGTCGCAGTACGCCATGATCGTGAAGCTATTTTCTTTTATTCAATCTGTTGCTTATCCATGTCTTTACGGCACACACAATGTTTTGATGTTGCAACTGCTGTCTGTCTGCTCCAAGGTGCGATTGGGTGCATCACTCTCTCTATATCTAGGCGATAGGAAAGCGGTGTGCGATCGCAACAAACAAATCAGTCAGTCTAAACTTAACTACACAAACGAATCTCAAGCATCCATCCTTAACCCAAAAGCCCGAATTAAGGTCGGCCAACCCAATTCATGCTGCTTTTTAAGGTCATTCATCTATATGTTAGCTAAGTTAATCAACACTACATGCTGCGATATTACACATAAATTGCAGAAATGGGCACTAAATTTGGAAAAAAGTTTGAGATTTGAGGGTGTAATTGGGCAGATATGGTGTGAGGGGGGAGGGACAGGGGTGCCAAAAGGCTGGAGAAACTGCAAAGGGAGTCGAAGGAGTCGAGGGGGGATAGGCTTTAAAGGGCTGTGGGTGAAGAGACTTGAAGGGAGTCGAAGAAAGATAGGTTGTAGAGAGTTGTTTGAGGAGTTAAGACAAGTGAACAGCTCTTGCTTACTCCTCTCGCTTCACTCCTGATTCCTCACGCCCTACATACATCTTGCTTGACCCGAGGAATCGCGTCACAATAAAAAGTAATATTTGATCACGAATTACAACGCTTGCTGTTTTTATGACCCTGGACTGGCCGCCAGCGACGCCAAAATCTTCTGACCCATCCTCCCTTGCGCTTTCACATCTTCAGCAAGGGCAATCCTTGTCTATCGATTATGACTTGACGATTGTCGGCGGCAGTGTAGTGGGGTTGACGCTGGCCTGTATGCTGCGTCATTCAGGGTTGAGGGTGGCGGTTATAGAGCTACAGCCGCCGGAGGTTGGAGCCAGCCGACGGCAAGCTTATGCGCTGTCTCTAGTATCTGCGCGAATTTTTGCAGGCATGGGCATTTGGGCAGATATTAAGCCGCATATCACGCGTTTCGATGGCGTGCGGCTTTCTGATGCCGATCATCCTCAAGTGGTGGAGTTTACGGCGCAAGATCTGAACACAGAAGCTATTTACTACGCGGCTGAGCATTCGGTTTTGATGACGGCGCTACAGCAGCATATTCAACGGGCCGACAGGGTGGACTATCTCTGTCCTGCTCGCCTGCACCAAGTGGAGTATGGCGAGCAGGCGGTTACACTTCAGATTGAGCAGGCTGGCAAAGTGCGGTTTGTTCAAACTCGTTTGCTGGTGGCGGCTGACGGAGCGCGATCGCGGATTCGGCAGCAGGCTGGCATTAATACAGACGGCTGGAAATATTGGCAATCCTGCATTACCGTCCTCCTACAGCCAGAACAGTCTCATCAAAATACGGCTTACGAACGCTTCTGGCCCAGCGGCCCGTTTGCCATTTTGCCGCTGCCCAACAACCGCTGCCAAATTGTGTGGACAGCGCCCCACGCCGAAGCCGAAGCGATGATGGCGCTGAAACCGGAGCAGTTTATGTCGGAACTGATGCAGCGCTATGGCAACCAAATGGGGCGTTTAACGCCGCTGAGTGATCCGCTGCTGTTTCGTGTTCAGCTAATGCAGAGTCAGCAGTATGCCAAGCCGAGACTAGCGCTAGTTGGGGATGCGGCCCACTGCTGCCATCCGGTTGGCGGTCAAGGGTTAAACATGGGAATTCGTGATGCGGCGGCGCTGGCTCAGGTGCTACAGCAGGCGCAGCGACGGGGTGAAGACCTCGGCAGTTGGCGAGTCCTGAAGCGCTATCAGCGTTGGCGCAAGCTGGAAAACTATCTCATCCTGGGCTTTACTGATTTTCTCGATCGCTGTTTTTCGAACCGTTGGTTGCCGCTGGTTTGGCTGCGTCGTCAGGGTATTTGGGTCTTGAAAACGAGTCCATTTGTGCGTCGTCTTGCTCTGCGAGTCATGGTAGGACTCTTTGGTCGCCTGCCTGAACTTGCACAGCAGCAGGTTGGTGAAGGCTCAAGTGAGGCGTGAGAACAAAGGGCGGCAGGGGGAAATGATAAGGGCTGTAGAGTTTGTAGAAGGCTATAAAGGTAAAGGGCCGTAAAGGGAGCCGAGGGAAGTCGAGGGGGATGGGATAATGGGGTAATGGAGTAATAGGGTGATGGAGTTAGATTGGCTTTATCACATCAGCACGCGATTACTCGTCCACCCATCTACTCAGTTACCCCTTCACTCAGCACTCAGCACTTAAAAAGTAAGGTGAGAGGCGGGAGGAGTAAGGCAAATGACAACTCAGTACTCCATCCTTTAATCTTCAACCTGGAATTCAACTTGTCTAGGAAAACTAATGATGAAGGTGGTCAATTGATGCTGGCTGTTGACCTGGATCGAGCCGCCGAGCCGTTCAACCAAACCCTTGATTAAAGCTAGTCCTAGACCTGTTCCACCATGTTTCCACGGGTCGTTTTTGGGAATTCGGTAAAACTTCTCAAAAATGCGATCGCGCTCTACGGCTGGAATTTCAGTACCAGAGTTACTGACCGCAACGACAACTGTTTGGGCTTGACTCGTCACCTGAATGCTGATCCTTTCTCCTGCCGGAGTGTACTTACAGGCATTGTTGAGCAGCTCGCTTAAAATACGCTCAAAATAAGTTGGTTCGGTCGTCAAAAGGGGTAAATCATCAGCCAGTTGCAGCACAAGCTGTTGATCATGCTGCCGTATCCGCTCGATGAACGGCTCCACAATGCGTGGGATGAGATCGTGTAAGTCAATCAGATCCCAGTTGATTGGCTCCGATACGCTGCTAAGGCGAGTGATATCTAGCAAATCGTTAATCAAACTAATTTCGCGATCGCACTCATTGCGGAGAATCTGAAAGTACTGAGCCGCAGCCCCCGTCTGTTGCAGGTATCCATCTCGACGCAGAGCAATTTCCAACATCTGAGTCGCCATTTTAATATTGGACATTGGCGTACGCAGCTCATGGGAAACCGTACTCAAAAAATCATCCTTGAGCTGATTAATTCTCTCTAGCTCCTGTACTTCCGTTTGGGCAGCTTGATAGAGCCTAGCCTGACGCAATGCGATCGCGCATTGATTCGCCACCTGCTGCACCAGTCGAATATCCTGCTCACTAAAAGCATGGTGACCGTCATGTAGCAGCCACAGATCCCCTAATACGCGATGCTCATCCTGGATTGGACAGCACAGCATCGCCAATCGTCCTTGACCCGGACGCGTCGCCAGTGAACAAAACTGAAGATGTTCACCCCGCAACAGCGGCTCGTACAGTTCTGGAAAAGCATCGATCTGCGACACCCGTCCGCGAGACGCTGGCATGGTCGTCGTGTATTCGTAATAAATCGTTGAGGTGCCCTGCTCTAAATCAAACAGTGCTGCATTGCAGCAATCAATCCGCAATCCTTTGGCCAATTCTTCAACAGCAGTTTGTAGAATTTGGCCCTCATCTAAACTATCGCGCACCTTATCCGTGATGCGCTTCAGAGTAGCCTCAAATTCGAACGCCAGCTCTAACTCGGCAGTTCTGACCTTAACTTGCCGCTCCAGTTGGGCACTAAATCGTTGAATCTGACCATATAGCTCCGATTGCTGAATCGCAATCATAAGCTGATCAGCCAGTTGCTTGAGTAAATCCCGCTCCCAAGTTCGCCATTGATGAGCACCCTGACAGTTCTGTGCCGCTAAAAGTCCCCAGAGAGACTCACCCTGGACAATCGGCACAACCAAGTTGGCTCGAATCTCTAAATCATTCAGCAGTGCCGCATAGCCCGCATCCAAATTCTGGGACTGGGTGTCATCAACAACCCAGTTGCCCCAGTGTGTTTGTTTCAAATAGGTACTACTAAACCGACGACCTAAAATAGAATATTCAATCGTCCGAACCGATTCAGCAATAACCCTACAGCCTTCATGGCTCTCAGACGTTTGACAAATCAGTGTTCGATCTACGTTGAGCAACTGGCGAATTTCCGTTACGGCTGTTTCTAACGTCTCATTCAAATTGAGCGACTGATGAATTCGTTGAGAGATAGCCGCCAGTAAGCGATCGCGCTCAGCCTGTTGCCGTAAGGTTTCTTCAATACAAATTCGATTCTTGATTTCGGCCTGAAGTTTAGTATTTTGAGCCTCAAGCTGCTGCTGCAAACGATGTAGCCGCAGTTGATTATCAATACGAGCAAGCATCTCCATCGGAGGAATGGGTTTCGCAATATAATCTGCTGCTCCCACTTCAAATCCTTGCGCTTTCTCCGATTCGCTGGCCAGAGCGCTAATAAAAATTACAGGCAAATCCCGAGTTCGAGGATCTGCTTTTAGGCGTTTGCAGACTTCATACCCATCTAAAACGGGCATCAAAATATCTAACAGAACAATATCAGGATGCTCTTGCTGAACAGTTTGCAGAGCTGCCAAACCACTGTTTGCTGTTACAACAGCATAGTTCTCCAACTTCAGCAATTCATATAAGAACTCAAGATTGCTGAGATTGTCATCAACGATTAGTATTTTGCCTTTATGTGCCTGCACAAAGTTTAACCTGTATTACCAAACGTCCCTGCTAGTGTAGATATGCCCAAAATCGGCATCAAAATTTCTACCTGAAATTCCCGTTCTAAAAGGTATAAGGATGTAAACACGTCACAACTTATTCAGTACAAAAGAATGCTCAGCACATGTTAAGTAGGTGGGCGTAAATAAACGCATATAAAAACTGGGGAAACTCACCGGAGGAGTGTTCCCCCAGTTTTTAGGTAATGCATTTATTCACATGTAGCCACCTAGGCAGCCACCTAAAAACTCATTAATATATTTTCCGTTTAAAGACGCTAATTTCAATCACCCAAAAGGTGACATTAGCTTCCTAGAAGGTAAACTCCCGTTAAACAAAAAAGCTGATCCGCTTAGCGGATCAGCTTTTTTGCCTCTAGCTGTTCAAAGAAAAGTTACTGCGAATGGATTGACCATATCCACATCGTAGTCTTTTCGTGGTTGATCCAAGCGCGGCTATGCCTTAACAGCCTGCTTGTCGGTCTTCGCATCGAGTTCACCGCTGGCATATTTTGCAGCGTAAACTTCGATGGGAGCCTGCTTGATCTTGCTTGCATTGCCAGCGGTACCAAACGCGTCATAGCGCTCAGCACAAACTTGCTTCATGTACTTGATCGAAGGCTTCATGAAGTGGCGAGGGTCGAAGTTGCTGGGATCTTTAGCCGCAGCTTCACGAATCGCCGCCGTGATTGCCAAGCGGTTGTCAGTGTCGATATTGACCTTGCGAACGCCGCTCTTGATACCCTTTTGGATTTCCTCGATGGGTACACCGTAGGTTTCAGGAATCTGGCCGCCGTACTGGTTGATCATATCCAACCACTCCTGAGGAACGGAGGATGATCCGTGCATAACTAGGTGGGTGTTGGGTAGACGGCTGTGAATCTCTTCGATGCGGCTGATTGCCAGAATTTCACCAGTCGGCTTGCGGGTGAACTTGTATGCACCGTGGCTGGTTCCGATCGCAACTGCGAGCGCGTCAACCTGGGTTTGCTCAACGAAGTCAACTGCCTCATCGGGATCAGTCAGTAACTGCTCTTTGCTGAGCGTACCTTCAAAACCGTGGCCGTCTTCTGCTTCACCTTGGCCTGTTTCTAGAGAACCCAAGCAGCCGAGTTCGCCTTCTACGCTAACGCCGATGGCATGAGCAACCTTTACAACCTCACGGGTTACGTTAACGTTGTATTCATAGCTAGCAGGGGTTTTAGCGTCTGCTTCGAGAGAGCCGTCCATCATGACGCTGGTGAAGCCGTTGCGGATTGCGGAGTAGCAAGTTGCAGGGCTGTTGCCATGATCTTGGTGCATGGCAATGGGAATATGAGGATACGATTCAACTGCTGCAACTACAAGGTGACGCAGGAAGTTTTCACCTGCATACTGACGTGCACCCCGAGAAGCTTGCAGAATGACAGGGCTATCTGTCTCGTCAGCAGCCTGCATAATCGCGAGGATCTGCTCCATATTGTTTACGTTGTAAGCCGGAATTCCGTAGCCTTCTTGAGCCGCGTGATCCAGCAGCAGCCGCATTGGTACAAGCGCCATAGATAGTCCTCCTAATCGACTTTGATAGCAGCGATAGCTACCTAAATTCGCTTGAATCCAGATAGCTCAAAATATCCCATTGCGAGAGGGAGCTGCCCTATAAAGCTAATATTATGACAATTTCTAACGTATGACTAACTGTTTTGACAAAAGCCCAGCCGTATTTTGCAGAATTTTGCCAAAACTCACAGTCTGTATTATCCGCTGTGTTATCTACAGTTGGCGAGAGATACCAAATCGCTGACGGTGCGAATCATAGGTATAAATTATACGAATTATGGGCATAAATCATCACCCAATTTCGCAACCCCAAATTGTTTCAGCCTTCATAGCAGTTGGCCGCAAGATAGCCGCAAGCTAACTGCTAGGCTAGATCGATAAATACAAAGAAATGTAAAATTTCTTCTGCGATCGCGAATTCAGCCTGCGTGACGGGGATTCTACCTTTAGTTAGATCGACTACATCTCAACCGATTTAAATCACGCAGTCGTGGAAGGAATCGCTATGGTTACGCGTAACATTATCCGCTCAGTTGTTCTTGCTGCGGGCATGACCTCTGCTGTTGTCATGGGCAGCGCCTTTAAAGCCGAAGCCCAGAGCCGCGAACTTTGGTTACATAACGGCGAAACCATAACCGTTGAAGGCTTTTTCTTGTCTGGAGAAAATATTTTCGGCTGGTGTGACGGTGACTGCTATGACCTCGATATTGCCCTATATGACGCCGAGGGTAACTTCATCATGCAGGATGTTGAACCGGATGCCAACCCTACGGTGTACGCCCCCTATGACGGCACATTCTACGTCACGCTAGGCATGCCGAACTGTAGCCATCCGAGTGGTTGTGCGGTTTGGGTGGATTCCGATCAGGGTTTTTAGCTCTTATAGCCATTGCTATCTAGGTTGAGACAACTGGACAATCTAACGTTCAAACGTTTTCAGTATTTTCCAATGTTCTAACCGATGTGGCTACGGCTATAAGTCAGCTTTTGTGACTGAAGCCGTCTGAATTGTAAGAGTATCAAAAGGAAAGGGATTGCACCCAGTGCAATCCCTTTCCTTTTAGCTCTGAGTTAAAAATGGGTCGCCCGGGATTCGAACCCGAGACCAGTCGGTTAAAAGCCGAATGCTCTACCGCTGAGCTAGCGACCCTTGGGTGACGTCGAAAACGTTCTGTCTCAATGCCGATTATCACCTTAACATGGATTGCAAGTTTGTAGCACAATTTTTTTGGATTTTTTGGTGGGTGAGTGAATAGGAGGGTGGATGGGTAGGTGGGTTAACGGTTGATGGTTGATGGTTTAGGGCGGATGGGTAGGTGTTGATGGTTGATAGATAATTGTTTGGGCAGATGTGTGGTGGGTAGAAGTTAGTGGGCTAGGGTGCTGACTTCGAATTTGATGTGGCTTGTAAAGGACTGCTGGGGGTCGAGACGAATTAGCGAGTCTCCGGTGTTGAGAGCGTTGCGAGGGGCTGTCCAGGGTTCAAGGCAGTAATAGTCTTTGCCGTTGACTGTCCAGAAAACCAGGGTGGAAAAGGCATCGTCGTAGGTCAGCGTGAGAGTCAAGTTGCGATCGCGATCTTGCACCTGAGCAGACTGACGGGATAGGGGTTTAAAGGCAACATCAATTTCATCGGCTGTGATGTCTGCAAACTGACCCGTAAACGGATGCATTGCTTTGTTGATTTGGTCTTGGAACTGATCGGCAGGAATATCAAAGTCAAGCTGGGTTTTATCATTGACCTGAAAGTAGGGATGAAAGCCGAGGGAAAAGGGCATAGTGCGATCGCTGCGGTTTTCGACCACTTGGTCAATCGTGAGCGTATTTCCGGCTAGGCGATAGGTGAGACGCACAGAAAACGCGAAGGGGTAAACGGCTAGGGTTTGCTCATTCTGGGTCAACTGCACGGTTAGCGCCGCTTCATCGTGCGTTGCTCGTTCAACGACTTCCCAGGGCAGATCTCGGCCAAAGCCGTGCTGTTTTAGCGTATAAGTCTGTCCGTCCAGCGTGTATTGGTTGTCTGGCAAGTTGCCGCAGATGGGAAACAGTACCGGAATGCCGCCTCGCACTGAGAGCGACGGATCGGCGAAACGGGCTGCATCAAAATATAGAATCTCCTGCCCTTTGAGTCGCCAGTGGGTGATTAATCCACCTCGTTCGGGGACAACGTCTAACTCAGCCTGGGCTGCTTGGTCGTAGAGCGTATAGGTGCGGTATTGGTTTTGATTGATGGAAATAGCAAACACGTTTAATTCCTCGATCACCTCGATAATCAATTTTGGCCGATGATGTATGGCGCTATGCGCGACTGCTCAAAAACGACTCGGCCTACCCTGATACCAAATTTGACTAGAAAGAACCCGAATTGTTCGTTGTCAAGCACAGCCTGATGTTTACAACGAACAGCAACTGGTTTGTATGAGTGGTTTTCGTATCGTTACGTAAGGCTATACTGTTTCAGTCAAAAAATCAGTCAAAAAGCAGGTCAAAAAAATGATGAGTTGCACGTAATGCGTACAACTCATGAAACTTATCGAACTAGGGTTGATTTGGGTTGGCAGACTCTACGCTAACTTCAGGCGGAGCAACCTGATTAGTACCTGTATGGTCTGCTGGTCTAGCAGGCAGATTGGGTAACTGAGGTTCAGTCAACTTGGGCAGTTTTAGCTCAACAGTTGGCGCTTTAAATTTCGGTTCTGTTTGGCCATTGTTGGTATGGAGATGCGTGATTTCGGTGTTGAGCGCAACCTCAATCTGATCGATCGCGATCGCATCTTCTCCCTCATTTGTCACGGCTGAATTGGATGGATGAGTAGTTTCAGCATCAGGAACCGCCGCGACCGGATGGGATTTAACAGGTTGATTCACCAGTGGCCCGACCAGTGGCTCCTCAACAGGTGCGATCGCGCCATCGGGAGTTGGTGGTTGTACAGGCGCATCCGCCGGACTGATTGGGGAACTGGTTGGGGGTGCGATCGCATCTGCATCTAATTCAGGACGGCTCGAATTTGATCCATCTGATTCCGTTACATCAGGCGCAGCCGTTTCTAGATCAACTGGATTGCTGTATGGATCGGGATTTAGTTCGGGATTGTAAGAATCTAAATTCGTGTTGTCCAGTTCGGGAATATTGCGGCTTTCAGCACCCTTTTCAGAACCCTGATTATCAAGCGAATTGAAGGGATTAAAAGGATTAATTTCAGTGGGAGCACTCTCCGAATTCTCCTCCCCCGATTCCTTAAGCTTGGCATCCGCGTCCGAATTCTCTAGCTCGGACTGATCAAGTTCAACGTCCTTAAGCTTGGAGTCATCCAGCCCAGACGGTATTGTTTCGGGTAAAACATCGCCTAGCTGCTCCTCCACATTGAGATTTGGATCGCCGAAATATTTTGGCCCGGAAGCTGGGGCTTGATCGATGCCACTCTCCACTGGGGCAAATTGATCCACTGGCGCAGCATCCAGCTTGTCTACTTTCGAGGGTGACTGCGGCTGTAGCTGTGGCTCAGAACGGTTTTCAATATTGTCATCAAGCTGATCTTTGACGTCCTCCTTGAGCGCGTCCTCATTCAGCTCATCTGGATTGAGAATTTCCATCTCTGGCGCAGTTGGATCAACAAATGGCGCATCTGGATTAGCTGGACGTTCGGGTTCAATCTCTGGCTGGCGCAGATCTAAGACCATTGGCACTTTTAACGGCTGCTCAAAGGCTGCAGACGATTGATGAATGCGGTCTAAAATTTCGTCTCCATGTCGGCCCTTCGCTAGCTGAGGACGACCATCCTTTACCGTTACCGGAACGAACTCTACCTTCATCTGATCCGGCTTCAGAGAGACTTTCAGCACTGCCGTATCAAACCCAGCGTAGGGATCGTCCTCTATCATCAGATCGCCCAAGGAATAAGCAATCGGTCGTCCTTTATAAACCTCCGCACCTTGCAGCACGTCGGGATGCTGCCCCACAACTAAATCTGCGCCTTGGTCAATGGCGAATCGGGCTATATCTTTTTGCCAATCTTCAACCGCCGAAGCTGACAGTTCCTCACTCCAGCGATAGCTGACGACAATCCAGTCCACCTGATCGCGAATGGCTTTGATATCTTCTGCGACCATGGTTTGCTCTTGGGGATTAATGCCTGCGCTACCTCGTTCTGCGGCTAACCAGTCCGCACCAGAATAGCCCAGATAGGCAACTCGCTGCCCTTTTACGTCGATGATTTCGGGGCGGCGAGCTTCTCGCACATCGCGTCCGGCCCCCATGCGGTAAACCCCAGCCTGATCCAAGGATTTAATCGTCTCTAGTAATCCCGCTTCGCCATAATCGACAATTTGGTCGTCGGCTAGATTCACAATGTCGATGCCGCTCTGCTTAAAGGCTGCCGCTGATTCTGAGCGGGTGCGATCGTACATTTCCTCTTCTAGAGAGGTGGCTGCATTGGCTAGCGGTTCGGCTAAGCTGACCATTGATAAATCGGCTGACTGGGTTGTATCCAGCTCAGCCAGTAGACCACCTGAACGTTCGGCTGCACCCACATTAAAGTCAGCCGGAGAAACTTCTCCGCCAAACATTAGGGTCACTGTAGGGTCGGAGGGATTTTTGACATCCTCATGCTGTAGGACTGCGACGGTTTCTAACGCGGCCTGCACGGTACTGGGTCGATTGGTCGCAACTCGCGAGGTGGGATTGGTTTTGGAAATCACGGGCAAGGTGGGTGAAGGGCGTGAGGTGAGGTTCTCTAACCAAAAGCCCATCAAGAAAGCTGCGATCGCAGATCCACTCAGCATAAACGACCGCACCAGTTTAAGCTGCTGCGGCGATGAAAACGTCAGCGTCAGCCAAGCGGGAGAGGATGAGTTGCTAATCTTCGGTGGAATATGAGCGGCACGAGCTTTGACATCAACGGTTTGTGGCCCTTGCTGTCGCTGCCGTCGCTCAGTTCGGGTCGGAATCCGCACCGTTTGCTGCCAAATAAAATCTGACTGACCGATATAGCGAGCCAGGATATGAACTCCCTCAATCAGATCCGACTCTAACTGCCACAGCCGATGACAGATAAATCGCACTAAGCGATCGCGAATCGGCTTGCGATGAAATTCCACCACGGTTTGCAAACAGCCCGGACGAGCGGCTTGCACCTGCACATAAATACCCTGTGGCACTAGTTGGCTATTGAGCCAATAGGCCAGCGCCCGAAAGTTGCCATTTCGTGCTAATTCAACGACAGATTGCTGCTGCGACACATCCAGCTTGGACATTACCCCACACTCCTCGTACCAAAACCAACCGCGATCGCTCTGAAAACCTGGGAACGGTATTGATCAGTTGCATCAGTGCATCGCAACCACTCAAGCCCATTCTCAGATTCCACTTCACAGGCTGGTGTAAATTGCAAACTAACCAACGCTAGACCTAGCGTTGGCCATTCACTTTCTTTTCAGTCAGAGCTTAGCTCAAATGTTTCAGATCGGCGCATTTTTTTGCAAAATCTCAGATTAAATCCAGGCATGGATACTATATGTTTTGCCACGGCATATCTAAAGTTTTCGCCTTACTCAAATATGCTGTGGGCTGGAATATGTGCAAATGGTTGATTATGGAGGGAGAATGTGTACTACAGCACAAGCAATAAAATGCTTTCAGCTCTGCTGTGACTTGACCAGCAAATACTGCTCGATTGATCTAGTGGCTTTGGATCAACGAACTGGGTGTGTAATTATCTTGGCAAGGGAAGAAATCAATATTGAGATTAATCTGAATGGAGATTGGAGGTTTGTATGAGCGCCAAACCAGATTTTGCTACGATGACCACTCCGCAGCTTCGAGCCTATGTTTTAGAGCATCGAAACGATGAGAAAGCGTTACAAACGTACCTTGATAGACGGCATGCTGAGCAACCAGATTCACAGGTATATAAAGCTGACGATAACGTAGCTGATGCGATCGCAGAATATATAAATCGCAGGAGGGAGGAAGGGGCTCCCTAATTGCCCTCCTGTTTCAATATCTCTTAGTAACTCAGCAACCTAGTACCAACTCACAGATGGAGGTGTTGTCTCTACTAAACGTCTACCCTGGGAAATGACGTGGGTGACTGTGGCGCGGCGGCGAATCGCTTCATAGGGACTCTCAGCATCCAGCACAATCAAGTTCGCAGGTTTGCCCACTTCAATGCCGTACTGATCCTCGATTTTGAGTGTTTTGGCTCCGTTCGTTGTCACCATATTGAAACACGCTTCAATCTCAGGCATCCCCGTCATCTGCGACACATGCACCGCCATCGCCGCCACGTCGATCATGTTGCCGTTGCCCAGGCTATACCAGGGGTCTTGAATATCATCGTGACCGAGGCTAACGTTGATGCCGCGCTGCCACAGCTCTTTTACCCGCGTCACGCCGCGCCGTTTCGGATAGGTGTCCATCCGTCCCTGGAGCGTGATATTCACCAGCGGATTGGAAATAAAGTTCATCTGCGATCGCACTAAGTTGCTCATCAGCTTGAACGCATAGGCATTGTTGTAGGAGCCAAAGGCCGTCGTGTGGCTAGCTGTGACCCGTGATCCCATGCCAGAGCGAATCGTGCAGGCGGCCATCACTTCCACAAAGCGAGACTGCTCATCGTCAATTTCATCGCAGTGGACATCAATCAGCTTGTCGTACTTTTCCGCTAGCTCAAAAATCCGGTGAATCGAATTCACGCCATCTTCGCGGGTCAGCTCATAGTGGGGAATGCCGCCCACTGCATCCGCGCCCAGCTTCAGCGCTTCTTCAATCAGTTCGTCATTGCGAGGACTGCCATAAATGCCGTCTTGGGGAAACGCCACCACTTGCAGCGTCATCCAGTCTTTGACTTCCTCTCGCACTTCCAGCAGCGCTTTTAGTGCCGTTAGCGTCTGCTCACTGACATCGGCGTGACTGCGGACGAAGAGAACCCCCTGCTGGGCCTGGAGCTTTAAAGTTGCGATCGCACGCTCTTTTACATCTTCCAGTGACAAGCCCTGTTTACGCTCTCGCCAGATTTCAATGCCTTCAAATAAGGTGCCGCTCTGGTTCCAGCGAGGCTGTCCTGCCGTCATTGCGGTGTCTAAATGAACGTGAGACTCCACAAAGGGAGGGCTGACCAGTTGACCGTTAATGTCTATCACATCGGCTGTGGCGTTATGCGGAAGTTGAGGTGCGATCGCGCTAATTTTGCCGTCTCGAACCTCGATATCCACTAAATCAGGCTGCCCTAAAACACGACAGCCACGTAAGACCAGAGCAGCCGCAGTAGACATAGCTGAACACCTCGCAAAACGATGCCCTGACTATAGCAAGAGTGCCAGCGAAAATGTGTATCCAAAAAGCCGTGAAGCTTCTCAAACGCATTCGAGAAGCTTCACGGCTTAGCTACAGGTTTAGCAGGCTGAACCTAACGGTCAACCGATCCCATAATCACGTCGATGCTGCCCAAGATCGCCATGATGTCGGCTACCTTCACACCCTTAAGCAGGGTCGGCAGAATTTGCAGGTTGTTGAAATCGGGTGGACGGATCTTCCAGCGCCAGGGGAAGACATTATCGTCTCCAATAATGTAGATGCCGAGTTCACCCTTGCCCGTTTCCATGCGGACATAGTGCTCACCCGCTGGAATTTTGAACGTTGGCGCAATCTTTTTCCCGATAAACTGGTAATCAAACTCGTTCCATTCCGACTTAGGCCCAGAAGCCATCCGCTTGGCTTCCAGATTCTCAAACGGGCCACCCGGAATCATGTCACAAGCTTGACGGATAATTTTGACCGATTCGCGCATTTCGCGGATTCGCACCGCATAGCGGGCAAAGCAGTCGCCAGCAGTTTCCCACTGCACTTCCCAGTCAAAATCGTCGTAGCACTCGTAGTGATCCACCTTACGCAGATCCCACTTCACGCCCGAACCGCGCAGCATCGGGCCAGATAACCCCCAGTTGATCGCATCTTCGCGGGTAATGGTACCAATGCCTTCAACCCGACGACGGAAGATGGGGTTGTCGGTAATCAGCCGCTCATACTCGTCTACCTTTGGCAAGAAGTAATCGCAAAAATCGCGGCACTTATCCAGCCAGCCATAGGGCAGATCAGCAGCCACGCCACCGATGCGGAAATAGTTATTGTTGATCAGACGCTGACCTGTTGCAGCTTCCCACAGGTCATAAATCATCTCCCGTTCACGGAAGATATAGAAGAACGGCGTTTGAGCACCAACGTCAGCCAAGAAGGGGCCAAGCCACAGTAGGTGATTGGCAATCCGATTTAGCTCCAGCATAATCACTCGGATGTAGCTAGCTCGCTTGGGCACTTCAATATCGGCCAATTGCTCCGGCGCATTCACCGTGATGGCTTCGTTAAACATACCTGCCGCGTAGTCCCACCGACTAACGTAGGGGACAAACATGACATTGGTGCGGTTCTCGGCGATTTTCTCCATGCCGCGATGGAGATAGCCAATCACGGGTTCACAGTCAACCACATCTTCTCCATCCAGGGTGACGATTAGTCGTAAAACCCCGTGCATGGAGGGATGGTGAGGCCCCATGTTGAGAACCATGGGTTCGGTTCGAGTCTCAATCCTAGGCATAGGTGTTGTTGTGTATCGGCTAGGAAACGAATGGAAATAGAGTTCAGTCCTAGATTAAAGTAGCTCAATCCGAGCCGCTGGTCTAATAAATACCGAATTCGCCAGAAAACCAATATCGGTTTGATCATTGGAACTCGTATTGACACATGAACTCTCAATTCGTATAGATTTGTTGCACTCTTTCTACTATAAAAGATTCCGGTCAAACCGTACTGCTATCCAGTCAGGCGTCTGGCAATTTTGGCCACAACAATTGATCGGATTAAAACGATGCAGAATTCTTATGGTTTGGGTAAACCTCTAATACCGTTGCTGGCTCGGGTTCAGATTAGCTTCGTGGAACTGGTATTACTGAACTGACTGCTGACCAAACTGCTGCTCCCAGCGGTCGTGATTTTCGCGAGCCACCTGCACAACGGGCGATGCGGAAACGAGCTTGAAGGCCAGCTCGTTGATCCAAGACAGCGGGGGACGTAGCGGACGGGCAATATCCAGAAACAGAACCGCTCGATAGCCGTTTGTCTCGTTCCAGACCTCGTGGTAGAAGGTGTCGTCAAAGATTAGGCTTTTGCCTTCTTCCCAATGGGTAATTTGCCCGTTGACACGGATGCGGCATTTGTCTTGGGGTTCCGGTACGCGCAAGCCCAGGTGATAGCGCACCAGTCCTTTGTGCTTGCCGCGATGTTCGGGAATATGCTTTCCGGGAGCCAGGATGGAGAAGAACGCCACCTTGAGGCCGGGAATGTCCTTAATTAATTCCCAGGTTTGGGGACAGCGATCGCAGTTTCCCTGGGCCACGTAATCAAAGGCGCAGAAGAAGTAGGTTTTCCAGAGATTATCGCCTGCAATCCGCTTTTGCCGGGGCGAGATGTCCTGAAAATTGGGCAGCGCATCAGCATATTCCAACACTTGATCCAGTTCTTGGCGGATCACCTGCCAGTTGTCTTCCAGAGACTGCGCCCAGGGAAACTGCTCGGTTTCAAAAAAAACGCGATCGCCTACTTTTGAGAACGAGCCGACAAAGCGCTCAAACTGGCGATATAGCGCATGGTCAAAGACCGGATGCAAAGGCGTTTGGGGATCGAGCGGTGCGATCGGTACTGCGGCCTGGGGTTCAATTTGATTAACAGTTAAGCGGGTCATAGATTCGGAAGAATGCCAGATCTCGAATTAAAGCAAAATTGGGGTGGGTTGAGCAAATTGCGATAGCGTCACCGTCTGTTGAACCACAAAATCGGCCAGCAAGTTGCGATCGCTACTGATGTGCGGAAATTTAAGCTGAGAATTTTCTACTCCCGGTCGCAGCGGGCGCTGCCGTAAGCTGTCAAAGCTGCCCGCTGTCAGGATATTGAGCTGCGGCGCAGGAATATCGTTATTCAGACGTTTCACTTCATAGGAGTGATTGTGTTGACACATGAGCTGGTCAAACATCGCCAAAAACTGCTCCGGATTTACCAACGTTTTACCCGCAGGCAGTTCGATATTGAGAATATAGTGCGATCGCAAAATATCCTCAGAGAGGGTCACGCAAAAATCTTCCAGTTGAATATCAAACTGATGCTGGAGCAGCTTCAAAACCTGAATCACCTGATACTCGGAGGTTTTTTCCGTTGTGGCAGACAGGACACCGCCGTGACGATAGCGGAACATAATCAACGGCGTCTGATTATAAAACCCTTCAACTTGCACCACATCGCCAATATCGTAGCGATAGAAGCCTGCATAGTTTGTGATTAAGATGCGGTAGCGCTCTCCTATGTGCAACTCATGTGGCAGTAGCGTTTGCGGCTGCTCCACATCCCACTGATCCTCTGGAATGAACTCAAAAAAGTTGCTGCTGAGTGCTAAAACCGTGCCATCGGTATTGAAATCGCGATGAACGCCATAGGTTGATTCTGACGACGCGTACGTGCCGCCAAAAATGGGTGTATCGCCAAAGTATTCCGGGAACCGCTCAAAATAAAAATCCGAGGTGCCACCACGAGCCGTGATGATGCAGGACAGATCCGGCCAAGCAAACTGGGGAGTCAGCCGACCTGCTCGATTCAGCACTTGAGCCAGTTCTTTGGCTCGCTGGGGTGCCGCTCGGAACTGCCGCTGAAGTTGCGATCGCTCATGAGGCGTCAGCGCAATATGATGTGAAATCTGACCACTGGCTAAATCCTCAACTAGCCAATCACCCTGACGCTCCAACTCATCACACAGTTGAAGCGCAATGAGCGGAAATGTCGCCGCAAATACACGTAAATGAGCATTCCGCAGCGCGAACAGAAGCGACACATAATTGCGCGCTTGAGTATCCTTAACCAGCATGGCCTCAAACGGCTGGGCAAAAATCTGGCGATATAAACCATTGGCAAGCTGCACCGAGCCACCGCTGATATGACCGTAGTCAATCCCGCCGCTCGTCTTGCCCACTTTGCGAGCAGAACCCGTCAACAGCATTTTTCCCAAACGCAAATTCCGTCGCTGAGCCGCTTCAAACAAAAAGCCCATCGCCAGTTGATTGGCTCGGCCAATAAATTGTTTTGAGCGCTTCGTCACCGGAATCATCTTCTGGCTACCTGTTGAACCGCTCGTCATATTGATGTAGATCAGTGGATCAGGGGTGACAACATTTTGCTCACCCGCCGCCGCCCGTTCGAGATAGGGTTCATAGGCACTGTAGGGCAAAATCGGTACTCGTTGACGAAATTCGTCCACTGTCGTAACGCGATCGACACCAAATGTTTGCCCCAGCTCCGTTCTCGCCTGAACCTTGAGTAAAGACCGTAAAAACTGCTCCTGGATCTCAGCAGGCCGATACGTTTGCCGCTCTAGTTTGGCCTTGGCACGTTTAGCCGCGAGCCCCATGAGCGAAAAGATTGGATTTTCCATACGAATCAAGTCCTCACACCACCTCGAACGATGCACTTGCTCCTGATTGAACTGGATTTACAGAAATACATCAAACTTTGCATGCTGCAATCTGCCAACCTTATCGATCAGCTTCCAATCATCTGAAAGCGAATGCATCACTCTGATAACCGATCACCGACTCGTCATTCCGGAAATTGCCACCTTAGAGGGATCTAGACCTGCCATTGCCCCAACCGAGGGTTGGGTTTCAGCGGGTAACAAGCTCAGCCGCAATAGCTAAACACCGTAATGGAGCAGAATGACGATACATTTCTTAAGCCTAGGATGGCTTCAGATCAAATGAAACAAAACATAGGCCAGATAGTGAATCGTCTTCCGGTTTGGCTATTCTCCTTTCACTGCAATATTCAACTAGAGCCGCTGGCTAACTCCACTAATTTGCTCTGTATGATGAAGAAATATTACGAATACTGCGACAGTGAGAGAACAACAATGGCCGCAACTCAAATCCAAGACTTTCTGTTCAATGGTGCCAATTGGTTTGCCTTACCCTTTTGGACACTGATGATTTTTCTGCCCAAGTGGAACGTCACCCAGCGGGTGATGGCATCCTACTTACCCTTTGTGGCACTAGCGGGAGTGTATGCCTATTTCTTTGCCACCAGCCTTGATCCACAGACCGCAGAAGCCTTTTCTGATCCTCAGCTTCAGCTCTCAACTCTGGCGCAACTGTTTTCCCAGGAATCAGTGATGGCAGCCGGATGGGTGCATTACATTGTGATGGATTTATTTGTCGGACGCTGGATTTATCAGCAGGGTCAAGCGACAGGCGTGTGGACAATTCATTCGCTGATTCTCTGTTTATTTGCTGGCCCTTTGGGGTTGCTGTCCCATATTTTGACTCAGTGGATCACTCAAGCGTTCTTCCGCTCTTCTATGGCAGGAGATGCTGAACCGAAGGGGGAAGCGGTGTAGTTGTATCAAGTGCTGGGTGGATGGGTGTAAAGGGAGTTTTTAATTTTGAATTATGAGTTTTGAGTTGGGCTAATTAGCTGAAACTCAACACTCAAAATTAAAAACTCAAAATTAAAAACTCCTCACGCCTCATGCCTCACTCCTCACCTCTTCGAAAGCCCGTTAAAGGCTGCTGTGCTATGTTCCACAGGCAAACCGACTCATTCTGCTGCTTGAGGATCAGGTTGCGATCGCAGATCACGGTGCCAATGCGTTCACAGATTAGGTTTCGTTGATGAAAGAGAGCTTGCACAGCGGCGATGTGATGCGATCGCACACTCAGCAAAAAGCCATAGCTGGGAAAGCTAATTAACCATTTTTCCTGGTCTAACTCGGCTGGACAAGGCACCTGATCCAAGTCTAGGACTGCGCCGCAGCCGGAGGCTTCAATTAGCATCAGCAGCGTGCCGACAATGCCGCCCATGCTGACATCCTTGCCAGCATCGCATAAGCCCGATTCCGCCAGGGTTGGCAGGATCGACAAGTCAGCCTGTAATTGCTCTGGCTCGGCCTGGGTTGCTGCATCCCAGAAGGGATAGTGGGGATGAGCCTGACCGCGAAAGTTTGTCGCTAACAGTAAAGCGTCTCCCGGCTGAGCGTTGAAGCTAGTGATCAGCGACTGCGCCCGCCCCAGAATCGCCACCGAGAGCGCATTATAAGGACTGTGGCAGTTGGTATGGCCGCCGACAATCGGCACGTTGAACGCACGGGAGGCGGCCTGCATTCCCTGCCAAATCAGCTTGCTGTGAGTATCTGACTCACTCCACAGGGCATCCACCACCGCCAGCGGTCGCCCACCCATCGCATAGATATCACTGACATTGACCAACACCGCACACCAGCCCGCAAACCACGGTTCCGCGTTAACCAGTACGGGCCACATGCCTTCTGCGGCTAGCAACAAGTAACCGTCACCATCCGGAATCGCGGCGCAGTCATCGCCAAGTGCGATCGCGCCCGCCTGCCCGACCCGCTGCCCCAGCATTTGTGCGGCTAGCTGAATATCGGTTTTCTGCTGAATGCCCAGCGATTGCCGCAGTCGCTCTGCCAGTGCCGCCAGCATCAAGACACCTGACGCGACACCCGTGGAATAACGGGACGCACTTGATCCGTGGGCGGATAGTGCCGCAAGTCAGCCTCCATCAGGTGATGGGGCAGATCGCAAACGGAGATTTCCTCCAGGGATTCCCAGTGCAGCCGCTGAAAGAAGCGCACGTTTTGTAGTTGCACTGTCGCCAAAAAGCGATCGCAGCCCCAGGTATTGGCCGTCGTTACCGCTTTTTGAATCAGTCCCTTACCAATCCGCCCCACACGCCGATGATCGGCATGAACGCCCAAACGCCCGCCATACCACAGTCGCGGCTTCGCTTCATAGATCCGCACAACGCCCACGACCTGATTATTTTGCTCCTGATCGACGGCCACAATTGGATACGCGTAGGCATCAATGGCGTCTTCGTCATGCCCCGTGAACAAACCCTGTTCCTCGCAGAAAATCTGCTGCCGCAGGTCAAAATAGGCGCTAATTTCGTCAACCGTCGTCGCTAATTTGAATTGGTATCGCATAGGTATCCTGAGCAGTTATCCAATACAGTCCAACCTGCGTAAGGGCGGGTTTCGATGATCAATTTCGATTTTGACTACACACGTTGCATGCGAAACCTGTCCCTACAGCTAACGTGCGTCTATGATTCAAATGTGGGCAGGGCGGAACAGGCACCGCATTTAGCACAGCCCGCTTTGATATCTTGCGATCGCAGATTGGCCTGTTTCAGCATCGCGCCCACCTTTTGATACAGCGTGAACATAAAGTCGGTATCAGGAGCGGGATGGTTGGCCAGCGGCGTATCGGTAATTGGCACAAACGGCACCACAAAGGGATAGACCCCGATGTTGATTAAGCGATCGCAAGCTTCCAGCAGGGTTTCCAGGGAATCGCCTAGACCTGCCAGCAGATAGGTGCTCACCTGTCCCCAGCCGAAGACTTGAACGGCGGCCTCAAAGGCTTGGAAGTAGTAACCGACGGGGACTTCAGCTTTGCCGGGCATGATTTTGGCGCGGACAACTGGATCAACGGCTTCCAAATGCATCCCTAAACCGTCGATGCCCGCGTCCTTCAGCCGCTGAAACCAGACAAAATCATCGGGTGGTTCGCACTGAGCTTGAATCGGCAGATTCACCCGCGCCTTGATTGCCTGAGCGCATTCCGCCAGGTAAGCCGTACCGCGATCTCGACTGTTGGGCGTGCCCGTCGTCATTACCATATGCTTCACGCCATCCAATCGCACAGCCGCCTCAGCGACCTCAGCCAACTGCGCCGGGGTCTTCCGCGCAATCGTGCGGTCAGCGTCTAAAGACTTCTCAATCGCGCAGAACTGACAAACCGTAGACGAGTCGCGATAGCGCATACAGGTTTGCTGTACCGTTGTCGCCAACACGTCATGGCTGTGCAGCAGCGCGATTTTCCAGTAGGGAATCCCATCAGCAGTGGTAAGGCTGTAAAACTGGGGCTGACGGGGAAAACTGATCGGTGCGATCGCAGTTCCAGCTTGTTCCAGCATGAAGGGTTGCGACGCTTGTTTGTCTAAACTCTCTGCACTCTCTGATTCTGATATCTGTGGAGACGTAGCCGTGTACGGTGATTGGGTCGCGCTGCCCGTAAAGATTGGCACCATCACCGTTGTCCCATCAATCGACACAGCCTTGTGGTCAGATGGGCCAGCGCCTCCCTTGCGACCCGCTGCACCAACGTGCGGATCAACCAGCTTCAATCCCTTTGATTGCAGTTCAGTAATGAGGCGTTGTTTGTTCATGTCTGTCCTTGACCTATTGGGCATCACTCACAAAAGCTGAATGATGGCTGCTGTGACCATTCGTATCGGTCGTCATCAATGCTGACTCTGTCTCTGACGTAGCCAAATCCGAATCCGACTGAGCCGTCTTGGGCTGCACCACTGACCATGCTTGAGCATTCAGTTGAAGCTGGAGCAAATCGGGGCGGGAATAGTGGCCGACGCTGTCCATCATCCGCTTGCGCTTAGTGATTAAAGAGAAGTCGAGATCTGCGATCGCAAGTCCTTCCCCCTCGGTAATCGGTTCGCACAGCGGCACTCCTTCTGGGCTAATAATGGCCGTATAGCAGCCACCGCTCAGCGCCTTGTGCAGGTTTTCGTCAGCAATAATTTGCTGCTTCTGCTCCGGTGTCAGCCAACCTGTTGAATTAATCACAAAGCAGCCGGACTCCAGCGCATGGTGGCGCACCGTCACCTCCATCTGGTCAGAGAAGATATTGCCCACCATCGAACCCGGAAACTGAGCACAGTGAATCTGCTCATGCTGCGCCATCAGCGCATAGCGAGCCAGCGGATTGTAATGCTCCCAGCAGGCCAGCGCCCCGATTCGACCCACGGCAGTATCGATTACTTTTAGACCCGCACCATCGCCCTGTCCCCACACCATCCGCTCATGGAAGGTGGGCGTAATCTTGCGCCGCTTCAGCAGCAGCGTGCCGTCGGCATCAAAAATCAACTGAGTGTTGTACAGCGAACCATTATCCCGCTCGTTTACCCCCAGCACCACCACCATGCCGTGCGATCGCGCCGCTCGGCTCACCGCATCGACCACGGGGCCAGGAACAACCACGGCTTCCTCATACAGCCGCATGTGCTCTTTGCCCATCAAAACGGGAGGCTGCACGAAGGAAAAATAAGGGTAATAGGGAACGAACGTTTCGGGGAACACAATCAACTGCACCCCTTCTTGAGCAGCCTGTGCGATCGTAGCTAGAACCTTCTCGGCTGTTCCTTCTTTACTATGTAAAACTGGACTGAGTTGAACAGCAGCGGCACGAACCATGTTGCCTCCTAGCTAACGGGTTTGTGACTGGGCAAATCTCACAATCAATTCAAGGAAAATCAAGAACAAAATCGAGAAGGAACAAATGCGATCGCACTTAATTTAGTTCGGCATATTCAGGCATGATTTGCTTGATCTAGACGGAAATCTTCGCCAAAATCAGACACTAAATTATGCAAATACTGACCGAATAAAACCGAAATTTACATCGTCCAAGTATCTAGAATAAATGCCCCTTCCTTGCGGTGTAGCAAAATAATATCCAGTACATCTAGCGGATTAATCGGCGTAATTCCGGGAATCAGAGACGGCTCACCATGACCGTAAAGCGCTTGCAGCGCAAAGCGGCAGGCATAGACTTTTCCACCTTCTTCCATGAATTTAACAATTTGATTATTCATGGCTAAATGCCCTGGAAATGCCTCATCTCCCAGTTTTGGAAAACCGCGCTGCACCCCCAATGTCACACCAGGCCCATACAGCAATACTGATGTCTCAAAACCTTTCCGGAGTAAACGAGTTGCCTGCAACAAATTGACCAAACCAATTGAACCTTCAAACGCAACTGTATGAAAAGCAACTAATGCTTTTTCACCCGGATCTGCTTTCACATCAGGAAAAACTTTTTCCTCATAATCGACTAGAAAATCACCTGTTTGATGAGCAGGAGTTGTAACTTCAGGCATATTTTTCTCCGCAATAAAACAAACGTAAGGCGTGGAAAGTTTGTTTCTTTATTGCACCTTAAGAGGCTGAGTTATTTGATCTCGTATCTACAGTTACAAAACCCATATCTCTATCATTAAAGATAGGCAAATTAATCGGATACTTAACCTGAATGATCCGAGTTAAACATCCCACTATCTTTTTCGGTAGGTTATCATCGCGATCGCATCCGATTCGCGGAATATTCTCTTATGAAACAGTATTTACAGGTTAGTGAAGTCATCGATTGGCAACATCCAGATATTCTGGCTTATGCCAAACAAATTGCATTCGACTGTGAAACGCCAGTTGCGATCGCGCAAGCCTGTTTCGAGTGGGTACGCGATGAAATTCATCACAGCGTTGACTATCAGATGAATCCGGTGACCTGGCGTGCTTCTGATGTTTTGCAATATAAAACTGGCTACTGCTATGCCAAGAGCCATTTACTGGCAGCCCTGCTGCGGGCCAACCAGATCCCAGCCGGATTTTGCTATCAGCGGCTCAGTATTGACGACAACGGTGCGCCCTATAGCCTGCACGGGTTCAACGCGATTCATTTACCTGAGATCGGTTGGTATCGAGTGGATGCCAGAGGCAACAAAGCAGGCGTGAATGCCCAATTTTCGCCTCCCCAATAAAATCTAGCGTTTAAAATTCAGTTTCCTGAAGAGGTCGATTTTCCATCAATTCTGGCGGAACCCCTGCCCATTGTTGTAGATGCATTGCGATCGCAAACGACCTGGGATAACATGCTGCACAATCTCCCCGATATCGCGATCTCATCTGCCCAGCACTATGGTCTGCTCAATTCAGCTAAAAACCTGTCATCCCAGTGGTCATAGGGTCAGGGAACCTGCTCCCTAAATTGCTGCAAATCCTGTAGGGGCACGGTTTCCGTGCCCAAGAATGTCTAACCTTCGCTAATCGCAGCGCTTTTCATGGATGCAGGTAAGCTTTGAGTCGCAGTACCCGTCAGACCATTTTGCATTTCTTCCGGCAAAATCCCGTGAATCTGCTTCATCAAACTAGCCATTTCCAGCGCGCTCATGGCATAGCTCCAGCCCAGATTGCTCTTGATGCCGGCTCGTTCAAGTGCCTGCTGCATCGTATCGGTGGTCAATACGCCAAACACAATCGGCACGCCTGTCTGGAAGCCAGCGGCGGCGATTCCCTTTGAAACTTCTGCGGCAACGTAATCGAAATGAGGCGTATGGCCGCGAATCACGGCACCGAGACAAATAATGGCGTTGTACCGACCTGAAAGTGCCAACTGCCGCGCCACTAGCGGCACCTCAAAACTACCCGGCACCCAGGCATAATCAACCTGTTCCCCTTGTGGATCAACATCTACGCCATGTCGCTTGAGGCAGTCTTGACACCCTTCTAGAAGCTTGCCCGTCACTAAATCATTGAATCGACCAATGACGATCGCGAAGCGCAGCGACTTGGTATCGGCAAAACTTCCTTCAAATACAGCCATAATTTTCCCTTAGCTCTCACCCACACGAGGGGTTACTCATCTCGTTCAATATAGCGCTAATGGGAGCGCTTATTGCGCTACCCTGACTGTGTTTGTCTTGTGCAAACGATATAACAGTGTTGGAGCGATAACGAACCTTTCCTGAACCTAACCTGTTGAGTAAAAGCCACATGATGGAAAAAAGAGGATTCAACTCTACACTTAGTTCTGTACTCAAGACACTTAAACAGTATCTGCAAGAGCAATATTGCGATCGCCTTTATCGGGTCATTTTATTTGGCTCTCATGCCCGTGGACAAGCAACAGCAGGTTCAGATGTCGATGTTTTGATTGTGCTAGATGATCCGGTAGATGCCAGTGCGGAAATTAGTCGCACCAGCGCATTTGTTGCTCAGCTTTGTCTTGAACATAATTTGCTAATCTCTCGCCTATTTTTATCCGCATCACGTTACGAATCCGAAAATTCCCCTCTGCTCCGTAACATCCGTCAAGAAGGCATTGCTCTATGACTCCAGAGCAACAGTTCTTGATCACCAAAGCTGAACGTAGTTTAGAAGCTGCAAACCAGCTCATGCAGCAAGGATTCCATGACTTCGTTGTTTCCCGTGCTTACTACGCAATGTTTTATGTTGCCGAAGATCTCCTTGATCAAGAAGGTTTGTCGTTCTCTAGCCACGCGGCTGTCATTAGCGCCTTTGGGCAAACTCTTGCTCATCCTGGCAAAGTACCTGTTGAATTCCACCGTTATCTAATTGATGCTCAAGCTCAACGCACCCGTGCTGATTATGATCTTCAGCCAAACTTGACACAACAGGACGCTGAAATGCTTATTGCTCAAGCTCAAGCCTTGATTGAACTCGGCAACCAATATCTGTCAGCTTCCTAACTGGCTGGCTGGTCTACTCATTCCTGAACGTTGTCTGGAATCGGGTCTAATCATGGTGTAGTGCCCTAAGTTCTGTCCAAACGTTGTGTGAGAGGAACTTAGACGCATGAATTTGACTTCCCGATGGTTCGGCTGTGCGATCGCAAGCACTATGGCAAGCAGTATCGTAGTGCTTTTCGTCCAACCGACTTGGGCGACACCTATGGTTGAGTCTGCTACTCCTCAACTGGCTCCAGAATTGGCTCAAGCAGCCGATGCTCCAGCAGCCGATGAGGTACAGGCTGAATTTACTCGGCATTTTCAAGACTTGGGTGTCGAAGGCTCCATCCTGATCTATGACCTCAATCGCGATCGCACCTATCAGCACAATCCTAGCCGCAACAGCACAGCGTTTTTACCCGCATCGACGTTCAAGATTTTGAATTCCCTAGTTGCGCTGGAAACGGGTGTGATTGATGACGACCTGGCGATTTTGACCTGGGATGGAGTGGAGCGCAGTGTTCCGGCTTGGAATCGAGATCTGAATATGCGGGTTGCGTTCAAGCAGTCTGCCGTCTGGTTTTATCAGGTGATCGCCCGTCGTGTGGGGCATGAGCGGATGCAGCAGTGGGTGGCGGCGGCTGGTTACGGCAATCAGACCATCGGTGAGGCAGCAGATATTGATACGTTCTGGCTGGATGGCGATCTGCGAATTACGCCCGAAGAACAAATTCAGTTTTTGCGCCGCTTGTATGGCAACGAGCTACCGTTTTCAGCCGAGGTCATGGCCACAGTCAAAGACATCATGATTGTGGAGCAAACGCCCGTTTATACGATCCGGGCGAAGACGGGCTGGTTTGGCTTTGGTGAACCCGATCAGGATCAGATTGGCTGGTACGTCGGCTACGTGGAGCAGGCGGGAAACGTCTATTTTTTTGCTACTAATATTGACATTCGTGACGACGATGATCCGCAAGCTCGGTTAGAGCTAACCCGTCGCTGCTTTGAATCGCTTCAGTTACTGTAAGCCCGACACTGCATAGAAATTACTGCATAGAAATTGCGGTAGGGTCGGCATTGTTCACCCTACCGCTCCAACTACAGCGCTATTTACCAACATCCTGGAAGCTGAGTCCCCGAAAGACTAGACACTTCGGACGGGATTCACATAGTGCTCTAGGGCTAATAGGCTGGTATTCAGGGCAAATGCTAGGAGAGATACCGCGATCGCACCTGCCCAAATTTTGTCATAGCGCCCCGCTTGAGCAATCCCTTCAAACAGCAGTACGCCGAGACCACCCGCCCCAAACTTCGCGCCAATTGTTGCGATCGCAACACTGACGACCGCTGCAATTCGCACACCTGCCAGAAAAATGGGCAACACTAACGGCACTTGAATCTGCCACCAGCGCTGCCAGCCATTCATGCCCATGCCGCGAGCCGCTTCCATCACAGCCGCTGGGATTCCGTTTAGCCCCACTGTCAAATTACGCACTAGAATCACCTGGCTATAGATCACCATCGCCGTGATCACCGAAATTTGATTGAGGCCAAAGATCGGCACCAGCAAAATAATCAGCGCCAAGCTGGGAATCGTGTAGAGCGCACCTAGCAGACCCAGCACGGGCACCGACAAGAAACGGTAGCGCCAGATCAACAGTGAAAGCGGCACCGCAATTGCGATCGCACTTATCAACGTTACGAGCGTCATCAGTAGATGCTGCCCCATGAGCGTCAGAACAGCGCCAAAATTTTGCAGTAAATAAAGCATGGTTGAGGATTCAGTCTACATGTCTGATTCAGCCTTGGCTGAATTGTGGATCACCGCAAAATCGCGAATCTGCTCCAGCGTGAGCACTCCTACTGGATTTCCCTGATCCGGATCGATCACCGTCAACTGCTGGGCACCCGTCCGCAAAATTAACGAAAGAGCCGTCCGTAGATTTTCATCCTGTGCGATCGCAGGCTGATGATCAGATACGGGACAATTCGGATCATGTATCATGGCTGACTGAACCCGCAGCAGGCTAAGCTGCCGCACCATATCGTCGGCATTCACCAGTTGCCGCACAAAATCATTAGCAGGTTGAGCCAGGATTTTAAACGGCGTGTCATACTGCACCACCTCTCCGGCCTGTAGAATCAGGATTCTGTCCGCCAGCCGCAGCGCTTCTTCTACATCATGAGATACAAACAGAATGGTTTTATGCAGACGACGCTGAAGTGCGAGCAGCTCATCCTGTAGCTTGGCACGATTAATCGCATCCAGCGCACCAAACGGTTCATCCATGAGCAGCAGTTCGGGATCACCCGCCAAAGCCCGCGCAATGCCAACCCGCTGCTGCTGACCACCCGACAGCTGAGCCGGATAGCGATCGCGATAGGTCTGAGGAGCTAATCCCACCAGCATCAGCAGTTCGTCCACCCGTGCTTGAGTCTTGACGCCCGACCAGCTTAGTAGCTTAGGCACAACAGCGACATTTTGAGCTACGGTCATGTGCGGAAAAAGCCCAGACTGCTGAATCACATAACCAATCTGTCGCCGTAGGGCTGTGGCCGACTGCTGGTGAATATCCTGATCGTTGACATAAATGCGGCCAAATGTAGGCTCATACAGCCGATTGACCATTTTGAGCAGAGTGGTTTTACCGCAACCCGATGGCCCCAAAATGACAACAAGCTGTCCCTGTTTAACCTCAATGGTGCAGTTTTTCACCGCAGGAGCGGGGGCTGACGGAAACTGTAAGGTTACCTGTTCAAAGCGGATAGCATTCACAATCGACTGCGTCTAGCTGAGTTTACTTTATCAATGATTCACTAATAGTTTGTCTAGGCTTTAATTTCGTTTAGGTGATGCCACGGCTGACTATCATAAGTGGCAACTATTAAGTTGTAAATGTGGAGCAGAGCGTTGTGTCTAATCAGAAAGGGCCCTATCCAAAAGACTCAATACATATGCTGACTCACTTTGTCATCTACTTTGTAAGACTACTTTGTAAGACTTGATTTCACATGTCCTTGAATTCTACTTTTCATTAGAACCATAGTTCTAATTAGTTTTCAAAGGAGAAATTCAAGCAGCGTTTAATCAAGATCGGGTGCTTAAGGATCAGTGTCATCTACTAGGTTTAGGAAAATGTGCGTTCGTTATTGTCGATTACTAATTACAGGAATTGGAATTGCTCTCTTTGCCGTTGGCATCAGTGCAAATGTCACGAAAGCAGATGGGAGCCCTCCGGATCAGTTTCCGGGTGGAACAAGTGGTGCAGGCGGTCGATTCGCTCCGGAGTCGGTCATTCAAGATTCGCTACATTAATCATCTTGTTGCTGCACGGGTTTGACATCAAGGCTTGGGTGGGCTTCAGAATGCGATCGGGAACTACTTATGATAGTCCTCAATAGATAAGGATTTGGGGTGGTGTGGGCAGTGCCTGCGCCACCCCAAATCCTTGTGTGGCAGCATTTTCCTGCCATGCAGCACGCAGCACTTACCGCTTTGCTATACCTGCCAAAGCAATCCAGCAACTGTGCTCTTAAATTGCTATGCTGAATAAGCTTCTATTAAAGATATTTATTAGCTTTCATTAAAAAATTTCCGCTTCAAGTTCTGCTTTAAGTTCCATAGCTGCGATCGCACTGTTTCAACTTTATAACTTAGGTCTAGATAGGTCTAAACATGACAATCCATCAACGCACTCTCCTCGTCATTGCTGACTCAGATGAAGGTGATCGAGCCTATCGGCAGCAGTTACAGCAGGATGAGAACGTTGTCTACCGAATTTTATCGGAGCGGTTGAATACGCCAATATTGTCGCTAGCCTCGTCGCAGCAGATTGATGGCATCCTGCTGGGATTTCATCGACCCTGTTCCGATAGCGTTCGGCTGCTGCGTCACTTGAAGGAGCTAATGGGCGATCGCTGCCCGCCTGTTGTTGTGATTGACAGCGATGATGCTGCAATAGCGGTGCAGGTGCTCAAAAATGGGGCTGCGGACTATTTGGTGAATGACCGGATGACGCCAGAAGATTTGCGTCTGGCCATGCGTAGCGCAATTGAGAATGCCGAACTGCGACAGCAACTCCAGCACAGCCAGGAGCAGTTTCAAACGTCGGTTGAGAATATGCTGGACTGCTTTGGCATCTTTTCCGCTATGCGGGATGAGGCAGGGCAGATTGTCGATTTTCGGATTGATTACCTGAACGAGGCTGCCTGTAAGAATACCCGGATGATCAAAGCGCTCCAGATTGGCCGGGGATTATGTGAGGTGCTGCCTGCTCATTGTCGGTCAGGACTGTTTGATGACTATTGCCGAGTGGTTGAAACGGCTGAACCCTTAATTAAAGATTCGCTTATCTACGATGATACGGATGGCGAACACCAGCTTCTGCGGGCTTTGGATATTCGGGTTAGCAAACTGAATGATGGTTTTGTGGCATCGTGGCGAGATGTGACCGAGCGCAAGCGGTTGGAGATGGAATTGGGCAACACTATCGCTGATTTACAGTGTCAGGAGGCCGCAATTCAGCAGCTAAACCGAGATTTGACGAATCGGGTGGCTGAGCTGCAGAGCCTGCTCGATATTATTCCTGTTGGCATTGCGATCGCAGATGATCCAACCTGTGCCCACATGCATCACAACGCCTATTTGCGGCAACTGCTGGGCGTTCCTCCGGGCAACAACATTTCCAAGAGCGCCCCGGCGGATGAGCAGCCTGCTTTTCGGGTCTTTCAGAATGGGCAGGAAATGCCAGTTGATGTGCTGCCTATGCAGCGATCCGTCAAGCAGGGCATTGATGTGCGCGATGAGGAAATGGATATTGTTTTACCGGATGGGACGGTACACCAGTTACTGTGCTATGCGACGCCGCTGAGAGACGACCAAGAGCAAGTTCGAGGTGTGGTCGGGGCCTTTTTAGACATCACCCAGCGCAACCAGGATGCAGCCGCGCTGAAAGCGAGCCAACAGCGCTACCGCGAGTTGGCCGAAGCGATGCCCCAAATGATCTGGACGGCGGACGCGATGGGAGTGGTCAACTACCGCAATCAGCGCTGGTACGAATATACCGGACTGAGTGAGGCCGAGTCCATTGGCGTCGCCCGAGCGAATGCGATTCACCCCGATGAGCGCGATCTCGCATTGACTGAATGGAGAACCGCGATCGCAACTGGTGAAACTTTTGAAACAAAGTGCCGCTTCCGCCGCTGGGATGGTGAGTATCAGTGGTGCATTTGTCGAGCTGTGCCAACTCGCGATAGCCACAACCAAATTACAGGCTGGATCGGCACAATTACTAATATTGACGACATCAAGCGTAGCAAAGCGCTGGTACAGCGGCAGTTGGCGGAAATCGAAGCCATTTATGAATCGGCTCCCATTGGCCTGAATATTCTGGATGCCGATCTGCGCTTTGTGCGGATCAATCAGCGGCTAGCAGATATCAACGGCTTGCCGATTGAGGCGCATATCGGGCGGAGTATTCGGGAGTTATTTCCCGATTTGGCAGATACAGTGGAACGTCTGCTGCACCCCGTTTTGCAAACGGGAGAACCGCTGTTGAACGTCGAAATTCACGGTGAAACTCCGGCTCAACCGGGAGTACAGCGCGTCTGGCTCGAACACTTCTTCCCCTTAAAATCGGGCAATCGGGTGATTGGCATCAGCACCGTTTGTGAAGAAATTACCGAACGGAATCAGGTTGAAGTGGCGCTCCGTCGAAGTGAACAGCGCTTTCGTGATATGGCAGACAATGCGCCCGCGATGATTTGGGTGACAGATGCCACGGGCTATTGCACCTATCTCAACCAGGGCTGGTATGACTTCACGGGGCAGACGGAGGAGACGGGTTTAGGATTTGGCTGGCTCGGTGTCGTGCATCCAGAAGACAGCGAACGCTCCAAGACTGTGTTTTTACAAGCCAACACGCAGCACCAGGCGTTTCGGTTAGAGTACCGCTTGCGTCGTAGGGATGGAGTATACTGCTGGGCGATTGATGCGGCTAGCCCTTGGTTTGGTGAGAATGGCGAGTTTAAGGGGTACATCGGCTCGGTCATCGACATTAGCGATCGCAAACAAGCCGAGGAAGCCCTGCGGATTTCCGAAGAGCGCTATCGCACCCTATTTGAGTCGATGAATGAAGGGTTTTGCGTCGCCGAGGTGCTGTTTGATCAGCACGATCAGCCGATAGATTATCGGCTGCTGGAGGTCAACTCTGTGTTTGAAAAACACTCCGGCCTCAAAAATGCTCAGGGTAAGACAGCTCGTGAGCTGCATCCAGGGCTGGAGCAGGACTGGATTGATCTCTATGCCAATGTCGTCCGGACGGGCGAACCCGTGCGCTATGAAAACTACTCTGAAGCTTTGAATCGATGGTTCAGCGTTTCCTCTTTTCGCGTTGGCGCGGCGGACAGCCGCAAAGTGGCTATTCTATTTGAAGACGTTAGCGATCGCAAACAGACTGAAGAAGCCTTACGCCTCTCTGAGGATCGCTTACGTCTCACTCTTGAGTCAGCCGAGTTGGGCACCTGGGACTTCAACCCCGTCACCAACGTTCTGAAGTGGGACGAACAGTGCAAAGCGATGTTTGGTCTACCGCCCACAGCTGAAATTACCTGGGACGTTTTTCTGGCTGGTCTGCATCCAGACGATCGCGATCGCACCCATCAGGTGGTGCTGCAATCCTTTGATCCCAAAGGCGGCGGTGATTATGACATTGAGTACCGCACCGTAGGGCTAGAAGACGGCATCGAACGATGGTTGTCCGCCAAGGGAAAAGCCTTTTTTAACCCAGCCGGAGATGTCATTCGCTTTATTGGCACCGTCCTCAACATCACCGATCAGAAGCGAGCAGAGGCTGAACGAGAACACCTGCTACAGCTTGAGCAAGTTGCCCGCACTGAAGCCGAACGAGCCAACCGCATCAAAGATGAATTTTTGGCCGTGCTGTCCCACGAGTTGCGATCGCCCCTGAACCCGATTTTAGGCTGGGCAAAGCTGCTGCAAATTCGTCAGTTTGATGAAATTAAAACGGCTGAAGCCTTGGCCACAATTGAGCGCAATGCCAAGCTACAGACCCAACTGATTGACGACCTACTGGATATTGCCAAAATCCTGCGCGGCAAACTCAGCCTAAATATCACTCCCGTCAATCTCTCCTCAACGGTCAAAGCGGCAATTGAAACCGTCAAAATAAATATCCGCCGCGACTAAATCCGTCTCTCTGTATTCCGCATTACCGAACATCGGGCAGGTCTCCGGCGATGCTGCTCGCCTCCAGCAGATTGTTTGGAACCTGTTGTCCAATGCCATTAAGTTCACGCCCAGTGGCGGTCAGGTAGAGGTGAGGCTAGAGCGAATCAGTGGGGAGGAGCAAGGGGGCAGGGGGGCAACGGAGCAAGAAAATACCGCTCCCCTGTTCCCCCGCTCCCCCGCTCTCGCTCCCGCCTTTGCCCGCATCACCGTCACTGACACAGGCAAAGGCATCAACCCCGAATTCCTGCCCCATATCTTTGAGTCATTTCGCCAGGAAGATGCTTCAATCACGCGCCAGTATGGCGGTTTGGGTTTAGGCTTAGCAATTGTTCGAGAATTGGTTGAAGCTCATGGTGGCACTATTCAAGCTGAAAGCCTCGGTGAAGGATTGGGCGCAACGTTTACTGTACAGTTGCCGCTGTTGAATCTTGAACCAGTCAGTGAGCCGCGCGTTGAGTTGCCACAGATTGACCTTGATCTGACGGGTCTGCGGGTGCTGGCCGTTGATGATGATGCCGATGCCCGAGAGTTACTAGCCGCATCGCTCATGCAGTATGGAGCAGATGTGCGGACAGTTGCCTCTGCACCAGAAGTACTAGCCAATTTGGCCGTTTTTCAACCAGATGTGCTGGTGAGCGATATCAGTATGCCGGATGTGGATGGTTATCAGTTAATTCAGCAGGTGCGTTCTCTACCACCTACAGCAGGCGGACAGGTTCCGGCCATTGCCCTGACGGCCTATGCCAGAAACAGCGATCGCAAACATGCGATCGCAAGTGGATATCAATGGCACCTCACAAAGCCCCTTGATCCGGAACGACTTGTCCAAGCCATAGCCGCACTCACACGCACCAAACCCAACCAGTTTGCCCCATAGGCTCCCTTGCTCCGTCGCCCCTTTACCCCCTTATCCACCCTCCACCCATCCACCTATCTACCCATCCCTCCGCGTCCTAAAATTGAATTCCCCCGCCTTCCATGCTGCAATAATATGAAGTCCGGTTGAAAACCCATAATTTATTTTTGGAGAAACGCTTGCGGAGCAAGCGTTTCTCCAAAAATAAATCGGGTTCTTGACAGGTTATTCGCAAGATTGGAAGGAGCATCATGAAAGCGGCTTTGATGACTAGTACGGGTGCGCCAAATGTGCTGCAAATGGGCGATGTGCCGACTCCAGAGATTGGGTCAGACCGAGAACTGCTGGTCAAGCTAAAAGCAGCCGGGGTGAACCCAATTGACACCAAACTGCGGCAGCGCGGCACGTTCTATCCCGATCAGATGCCTGCGGTGCTGGGCTGTGACGGTGCCGGGATTGTGGAAGCCGTCGGGGCTGGCGTGCAGCAGTTTCAGGTGGGCGATCAGGTTTACTTCTGCAACGGCGGGTTAGGCGCACAGCCCGGTAACTATGCGGAATATGCCGTTGTGGATGAGCGCTTTGCGGCTGCTAAGCCCAAGTCAGTAGATTTTGCCACGGCGGCAGCGGCTCCGCTGGTGCTAATTACGGCCTACGAAGCGCTGTTTGATCGGGCCGAATTGCAGGCAGGTCAGACGGTACTGATCCATGCTGGAGCTGGCGGTGTGGGCCATGTGGCGATTCAACTGGCCAAAATCAAGGGCGCGAGCGTCTGTACAACCGTTGGCTCTGACGAAAAAGCGGATTTTGTGCGGCAGTTGGGCGCGGATCAGGTGATTTTCTATAAACAAACGGACTTTGTGCAGGCCGCGCAGGACTGGACAAAGGGCGAGGGTGTGGACGTGGGGTTTGATGCGGTCGGCGGTGAGAACTTTTCGCGCACGTTTTCGGCGATTAAGCCCTATGGCAAGGCGGTTTCTCTACTGGCTCCTGCCGATGAGATGGACTGGAAGACGGCGCGATCGCAGAATTTACGCATCAATTTTGAACTGATGCTGACGCCGATGATGCAGGGGTTGGTAGAAGCGCAGCAGCACCAAGCCGATATTCTCAAGCAGTGTGCGGGCTGGATCGATGCAGGTCAGCTCAGAGTGCATGTGGAGCACCAGCTATCGCTGCGACAGGCTGCCGAGGCGCATCGGCTGCTGGAGTCGGGTTCAATGATGGGAAAAATTGTGCTGCTGATTGATTAATTCAGAAAGTGTAGGGTGTGGTGGCGAGTGGTAATGTGCCCATGGGGTCGAGGGGATCGAGGGCTGTAAGGGGCTGTAGAGGGTGGATGGGCAGTGGGTAGGGGAGTGAATAGGTGAGAGAGTGAGTGGGTGGATGGGTAGTGTTACGTTGACATTGGCGTGTGATGGCAAGCAAGATGACTGGCGGTTGCTGTTGCTGCCAAGGCTGAATTTGCGGCGTTTGCTGATCATTGGGCTGAGCCTGGTATTTTGGATCAGCGCGATCGCACTTTTTCCTCTGCCCGTTCAAGCGGCTGTTGACTCATCATCTTCATCATCGGAATTGACGCCGCTGACGCTGGAACTGCTGAAAGAGCGGATTCAGAATCCGAGTCAGTCCGACGGTACGCGGACAGTGGATTTACGCCGCACGCTGATTGACCTGCGCCCCGGTCAGAGCGAGATTGTGGACTCGTTTTACCCCCTGCTGCAGGGTCAGCTACAGGGTCAGGGTTTCGCCTACGGCTTGGACTTGAGCTACGCCAAAATTAAAGGTACATTTGATCTGCGCGAATTGGGCCTGCGGGCGCCGCTCTACGGCAAAGCTTTAGATCCAATTTTTTCCGATAAAGAAAAAGAACAGTTGAATCGCGATCGCAAACGGCTGAATCAAATTAGCCAGCTTTCGCGATCGCTGTTAATTCAAAGCCAACCCATTACGTCTCAAATCACCGTCTTTCGGGGGCCATTAAAGCTGGTACAAACTCAGTTTGAGGGCGGCATTCAGGCATCCGATATGTTCTTTCTAAATCGAATTGAAGCTCAAGGCGCAATCTTCTGCGGGGATGCGACCTGGAATGAAGCTCGCTTTAGTAGTGCGGTGAACTTTACGGGCACGGTGTTCTGTCAGACAACTCGGTTTCGCAACGCCATTTTTTTTAGCGCCGCCCGCTTTAGCCAAACCCAGTTTCAAGGCTACGTCACGTTTCAGGGCAGTGAGTTTCAAAAAACGGCAAACTTTAACCGAGCAGACTTTAGCGAAACGGCTGATTTCAGCCGGATAAGCTGGAGTGAAAATGCCGACTTTGCCAAAACCACCTGGCATGAGCTGGCGAACTTAAATCGCAATCATTTTTCGCAGTCCCTCTTTCTAACCGAAGCTCGCTTCGATGCGCCGCTGAGCCTGCGCGAGAGCCGATTTGAGCAACCCGCCAACTTACGCAGCGTCCAGATCTTTAAGCAGGCCGATTTTGGCGATACTTCGTTTGCCCAAGGTGCCTATCTGAATATTGCCAACCTCAAATTTAATCCCGAAGAAACTGAAATTCTCGGCAATCCCGGTAAAGTGAGCCGTCGTTTATCAGTGCCAACGCTTCAGGGTAATGAAACGCTGCTACGCAATTTAGTTCGCAATTTTCGCAATCTGGAGCAAATTGCCGACGCTAACCAAATTGAATACATGACCGAAACCCTGCGGCGTCAGTCGCTCCAGCAGCGTTTGCTGGGCATCAACGTGAATCGCGCCTCGGTGGAGCGACTCATGCAAGTGGGTTTCTCTGCCGAACAAGCCGCTGCCATTGCCCAACAGCGCGAGGATCAGCAGTTTACCAGCACGTCTGATTTACTCAAGCTGGATGAAGTCGATTTAGCCACCTATGTCAAAATGCGCGATCGCATTGTCGCGGGCCGCCCATTAACGCCCATTAGCTGGATCACCACGGCGCTGCACTGGGCTGAGTTAAGCCTGCTGATTCTGCTCAGCCGCTATGGCACCAGCTTTGGCTTGACGTTTGGAGTGGGCATGGTCTCGCTGGCTTGCTTTGGCCTTCTGTTCTGGCTCGTGGATCGGGTGCGAGAACACCGATTCGCTGAAGGAATTACACTGCCAGAAGCCGCCTGGGTGTTGAGTAGCTTTGGGGCATTAGTAATTGGTGGTATCAGCGCCATTGTTCGCAATTCTGACTATCCCCTACTCGCCCTGCTGAGCTTGAGTCTACTGATTATCCCCATTCCCGCCAGCCTGATCATTGGTCGCTATCGACAGCCCTCAGAAGAACCCGATCGCAGTTACTTTGTGGAAGACAGCAGCCTGCGCCAGTTGCGGATTTTGATTGGTCGCCTACCGATTATGCCGCGCTATACGCCATTCTTTCGCGAACGCTATCAGCCCATCCTTTGGGAGCGGCGCTGGGGCTGGCTAAATTACTTCGACCTAAGCTTGAATAACTTACTAAAATTTGGCTTCAACGATATCCGCATGCGCGATGAACAGATGCCGGGACTAATTACAGTCCTGGTTTGGTATCAGTGGGCGCTGGGACTGCTGTATTTTGCACTGCTGTTGTGGACGCTGTCGCGGACAATTCCGGGGTTGAATTTGTTGATCTATTTTAAGTAGGGGAAAGGGTTTTAGAGGATGTAGAGGGCTGTAGAGGAGGGCAAAGGCAGGTAAGCTTGGTTGCTCAACGCTCAAAAGTGCGGCGAGAAATGTGGGAAGTCATGGAGCAAGCAGGGCATGGAGTAAAGTTTGTTACTCCGTCACCCAATCACCCTATTGCTTGGCTACTCAGCACTCAGCACTTCTTCACATCCCTAAATGCTTGATGTCATGGGGTATATCAGCGATTTGTCAATTGTCATGCAGGTTTTATACTTTTGTCATAGGGTTGTCAACTTGACTGCTTAATCTAGGAAGTGTAAGGAAAAGTGCATAGCAAACACGCACGCTACCAATTCCATAGCCCTCTATTAACCTAGTGATTAAGCAACCGGAAACATATATGACTAACGACATTCATTCCCGTAAGACTGCTGCTTGGAAAAAGCCTGTAACCTATCTATCGTTGATGCTGATGGGGGCAGGCATCGCTACGGCTGGCAGCATCGTCGCTAATGAATATAACTCGGGTACTAATGTGGCTGTTGCTCAAGAGGCTACCGAACCTGAAGTTGAGGTCGCTCCTGCGCCATCTACGAGTCAAGGATTAGGTGCGATCGCAGCCAGTGGTTCTAACTTTATCAGTGATGTCGTTGAGAACACAGGCCCTGCGGTTGTTCGAATTGACGCCACCCGCACCGTGCAGTCTCAGGTGCCTGAAGCCTTCAATGATCCCTTCTTTGAACGCTTCTTTGGTTCACAGATACCGATGCCGCCCCAAGAGCGACTACAAAGCGGTGTTGGCTCTGGCTTCATCATCAGCGACGATGGTCACATCATCACGAATGCCCACGTCATAGACGGAGCAGATCGAGTAAGCGTCACGCTCAAGGATGGTCGCACCCTAGATGGCGAGGTACTAGGAACTGATCCTGTCACTGATGTAGCCGTGATCAAAGTCAACGGCCAGGAAAATCTTCCCGTTGTTACGCTGAGCAATTCTGACCAGCTTCGTCCTGGTGAATGGGCGATCGCAATTGGTAACCCCCTCGGTCTAGACAACACCGTGACTGTTGGCATCGTCAGCGCAACGGGGCGCTCCAGCGGTCAGGTTGGTGTACCAGATAAGCGGGTTGATTTTATCCAAACCGACACGGCCATTAACCCCGGCAACTCCGGTGGCCCGTTGCTGAATGATCGAGGTGAAGTGATTGGTGTGAACACTGCCATCATCCAGGGCGCACAGGGCATTGGCTTTGCTATCCCAATCAACGAAGCCAAGCAAATTGCTGAAGCACTAATTACCAATGGTCAGGTTGAGCACGCCTACCTTGGTGTGCAAATGGTCACGCTCGATCCCCACGTGAAATCTGAGATCAACAGCAATCCCAATAGCAACCTATCGATCAACGAAGATGAAGGTGTCCTCGTGGTTAAGGTCATGCCAAATTCTCCAGCGGCCAAAGCAGGTATCCGGGCCGGAGATGTGATTCAGAGTATTGACGGCCAAGCGGCTGAAGATTCAGAGTTGCTCCAGCGATTGGTATCCAAGAAGCGAGTTGGCGATCAATTAGAACTTAACATCCGCCGTAATCAGCAAGATGTTGAGCTTTCAGCGCGGCTAGAGACCATACCAAACCAGTAGGCTGCCAACTTTTAATGGGTATCCTCTAAAGTTTGCAGCATTTCCCAACCTTGTGAGTACATAGAAGTGTGTATCTGTCTCCGGCAAAGAAAAACTTCTGTACTCCACCAGCGTAGGAAATGCTGTATGACCTGATTATTACTACCGTTTCATTCATCCTCTATCTGTGGAAAGCACCTTGCAGCGCCCGTTACAGGGCGCTTTTTTGTATCAGTTTGGCATTCATAACTCATGAAGTCTAGTTGAAAACCCATAGTTGATCGGCTGTGCAACGTTTGCTCCGCAAACGTTGCACAGCCGATCAATTGGCTTCTTATACACAGACTTGATATAAATCGATGTGGCTTGCGCCATATCACTTGATGAAGCAGCCTCATCGTTATTGGGCAAACATACGATAATAATGATGTTCTGGAGATGCTTTGGAAAGAAACGCAGTTACCTCGTTACCTATTTCTCAAGATATAAGGGACAGGTTTTAAGGTCGAGGTATCGGTTGCACTGCAAGATTTTTTTACAACCTGCACCTACCAGGATTCCTAACGAATTTAACGTGCTTCCTCCCCGCTTCCTGCCCACCGCAGTGGAGATCATCCCAAGCATATCTGCACCTGCTGAGGTGTTAACTATGAGCAGTCACACCGCTAATCGACAAGTTTTGCCGCTGAACGATGCTTTCTTCAACGATGGCTACTGGTATGTTCTCAGTTCTACCAGCCTTGGCGGTAGCCAGCTCTCGCCAGCCCAAATTGCAGAGAAGCTAGAAAATCCTGATCCAGCTAGGCTCAGGCCGCTGTTGCGAGCAGGTGTTTGTCTGCCGCTGTTTTTCCCTGGCGATTGTGCATTGGATGATGCGGTGGTGGTCGTTGGCGATTTAACCGAACAAGAAGAAGCCGAATGGATTGGCCGGATACAGGCGACGCTGAATATTCCTTGTGGCGAATTTCTGGTGATGGGTGGTGGGCTGGCAGAAGATTTTGAGGTGGCGCTCAGCCAGTTTGAAGCACCCGATCCACATTTTGTGTTTTTCCAAAAGTTCAAGCTGGAACCAGGTACGTATCTGGTTGAAGTGTATGCGTTCTTGGGCAGTATGACGGTTAATATAGCGTGGGGTGATCTGGAAGACGGCTTTAATTCAAAGGCGCTAACGGACTGGTGGCGGCGCACACGACCCGGCCAAGATTATCCCCAGTGGTTAACGACCTATTTAGAAGATGATTATATCGATAGCAGTGAGTTCGGTCTGCTGGAGTATTTAATTCGTTTAACGTCAATTTCAGAAGCCGAAGCTGCCGAGATTCCAATTCCTGCCCTGGTTGAGGAGAATGGAGAAACCTTTTGGTGTGGTGCGTTTGAAATGCGGCGACCGGAGCCTTGCCCATTGGGGATCAATCGTGAAGCCTATGGACGGGTGACCCGTGACTTTAGTTAAAGAGATTGGTGAATTGGGACTGCTGAAACGCCTTCAACCGTTTTGCGCTGCTGATTTGGTCGGTGACGATGCCGCTGTTATTGATCTGCCCACCGGACAGTCTACAGTTGTGACAACAGATGTGCTGGTGGATGGCGTTCATTTTAGCGATCGCACGACGTCGCCAACCGATATCGGCTGGCGAGCCACGGCAGCGAATCTGTCTGACCTAGCCGCAATGGGAGCCGCACCGTTAGGGATTACCGTTGGCTTGAGCCTACCCGGAGATGTCGAAGTGAACTGGGTCACCCAGGTTTATCAGGGGATGGCTGACTGCTTAGCGGCTCACGGGGGCGCGATTCTCGGTGGTGATATCTGTCGGGCACCCCTGATCACGCTGGCAATTACTGCACTCGGTACTGTTCAGCCCGATCAGGTTTGGCGACGCGATGCGGCTCAGGCTGAGCAGGCGATTGTCGTCACCGGAGTTCACGGTGCATCACGGGCGGGTTTAGAACTTTTGCTCCATCCTGATCGCGGTTCAGAGCTAACGCCTGCCGATCGCCAAACATTTATCCAAGCCCATCAGCGACCCATTCCCCGCTTTGATGCCGTGCAGTGTTTGCGTCAGTTGCTGGTTGAAGAGGGACAGTCCGGTGAAACCGCGATTGCCGCAATGGATAGCAGTGATGGGCTTGCCAATGCCGTTTTGCAAATCTGTGCCGCTAGTGGAGTGGGGGCTGAACTGGTGCGATCGCAGTTGCCGATTCCGCCTGCTTTAACCAATTGGGTATCGGTGGAACAAGCAGTAGACTGGACGCTCTACGGCGGCGAAGATTTTGAACTGGTGTTCTGTCTGGACTCGTCTCTAGCTGAAGCGCTAGTTGAAAAACTGGGTAACGGTGCGGCGATTGTCGGTCACACAACGACACAGCCGCAGGTTATTGTGCGAGATCAATCGGGTGAATATGATGATTTAGTTTTAGACTTGCAAACCGGATTTCAGCATTTTTAAATGTTGGTTGGATGTTGGTGTAAGGGCGGGTTTTGTTGATCCATTTTGTTTTAGATTCGGCATCTGCTGGCTAAACCTGCCCCTACCCAACGTTTTTGGGGATAACTGGGTTACTCGCTCGCTAAGCTGGGTGAGGGGTCAACGGCCTTCCCTTGGTAGATATCCAGCATCACTTGCACAATGCTGATCAGCGTGATCAGTCCCATTACCGTAATCGGCAGCAGCGACACACCTGCGATCGCAAGTGCCAACAAAATCATCACAGTCGCTAAGCGGTGCTTGGTGCGAGCTTTGCAGAAGTAGATAATGCCGGAACGGTGCAGAATAGACAGCGCCAGATAGTACAGTGCGACAGAGCCGCAGATCAGCCATCGTTCCGGCGTCGGCAGCGCCACGGCATCCTGGCTGATAATCATCTGCTCCACGCCAACCCCTGCCGCCGCCAAGCCAATCACCAGCGGCAGATGCACATACAGCCACACCTGCGCCCAAAACAGCTTTCCAGAAGATCGGAGCTGATTCAATGCCGTCCCGCTAACGTTGTCAAAGTAGAGCCACCACAGGCAAAACGCCATCACAAAGCCAAACACAGTCGTCAAGCCGTTCGTCCAAGTCCACTCAACTTCCGAAACGCCATTGACCACCGCAATAATCGCCTCTCCCAAGACAATGATTGTGAACAGGCCAAACCGCTCCGGCAAATGCTCCGTATGGGGCGGGAGCTGACGCTGAAACTGAAGCGCTGTGAACGGTGTCGCAAAATCAATCACCAGTCCCACGCCCCAGAGTACAAACCGCCACGGCACTGGCAGAAAGGCTGAAACTAACCACAGCGTGGCCGCGATCACAAATCCAATCGAATACCGTGTTGCCAGCCCTCGCGCCACCGGAATGCACCAGCCTGCCCAGAGATATTCCAGCACCAGCACAAATCGCGCCGCTGCGTAGGATAAGGCAAACCCTGCTGATGACTCCCCCAAACCGTGATGCACGTTAACTGCCAAAGATGCGATCGCCAGCATCTGTAGCCCCATCAGCACTCGCCGCACCACGTTGTCGCTATCAAACCGATTGGCATAAAACGTCGTGCCAATCCAAGCCCACCATACTGGAATGAACAGCGCCACAAATCCGCCAAAGCCAGCTATCGTCACGTTTTGCCCCAGCTCATGGGCAAGCTGCGAAACAGCTACTACAAAGACTAAGTCGTAGAACAGTTCAAGCCAAGTGGCATGGCGCGGCTGATTTTCAGCCGTTTCGCCAATTCGGAGTTGAGGTGGAGAGAGCAAAAAGCGATTCATAGGACTGAGGAGAGTCAGGGGGACGTAACAGCATCACTGCTGGATTGCTCCGATTATCCCCTGATTGTCTCAAATTCGGGATCGCCCCATACAGTCGGTTACATTGCACGCACCGCGACAGTTGGAGTTGATAGATGTGCGATCGCACATCTATCAACTCTCGCAGCCTCAATCAGAATCGGCGGGTAAATCCCGCAGTACCGCTGCCAACGTATCGAACATCTGATCAATTTGCGACTGGTCAATAATCAGCGGCGGCGATAGAGCAATAATGTCAGCGGTCGTGCGGATCAGTAGCCCCTGCTCAAAGCAGCGCTGGAGCGCCGTCATCGCTCTAACTGATGGTTGCCCAGGGATTGGCTCTAGCTCAATTGCGGCGACTAAACCAATATTGCGAATGTCAATCACATGCGGCAACCCCCGCAGCGCATGAGCCGCATCGGCAAAATAGTCAGCTAGATCTGCCGCTCGCTGAAAAAGCTGCTCCTCTTCGTAAACATCCAGCGTCGCCATCGCCGCCGCACAGGCAACCGGATGCCCCGAATAGGTATAACCGTGAGCAAACTCAATCCCCGTCGCCGTACTCTCTAGAAACGCCTCGTAAATCCCTTCCCGAACAAACACCGCACCCATCGGAATCGTGCCGTTGGTAATCCCCTTGGCGACCGTAATTAAATCCGGCTTCACGCCAAAATAGTCTGTGGCGAAACTAGTTCCCAAGCGACCAAACCCGGTAATCACCTCGTCAAAGATTAATAGGATACCTGTGCGATCGCAGATCTGGCGCAGCCGTTCCAAATATCCCTTGGGCGGAATCAACACCCCCGTCGAACCCGCGACAGGTTCCACAATCACAGCCGCAATATTCGACGGGTCGTGCAGCGCAATGATCCGCTCTAGCTCATCCGCTAGGTGTGCCCCCCAAGCAGGCTGTCCCCGACTAAAGGCATTCTGTGCCAAATTATGCGTATGCGGCAGGTGATCTACTCCAGTCAGTAAACTGCCGAATAGCTTGCGATTGCCGCTAATGCCGCCCACCGAAATGCCGCCAAAGCCAACCCCGTGATAGCCCCGCTCACGCCCAATCAGCCGCTGGCGCGAACCTTCACCTCGCACCCGATGATAGGCCAAGGCAATCTTCAGCGCCGTATCCACTGCCTCTGACCCGGAATTGGCATAGAACACCTGACTGTAGCCCTCCGGCAACATGTCCACCAATCGTTCAGCCAGTTGAAACGGAGCCGGATGCCCCATCTGAAACGTTGGCGCATAGTCCAGCTGCGCCACTTGCCGCTGCACCGCTTCCACGATCCGAGGACGACAGTGACCCGCATTGACGCACCACAATCCAGCCGTACCGTCTAGAATTTGACGACCATCGTCACTGGTGTAGTACATGCCGCTGGCGGCCACCAACATGCGGGGCTTGGCCTTAAACTGCCGATTGGCGGTAAACGGCATCCAAAACGGATCGAGATTGAGCGCAGAAAAAGTGGCAGGCGTCATAGTTCATCCCGGCTATTGAGTAAAACGCACTGTCAACTATTCTATTGGCTGATATCCACGATCAAGCCGTGATTGCTATGAATATGCGTCAAGCACATCAGTAGTTAGCATCTGTGCCTGACCCGCTTGTTAATACTGCTCGATGCAACGGGACTGGCGCGATTCGAACGCGCGACCTACCGCTTAGGAGGCGGCAAAGAATTGCCTTTACATGGAGCTTCCAGCTTTTACACCCAATTTTTACACCCAAATTACACCCAAAAAATGATTGGCTATAGCTGCATTGAGCTAATTTCTAATCCATCCATCATTCATCTTCATGCCCATCAGAGACATACTGTAGAAAATCTCCTGGTTGGGCGTTAAATGCTTTGCAGATTGCATCCTGAGTCTCCTTGGATGGAAAGGCATCTGGATTGTTGTAAAGCCTATATGCAGTCGCCTGAGACAATCCAGTAATCTTCCAAAACTCATAAGCATTCTTGCAGCCCTGAGCTTTCGCAAATTCAGCAATCGTGTTGACTATACCCATGCCATGAAATTATCACTCTCATGGGAAGAGTACCTTTACTGCATGGATATTCTCATGAAATGATAGTAGTCACTGCATGACTACTATTTTTGGTCTGCATTATGAAGTCAAAGCCCCAGTCCGACAGCCTGGAAAACTTCGGGACTGGGCAACTCTCGAATGGAGTCAAATCTATGATGACAGAAACACGACAGACTGATACTTTATTCCAACCGTTTGCTGAGCAATCGCCTAAACCAAATACTCAGCCATTCATTGATCTGAGAGATCAGCCATCGCCAGATATTTTACGGGTGTTAGCCATCGGTAGCCCTCAAGTGGTGGAAGATTGTGTGATGACGTTTTTTCAATTGGGCTATGCCCGACCGGAAGAATGGTCACAGCAGTTACCTACGGCGAATCCTGGGGAAGTGATGCGGATTCTAACGAAGCGAGTGATGTCTATGGGCTAAGAATAAAGCCCACTCGGTAAAGTCAATCTATCGGGTGGGCCTATATCAAGCAATCTATAAGCAGTTAAAGAATTTACAAACTGGCCTCTTGAGGGGGGACAAACATACCGTTAACTGATATAACAAATTTACTAACGCATTACACTAGCCTAGGTCAGCCATATATGAATCAGAGTCCACTAGGTAGTGAGAAGGGTTTAGAGCGTCCTGACTATTCCCAAACCTTTAAGCCTTCTCAAACTGAACACCGACGAAATGAGCATATTCATTCGGCTGAGAAACCTGAGCAGATTGACTATGAGAAGGTTTCTCAGTCGCTACAGCAGCCTGATTACTCATATGTCTTTGGATCACGTGATCATCATCCTTTAAAGGTTCATGTCTACAAACAGCCATGAAGAATGCTTTCCAAGAGGGAAAGCTATACCTGCTCAATCTCCCTTGTTTTGGGTTGATCAGAAGGACAGATATCTTCGGCAACTTCTGATTCGCGATATTGAGGAGATGACAGGTAGAACACTGATTGTTTATTTCACGGATTGCAATAGTAATGCCCAAATAGATCCTTCTGACGAAAAGTATTTGGCTGAATTACTAGGGTCTTGTGAGCAAGGAGGAGTTGATCTTCTGCTTGAAACAAATGGGGGCTACACTGACGCAACGGAAAAAGTTGTAACCGTTTTAAGGAACTGGGCAAGTAATTTGAGGGTTATTGTTCCACGAAGAGCCAAAAGTAATGGAACAGTTATCGCACTAGCATCAAATGAGATCGTTATGGGCGCTAATTCTGAGCTTGGGCCTATTGATCCCAATCTCTCTGTGCAGGAGGGACAATTTGTACCTGCTCATTTCATCATAAACGCTCCTAATGTTGATCCGTTGCTACGGCAAGTTGCGGAACAAGCAATAAAGCAAACTCAAAAGCTGGCTAATACTGTGCTGAAAGAGCGAATGCTTGCTTCTGCTGATATTCAGGTCATAGAAAATATTACAGAAAGAATATCAACACGTAACTTTTATTACTCACATGGCTCTGTGATTGACTATAAAGAAGCCGAGCAGTTGGGACTCAAAGTTTCATACCTAGAACCAAGCAACGAAATTTGGAAAAGATTTTGGCTATTGCGCTGTATGTATGAACATGACTGTGGAGCCAACAAAATAACAAAAATTTTTGAGAGCCGCAAAATTAGCAGTAGCATTGCTGTCTAATCAACCCACTGCTTATCAGGGTTAATCACTAGCTGCACACACTGTAGCTTCAAAGTCGTCACAGAGTTTGTTGACTAAATCCTCCATCTCTTTGAAGAAGTAATCACCCACGGTCTTACGATTGATGATTTTGTATTTGCGGTAGATTTTTGCGAAGTCGTCATAAATCTCGTCTTCTGGGACATTGGAGTTGATTTTAACGATCAAGCGCTTGCCTTCATCAGACTCTCTAACGTACTGGAACAAGTCCTGAATTTTTGCCTCAAACTCTTTAATCCGTTCGGCTTTAAGGTCTTCTTGTTCGTTACGAGCTTCGATGATTGCCAGAATGTCGAACTGATGAACTTTACTGCCTGGTTCTTTACCCTGAGCAACCTTAGTTTCTCTTGTTGTTTTGGGTTTAGTCTCTTGAGTCTCAACTTCAATGATGCCGATTTTGTTGTCAAAGTAGACCTCTATAGGGTCTTTGATCTCGTCAGTGCGGTTTAACTGATTGTAGAGTGTGTTAAATAAGCGTAGAAACTCTAGAAAGCTCCATTCGCTATATTTGGGATCTAAGTCAATGACATACTCAATCCGGTTGAGAATGGTGAAATACTGAGTAGCTTTGGCTTTAGAGTCAGCAGTATGCTTGGGATTAGCATCAATGTATTTTTCGATGCTGCTTTCGAGGTCGAGGAAACGCTCTGGATCGTTGCGTTTGGCGTTGTCATTGAAGATTTTGAGGAAGGTATCAAAGAACTCGGTATAAACTCCAGACCTTTTGAGGTCTGAGAACAAAACTTCTAGAACCTCTTTATCTCTGAAGGGATCGAAATCGCTGACCACCACATCTGAGAAGTGTTCAAAGGCATCTTTGATGTTTTGGACGTTGACGTTGTTATAGGAGAAGTCAACGATCTTACAGTCGTTTTTATTCCTAGCGGTTCGGTTTACCCGTGAGATTGCCTGAATAGCGGCAATACCTCTGATTTCTTTGTCGAGGAAAAGGGTGTGTAGCCTGCGTTCATCGAATCCGGTTTGGAGTTTTGCAACAACGATGATTAAGCCATTTTTCCTCAGAGCAAAGTTTTCTAGGACTTTTTCTTCGCTGAGTCCATTGTTTAAGCCAGTGGCGCTTTGCTGATCCTGATTACTGGAATAAACGACATGAATGGGAGCATCGGCATATTTAGTATATTTCGACTGCTGGGTTATCTCGTTAAAGTGTCGGGTGATCGCTTCCTTATAGAGAATGGCAGCTTTAATCGAGTACACCGCTAGCATGGCTTTGCCATAACCCCGAATTTGCCGATAGACATCTTTTACCAGCAGGTCAGCCACGTATTTAGCGATCGCATCAATTCGTCCTGGTTCCTCATAGATTTGCTTTTTGTCCACGTCTTTGTAGTTGGGTTTCTCAAAGCCCTCCATCTGATTGCTGGGGATGTCAAACAGCATTTTTGAGGCAACTGGGACAATGTTTCTGAGGGGATTGAGGATAAAACCGTCTTTGATGGCCTCATTCATGGTGTAGGCATCGAAGGGAACCCAAAGCTTTTCGCTTTCGGCATAGCCGCTAAATTCGCCAAATCGAGCCAAGGTGTTATCGTCTGGGGTAGCAGTGAAACCGATGATGAGATTCTTTTTAGTGCGAAGTAGACTGTACTGACGGTTGGTATCAAATGGTGTTTGCAGCTCATCGAAGATATTGACCATTTCTTCGTGTTGGCTACCGCTGTTAGAGCGGTGAATCTCGTCAATGAGAAACACGATGCGGAGATTAGCCAGCTTTTGCAGGGTGTCAGGATCGAGCATTTCTCGCACAGCCCCGAACTTTTGTAGATTGACGATGACTAAACGGGTGTCTGACTGGAGGGCTTCCTGAAAGGTCTTTTTGTTGTGAGCCTCAACATACATCTTGTTATCGATATTCATGTTGAGCATTTTGGAATCGATTTGACTGCGGAGTTGCAGCCGATCCACCACGATCATGATTTTGTCGTAGACGTACTGACCATTGCGGCGTAGGTCTTTAAGCTGTAGAGCAGTCCAGCCGATAATGTTGGACTTGCCAAAGCCAGCGGCGTATTGCAGCAACAGAGAATAGACGTTTTTGTTGTTAGCGTAGGATTTGCGCTTTTCGATTAGCTCTGCTCGTTTGGTAGGGGCAACGTGAGCAAGCTGTTGCTCTAGCTGGTGAATGAAGTAGTCGTCTTCGGTTTCGTGGTCTAGAAACTCGTCAATTTTTGCCAGAATTTTATCTGTGCCAAATTTCTGTTTGGGACGAGGGCAAATCAATCGTCCTTTCTCATCTTTGAATTCTTTCTTCCCATTGGTGGCATGAACATCTCGCTCAATGAAGTTGTAGTAGAGAATTTCCTTCTCAATGAAGCTTTTGCCGTAGTGGAAGTTGAATAGCTCTTTAAGCTTGTCCTTTTTATCGGCTTCAGGATTGAGCAGGGGATAGGGCTTAAAAATCTCAATGACTTTTTTGGTGTACTCCTGGCGATCGTATTTGCCCTCTCGACAAGTGCTAAGGGCATCGTCAAAGAACTGGTCTATGGTGCGAATGACGTAGGTTTCAGCAATGTCGGTTGTGGTGATATGGATTGCTTTTTCAAAGATTTTGAGGAAGTCTCTACGGTAGGAATCTTTTTCCCTATCGCTAAGGTGGGGATTTTGATCAAAGGTTTCGTAGTAGGCTTTGACGGCTTCAAAGTAGTCTTTCGTGACTTTGCCGCGTCCATTTTTCTTGGCCGTCTGGTTGCTAAAGTTAGCTTTGAGTTCGCTGTAACCCAGATATAGACCGTTGACAAAGAAGCAAAGGTCAGGACGGAAGGCAAAAATCTGTTTATCTTGATAGTGGTATTTGTAGGGCAGTTCTTGAATAACAGAAAATATATTTTGGTCAAATAAAGCGCTGTCGTGAATAACGCTGTCGTCGGTATAGAAGAGATAGAGCTTAACGCCTTTCAGCGTGACGGATTTGTTGGCATTGATGAAAAGTGCCATATTCCGACTGCTGGCAATCCGATCTTGAATCAGTTCGATCAGCTCTGCTAGCAGTTGTTGAGCGTTGCCGCCATATTTCCCCAACAGGGTTTCGTAAGGTTTTTGATTGAGTTCCGTGGTGGAAATGAAGGCTTGCAGGTCTTCCTCAATGATGAGGGAATTGGTGACGGTATTGGGTTTGACTTCCTGGTAGCCTAACTCTGACTTGATGAAAGGAACGAGGAATTTGTCTTGCAGGTGTAGTTCACTCATGGATTAGGCTACCTTGATTTTTCCTGTGACAACATTGTTGATCAGGGTTTTACGTAGTTCTTTTTGAGCCTCGATTTGCGAGTTGATATTTTCAATTATTCGATCAATATGTTCCGTTTTCTGATCTAGGTATTCAGCGATCGCCTTTTGTTCATTTAATGGGGGTAGCAGTAAAACAAAAGAATTTATATCTCTCTGAAATAGATGAGGAACACCCATACCGATTTTTTTGAGATTTATCTTTACTTGAATACTGTCAGATAGGAATTGGTAGTAGAAATATTTTTCATGCGTACCTTTCTTGAGTCGGACAACAGCTATTGAACTATTCACGGTAGCTGCACGAGGCAAGGAATTGACAATGTTGACTATTCCCAGTGTCGATCCATCTTTCGCCAAGAGAATGTCATTCTCTTTCAAAATAATCTCTGGTGATTCTACGTAACGTTCGTAGGTTATGTAGTTGACATTTTCAAAATCAATTTCTTTCCCTTTAATGTTTGGAGTAGAGAGAAATATATAACCTTCATCGACATATTCATCTGCTTTCAGTGCTTTCCATCCCACACGCCCTCGAACAGATCCTTGTTCCTTAACTCTTGACAAACTCCAATGCTCAGGAATTTCGCCTATCCATTCGATGCCGCTATCTTTCATCGGGACAGATTTATCAAGTCCGTTTGTAACGGTTTCGTTGATGAGCGATCGCTTCAGCTCCTCATAGCGTTGGGCTTTTTGGGTGAGCAGGTCAATTTTGCGATCAATCTGGGCGGTTTTGGTGTCGAGATAAGTTGCGATCGCTTCCTGCTCTTCTAAAGAAGGTAAAACAGTCTCAATTTGAAAGAAATCTTTGGCATATAAGCGAAGTCGAGACGACACAATTCCTTTAGAATTTCGTGTCATCTCCATTACTGAATTAGGAATTCTGAATAAATAATCAAAGTATCTATGGTTATAAGGGACTCCTTTTCGAGGCATATAGACGTTATAAGAAGGGCTGCAAATGCCTAATTCATTGCTAGTCCCTAAAGCCCCCATCCATGCCCACATCGTATTGATAACAAGATCACCCTCATGGCAGATTTTGTAACCGACCATTGTTTCTGCCATAAACATGTTTACGTTTTTCTCACTGCGAGGAGTCACCCCAGTAATGTGAGAAACCGTTAATAGCGTTTCTTTGCCAGTAGTGCTTAGGCTACTGCGTTCCTTGAAAATCTCTTTGTTCCGAACAATCGCCCATTCTGCTGGGACAGTTCCCAACCATGCAATTTCACTATTCTTATATTCTGAATACCTTTGCAAGTTAGGTTTCATAGCGTTAGATCCTCCTCTAACGCTTTTAACTCAGCATCCAAAGCCGCTATCTCCTCTACAATCTCTTCCACGCTTCGCAACTGCTCAGGCTGATAAAACACCTTGTTAAAGTTGATCTCTACTCCCACCACATTCTCTAAAAGCTCAAACGGCTTCGTGATGTATTTCTCCATGAATGCCACGATCGCCGCCTGATTCTCATCCGGATCGCGATGAAATGGAATAATCTCATAATCCTTCTGATAATCCGGCGTGAGCGATACCGTAATATCAATCCGTGCGGGCCTAGTTTTCGTCTTTTTCTTAAATGACGGCTTCACCACAATCTTTCCGCAACCTAGCGCTTCCCGCTTGCCCAATATCTCTTTAATCAACGTTTCTGCATCCGCATCAAAGCTGTACTGAGCTTTCTCAGTCGTCACTACCAACGGCTGTTCCTTGTAATCCAGCGAACTCACAAACGGCTTAATATCCACCTCGTAGTAAGTATCTAAGTCCTGCCAGTCATCCACCTCATCTTTACTCTCAGGCTCAGGAGGACTCAAGATCAGGAATTTTGTTAGCATCCGTTCCCCGTTGTCCAATTTCACAGGCTTCAGCTTCAGGCTCTTTTTCCCTTCCTTTAACCGATCCGCAAACGTTCTGCCCTGTTCATCTACATTTGTGAGCATGATCGCCTGCTTATTGAAATAGAAAAACTCCTTATCAAATATCCGTGCATAATCGTTATCTTCAAACCGTGACAACCGTTCCACAATCTGCAAACGGTTCGCCTCATCCACCTCTTTCCGCTTAGAGCCTTTATTTTTCTTCAGTGGCGTAAACTTCTCACTGGCATTAATTAACATCACCCGATCTTTCCGTTCAACGGGTTTGTTCTTATCCAGTACCCAAAGATAGGTATAGATACCCGTGTTAAAAAACTCATCCGTTGGCAACTGGATCACCGCTTCCACAATGTCCGAATCCAGCATCCACTTGCGAATGTTGCTTTCCGATGAACCCGCATCACCACTAAACAGCGTTGAGCCATTGTGAACTACAACTCCAATTCCGTCAGCGTTCATCTTGGAAATGAGGTGTTGCATAAACAACAACTGCCCATCTGAAACAGACGGTAGATACTTGAACCGCTCCGTCTTATCGTTTTCAATGTCCTTTCTAAAGCCCTTCCAGTCCACACCATAGGGAGGATTGGCAATCACCACGTCAAACTCATCGTTGTAGAACTTGTCATCCGTCAGGGTGTTGCCATGCTCAATCTTGGAATCTACTCGAAATCGACTTTCAATCTTGGCTAGAGCGTAAAGCGCATCATTCCAGTCTTGCCCAAAGGTTTGAGTCAGCCGCTTAACTTTCTCCTGAATGCGGTCTTCCACGCCAAACAGCAGGTTTCCACCCCCACAGGTGCAATCATAAATTTTCAGCAGTCGATCCGAATCCTCAATCTTAGAAGCGATAATTTCGGCAATCAGCGCGATCACATCATCTGGCGTATACTGTTCCCCTGCTGTCTCTGCGGAAATGTCAGCCCAACGGCGTTTGATGTGTTCTTCTAACGTAGTGATTGCCGAGTTATCAAACGGTCTGAGGTCAATCTTGCTCCATTCCGTTGCGTAGCCAAACAGCACCTTTTTAGCTTTGAGCTTTGCAATAATCCCCTTGATGTCTAAGAACTTTTCCCCTCCGTCAGCATCCACGCCTAACAGATCTCTGGTTTCACCATCGAAACCCTTTAGGTATGCCTCAAAATCAACATCAAACGATTTATCGTTCTGGCAAATATCCTTCAGCGTTTGATTTTTCTCAAAAATATAGGTGTTGTAGCCCTGTCCCCTATCTTGGATCAGCTCTGTCAGGTCTTCCTGCTCAATTTCCTTTAAGGTTTCTTCCCCTAGTTCTGCTTTCAGTTCCTCAAACATTCTCAGCAGACGGCTTTCAATCATCGCCAAAGCAAAGAAAGGCATCATATAGGACGGCCATTCTGATTCCTTGATACCGCACCCTCGCAACAGATCAGCCGTTGACCAAATTGTTGACTCGTACTGGAGAATGTTTTGCTTTGCGGTAGTGTCAGGCATGGGGCAGTAATCAGCTAAGAAAACTAGATAGGAGGAAAGAACCTCTATCCTATTGATCGCTTTCTGGCTTAGGCTACCCGGACAGCAATCAGGAATTAAGGCTTCCAACTATATTTCCCTAAATTCCAGGCTCATAGTCATGACAATTCATGAGCAGAAATCAAGGACTGTAACACTTTGTTCTGAAAACAGTAGCGCTGATGCGATCGCTTACTCTTCCAACATCGGTTCATATTTCCTCAAGGTTTTCAGAAGCCGTTCTCGATTCAGCCCCATTGTTACCTTGCCATAGGGATAAACCCGTGCAATAAAGGGCGCTGGATGACTATTGGCAAACCGCTGTATTTTTGCGATCGCATTTTCAAGATCTCGCCTAAGGTCGGATAACGGTGCGTTGCCCATTTCTAAAGCAAACATCTTGGCGTTGCTCTTGGCAACTGCCACCTCTTCAGCAATATTTGTCGCAATTGATAAATCTCTGCTCAGTACCAGCCAACCCCGCTGACTCACCTCAGACAACCATTCCACATCTGGGGTTTGTTTCGGAAAGTGATCCGATAGCAACTCAACCCTCACCCCAGCATCCCGCAAAATGCCAGCAATGCGTTTCCCTAATAGATTTTCATCCATGAAGAAAACTGGTTTTTCGTCCCGACTCACGCTGCCAGACCTTCGTACTCAAGTGCTGTTTCAATCAGAGTGCGATCGCAGTCGTAATCTTCCGTTAATGCCTCAATCGATTCTCCTGCCTGGTAGCGATCGGCTAAAACTTGCGTCGGGATACGAGTCCCTGCAATTACAGGACGGCCAAACGAAATATTCGGATCAATCACAATCACTTTCGGCTCATCTTTCTTCCCGCTGGAATGCACAAACGGAAATAGCCGAGCTGCAATCCCCTGCTCATCTGGTTCAATCCGCGTCAGGTAAATTTCGAGAGTTTCTTTGATGGCAATTTGCCCCTCTTTGGAAGCATCAAGCAACTGACCTAGATGATCGACGTAGATGGATTTGCCATCCGTCTTCAAAAAGTCCTCTCTCACCAATGGATGAGGATAACCTAACTCACTACTAATGAAGTTGAGAGCAATCCGAATCTGGTCTAACCGAACCTCATGCTCGACTCGAATTGCCCTCAGTACATGCGATTCCACTAAGTTGATGAATGAGAGGGCTTTAGCATCTTCACTCGGTAGCTCGATCAGCGGTTCTGAGAAGCGCTTTTCCTGTTTAGTCTGGTAATATCGACCTCTCACCCAAGAGCGCAATGTGTCACGCGGAATATGCAGATACTTCTCAGCATCCTTGTATGAGTACGTTGGCAAATTGCGAGTATCCAGTCTCTTGACTGCGGTCATGAAGTTGAATGGCTTTATCAACGAATGTACTGCGAGTGTACTGCATATTTAATTAGATGGATCGACAGTTCGACCAAACGAACCTATAGAATCCGCATTCTTCCGTTGAGTTTGCATCTGAGCCAACCGATCCAGCGCTTGCTGTAACTGGTTGTTGATGTGCCGTTCATAGCGGCTGAATAGCTCAGGATTGGGTAAACCCTTGCTGTCCGCTTTTGCGATCGCAAGTCCTCGCTTCAACTGCTGAATGTCGGTTAGCTCTCGATCAATCTGCTGGATCTCCTGTTGTGCCGCCTCAACCAGTTGAGCCATTGCCGTTTTGACATCTGCCATATCTGGCGACGGAGAATGATATACCTCTCGATCCGAGTCATAGAACAGGTCAGACAATTCCCCCCACTTCAGCCAGAATCCTTGGTCAAAATGTTTGCGATCGCTGTGACGTGCCCGCAATGATTCTCGATGGACTTCCGTTAATTCAGCTCTGATAGCCTGTAGCCATTTGCGCTGCTGTTGAGGCTTATCCGGATGCTGAAGAAGTAGCTCTGTTAAGGCATCTACCAAAACTTGAAATGCTTGCTGTTCGATTGTCCGTGCTTCAGCCCATGACTTTGAGGACGGCAGGTAGGCTTCAAACGGGTTGTCTGAAAAATCAGGATATCGCTGTTCTAGCTGCTGTGCCAAAATCAACTCATCCGCTTGAGCGGCTTCAACTCCCCACAACCGATAGAGTCTCAACCATGCCATTGCAATCTGTTGCACAAATAAATGCTCTGTTGGTGTTGCGGGTTCATGTTCATCAATCAACCCTTGCATGATGCCTTGGAATGTTTCCAAATCTTCAGTTGCCAGCACTGGCGGTTTAGCGGCTAACATTCCATGCTTGGTTGCGTTCTGAGCTGCGATCGCTTTGCCACGCTCAGTAATGGCACCTTTCGACTTGGCTCCATTCATCCGGCTAATTTCGGGACTACAAGACATATGTTCCTCCTTGGGGTTATATTGCTTGCTGAGTATCGACTAATTCCAGATCTGACAGACGTAAAATAACGGCAACCAATGGAACAGGCTGATTCATCCACTTAGCCCAGCAGGTTCCATCCCGATTAATTCGATGAACTCTAAACCAGGCTTTGTCAGATCGACGTTGAACAATGCTGTAGGGTTTAATCTCTAGCTGATGTTCTACTGCTTTCTCCCCTATCAATCTCTGTTGAGTTCTTTCTTCCCTAATAGAGGGAGAACTAGAACTAACACTTAGTAGGGAGGGTGTGTAACCCATTGATTTTTCGTTGGTTTCAGAAACAGCCTGAGAACTGCCATTTGATACTGAGTCACCGGAAACGCTCTCAGCATCCAGGGTTACACACTCTGATATTGAAACAGGTTGCTCAGATTCCTGACTGATTGAGAGAATTTCAAGCTCAACGCTGACTGAAACACTTGTAGTATCTACAGCCGTATCCGCTTTCATGTGCTGAGGATGCCACAGGTCAAGATGTTTTCTGAGCGTTGTGGCACTACATCCGGCTTCCTTACAGATGAGTTCCTGTCGTGCTTTGACTGTTTTCGGTAATGCACCATCCCTAGCGATCATCGCCGCGATCGCACCTTTGATGCGTTGAAGTGCATCTTGGCTGCGTTCCCCGTTGGATGGAGCCTTTGGCTCTTTAGGTTTCTTGGCACGACTGCCATAAGGAAAGTACTTGTTATTCTTTTCGTTGCATTTAACCCAATCTCGTACCCGCCTCTCAATTTCATGTTTATGTTGGCAATATTGTTCATAACCAGGAAGGCGGACAATCTCTCTTGAAACTAAATGCTCAGCCTCATATCCCTTCAGCCCTAAGAAAACTATTGCATAGGTGCAATAGTCCCGAACAAGACCGTTCGTTTGGCCGTGGTCTGTCCACCCCCTTTCTATGACAGATTCAAGCCGAAATTTCCATTCGGTTCCATCACCTGAACCTGAATACGTGAATGAATGAGCCACTGCAACAATTTCTTCTAGGAGTTCAAAATCTTGCTGTGCAGCTTTGTCACACCATTCATCAATCAGCCGTTCCAGTGAATTATGAACAGGCTGGAAACGTTCATCCAAAACATACGAGCCAATCTGGAGCATCAAGCGATGTGCAGCGTAAAGCATACGATTAGATGAACGGACATTTGGGAAAAGCTCCAATTGCCCAGGCTTGACTACAAATCCGGCTTGGATCAGGCAGTTTTGCACAGCCAATGCCAGTTTGTAACAAGACAACGGTTTAGGCAGTGGAAAGTAAAGATGTAAACCTTCGGATGGACTGGAACGAACTCGTATGAATTGATTGAGTCCAAGGCTTCTCAATGCAGCCAAAACAGCAAAGAACTGCTGTATGTCGTTATATGGGTGATATTGACTGCCAATATCGATGTCAATCATCAGATACCAAGTCAATCCACCGTTACTAGTTTTGTTCGTTGAAAATCGCACCCCAATAATTTCATTGGGATTTTGCCAACGCTTGTACAAGGTTTCACGGCTTAAAGGATATCCCGTGATGGATGTCCAATCCGGTTTACCCTCAGTGGCCTTAGCTGTGATAAAGTCCCACGGATGAAACAAGTCAAACCAGTCCAAGACCTTTTTAGAGGCTTTTTGAGGACGGCGATCGCTAGCGTCTTCTAGTGGAAGACGGTGTTCTAAATCTGATTTTGCGATCGCATCCGGAGATGTGCGATCGCTCATGATGCAGCTTTCCTTCCCCGCTTTTTGGGCTGATTGGATGGCAGTGAAGTTAGGTAAGCCTCAATAGCTCGCTGATGTGCTTGTGGATCAGATTGATTTGCAATCCAGTCCAGAATCAGCGGCAAATTGTAGAGCACGACTCTAGGATTCAGCCGTCGCCAATGAATACCCTCTTGCCAAACTCCATTAAGCCGATACCGCTTGAACGTTGTCGTCGATAAACCAATTTCCTGCGAGAGTTGTTTGCCCTTCACAAAGGTCATGTATTGACCTCCTTCAAAACGTCGCATGAAGGGTTCCTAATGGGTCTTTTCAACCATAGTCACGACAAAATGGCTCAACTCTATACACAATGGGCGTTTGAGCCACTAAACTGGGGGTAGTGGGGGTAAAACAGCAATATGAAGAAAACCTTTAGATGTGCATTTCCAGATTGCGGTAAGTCTTTGAGTTCTAGAAATCGCCACGGTTATTGCCTGGAACACCGTGAACATGCACCACATCGCAAAGCTCGAAAGCCGCATAAAGATAGAGCTAAGGCAAAAACCAAGCAGGTAGACCTAGCACAACAAAATGCTCAGCTATTGGAGCGGGTTGAATTACTGAAGCGCGAATGCAGGATTTTGGCATTCTCCTTAGAAGAGACGCTTAGGTTGATGGAAAACCTCGATGTCGGAGAAGCACAGCGAGAAATTAATATCCCGTTTATCCAAAGAAAAAGAGAAACGCTGCGATGGACTTGCCGATGGAGAAAATAAACTTCTCCCTTTTACCTGATTTCGGCACATGCGATCGCAACATGAACTCGTTACGGCTCCCAACTATCAAACCAATAAACCAGGTGTGGCACATCCTTATGATCTGCCACACCTGGTTTAAGACTGTCTTGCTATCTAATAAATCAGTTGCCAGAAATGGTGTATTCAAGCTCTAATGCTGATATTGGAGGAATATAATCGCCTACAAACGTAGCCTCAAACCTGTAGTTATCAGTAGATCTGATTTCTCCTACAGTCTCGTAAGCACTGCCTATTAGCTGATTCCCGTTAGCTCGCAGAGTCATGCTGACGTTAACGCCTGAAGCTGCTCTTAATGCGGTACAAACGACGGGAATATCAATGCTTGCTTGGGCTGATACGCTAGAACCATTACGGGTAGATGAATCCAACAAGAACTCACAATACATTGGGTCATTATTGACGATTGCTTGCTGAATTCTGGCATTCAGTTCAGCTTGATCTTGTGCTCTGGTATCTGCTTCTGGATCGCAAACAGGTTCTAAGTTGACGATGTTTCCGACCTCATTAATTTGGTAGCAAAAGTAATTTGCTGTGTTTATCTGGGCTAACAATAGAAGCTCAAACATATTCTTCTTGGAATGACTATTCATTTCACTATTCGCAGTCGGAATCCAAGAGCCAGAAACTTTATCAAAAGCTTACATTGAGAGGGACGTAGAAGTCCCTCAGACGGTTTAGCACTCATTCGGTTCTGGCAGATTCACTTCCCAAGATTCTGCGATCGCATAACCCGGAAAGCGACGACGAACCTCAGCACAGACATTACAGAAACGGTCAGAGTCCAGTGAGATGAGTTCGCAACGCTCCTGCCAGCCGTCGGCATCATCAACCGGAGTCAGAACAACGCGAAAGTGGTAGAGAATGCCCAGTTCATAGGCGGCAATCGGTTTGACAGGTGGTTTTGTCGGCGATTGAGTTTGAGCTAGCATTTAGTTGCTCCAAAGTGAGTAGTGAGGGCGATTTGTGCTTGGCGGTGCGATCGCCCTCGTTTGCATGTTTGGGGTATTAGACTTTATCGGAAATAGGAGAGAAATGGCTGCAAGTCAACTTCTCCCGTGGTTGTTTGGGAATTAAGCGGCTTGGTTCAGAGAATTCCGTTGCTGTGCCCGATGGGTCAAGCGGAAATTGTGCAATCCGCAGGCGGTTTC
>CBKWJC010000016.1:0-84921 GCA_966674685.1 uncultured bacterium
CCAGTGACAATTGGGGGCATTGACGGGGCGCGAAACGGTTTTTCTCGCGAACTACTTTGGAAGTGAGGTTTTGGTGTTTGGTGTGCCGCGTTTCGCGCGGCACATCAACCACCAAAACCTATTAAAACAAAGTTGACAGACTTTTGAAGTTGGAAGTCTTTACTCAACCAGTACGCGCCCATCATTTAAGACATAAACCGAGCGATCTCCCGGTGGCTGCGATCCGCCAATTAGTTCAACCCGCAGCGTTTCGGCGTTGGGTTGAGACGCGACAACTCGCAGCGGCAATTCGCCCTGTTCGCCCCAAAAAAGGAGTGATACGTTAGAAATAGTCCCTTCCCAAAAGTTCAGCTCAACTTCTTGTCCAGGCGCGAGGGAAATGGGTTCCATTGGCACAACCTGTTCAACCCGCAGCCGCACGTTGGTTCGATTCTGCACCTGTACGCGGATGCGCTGGCCCGGTGTGAATTGGATGGCGCTACTGCCGCAGTTGGAGGCGCAGGTTCCGGCGATGGCTGACGGTGCTTCAGTGGACAGTGCCAATCCGGTGACGATTGCCGTTGTTAGGGTAAGAGATGCGAGTAGGGGTTTGAACATGGGGATCACTCCTGGTTGCTTGAGTTAGGATGCCGCGATCGCAACCGAAATCGATCTATAGGTATCAAAGTGCAGCATTGCTTTAGAAACTTTAATCGAGAAATGGTGGTTTGAAGAAGCCATAAAGATCAAAAGTGTCACCGCTGCGCTCTCGGTGCGTTGAAATACACTGAGTATGGCTCACCACGTTTTTACTGTCGAAATTACGCAAATTTGTAGGATGGGCAATGCTCATCAATAGATTGTGTAGATTTTGTGGTTTTGTGGGTTGGGTAGAGCAGCGCGAAACCCAACTTGAAAGGATTGGCAGGACTATTGGATGCCCGAATCCTGATGGGTGGGCGATGCCCACTCTACTTAGCAAAACGCTGAAATTTTCAGGGAAATCTTGAAATTACATAAGGGGAGTGGGATGGGTAATATCAAGGACAAGATTTGGGAATGGGGCTTTGCGCGCTGGTCTGGTTCATCCGAGTGGCAGCCTGGTTACAGTGTCTTACTGCCTGTCCCCAGTGATTTACCCGTCTTCTTTAAGCTAGGCATTCAAACCGTTCAGCGCCAGCAGGCCGAGCATCGCCGCGAAATTTTGGTGATTCCCGATGCGCCCGCTGCTGCCTTTCGCGACATCTATCAGCAGGTCGTCGCTACTCTCGCTCCCACAATGCAGGCTCAGATCCGGCTGGTGGAAATGAGTAAAAAAGATCAGTTTTTCCGTCGAATTGGCGATCGCAAAGAGCTGTTCCTGCAAACGATCAACGGAGCGGCACAGGCCACCAGTACGCATTTCCTGATTCATGATGCCGATGCCTTTGCCACGTCTGATGACTTTTTTGAGCAGCACTATCAGCAGTGCATCAGCCGCAATCTATCGGTGATTGGCGTCAATCCGGTTTGGGATGAGTGGTATCGCCAGAATAATTACGGTCACCTCGTTGCTACCTGGGAAATGATGTGCAGCCAAACCTGGATACGCCAATTTGCGCCGTTTATGCACCGAGGACAGGTTGCCACGCTGCCTCCTGGCGACCATAGCTTTGACATTACCTGCTACACCCAGTGCCTCTCGCGACCTGACGAAATTGGCCTTTTTGAAGGACGAGCGGGCTTTGTTCATTTCAACCACGTCATTCGCACCTATCGGCTGTTCACCCAGGCGCAACAGCACGGCCAAACCTTTGTCGATGAGCATTTTCGGCTGCTGCTAATTCGCTTACTCGTCGATGCCTTCGACGCCGCCGATCAGGAGCACTACAATTTGCCGACCTTAGAAGACTTCCAGCAGAGCTTGAGCGGCGACAGTTCTATCGTTTCACTCGAAAGCGATAATTGTGCAGACAAATACCGCCAGTTCCGCGCCAAGATGACGGAATTAATGGCGTCCGCTTACTTAAGCGAGGCACAGCGCGACTGGTTTGATCAGGTGCTCCATCCGTTTGATCGCAAGTTTTTGCAGCCAGTTAATTCAACACTCAAAACTTAAAATTCAAAACTCTTCACTCGGCACTATCTAAAGCGCCAGATCTTTTGCGATCGCAACTTCATGCATCGGCTCGTTGCCCTGATTGGTCAATCGCCAAGCGACGCCGCTGAGGTGGAGCTGAGTAACGTGACTTGGCAGGGCAAACTGGCTTTGAAATGGAGCTGTCTGGCCGGGTTGCAGAACGCCAACTTGCAAATAATCGAACCCCGCCTGCAAAAATTTCTGATCTCGCTCTGAGGTGGCTTGATAGGTCAGCGCAATATGGGTTAAAGGGTGGTCGGCATGATTAGTCAGGCAGCCAATCAGTTGCCGCCCACTATCCATCGCGCGAAAGCCAAGTTGAGTAAAGCTCAAGGGTGCTTCATTCACAGCACCTACGGGTGTGCAGGCTAGGTCTGCCACAGCCGCAGGCTGAATCGCTGGTAGTTCTACCGGATAGAGAAAGTAGTCGCCGGAAAATCGGCTGGCTCGCTGCTGAGCGTAGACCAAATTGCTTTGATATTCGGAGACTTTAGCCTGAGCCTTGTTGTAGTTCGGGTCAGCCGTCGCGACGGTTTGCAACTGCGCGATCGCAGATTGCCATCGTTCTGCCACCAACTGCCAATCATTCAGCGCATGGGCCGAGCGGTTGAGGCTGACCGCGTCGGCAGCATAATCATACGCCTGCTGCATCGGATCTGCTGTCTGCACGGTCGGTGTAGAGGCTCCTAAATAGGGTTTCTCTGCCGCTGGTAGCTCAAACGAGAGGCCAATGCTGGCTGTACTACTATCGGTGCGATCGCGATTGGCTGACTTGGCCTCAACCACATGCAGCACCGCTGGCTCAGAGGATTGAACGGCTTGAAACCGACTCCCGATCCAATTGTTATGAATTCCATACAATAGCAGCGACAAGAGCGACAGTGCGATCGCAACCAGCCCCAACCAGCGACGAATCGTGAACTGGCGATGATAGCGCTCAGGTAGGCTATCGTGTGGAGCGAAAAAGTGCGATCGCCAATTTGGATGATGTGACTGCCGTGACCGATTATTCAACCCATGTCTCACTATGATTAGTTGCCAATTGATTGTCACTAACTATTCAAAAAACTGTTCAACAACCGTTCTCAATACCCACTCATTAAGCCCAACTCGCTCAACGCCATTACAAATCTATAAAACAACAAATTCCCTATGCTCCCTCGCTCCCCTGCCCCCCTGCTCCTCGTCTTCCAACCAATACCCCAGTTTCTACTCAGATCCCTTTACAGCCTCTACTGCCCTTTACAGCCTTTACATCCCTTTTCCCATCCACCCTCCCATCCTACTGACCACCCAAGATGGAATCGGATTTGTTTTATTTTTGCTTTACAATTTGTGGCAATGGTCAGACGAAATCGTTTGACCTGTCGATATCTGTAACTGTCTAGCCCAGGATTTTTCTATGAGTATTGGATATCTAGCCCTGGTTTTACACGCCCATCTGCCCTTTGTGCGTCATCCAGAGAGTGACTATGTCCTAGAAGAAGAGTGGCTCTACGAGGCAATTACAGAAACCTACGTGCCGCTGCTGCTCATGTTTGAGGGGCTAAAGCGAGATGGGGTCAACTTCAAAATGACCATGAGCATGACGCCGCCCCTAGTGTCGATGCTCCAAGATCCCCTCTTGCAAGAACGCTACGATGTCCACCTGGCTCAGCTTGAAGAGCTGACCGAGATGGAAATCGAACGCAACATGCACCACGGCCACATGAAGTATCTGGCTGAGTTCTACGCGGAAGAATTCACCAAAGTGCGAGAAGTGTGGGAGCGCTATGACGGTAACTTAGTCAAGGGATTCAAACAGTTCCTCGACAGCGGCAACCTGGAAATTATTACCTGCGGTGCCACCCACGGCTATCTACCGCTAATGAAAATGTATCCCCAAGCCGTTTGGGCACAGCTTCAGGTGGCCTGTGAACATTACGAAGAAAGCTTTGGTCGGCCTCCTAGCGGAATATGGTTACCGGAATGTGCCTACTACGAAGGACTAGAGCGCATGGTCGCCGATGCCGGACTGCGCTACTTCCTCACCGATGGACATGGTTTACTTTATGCCCGTCCGCGTCCCCGCTTCGGTAGCTACGCCCCCATCTTCACGGAAGCAGGTGTAGCAGCTTTTGGTCGCGACAATGAATCATCCCAGCAGGTCTGGTCATCCCAGGTTGGCTACCCTGGCGCAGCAGAATATCGTGAGTTCTATCGCGATTTAGGCTGGGATGCTGAGTATGAGTACATCAAGCCCTACGTCATGCCCAACGGTCAGCGCAAAAATGTGGGCATCAAGTATCACAAAATTACGGGCAAAGGCTTGGGCCTCTCCGATAAGGATCTCTATGATCCCTACTGGGCACGGGAGAAAGCAGCAGAACATGCGGGCAACTTTATGTTCAACCGCGAGCGCCAGGTTGAACACCTACACAGCATGATGCAGCGCCCCCCCATCATTGTCTCGCCCTATGATGCGGAGCTATTCGGCCACTGGTGGTATGAAGGCCCCTGGTTCCTCGACTATCTGTTCCGCAAGTCGTGGTACGACCAAGGCACTTACACCATGACGCATTTAGCCGAGTATCTACAGCACCATCCCACCCAGCAGGTTTGTCGCCCCTCCCAATCAAGCTGGGGCTACAAGGGCTTCCATGAATACTGGCTGAACCAAACTAATTCCTGGATTTATCCCCACTTACACAAAGCGGCAGAACGGATGATTGAGCTTTCTAAGCGGGAAGCCGCCGATGAGCTAGAAAAGCGAGCGCTGAATCAGGCCGCACGAGAACTCTTATTGGCGCAATCCTCTGACTGGGCGTTCATTATGCGAACGGGCACAATGGTTCCCTATGCAGTGCGTCGGACTCGCTCTCACCTGATGCGGTTTAACAAGCTGCGCGATGAGATTTTGGCAGGCAAGATTGACTCAGGCTGGCTACAAAAAGTAGAAGCCATCGACAATATCTTCCCCAACATTAACTACAGGGTTTATCGTCCGCTGTAGTTCCTCAGTAGTAGCGCGAGACTTTATTGGCAATTTTTCTTCTTCTCATCAATTCTGGCTCTCAACTCGTCTGTTATCCCCAATTTTGCTGTTCGATAGAGGCGCTCAAATTCCCGTTGGTAATGGGCTGCTACGACTGGGCTGTTAATCACCACTAGATTTTCATCATTGCCCTGGTTTGCCGCTGCCGACCAGTTGTGAGAGCCGACAATTACCGTTTTGCCATCCACAACGCCAAACTTGTGGTGCAGCAAATCGCCGGGTGCTAGTGTCGGTACACCCACGGTTGAAACGGGCACGATCCAGGGCCGATTGCCTTCCTCGTACTTGCAGCGACTGTTGGGAATTTCAGCTCCCAGCATGTCCAACGCCTCGCTGTAGTCTCGATAGGCAAAGCTCGGTTCAATGAGTGCTCGCACCTCAGCCCCCTGCCGCGACAGGGTTTCTAACTGATCTGCGATCGCTTGTTCCGAAAATACAAACAGTGCCAGATCAATCTGCTGACTTCCCGGCTGTAGCGATCGCGCAATCAGGCCATTCACGCTATCTCGCCAATCGCGGCTAGATGAGGTTGGCGAAAACTGAATATCCAGCGTTGTGCCATTGGGTAATGTGACTCGTTGTGCAGATCGAAACGGCTTCTGCAAACCGAATCGACTGTCTGACTCTCCACCTGGGCCATCGCCCCAGAGGTATTCAAACTCCTGGGTATAGATTTGGGCTACTTCTGCGCTGTTGATCACGACTAAGCTGTTGGCGTTGCCCACGCTGGCCGAGGAATCGGGGTCGCCGTGGACATCACTAGTCGTGTAGTTCGGTGAACCACTCAGCACCGTCTGGCCATCTACAATGACAAGTTTGTGGTGCATCAGATCGCTGCCTTTGGAGCCGTCTGCCGTGTCGTCAATTAGCGGCACATTGGCATTCCGCAGAATCCGCAGCGCATCAAACTCACTGCTTTCCTGCTCGCTCACTTGGCCGTCCTGATTCTGATCCGCCAAGAGGACAAACTCCTCGTACTTGTTGCGATCGCGATCGGTCAGTTCAGCCAAATCGGCCTCGGTGACATCGCTCCAGGCGCGACTATAATCATGCTCAATCACCACGCGCACCCGCACGCCAGCCCGATGCTGGTCGCGTAGTGCCTGCGCCACGCGGGGGAGCCGCAGTTCCTGAATGGCAATATCAACGGACGTTTCCGCCTGATTGATCGTGTCAACAATCACCTGTTCCAGGTCATCACCAAAGCGCGTTTTGCCGCGATAGGGTTCCGTGTAGACGCTGGCCTCAGACTGGTTGAAATACACCTGCACATAGGGATCTTGCGGCAGCGGTTCTACCAGAGGGGCTAGCGTCGCCGCCTCTGGAGCCTGTCGCCAGAGCATTGCTCCTCCAATTAGCGCTGCTACCGCAACCGCTGGTACTCCCACCCGCACCGCATACTGACGCACCTGATTCATAGCTAGACCCTGATGTGTAAAGGCTTTAGGTTAAACTTCTCGCTGGATATCAAGTTGCGATCGCAGGTTTAACCTGATGCTTGTATACCCATTTTCCTCTACAAAATCTCTAACAGTTTCGCCTCGCCGTAAACCTGCCGATAATAATTCTGATACTCTGCCGACAGCAATGGCTGCCACCAGTCTGGATGATCCAAATACCACTGAATCGTGCGACTAATCCCCTCCGCCAGTGTCACCGTTGGTTGCCAGCCTAGTTCCGCTTGAATCTTGCGGCTGTCAATGGCATACCGCCTATCATGACCGGGACGATCCTTGACAAACGTGATTAGCGATCGCGCGGGTCGCACAGGCAACTCATCGGCCAGTTCCTCCATGCGATCGCACAGTAGCTCCACTAAATCGATATTCTTGACCTCGCTATTACCGCCCACTGCATAGGTTTCGCCGATGCGACCGTGATGAATCACCCGATCGATGGCGCGGCAGTGGTCTTCCACATAGAGCCAGTCGCGCACATTCTGCCCATCGCCATACACGGGCAGCGGCTTGCCCAGCAGCATATTGATGCACATCAGCGGCATCAGCTTTTCCGGAAAGTGGTATGGCCCATAGTTATTGGAGCAGTTGGTCATCAGCGTCGGCAAGCCGTAGGTATGGTGATACGCTCGCACCAGATGATCGCTGCCCGCTTTCGAGGCCGAGTAGGGACTGTTGGGCGCGTAGGGCGTCGTTTCCGAAAAGGGCGGATCGGTGGGACTCAAACTGCCGTAGACTTCGTCAGTGGAAACGTGATGAAAACGATAATGATCCGGCTGGTTCGCGTTCAACCAGTGCTGACGAAAGGCTTCCAGCAGCGTAAATGTGCCCACCACATTGGTTTGAATAAACGCGCCTGGTCCCAAAATCGATCGATCGACATGGGATTCAGCGGCAAAATGAACCAGGGTGTCAATTTGTTCAGTTTCTAGGAGGGAGTCAATGAGAGTGCGATCGCAGATATCCCCCTGCACGAAGCGAAACTGCGGCAGGATTTCCAATTCGGCTAAATTAGCGCGATTGCCCGCATAAGTCAGCGCATCCAACACCACCAGCCGATCCGTGGGATACTGTTGCTGCCAATAATGCACAAAGTTAGAGCCAATAAACCCAGCTCCCCCCGTCACCAAAAACCGTCGCCGTTGCCTATTCATGCTGTTGTTTACACTCTCTATATATTTAGCCAATATTTTGGGTGGGTTGGGCTTGGCCCAACCCACCCAAAATATTGGCATTTTAGGACTAACCCATGATCTACTTTGTCACGGTTAATTACTACTCCACCGAACTGATTAAACAACTGCTGGCATCGCTGCGGGTGACAGCAGATAAACAGTGTCAGGTGGTGATTGTCAACAACTCACCAGATGATCGCTCGGTGGACGGCTTGGCGGAACCGGGCTGGGTGAAGGTGCTAACGGCAGAGCAGAATCTGGGCTTTGGCGGCGGCTGTAATCTAGGCATTCGCTATGTGTATGAGCAAGACCCACAGGCCGTGATCTGGCTGATTAACCCCGATGCAGAACTGGTGCCGGATGCGGTGACCTATGTGCGGCAGTGCTTGGCGGCGGAACCGGACATCGCCATTTTGGGCACGCGCATTCAGGATCTAGACGGTCGGCTCTGGTTTAGTCGTGGCACGTTTAATCCCTGGCTGGGTACGCTGAAGCATCGATTTGAAGATGTAGACACGACAGCGCAGCCCCCAGCGACAGAAGTAACGGAATGGGTATCGGGATGCAGCATGATTTTCAACCTGGCGACGTTTGAAACCTGTCCGCTCTTTGATCGGCAGTATTTTCTGGACTACGAAGACGCAGAAATCAGCTACCGCTACCTGCAACAAGGGAAGCGGGTACGGGTAACGCGAGCGGTGCTGGTGCATCATCAGGTATCGGCAATCACAAACCGCAATGTTAGCTTCAAATTTCGCCACGCCACGTTTAGCAAGCTCTATTTTCTACACCAGTATGGAACACCGCTGGCGTTGGGGTTGAATTTGGTTTATACGCTTGGGAAAGTGCTGCTACGCTTACCCCACCAGCCCCAAATTGCGCGGGGACGCTGGCAAGGTTTACTCGAATTCTTAGACCGCTGGCGACAGGGATTTCTATCAATTTGAAATCAAAAAATTTCTTAAAGAGGTTCTACTCGTCTTATAAGCTAAAGCCGTCATACTTTCCGGTAACTCATCTGCTCTTGGCAACTCTGTACGTTGCACCAACAATGGCACCACTAACACATCCTCCCGCCGCAGAGATTCCTCTAGTTCCACGCGCACCCAGTCAGCTGGATTATCTAATCGCCGTCTACCGTTACTGTCTGCTGCTGTTAGCCAAGTTGATCCAATCACCGCCAGCACCACCTGGCACTGATTTAGGCTGTCATTCAGGTAATCACGAAAATCGACCCCAAACGGAATATCATCTACGTCCTTGAAGATCGCCGTATGACCAAAATGCGCGACCAAGCGATCATAAATTCGTCCGGCAACATCTTCACTATCACTGTGTCGGTAGGAAATAAAAATCTTGGGCATTCGTTTTTGGGCTGGAACTCTATCCAAAATTCTTCTCACATTGTGACGACACTGTCCTATTTCCGCCACTCATCGCCCTTAATTTTTTACGGTTGGTGCAAAAAAGAGGGACTGACGCTGTCAGCCCCCACGTGTTGATCTGCTAATTTACTAACCAATCCAGTATCCCCAGTATTGAGATATATCAGAGATGCGATCGCAATTCATGAGAAGCGCGATCGCAGATCGCATTTTCCCCTTATGTAGCAGATCTTTTTGTGAGCTTGGCCCCTACACCGACGGCTGCAAGCACACCTACAAGCGAAAGCGGTTCCGGCACTGATGTGGGTTGAGAGGTTCCTGGATCAAGCGGATTAAAGTCACTAATTGTATAGTAAACTTCTTCGTCAGCCAGCTCGGCAACGGGATTACCCGCAATTGTCAGTGGGAAGCCAAGATTGGGATCAAAAGTTGCTTCTAAGCTAAACCAGTCCTCATCAAGACCCGTTTGAAGAATGTCAAAGTAGCCATCAATTGTGTAGACCGTATCCAGCGTATAGGGTTCACCTGAATCGGCAAACACAACGTCAGTAATCTCGCCGTCAACCACCGATACCCGATGTGGCCCTCGGACTTCTTCTAGGCAAAAGCAGCCGTTTTGCACTACAAAACTGTAGGCTTCAGGCTTGTTTTCTTCCCATAAGTTACGATTGGTATCTAACTCGGCCTGTGTCAGCATGGCAGCCGCAGCATTACTACTAAACCCAACAATTAAAGCTGTTGATATTAAGAAGCTTTTAAGCATTTGTCACCCCTGAGCGCGTTGTATAAAAATTTCCGAAATCCGCTTGTAAAACCCTTTTACGATTTGTAAACGTCAGACCGTACCTGATTTTTACAAACAAAAATTAGAATTCTTTCTAGTCGGAGTCGGCATATCGCGTTTTCCATGCTGGTGGAGTATGGAATATGTCTCTGCCTCCGGCAGAGACATATTCTCAAGAACCTCACTAGACTGAAAAATGCTGTAAGTGATCATCTGCGATCGCATCTCTCGCATAAAGTTCATACATGAAGTTCGTAATAGTCTATCCCGCTCCAAATGTAAGCAGCACAACGTATCGCAATATTAAGTATCGTCAGATCTTATATCTGGTTCCATCACCAAGGTGAACGCCCAGAAGGCCCAAGCAAACAAAGGCTGCGTTTTCTTAAGGAATGCATCAGAATACGTCTGTGTATGAAGATTGAGTGCGCTGTCGATGCCAGCGGGAATGCTAAAAGCAGCAGGTTCCTCATCCCAACTCATCTCACAATAAGGCTCGCAACTGGCTGGAATAGCCTCTGTAACAGGTTTGTATGAAAAGTCACGATCTGACAGCACTGGTTCAGTTCATTCGCGATCGCACAGGTCTCAAGCTAAGCGGTCAGCAGATGATATCGCTACAGCGTTACGTTGAGGCAAAAGTCAAAGCATTGCGGTTATCGAGTATTGACGATTACTATGCGCTGCTGCGGACGGTGCCATCGGAGCAAAAAAATTGGCAGCGGGAAAATATCGGTATTCAAGAATGGAAACAGTTGATTACTCAGCTCACCGTTGGCGAAAGCTATTTTTTTCGGGATACGAAGCAGTTTGAACTGCTGAAAACGCGAATTTTGCCGGAGTTGATTCAGCGCAAACGGCAGCTTGCGATCGCACCCACCGCATCGTCACCCCATCCACGTCCATCGCTGCGCCTCTGGAGTGCAGGCTGCTCAACTGGAGAAGAGGTCTATTCTCTGGCAGTGGTGCTGCAAGAGATGATTCCAGACTGGAGCAGTTGGGATATTCAGGTGATTGGCACCGATATTAATGCGATCGCGATTGAAAAAGCCCAGGCTGGCCTATATCCAGACTGGTCGTTTCGCCATACTCAGCCAGAAGTCCGCCCCCAGCACCTACTACGCACAGCAAAAGGTTGGCAAGTGAGTCAGGTACTCAAACAAATCGTGCGCTTCTATCCCCTGAATCTAGTCAGCGACGTAGTGCCCAATCCTCAACTTAACCTGCATGATGTTGATTTCATCATTTGCCGCAATGTTTTTATCTACTTTCATGCTGATGCGATCGCGCATGTTCTACGTAAGTTTTATGCTGCGCTGGCTCCACTAGGCTACTTGATGACGGGGCACACAGAACTACAGGGAATTACAACACAGCCGTTTCAAATTTGCTGCTTTCCTGAATCAATTCTCTATCAGCGATCGCCAAACGAAACAGGGCAAAATGGGCGATCGTCTGCAGCATATCCTGCGATGAATGCGCCAGCTCATACGGCCATTGATCCACAAATCAATGCCCCAGTGCGACAGCGACTTGCTTCTCGCGAACAGGCCAATTTGCCTCAACTTAGATCACCGTTAAGTTCTGCATTGGTCTCTATCGTTTCCCCCCAAGCAGAAACTGACGCACCATTAGTAGAACGTCCTCCCAAGGCTCTATTACGAGCTGAAATGAAGCCTCAGTCTAGTCCATTAAGTCAGTCGCAAGAGGCTGCATATTATACCTATATGCAAGTTGCAGAAGCCCATGCTAATTTAGGCCGATATGCAGAGGCATTGTCGGCCTGTCAGCAGGCGATTCAGCTTCAACCGTTACGAGTGGAACCGCTCTACTTGTTAGCTCATTTAGCAGAAGAAAATGGCGATACAGAGCAGGCAAAAACGCTACTAAAGAAAATTATTTATCTTGATCCAAAAGCCGTAGCAGCCTATCTTGAGCTGATGATAATTTATCGACGACAAGGGGATGTAAAGCGAGCAACTAAGCAGCTACATCACGCCTTGATTCTGCTCAGTACAATGCCGGAGTCGGATCAAATACCGGGATATAGCTATGCGACGGTTGGCGAAGCCCGTCAATACTTACAGCAAATCAAAATGGCATCACATTAGCGATTTTGTTCAATGCTTGGTTGAACAACTAGATTAATTTTTGGGCAGTTCTCAAGCCTTAATAATTTTTGACCTGCTTAGAAATTGCTTCATTCAAGTAGCTACATACAAATAAATGCACATCTAAAAACAGAGGGAAGCGCCCCGCTGGGGCGCTCCCTCTGTTTTTAGATGCGTTTATTTATGCCACCCTACTTATGGCAAGCTACTTACCATATCCAAATCGCCAAAAACAACCTCCGGGTTTTCTATCGCTATATGTTGAGTACCTTGAATAAAGATTACGGGTTAGATCTGCGATCGCGACTTGTGAAAACCGTATGGGAAGTATAAAGACGTAGATTAAACCTCTAAAGGAGACGATAGTTGACCCATATCTAAGTGCTGATTGAGCCAATTGATATCTGACCCCAAATGAGCAGTTTGAGTGAGAGATAACTGTGAATAGAGTAGCGGTATACAAGTAAATGCATAACGTGAAAAAACCGAGGAAATGCCCCGGAAGAATGTTCTCCTAGCTCCTTAGATGCCTTTATTGATACCAACCTACTGAGTAGACATATCGTGTTCTCCTGGTGCGAAATGAAAAGTCAACCCTACTTGATTTTTGAGCTAAATCATAAACGCTACGGATTTGATGCTCACGTCGTTGAAGAAATATTTTTGCTGCCCGAAATCACCTCAATTCCAGAGGCTTCTCCCTATATTCTGGGCATAATTAATCTACGGGGAAGTATTTTACCCATTCTTGATTTGAGCCAGCGCCTAGAAGGACGCCCACACCGCTTTGCAGTGACAGACAGCATTGTTGTGATCACCAATCAGCAGCAACAGGTTGGTCTCGCAGTCAACCAAGTGTATGAGGTGGAGTTCATTACGCCGCAGAACGTTGAATCTGATTATCTGCTAGATACGAATCGTCACCATGCAGCCCTGATCACAGGCATCGCCAAGCTGAATTCACAACTCATTAATCTGATTGATGCCGGGATGGTGATGCGGCTGGGTGAAACAGCGGTTTTGGGTGAGACGGCAAAGCCAGATACACACTCGGCTCAGCTTTCAGGTTCCGCCAGCGCGTCTAACGCATCTAAATTGAACGAATTTGACCCAAACGTTCTATCGCCCGTGTCTGTAGATCCTGCTGTAGTCGCAACCGATTATTTTTTTCCGGCGGCAACGGATGACGAGCGAATTATTCTGCACACCCGCGCTCAGAACCTACGGGCCACCCTAGAGCAAGACAACTCAGCCAGCCTCACTCCTCTAGCCGTGATTCGATTTGGTGAAGAACGCTTTGCTATTGGAGTAGATGCCGTGCAGGAGTTTACCGATATTCGACAGGTTACGCCTGTTCCCTGTTGCCCCCCTCACGTCATCGGCAATATGAACCTGCGGGGTGAAGTGCTAACGCTCATTGATGTCCGCCATCTGCTTCAGCTCCAGGGCAACGCCAGCCGCACAACAGGTAAAGCAGTTGTGGTTAAGCTGGATGATCTGGTCGCTGGCATTGCCGTAGATGAAGTATTTGATGTGGTGTACATTCATCCATCTGAAATTTCGGCGATTCCAACCGCTGTACATACTGCTAAACAAGAATATTTACGTGGTGTAGTGGCCTATGACAACTCGTTCATGGGTGTTTTAGATTTACCCGAAATTCTAGCCAATGGTGAACTAATTGTTAATGAAGCGATCTAAGTAGATCGGCATAAATAGACGCACTTAAAAAGCCGGGGAGTACCCCGGAGGGGTACTCCCCGGCTTTTTAGATATCCATTTATTTATGTGTAGCTACTTAGCTGCATCTGATAGCAAAGGAATACATATCATGCATCAAAAATATAAACTCAGCAGAATTGTGCAGATAGGATTTGGCTCGATCTTTGTTGTTATGGCCGGAGTTGAACTGATCTCAAAGCTGACCACAAACCATCTTATAGAAAGCAGTAACTGGGTGGATCATACCCATCGTGCGATCGCTTTAATTAACTCTGTAGAAGAAACTCTCGTGAATGCGGAAACGGGGCAGCGAGGTTTTGTCATTACCAACCAGGAAAATTTCTTAGAGCCTTACAATGCTGCGACCGCTCGCATTGATGATATCTTCGTAGACCTCCGTCAGCGGCTATCAATTAACCCGACCCAGCTTGAATACATTGATCGGCTTGAGGAACTATCAGATGCTAAGTTCGACGAATTGGCAACCACGATTCAACTCAAGCGCAATGGACAGGACGAGGAACTGAGGGCACTGATTCTGTCTGAGCAGGGTAAAGTCATCATGGATGAGATTCGCCAGCTTACAGATGAAATGCTGGCCATTGAAGAAGAACTGCTAGCTGAGCGAGAAGCCGCTAATGCTGCTGCTGCCGCCTTGGCTACAACTGTCACGATTGTCGGTACAAGCCTTGTGCTGCTGATGGGATTAGGTATTTTGATCTTCATTCACTGGCAAGTAATTCGTCCGATTAATCAAGTTGCCACCGATCTGGCGACGTCTTCCAATGAGTTAGCGGCCACGGTTCAACAGCAAGAGCAGGCCGCCTCGCAGCAGGCATCCTCCGTGACTCAAACCTCTAGCACGATAGAGGAGTTGAGCATGTCATCGCGTCAGTCAGCCGAACAAGCTGAGATCGCGTCAGGTAGCGCTCGGCAAGTCTTGCAGCTTGTTGAAAGCGGGAATCAATCGGTTGGACAAAGCTTAGAGAGCATGATGGTGATCACTCAAAAAGTGCAGATCGTGGCTGAGCAGATTGCTCGCTTCAGTGACCAAACCAGCCAAATTGGTAATATTTCTACTCTGGTCAGTGATTTAGCTAATCAAACTAATATGCTGGCTCTGAATGCAGCCGTAGAGGCGGTGCGAGCTGGAGAACATGGCAAGGGCTTCGCTGTTGTGGCCGCTGAAATTCGTAAATTAGCTGATCAAAGCCGTATTTCGGCGGAGAAGATTAATGTTTTAGTTAATGATATTCAGTCTGCGTTAACGGCTGCTGTTCTGGCAACCGATGACAGTACCCAAACGGCTGAAACGGGTTCTCAAATCTCTCATCAAACTGCTGATGTATTCCAACAGGTTTCTGCTGCTGTTAACACCATTGTCAACAATGTCCAGCAAATTTCATTGAGTTCAAAACAGCAGTCTACGGCAATTAATCAAGTTGTGGAGGCAATGACTGTTCTAGATATTGCTGCCAAAGATACAGCAAGCAGCATTGGCCAAACCCGAGTCAATATGCAACAGCTAAATCGATCCGCTCATGATTTACAGGCTGTTGTGTAGCGATCGATTTCTAAGTAGCCGCATATGAATAAATCTATAGCCTAGAATACCGGGGGAACGCCCCGGAGAGGAATTTTTCTGGTGTTTTCGATGCGTTTATTGATGCCAACCTACTTGGCTGTCTTCTAAGTTGTTCGCCAAGCAAGCAGCGCTACTTTGACTCAGGGTGAACCGTTCATTTTCACGTTAATTCGCAGGCATATCTCACGGTAACTATTTTATGCAACACTCTACACGATGGAAGCTACGTCACTGGATTCTTTTAGGCTACGCCGTCCCTGTCATCGCCCTAGTTCTATCCGCTGCTGGGGCAGTTATCGGGGTTCAACGGGTTAAAAGCGAGGCTGAGAATTTAGCAATTTCTCAGGCCGTCAACGATCGCATCAATGTCATGGATGTGAATCTACAGATTTTGTCTCGCACAACACGGAGCTATTTATTAGAAAAAGATCCAATTGCATTAGAGACCTTTCAATCAGCGACTGAAGGTTATATTCAAACAATTGAAGAGCTGCGATCGCTAATTCGTTCTGAAGAACAGCTCGAAAATCTAAACTTGCTAGAAGAAAAAATAGCCCAGTTTCAACAAACGGAGCAAGAGCTGATTGACTTAGTAAATGCTAACCGAGCCGAGGATGCGATCTCACAATGGCGTGCTTATAATGGGCGATCCCAAGTTGAAGACATCACGTTGCTAACGGAGCAGATGAAGGAACTGGAGCAACAAATCATTGAGGAAGATACTCAGCGGCAAGAGGAGGCCCTTAACCAACTACAGTTTCTGGTCATTGCTTCTGCGATCGTCTCGGGCCTGTTGTCAATTGGTATGGGCTACTGGATCGTCAGCCGTACTGCTCACCGCATGAATGAAGCCGCGATGCTGATTGCTAGTTCTAGCTCAGAAATTGCCGCGAGCATTGAACAGCAGGAGCGGACGACAGCGCAACAGGCCACTTCAGTCAATGAAACCACGACCACAATGGAGGAAATGGGAGCCTCGTCTCGCCAGTCAGCAGAGCAAGCCGAAGTCTCGGCAATGGGGGCACAGCAGGCGCTCAGCTTGGCAGAACGGGGAAACTCAGCGGTAAATCGCACGCTGCAAGGTATGGATACACTGCGAGCCAAAGTGAATGCCATTTCCGACCAAATTCTCCGCTTGAGTGAGCAAACGAGTCAGATCGGCAATATTTCTGGGCTGGTCAGCGACTTGGCCAATCAAACCAACATGCTGGCCCTCAATGCAGCGGTAGAAGCGGTACGAGCCGGGGAACATGGCAAAGGCTTTGCGGTTGTATCGAGTGAAATTCGAAAACTAGCTGACCAGAGTCGCAAATCGGCTGAGAAAATCAACGGTTTAGTCAGCGACATCCAGACGGCTATTAACTCCACTGTCATGGTTACAGATGAAGGAACCAAAACTGTGGAAGAAGGCGTACAAATTGCAGAAGAAACCGCAAATGTCTTCATTGGGGTAAGCGATGCGGTCAATAATGTCGTACTGAGCAGCCAACAGATTTCGCTGAATGTGCAGCAGCAAGCCACTGCCGTTGAGCAAGTCGTCAGCGCCATGAGCAGCCTTAACCAAGCAGCTCGCGAGACGGCTAGCGGCATTAGTCAGGTCAAGATTGGCACTCAGCGGCTAAATGAGGCGGCGAATGATTTGAAGGTCATGGTTTAGGAGGAGAGGGGGAGAGGGTGTGGAGACACCGATAATTTAGTTTTTGTGAAACGTTGACGGAGCGAACGTTTCACAAAAACTAAATTGGGTTCTTATACACAGACTTGATATGCAGCCCTTTTCAGTTCCTTACCGCCTCTACCGTCACAACCCGTTTACAAAGGATGTACTCTCATGGTTAAGTCACTCTCTTCAATCTCGTTTCCTGAGTCTCCTCTTCATGCAGCTTCTGAGCCGATTGTTTCGTCGAGACAGCCACAGCGCGATCGCACATCTTGGAGGTTGCGCTACTGGATTATGGCGGGCTATGCAGTACCCGTAATTGCACTAGTCACATCAGCCGGAATTGCGATCATCAATGCCAATATTGCCAGTCAGAAAGCCAAAGAGCTAGATCAGTCCAGCCAAATTTCGGAGCGCATTAGCGATATTTCGGTGGAGCTACAGACGATGGCTCGCACGGCACGGGGCTATTTGCTCAGTCAAGAACAAATTTCACTTGATGCATTTGCCGCAGCCCAGTCGAGCTATGCCGCGAATATGACTGAATTAGAGGCATTAGTCACGAATGATCAGCAGCAAGCCACGGTTGATAATCTACAAGGGTTAATCGATACCTGGATTAGCAAAAGCGAGAATCTGCTTGACTTAGCCCGTCAGGGACAGGTTGATCAAGCAATTGATTTGTGGCGGAGTTTTGGTCGCGATTCGGATGTCGAGATGACTCAGCAGATTAACGAAATTGATTCTTACCAAGAAGCAGTAACCGCGCAAGTGGTGGCGGATCAAGCACAAGCGATCGCACATTTACGCTTGGCCATTGTGATTGCGACTATGATCTCGTTAATTCTGTCAACTGGGATTGGTCTTTGGGTCATTCAACGGATTACGCGACAGATGAATCGGATGGCTACTGCGATCGCAAGCTCCACATCTGAAATTGCAGCCAGCATCGAGCAACAAGACCAGATTACAGCCCAGCAGGCTGCCTCGATTAATGAAACTACGACCACAATGGACGAATTGGGTGCTTCTTCCCATCAGTCAGCAGAACAGGCAGAAGCGGCGGCCATAGGGGCAAAGCAGGTGCTATCGTTGGCCGAAGGTGGAGCGCGCACCGTCAACCAGTCGTTGGCAGGTATGAACGACTTGCAGCAAAAAGTGGATGCGATCGCAGATCAGATTTTGCGCCTGAGTGAACAAACAAGTCAAATCGGCAGTATTTCCGGCTTAGTGAGTAACCTAGCTAATCAAACCAATATGCTGGCCCTCAACGCAGCGGTAGAAGCAGTACGAGCCGGGGAACACGGTAAAGGGTTTGCCGTTGTATCTAGCGAAATCCGCAAGCTAGCTGACCAAAGTAAGAAATCAGCCGAGAAAATTAATGGATTAGTTAACGATATCCAAACCGCCATTAACTCAACAGTGATGGTGACCGACGAAGGCACAAAAACCGTAGAAGCTGGGGTTCAGACTGCCCAAGCAACGGCTGAAGTATTCAATCAGGTAACGGATGCAGTCAATAATGTCGTCCTCAACAGCCAGCAGATTTCCCTCAACATCCAGCAGCAGGCAGTTGCCATTCAGCAAGTCGTAGGCGCAATGGGCAACCTTAATTTAGCAGCCCAAGAAACAGCCAGCGGCATCACTCAAATTAAACAAGGAACGCATCTTCTAAACGGCACCGCAAACACTTTGCAAGAACTGGTCTAGCGCTGTTTTGATTGCAGAGCTAGAGCGCAGTTGGGGCATTTGGGCGATGGGGCAGGGGGGCAAAGGGGTTTTATGTGTCGCTGCAATTTAAAGACTTCTTCACCTGTTAACAAATTCACCTGTTAATAAATCGCCTCCCGCCTCCCGCTCACCAAACCCTTTATTTCTCCTACAGCCCTTTACAGCCTCAAACCCTCTACCACCAGGAGCCAACAACATCATGAAAATCGAAGACGATGAACTGCGAGACTTATTCAAAACCACAGGTGAAGAACGGATTCAGGCGATTGATAACGGCTTATTGCACCTGGAAAAGTGTCCAGATGATGCGGCTGTTCTCGAAGCCATCCTGCGAGAAGCCCACTCGCTAAAAGGGGACAGCAACATGCTGGGGCAGTCGGACATTGGTTCTTTGGCGCACCAGATTGAGCATCTACTAACGGCGACTAAGCAGGGCAAAGAGCAGTTCAGGCCGGATCTATTTGATCGCTTAGCTCAGGGGATGGACGCCATTCGTAAGCTGCTGCATCATGCGGTGACAGGGGAACCTGCTGGGGTGGATGCGTTTCATGTCCTGGCTGCGCTGATGGGAGCAGCACCAGAGGCAGCAAGTAAAGCGGAGAGATCTGATGCAACAGCCAGTGAGGAGGTTACTGAAGATAGGACTGACGATACCGATCCCACTCTAGACGCTGCTCACCGTCTGCTTGATGCGGCTGAGGCTAGTCAAGTGGATATCAACCTAGCTAGTGCTGCCAGTACGAATGGATCTGACCCGTTCAATCATGCAAATGCAGCCCCCGATACAGCCGCAGATATAGCCGCAGATATAGCCCCCGATACAGCCCCAGTCACCGATCTCAGACAAACCAGTGCCAGGGAAGCTCCCCAATCAGCTGAGACCGAATCCAATTGGATTGATGGTGCTAAGTCTCCTGAGCCTACAGAAGAAAGGGATGAGGTAGATCCAGTAGATCCAGCAGATCCAGCAGATCCAGCAGATGCAACAGGCGCAATGCCATTAGAGATGGCGCAGCCAAATGAACCTCCAGCATCTCGGCCTCAGTCGATGCCCATTCCCAACAGCTTCAGCCCTCAAAACCTGTCAGCGCAGCCAATGATGCCGCAGTACCGGATCGAAACGGTGCGTGTTCCCACCCAAACGCTCGATCATCTGATGACCCAGGCGGGAGAGCTGACGGTGACGCAGATTCGGGTGGCGCATCGTCTTAGCGAGGTAGAAGATATTGCAAACCTGTGGGAAGAATGGAGTCGCGATCTGTTTGTCAGTCGCTTCTTGTTTGATGAAAGCCATTCCCATCAAAATGAGGCTCGCCAGCTCAGTCAGTTCTACATGCGGGCAGAGTCTCATATTGAGCAGCTCGGTAAGTTGGTTAACCAGTTACGGACAGCGATGTATGAAGATACAGCTCGTCTGGAAGGAATTAGTGATGAGCTAGCTGAGGGCATTCGAACGCTTAGATTGCTGCCTCTATCTACCATGTTTAATCTGTTTCCACGGCTGGTGCGGGATTTGGCGCGTCAGGAAAATAAGCAGGTTGAACTGGTGATTGAGGGCGGTGAAACTCGTGCTGATAAGCGGATTCTAGAAGATATGAAAGATCCGCTGATGCATATGATTCGCAATGCGATCGATCACGGGATTGAGCTACCTTGCGATCGCAAACGACAAGGAAAGCCGGAAACCGCTACAGTTCGGCTGCGGGGCTATCAAACACCGACTCATGTGATTATTGAGGTGGAAGATGATGGTCAGGGACTCAACGTTGAAGCGATCAAAGAAACGGCGCTGCGGCGGGGGCTATATCGAGCGGATGAGATGGAATCCATGACTGATAGCCAGCTTCATGCACTGGTGCTGAGTCCTAGCTTTTCAACTCGGACGATGGTAACGGAAATTTCAGGCCGAGGTGTGGGTCTAGATGTCCTCCGCAGCAACGTGGAGCGGCTGAAGGGCAGCATTGAAATTGAATCGACGCCTGGAAAAGGCTGCCTGATTCGGATTCGGCTGGGCACGACGCTGGCGACAGCCCATGTCCTAATTGTCACCGTACAGGGGCAAACCTTTGCTCTGCCCGTAGAAGCCATACAGACAGCCTGCTTGGTACACACTCATGACCTGTTCCAATTGGAAGGGCGACAAACCCTGATCTACGACGGGCAACCTGTTTCAGTGTGTGAGCTGGCTAGTTTGCTAGAACTGCCTGCGGCAAGCGTATCTAAGAGCCAGAGCCGCAATGATGCAGCGCGACCCTGTGTGATTTTATCCAGTGGTGACAGTCGGCTGGGCATTTTCGTCGATGCGCTGATTGATGAGCAGGACGTGATGCTGAAGCCGCAAAGCAAGCTGCTTAAGCGGGTACGCAATGTGTCCGGCTCCACGATTCTTGGCACGGGGGAAGTCTGTATGGTGCTGAATCCAGCCGATTTAATTCAATCTGTTCGGCGGCAGGCGGTTGCGATCGCACATCCCAACCCGCATGACACGACTGCCCCGACGCGGTACTCTGTGCTCTTGGTAGAAGACTCAATTGCCACTCGAATTCAAGAAAAGCGGATTCTCGAAGCAGCGGGATATGATGTGACGACTGCGGTGGATGGGCTAGACGGCTATAACAAGCTACAGTCGCGCCTGTTTGATGCTGTGATCTCAGATGTGCAAATGCCCCACATGAGCGGACTGGAGCTAACGGAGCGGATTCGTCAGCATCGCGAATATAGCGAAGTGCCCGTCATCTTAGTCACCACTCTAGCTAGCGATGCCGATCGCCAGCGGGGAGCAGAGGCTGGAGCCAATGCTTACATTACTAAGGGCAGCTTTAATCAGGACATTCTACTGGATACGCTTCACCGTTTGATTTGATGCCGCTAACATTCATGATTTATGTTTTGGGAAATGTTTGTTTAGCAAACATTTCCCAAAACATAAATCGGGTTCTTATCCGCGGACTTGATATTACTTATCTAAGGCAGAGTTCCATGCCTAAATCTCCGATTCGAGTATTGCTGGTGGAAGATTCCCCCATTGCGACCCTCATCCTCAAGCGTATTTTGACCAGCACGGCTGAAATTGAGCTAATTGGCACCGCAAGCAACGGGCTAGAAGCACTGTCGCTGATGGCTCAGACACGGCCTGATGTCGTTTGTACAGACTTGCACATGCCAAAAATGGACGGACTGGAGCTAACTCGCCGCATCATGTCTGAATGTCCCCGCCCGATTCTGGTAATCAGCGCTTCGGTGCAGGAGGATGATGCAAAGAATGTATTTGATTTGATTGAAGCTGGAGCATTAGACGTTTTTCCGAAGCCCAGAGCCGGACTTAACGTTGAGTATGAGCAAATTCAGCGGGAGCTCATCAATAAAATCAAGGTGCTGTCTGGTGTAGCGGTTTTCACGCAGCATCGTCACCGGACTGTTTCACCGACGCCATCTGTGAGTTCTTCAGCCGCCGCTCCTCAGCTAAATCCCGCTAGCACTGCTCATTTCACGTCTTCACCTGTCAGCCCTAACCGCTCGCCAATTCGTTACACACCCTCTTCTACAGCGAGTCCACTCGATATCCGCACACCACGAGTACTGGCCATTGGCGCATCAACCGGAGGGCCACGAGCACTTCAGCTCATTCTGCGATCGCTACCTACCAATTTTCCGGTTCCCGTCCTCTGTGTGCAGCACATCAGCGATGGCTTTTTGCAGGGTCTGGTGGACTGGCTCGATCAGGAATGCGCGCTGAAAGTTGCGATCGCACAGCCGCGTCAAGCGCCTCAGGCAGGCACCGTTTATTTTGCACCGGAACGACAGCACTTGGAACTGAGCGATCAGGGACTCTTCCAAGTTTCAACGACACCAGCGGTTGATGGTCACTGTCCCTCTGTCACGGTGATGTTTCAGTCAATTGCCAAGTACTATCGGCGCTCGGCTGTTGGGGTGCTGCTGACGGGTATGGGTCGCGATGGCGCGGCGGGACTGCTAGCCCTGTCTGAGGCTGGCGCAGTGACAATTGCTCAAGATGAGGCGACGAGCGTGGTGTTTGGTATGCCCCGAGAAGCGATCGCACTAGGGGCAGCCCAGCGGATTTTGCCAATTCAGGAGATTGCGCCATTTCTGCTCAGCCGCGTGTTTGGCTGAAACATGAGCGCCCTCACCCTAAATCCCTCTCCCAGAAGGGAGAGGGACTTTGAGTAGGTTATAATTTCTGGCTCCCCTTCGCCCATTTTGGGAGAAGGGGCTGGGGGATGAGGGCTACATCAAACAGGCATCAGATTTGGCAGGGCATTGCGGCGAATCGGACGTATCACCCGCTGGGGATGTGGTTCACCGACTAGAATCACCGATCCGTTTAGCCGTTCCAGGAGCGGCGTGGTGTTGGCTCCAATCGTCAGACCGTTACCGCTGCGGCGACGTTGCGATCGCAGAATCACCAAGTCATAATCCCGTGCGTTTTTGGCGATAGTGGCAACCACGTTGTCGCAGGGCAGAAGCTGGATGTTGATTGGGCAATTGGCAGGAGGTAGCCGATCGACTAGCGTTTCGAGCTGCTTCTGCAAGCGGGCTTTGCTAATCTGAGAGGCGCGGGGACTACAAACGTGCAGCAGCGTGATTTGTCCCCCATTCGCTGCCGCGAGTACCTGGGCAAAGCGCAGGGCGCGCAGGGCCAGCAGCGACGGATTTTCAATCGGTACCAGAATGGATTTGAGCTGAGCGGGCGGTTCAATCAGCCGCGCCACGATCACCGGACAGTGAGCCGCCCACAGGACATCGTCTTGAATATTGCTAAATAGATAGCGGTTAAATTTGGTCTGCTGCCCCATGCCCAGGATAATCAGATTGGCGTTTTCTTCGCGGCTGACGTGGCAAATCGCCTGAGCCACGTTGTATTCAATTCTCAGTTTGGGATCAATATTAGCCTCAAACTTTTCGCTGATTATCTGTGCGGCTTCTAGGCGCTGGCGGCTGTGGGCTAAGGCGCGAGCCAACTGGGGCGAATCCATCTGGGGCTGCGCTAGGGCAATGGCCAGGGGAATGACGCGGCCATTTTTATAGCGGGCGACGGTGGCAGCTAGCTCAATCAGCGACTGCTCAGTGTTGGGATTGTAGACGGGCACCACAACGGAGAATGATTCCGGGATGTCGCTGGGTGGCGGCAGCCAGTCGAGCAGTTCATGCTCATCAAATTCTTCCTGGGCAGCCAGTCGTCGGGCCGAGTTGGCCGTCACCAGTGGCCCCAAAATTGACGTGACGAGCATCAGCAAAATGACGCTGTTGAAGACCTGCGAGTTAATAATTTCAGCCTCATAACCCACCAGCGCTGCTGCCAGCGTGGCTGCCACCTGTGGAATCGAGAGCGACCACATCGTCCAGGTTTGCGGCCAGTTGTAGCCAAATAGTTGACGTGCGCCCAGTGTCGCCAGCAGCTTGGTGAGTAGCAGCATCGCCACGACCAGTAGAGGCAACTCAATTGAGGCCAAAATGCTCTCAAAGGCATTCAGATCGAGCAGCAGGCCCATATTGACGAAAAACAGCGGAATAAACAGGACGCTGCCCATAAATTCCGTCTTTTCCTTGACGGGGCCATCGCCAATCACGCTGTTGATCGCGAGTCCGGCCAGAAATGCGCCGATAATATTTTCTACCCCAATTAGTTGAGCAACCAGGGCGCAGAGAAAGACAGAGAGCATGACAAACAGAAACTGGTTGCCCTGGTCTTTGCCGGTGCGGCGGAAGAACACTTGACCGAGCTGCTTGAGGCCGAATAGAACTGCGATCGCATATATGCCCAGCGACCCCAGTAGCGTGATTAGCTTCAAGGCCGAAAAGTCGCCTTGGCTGATTCCCAAGCAGATCGCCAGCACCAGCAGGGAGCCGATATCAGTAAAGATGGTTGCGCCCACGGTGACGGTGACGGCTTCATCACCGACAACGCCCAGCCGCTGCACAATGGGATAGGCCAGCAGCGTGTGGGAGGCCAGCAGTGAGCCAATCAGAACAGCAGCCAGCCAGCCAAAGTTAAACAGCAAACCAATGGCAATGCCGCCCAGCAGCGGAATGGCAAAGGTCAGGAAGCCGAAGCCCATTGAGCGGTTGCGCGTTTTTTGGAACAGGGCCAGATCAATCTCTAGTCCTGCCACAAACATGAGGTAGATTTTGCCAATCTCGGAAAAGAGCTGCATGGTTTCGGAGTCGGCGTTGAGCCAGCCTAAGCCGCTGCCACCAAACAAGACGCCTGCGGCCAGCAGACCCACCAGTCCGGGCAACTTAATCCGCTCAAACAGCGGCGGCGTGATTAAAACAATCGCAATCAGCAGCACGAAGGTGGTAATCGGCTCCTGGAGTGTTTCTGAAATGGGTTCAACTAAAAATACAAGCATGTATGTAATGTTGCTTTTATAGAGAAGGGCCAGGAAACTGAATTCCTGGCCGCTGATGTCGTTTGAACTGGATGACTGATAGGAATTGTTCGATGGAGTTTCGCTATTTAGGTTCGATCTTTTTGCGCTGATTGTCTCTCTATCACAGGAAAGAATTTGTGTGATTGCCCTCATCCCCCAGCCCCTTCTCCTGTGGGAGAAGGGGAGCCAGAAGGGTAATCTTTCAAAGTCCCTCTCCTGTGGGAGAGGGATTTAGGGTGAGGGCAATTAGCTGAGATAGCGGGTGAGGATGCTGATTTGATCATCGGGTTGCCGCTGGGCCAGAATTCGCGCCACGTCGCCTGCGCTGGGGCAGGGGATGGGTTGGCTCCATTCGTTGGCTTCAGCAAAGCCGCGCCGATGCAGATTTTTGATCGTGACAATAATATCGGGGCGGGAGCCGAGCAAAATAATCCGCAGCGGATGGCGACCGTGGCGCTGGGGCTGGTCGGGATGAGCCGCACGGGACTGTGGCGCTGCGTGGGAGGCAGCACCAGAGATTAAGTATGTCATTGTGTTTCCTTTGGTTTTTGACGTTCGGAGGAAAGCCAAAAACCTAGCCACCCTGCAACCTTGAAGTGCAATGCAGAGCGGCTGGGGCTATAATCTCCCAAGCCTGTGCGTTGCCGAGATCAACGTTTACAGGTCAGCCGCTCAGGGTTGTGCCAGCAACTCTGGGTGGCGTTGACTAGATTTCTGGTGTCCGGCTGTCGAGGCGATTTTGTGATGGTTCGCTCGACAACTTAACGTTTCACAGTACGAGATTTGCCCTATGGAGTCAATCTAGATTCACTGACAGAAACATCAGCCTGTTTCATGATTTAGGACAGACTTCAAACGCCAAGCTTGAACGGTAGAAACAAACATCAAATTCGAGGAAGAAGTTCATCCGACCCAGTAATAAAGGCACATCATCCGATGCACTCCAGGCGAAAACCAAATTGACTGGAGCAAAATCACCAACCGTGGCAGAAACAAGCAAGCCTCGCGCCTCAATGGATGCCAGATTACCCGCCAGAGTTACAGAAAGCGTCTGTTCTTCCCAGAGCGCACCAAGCTGGAGACCAACACTGTAAGGCAAAACGTTGACGCTTGCTCCTGTGTCTAGTAGCGCTGACACATCGACTGATGAATCTTGATAAGTCAGCGATAGAGGCAATAGAGGCAATGCATCGGGAACGCCAAACGTGTCAAATCCCTCGACGAAGGGAAATCGCTGAACATTACGCATTTTCAGATTGCTCTGGCTCTAAGAGTTTGGCAAGTTGGTGAGCTGCTTCATGAGAGTTAAAGGGTGACCAAACTGAATAAGTTGCTCCCGATTGCAAAGTCGGTGCTTCTTCTTTAGCTAATTCAGTAACTAGAAACTGCATCACTTTTAGCTTATCGGCGCGAGACAAGCTTTTTAGGGTGGGAAAAAGTTCTGCTGCTGTCATGAGGTTTGAGTACATACCGTGTTTATCTATCTTGGCATAAGCAACCGTACACAATTGAGGCTTCGCCTGTACCGGAGTTGGCGAAGGAACTGCGATTAACAGTGAAACAGTCGTTTTGCTGGTTATAGTAGCTTGCATTGAACTGACACATCTTCCTTTCAAGATTGCAGCATAATGGAGGCAGTTTTTAGGTCTTCATAGATTAAAGCCATGCCAGATTGGGCTTTGTTCGTCGTTGGTGGAGTAACTGCTGCCATTTTGGGGTATTTAATAAACCAGTTGCCGCCGATTCGCGATTTCCCTGGGCGAAATGTACAAGTCGTATTTCTAACGGTTTGGGTTGTCGCATTTGGTATTGTCCTGACAGCTTTAGAAAACAACCAGCAGGCAGAACGAAAGCAATGGTTACTTTTAGGGTGTGTTGTTTTTGCAACATTAGCTGTCAGTGATGCCATCCGTTTGGGATGGTCATGTTGGCGACAGCAACAACCTTTGGATGCTTCCAGTTCACCTCGTCGTCAAGAACCTTCCACAATATCAGCAGCACAACCCGTAAAAAAGTCTCGTCTCAACGGTTGGCTGGCACTGCATTCAACGTTTACCCATCAATACCTGAAACAACAAAAGAAAAGTTGCTCTGAACACACAACATCTGGATTTGATCCAGGTACCTACATTCCTTTATTAGAAGAAGTATTTGTGCCACTAGACTTGCAAGGGGCTTTATATGGCACGGCATTGGCAGCAGCAGCAAACCCACGAGAGCTGGCACGATGGCAGCAAGATGTATCGCTACAGTCGGAAAATCTAGATATTTGGCGGTTGCTGCGTCGCACCAAACACGACCGTCAGTTTCGGCAAATGTGTATTTTGGCGAAGGGTGGCTTAGGCAAGACTACGCTGATGCGCCACATTGCGCTGATTTATGGGCAAGGTAAGCAGGGTCGCTATCGAGCGCCTAAGCTTGTCCCGTTTTTGCTTCGTCTGAGGGACTGGAGAGACAAGCTAAGTCAAGAGCATCCTCCGAATTTACCAACGCTGATCACCCAGTATCATGTCCAGAGCCTGTCTAGCAATCATGCTTTAACCCCACCTGCAAACTGGGCTGAAACGTTGCTGATCAACGGCAAAGCACTGGTTCTCTTCGATGGTTTTGATGAGGTTCCTGCCCGTAAGCGCAAGCAGGTGAGCCGCTGGCTGAGTGCTCAAATGGCTGAATATCCTGAATCGGTGTTTATTCTCACCTCTCGTCCGGCTGGATATCGAGACTATGTGGCTAAAAAGCCTGCGGTGCCGATTTTTATCAACAAATTCACACCCAAACAGCAGGAAGACTTCATTCGGCGCTGGTATTTCTGCCAAGAACGAATGGCACGGGATGCAAAGCGTAAAAAGCGAGCGAGAGAAGTTGCAGATCAGCGTGCTACAAGCTTGATTAAGCAGTTAGATGAGCGTCGAGATGATATCGGTTATATGGCCGAGAATCCGCTGTTGCTCAATATGCTGGTGACGTTTCATCGGTATGATCCGGCCAAAGATTTACCACGTCAACGATTAGGACTCTACCGAAGTATCGTTAAGCTACAACTGGATGATCGTCCGAGAGCACGCGGCATCATCATGCTGCTGCCCTTCAAGAAAAGCGTTGCTATTTTGCAACAGCTTGCCTTGGGGATGATGCTGATGGAGCAGGCAGGAGTAGCTGGTGTTGGTAAACAAAGCGAGCAGTCTGCAAGCATCACCCTCACGTTTTCTCATCACTCAATACTTAGTTTTCTAGGTCAACATTCTCTACTGCACCAAGAGGAGGTTAGCTTCGAAGAGTGGCTAAAGCAAATGCTGGACGTGAGTGAACTGCTGGTGGAACGGGAACCGGGCGAATATGAATTCCCTCATGCTAGCTTTCAGGGTTACTTTGCAGCATCGGAACTGGTGCGACATGAAGATAACGTCAGCAATCAACGCAGTCAACAGCACGTGTTGGATAACTGGAATGAGGTTATTTGGCACGAAACGGTACTGCTTTATGTTGCCCAGTTGCCGATTCGCCAATTAGAGCCGGTAATTCGGGTTGCGACTCAAAAGGGAAGTGAAGCTGCTCAACTAGCCAAACTTTGCCTAGCGGAATATCCCCGCCCTGATAAACTGAGCGATGAACTGAAACAACTGCTGAATAGCCTAGAAAACATTGCTCAGAATGCAAAATATCAAACGCTAGAAACCCTACTCCGGAATGGCAAATGGCGAAAGGCCGATGACGAAACCTATCGGCTGATGATTACTACTGTAGGGAATGAATATAGCCAGCTATTTGATCCTGAAGATTTAAGAGACTTTCCTTGTGAGGACTTGCGAACCATTGATCAGCTTTGGGTGAAATACAGCAACGGCAAATTCGGGTTTAGTGTGCAGAAGAAAATTTACGTTGAATGTGGTGCAAAATTGGATGGAGAGTATCCTGGGGACAAGATTTGGTATGAATTTTGCAATCGCGTAGGCTGGAGAGAAAAAGGAGATTATGTAGTCTACTCTGGCCTCAAATTTACACTTACCTCATCCAGTGTGGGTGAGCTACCCGTACTTTTTACAGGTTGGAAAGGAGAAGGAATTTCCGGTACGCTTCAACTGTATATGGATTCAGGGATGATAGGAAGATGGGGGATTTCCCTTTTCGCACGTGACGACCTGTAGGCCCCAATAAACAAAGCACTCAGCTTTGGATTGGTTCGTGGTCAAGAAATACGGTTGGTAGGGACGGGCTTTGTTGATCAATATTGGTTTAGTACCTTCAGTGATTTGCTAAACCCGCCCCTACGGTAATGGGTATTTGGTAGAAAGTATTGTGCATTCTGATTCAATCCCTAAAACTTTGCGATCGCACTTTCCATTACCCCAGATGCACAAGTGAGATCGCGATTTAAGCTGCTGCTACGAATGAAGCCGGAATGAAATGTGCGATCGCACTTTCCATTCCCCGAGATGCACAAGCGCGATCGCACCTTCACCAATTAGCAGAAGAGTAAAGTGCGATCGCAGTTTTGTTAGGTCAGATCTATATGCTTAAGGTGCCTCTTTGCTTCATCTGCCCCTATGGAAAAACCTCACCCGCAGTCCGGCCCCATCACCCTCGTCATCTCAGAAGTTATCGACCCCAGCCAAATGCCTGCCTACGAAGCCTGGACAAAAGGCATCAACCACGATGCCAGCCAATTTGAGGGATTTTTAGGCGTTGAAGTCATTCGCCCCCGCGACCACGACCATCCCGAATACGTTGTGATTGTTAAGTTCGACACCTACGGACATCTGCGCCGCTGGCTGATCTCGCCCACCTATCGCGCTTGGATGGAGCAATCCTACGGACTGATTGCCGCCCGCTCACAGCAGCACTTACCCAACGGCCTAGAACTGTGGTTTACGCTGCCCAAGCGCCGCTTGGAAATGCGATCGCACCTGCCCAATCCGCCCTATTACAAAAAAGTCGTGCTGGGTGTACTGGCTGTTTACCCGCTGATTTTGCTAGCCGACTGGCTGTTGGAACCACTGCTAGCCGGACTGCCGTCCCTACTAGCGCTGCTCATTTCAGTGGTTTTTGTCTCTGCTCTGCTGACGTATCCCGTTATGCCCTGGCTGAGTAAAGTGCTGGAATTCTGGCTTTATCCCAAAACCCATCGAAGGTAATAAGTCGCTGTATATAAATAAACGGTGCGATCTGGAAAGACACGCACCGGATAAAGTTGCGATCGCTGAGCGAATGCGCCCAGCGATCTGCTTGTGATGGAGCTTAATTTACGCTACTTTTTCCTGCCGCCGCTTTGCCGCCAAAAAGCCCGCCAAGCCAAATAGACCTAGCAATGCCGCAGGTTCAGGCACCGCCTGCGAGTCCGGATAGCTGATGATGACCACGCCATCATCAATCGTCCCATCTGGTACATCAGTAGAAAGCAGCGTAGCCGTTTGAGCCAAATCGAAATCGAAGAGAGCCGCAACCGGGAAAGACAATATTGTTCCAGTTGCAGCGCCATTTCCTGTCAAATAGCAGGTGCCCACTAAACAGCTAGAAAGACTGTCAAAGTCGTAGCCACCTATCGTCAAAATATCGACAGACGAATCATAAAACCAGTCAAACGTGGACAGTTGAATGCTTTTAGCCGCATCGCTAAAAACAGAACCAATTCCCTCAAAAACATCTAAAGAGAGATAGTCACTCAACGATATGGAAAAATAACTTTCCAGCGAACTGAAGATCGGAATCGTCAACTCACCATCAGATAACCGATTGTCTAGATCATCAACAACAATATCGGTCTCAATCGGCACATCAAGCAGCCCACCTGAAGTTGGATCAAGCAAGAATAAGAGAGGAGAAGATACACTAACTGAGCCTGAATAGTCCAGCTTGGTTAGACTAGCGGCCTCAGCTGAAGACGCACCAAATATGCCCAGAGCCAGCACTCCGGCTCCAGCAGTGGCTATCGATAACTTTTTCATGGCGATTTTTCCTTGGCTATGTGTATATGTATAGCGATAGTCATGTTGATTAGGACATTTTTGTGGCGCGGCGGAGCCGCGCCACAAAAATGTCCGTGTCCTAATAGAGCTGACTACAGCTATACATGCTTCTTAGTTATCGGAGGAAAATCGCCAAGTTAAATGAAGCAGTTACAAAACTTGTATAAAGACTCAGTGAATTTCCTGAAAATGGTTGATTGCGCCAAAAGGAAAACTGCGATCGCATTACCCACATTTGAAAACCGCTTCAGCATCAAAAGCTACAGTTCAACCCAGATCTAGCTGATGAGGGGAAAATGATTTTGAATTGTTCTCTCTGATGACAGAGTTTGTGCAGCAAAGCTGATTGTTAAGTTAATTAACAACACGCGGTATAGGTTTATCAAGGCTGCTTCAGGGCAGGATTCTAGCAATCCATCTCTACATTTAGCTAAAACCTATCTGTTGTGAATCAGGACACACTCAGGACACCTAATTATGACTAACCCACAAGATAACGTTAACTACAACGATCAGTTTCGTCGTCCCTACGGCGAATATGGAACCAAGTTCGAATTCGGTTCTAACCCCAGCGCCGAACTGTGGAATGGTCGCCTAGCAATGGTCGGCTTCCTCGGTGCGCTAATCGTTGAATTGGTAACTGGCCAAGGTTTCTTCCACTGGTTGGGCTTGTTCTAAATAAATGCGCTTAAACAGCAGGCTGTCCGCAGAGGGCGGCCTATGCTAAAACCCCAATGTTTGTGAATATCTCGCTGTGCGAGCCTTCATAAACACTGGGGTTTTTACATCGATAACAACGTTCAAGAAGTAGCAGTAGGGTGCATTCGCGCAGCAATACACCGCACCAGGAAAGTTGCTACATTACGATATCGCGACACCTGTATCGTGCGGATCGTGAACTTGATTCATCTTCGTCTGGCTCCGCTGCATGGCCGCTTCGACCAAGCCTCGAAATAGCGGATGGGGACTGTTGGGTCGCGACTGAAACTCCGGGTGGAACTGAGCCGCAATAAAGAAAGGATGATCCGGGCGCTCCACAATTTCCACCAAACGGCCATCGGGAGAGGTACCGCTGACTCGATAGCCCGTTTCTAGGAATAGATTGCGATAGGCATTATTGAACTCATAGCGGTGACGATGGCGCTCATACACCACTTCTTGCTGATAGAGACGGCTGGCTAGGGTATCGGGTGCGACGCGGCAGGGATAGAGGCCCAGGCGCATCGTGCCGCCCAGATCCACCACGTCCTGCTGTTCCGGCAAGAGGTTGATCACTGGATTGCTACAGTTCGGATCAAACTCAGAGCTGTTGGCATTCTCCAGACCCGCAACGTGGCGCGCCCATTCCAAGACGGAACACTGCATCCCCAAGCACAGCCCTAGATAAGGGATATTTTGCTCCCGTGCGTAGTGAATCGCGTTGATCTTGCCGTCGATGCCGCGCGTGCCAAAGCCACCGGGCACGATAATGCCGTCTACGTTTTTCAGGTAGGTTTCGGCATCGCTCGTTTCCAAATCTTCCGAGCTAACCCAGCGAATGTTGACTTCGGTTTCAAGTGCGATCGCAGCATGTCTCAGCGCTTCCGTGACCGACAGATACGCATCGGTCAGCCGCACATACTTACCGACAATTGCCACATTAATTGTGTGACGCGGACGATAAAGCCGCTCCACCAGCGTTTTCCACTGAGAGAGATCCGGTTCCCGCTGCTCCATGTGCAGCAGATCAAGCACCTGCTGAGCCAAGCCTTCCCGCTCCATCATCAGCGGCACTTCGTAGATACTGCCTGCATCCTGCGCCGTGATCACCGCTTCTGCGGGTACATCACAGAACTCCGACATTTTTTCTTTGAGACCAGGACGCAAGGGGCGATCGCAGCGGCAGACGAGAATATCGGGCTGAATACCAATCGAGCGCAGTTCTTTGACCGAGTGCTGCGTGGGCTTGGTCTTCATCTCACCAGCCGAAGGAATCCAGGGCACCAGCGTCACATGCATATAGAGGACATTCTGCCGCCCCACGTCCTTACGGAACTGACGAATCGCTTCTAAGAAGGGCAGCGATTCAATGTCGCCGACGGTGCCGCCAATTTCGGTAATGACTACGTCAGGATTCGTATTGTTGGCCACGCGGTGAATCCGTTCTTTGATCTCGCCCGTAATATGGGGGATGACCTGAACCGTGCCGCCCTGATACTCACCACGCCGCTCTTTGTTGATCACGGCCTGATAGATTGAACCCGTGGTGACGCTGTTGAGCCGCGACATCGACGTGTCGGTGAAGCGCTCGTAGTGGCCCAAATCCAGGTCGGTCTCTGCGCCGTCTTCGGTGACAAAGACTTCACCATGCTGGAACGGGCTCATCGTGCCCGGATCGACGTTGATGTAGGGATCGAGTTTGAGGATCGACACGGAATAGTCTCGCGATTTGAGCAAGCGCCCCAAACTCGCTGCCACGATCCCTTTGCCAATACTCGAAACGACGCCACCCGTCACGAATACAAACTTAGCCATAGAACCCTTAAGATATAGAAATTCACCGAATTAACCCATTAATTCTGCCACAGGGTTCGTTCTGTCGAGGTGTTTAAATCCAAAATTCAGTAGATTTCGCTACTGTCTACGGCGCAATTCTGCTTCTGTCGCAATACTGCTACTCATATCAAGTCCGTGTATGGGAGCCCTGTTTATCTTTTATAAAAGCTTTGCTTGACAAGCTTTTCACAGAAAATAACTAATGGGTTTTTAACCGGATCTCAGATCAGACGATCTCGTGTCTGAATTTTGTCGTTTACATGATGTGTCAACTCATATCTTGCACCATTCAACACTGAACCCAGAATTTGCCGAGGTAAAGCGTGGGTCAACTGATTTATTGGGAACTAATCTTGGCAACCATACGGTCAACTCATACCGAATTTAGCTGTGAGATACCCGTCCCATTTGGGGAAAAGTAGGCACAGCATTAGTCAGTGGCCTCACATCTTGCGGCAAAACGACCTCTTCGGGTTCTCAGCAAGATGCAAGAGGTGAGTAGCGGCAATAACGGTGGTGAGGAGTTCATGATGACTGAGTTTTTGCAGACAGAAGTATTTGGTAATTCAATTGCTACTTATTTAATAGCCCTGGGGACAATGGGGATGGGGATCGCCATTATTCTGTTAGTGCGAACCTGCGTTGTCTATCGGCTAAAGCGCTGGGCACGCCGTACCACCACTGATTTAGATGATCGGCTGATTCGGGTTCTAGAAAAGCCCGTCACGTTTTTGCTATACCTGGGCACGTTTTACCTTAGCCTCCGTGATATCCAACTGCGGCCAGCGGTTGAACAAGCTATTGATGTCATCATTCTGATCAGCGCGACTGTACTCACGATTCGGCTGCTTGGTGCGCTGATGGAATACGGGGTGCGACTGTATCTTGTATCCAGTGAGGCTGATGCGGGGCTGCAAAAAAGTGTAGGCGCACTGGTTCCGGCGATCAAAGTGGTCATTTGGGCGATTGGTATTGTCTTTTTGCTGGATAATCTGGGCTTTGATATTTCTGCTGTGGTGGCCAGTTTGGGAATTGGTGGAGTTGCGATCGCACTTGCCTCGCAAGGTGTTCTACAGGATTTGTTCAGCTATTTCTCGATTTTGTTTGACCAACCGTTTGAAATTGGTGATTTCATCATCGTCGGTGATCTAATGGGCACTGTGGAAACCGTTGGTATCAAAACTACGCGGGTTCGCAGTTTGGGCGGCGAAGAAATTGTCTTTGCCAATACTGACATCACCGGATCGCGTATTCGCAACTTCAAGCGCATGGAGGGTCGCCGGATCATTACTAAATTTGGCCTGGTTTACCAAACCCCAGTTGAACAACTGAAGCAGATTCCCCAGATGATTCAGGACATTGTTGAGCGAACAGAAAACGCCGTATTTGAGCGCGCTCATTTCGCTGGCTATGCCGAATCTAGCCTTAATTTTGAGATGGCCTATTATGTCCTGAGCAACGACTACAAGATCTACATGGATGCTCAGCAGGAGATTAATCTAGCGCTCAAGGCAACATTTGAGCAGCATCAGATTGAATTTGCCTATCCCACTCGCCAGCTTTATGTGCGGACAGATATGGCTCAAACGAACGGACATGAAATAAGCCATCCTTATGCCTTTCTGGAAGAATCTGGTGCCTAATCATTAAATTGGCCTCAGACGATTTGCCTCAAAATAGTTGGCTCAGAATTCAATCAAAGGCAGGTGCTAGACGTATTGTGTCTGACGCCTGCCTTATTTTGTAGTGGTCGCCGTATTGGTGGCATTAGGTAAATTTTCAGAACGTTTAAATGCTTGAACGCTAGATTTCATCAATGCCTCAGTTACCACAGCAGCAGCTATGTATTTTCTCTGAGATAAATCAAACTAATCGAGCCGAACCATGATCTAAACCAATCATGACTGTTAGGAATGCGGGATTTACGGCATCATAGAGACAGATATAGGTAAAAATTCTTAATAATCAATTCTGACGATTGAGATAAACGAGTAAGGAGGAACCCTTATGGTTGCTGTTGCCGAGCCGAGACAGCGTCGCTTGACGATGCAGGTGGCCGAGCTTGCCCCCGACACCACCGCGATTCGCTCCCTCGACTGGGATCGCGATCGCTTTGATATTGAGTTTGGACTGCAAAACGGCACCACCTACAACTCGTTTATCATTCGGGGCGATAAGGTGGCGCTGGTAGACACATCCCACGAAAAGTTTCGGGATCTTTACCTAGCGACTCTGCAAGAGCAGATTGATCCCGCTGAAATTGATTATCTGGTGATCAGCCACACGGAACCCGATCACAGCGGTTTGGTCAAGGACGTTCTAGCTCTGGCTCCCAACGCGACCGTTGTCGGTTCCAAAGTCGCGATTCAGTTTCTTGAAGAACTGGTCAACCAGCCCTTCAAGCAAGAAATCGTCAAAGGCGGCGATAAGCTGGACTTGGGCAACGGCCACGAACTAGAGTTCATCATTGCGCCTAACCTGCACTGGCCCGATACCGCCTTCACCTACGACCACGGCACCCAGATTCTCTACACCTGCGATGCCTTTGGTCTGCACTACTGCACCGATGATCTGCTGGATGTTGACCTAGAGGCGATGTCACCGGACTTCCGCTTCTACTACGAGTGCCTGATGGCTCCCAATGCCCGGTCGGTGCTGTCTGCCCTCAAGCGGATGGACAAGCTAGATGCGCCGATTACCACCATTGCTGTCGGTCACGGCCCCATTTTGCAGCACAACGTCGATGAGCTAGTGGGGCGCTACCGCGAGTGGAGTCAGGCTAAAGCCAAGGCTGAAACGACAGTGGCGGTCTTCTACGTGTCCGATTATGGATACAGCGATCGCATTTCTCAGGCCATCGCGCGCGGGATCAGCAAAACGGGCGTCGCGGTTGAAATGGAAGACCTGCGCTCCGCCGACCCGCAGGAAGTACAGGAACTGGTTGGTCGGGTGCAAGGCGTTGTGATTGGCATGCCGCCCACGAATGCCACTGCTGCTCAGGCGGCATTGAGTACGATTCTGGCTGCGGTTAAAGATAAGCAGTTCTTCGGCCTGTTCGAGTCCTACGGCGGCGACGACGAACCCGTTGACCCAGTTATGAATAAGCTGCGGGAACTGGATCTGACGCCGGGATTCGACCCGATTCGGATTAAAGATGTTCCAACCGAATACATTTACCAAGTCTGCGACGAAGCGGGCACTGACCTTGGTCAAGAAATGACCCGCGATCGCAAAATCAAAAAGGTCAAATCGATCGATGCAGAGCTAGAAAAAGCACTCGGTCGAATCAGCAGCGGTTTATATGTGATTACTGCTGGACGGCAAGAAGTAAAAGGCGCGATGGTGGCCTCCTGGGTCTCGCAAGCCAGCTTCAAACCGCTGGGCTTCACCGTTGCCGTCGCCAAAGATCGGGCGATCGAATCCCTGATGCAGGTGGGCGACACGTTTGTGCTCAACATTCTGGAAGAAGGCAATCACCTGGGTCTGATGAAGCACTTCCTGAAGCGATTCGCTCCTGGTGCCGACCGCTTTGAGGGTGTGAAAACCTACACGGCTGAGAACGGCTCACCGATTCTGGCCGATGCACTGGCTTATCTCGAATGCGAAGTCGCCAGCCGCATGGAAACCAGCGATCACTGGATTGTCTACTGTGTGGCCAAGGACGGTAAGGTCTCCGACCAAGAGGCTCGCACCGCAGTTCACCACCGCAAAATGGGTAATTACTATTAAGTGAGGCGATTACGTGAGGCGAGAGGAGTGAGGAGTGAGGCGTATTAAGACAGGTGGAGAAGCCGCGTAAGAAGTTAAGGGTGTGGCAGAAGAGTGTTGAGTTTACGACCGAAATTTATCGGGTGACTCGTCAATTTCCGATATCTGAGCAGTATGGTCTTACCGCACAAATGCGTCGAGCAGCGGTTTCAATTCCAAGTAATTTGGCAGAAGGAGCCGCAAGAGGGACGAATGAATTTGCTCAATTTATCCGGATTGCTATCGGTTCTGCCAGTGAACTCGATACCCAGCTTGAAATCGCCTTACGTCTCGCATACCTCTCCCCGCAAGACCATCAACATCTTGATGCCGAACTCACCCAAATCGACCGTATGCTCATCGGCCTACGCAACTCCCTAAAGTCACCACCATAATTATTCTTCACGCCTTACTCCTCACCCCTCACTCCTCACTTCCCAACCTTTGTTCATCACACCTACCCCCAAACCCATGACTGCATCAAACCCCTCACTCCTCACTCCTCACTCCTCACGCTCTAAGCCCCGCGATGTGCAGGTGTTGCCGATTGCGGCTCAAACGACTGTGATGCGATCGCGCAGTTGGAGTCGGCTGCGGTTTGAGATTGAGTATGCGCGGGAGAAGGGGACGACGGCGAATTCGTTTGTGATTCAGGCCGACAAGATGGCGCTGTTTGATCCGCCGGGTGAGTCATTTACGGAGAGTTTTCTGCAAGCGCTACAGGAGCGGTTTGATCCAGCCAAGCTGGACTACGTGATTTTGGGGCACGTCAATCCCAACCGGATGGAAACGCTGAAGTCGCTGCTGGAGATTGCGCCGCAGGTGACGCTGGTCTGCTCTAATCCGGCAGCGTTGACGCTGCGGGAAGCCTTTAAAGAATCGGGTCAGCCGCTCAACATTCAGGTGATTAAAGGTGCAGATGAGACGTTAGATTTGGGCATGAGCCACGTCCTACAGTTTATTCCGACCCCCAATCCCCGCTGGCCGGATCACCTGTGTACGTTTGACCCGCAAACGCTGGTGCTGTTTACCGATAAGCTGTTTGGCGCTCACGTCTGCGGCGACCAGATTTTTGACGAAGGCTGGGAAACCTTCATGGAGGATCGGCGCTACTACTACGACTGCTTGATGGCTCCCAATGCCCGCCAAATCTCGACCGCACTCGATAAGCTGGCGGATGTTTCGCCAGTGCGGCTGTATGCGACGGGACATGGGCCGCTGGTGCGCTTCGGTCTGACGGAGTTGACCAATGACTATCATCACTGGAGCAAGCAGCAGAGCACCTACGACACAACGGTGACGCTGATTTACGCGTCGGCCTACGGTAATACCGCTACGCTGGCAAATGCGATCGCACGGGGTATCACCAAAGCTGGAGTCGGGGTCGAGTCAATCAACGCCGAGATTTCTGACACGAAGGAAATCCAGGCGGCGATTGAAAAGTCCGCTGGATTTATTATCGGCTCACCAACTCTGGGCGGCCATGCGCCGACGCCAATTCAAACGGCATTGGGCACCATTCTGTCTACGGCAACAACCAACAAGCTGGCGGGTGTCTTCGGCTCCTTCGGCTGGAGTGGTGAAGCGATTGATCTGCTGGAGGACAAGCTGAAAGACGCGGGTTTCTCCTTTGGCTTTGAGCCGATCCGGGTCAAGTTCAAGCCCGATGACGCCACGCTCAAGTTCTGTGAAGAGGCGGGTACGGACTTTGCCCAAGCGCTGAAGAAAGCCAAGAAAGTGAAGGCTCCCCGCCAGCCCGCTACGTCGCTGGAACAAGCGGTCGGTCGCTTAGTCGGTTCGCTCTGCATCGTCACCGCCAAGCAGGAAAATGTATCGAGCGCCATGTTAGCCTCCTGGGTGTCGCAAGCCACCTTTAGCCCACCTGGATTTACCGTTTCCGTCGCCAAAGATCGGGCAGTGGAATCCTTGCTGTATCCCGGTTCGCCGTTTGTGCTGAATATTCTGGCGGAAGGTAAACATATTCCGCTGATGAAGCATTTCCTCAAGCCGTTTAACCCCGGTGAAGACCGCTTCGACGGCATAGAAACGGATGAGTCAAACTTGGGTTTACCCATTCTGAAAGATTCGCTCGCTTACTTAGAATGCCGCGTCAACAGCCGGATGGAGTGCGGCGATCACTGGGTCGTGTATGCTGTGGTTGAATCCGGTCAGGTACTTGATGCCGATGCTAAGACCGCTGTGCATCACCGTAAATCAGGCACGCATTACTAAATACTCTGTAAATTAAGTTTTGATGGTTGATGTGCCGCGCGTCGCGCGGCACATCAACCATCAAAACCCATTAAAAAACAACGTTGACAGACTAGTAAGGTGCTAAGACCAAGACAAATGACGCTGGGCTTTGACAGCACCGATAATCCCCAAGACGTGCGGCACAACCGTTTGCAGGATACCGACCGCGCGTTTCATGATTGGTATCGGTTCATTCTGTCGTTTCCGCCCCATTTAGTGCGTCGCTATTTTGACCAGTTTCATTTAGCTGACGATGCCGTAGTTCTCGATCCGTTTTGCGGCACAGGCACCACGTTAGTAGAAGCCAAAAAGTATCGACTGAATGCAGTTGGCATCGAAGCAACACCGATGTCTCATTTGGCTTCTCAGGTGAAAACAACCTGGGATCTAGATTGCGATCGCATTCAGTCTTTAGCTGACCAAATTCTAGAACGAGCGATTTATTGGCATCAGACTATTGCGACTGAACGAACATTTAGCCCCGATCAATTTTCAGTTATTCTGAAGAATTCAATTTGTCAAGAACCGTTGAATAAGTGTTTAATCCTGCGAGATGAAATCGAAGACGTTGATCAACCTGCAATTCGATCATTCTTCGATTTAGCGTTGGCTTATACCGCTGTTTATGATGCCAGTAACCTCCGATTTGCTCCAGAAGTCGGTATCCGCCGCCAGAAGCGACAAGATGCCAATGTGTTTGAGGCATGGTATCAAAAAGTGCAGCAGATGCTAGACGATTTACGCTTCGTGCAGTCTGCTAATTACACATATCCCAGCACAATTTGTCATCATGGTGATGCCAGAGAAGCGTCTAGTTTATTGCAGCCCAATTCAGTTAATGCGGTTATTACTTCTCCACCCTACCCCAATGAAAAAGACTACACCCGCACGACGCGCTTAGAATCAGTTCTGCTCGGTTTTCTCAAGAATAAAGACGATCTGCGCCACTTCAAAAAAAGCATGATGCGCTCGAATTCCCGCAACATTTATGTAGCGGATCAGGATGATCGCTATTTGAGTTCAAACAGCAAGGTGATCAAGCTGGCTCAAGAAATTGAGCAGCGGAGAATTGAGACGAATAACACATCTGGATTTGCTCGTCTTTATCCACGGGCAACGCTGCTTTATTTTGGGGGCATGAAGCGCCATTTCACTGAGCTGAAATCTGCTCTATGTCCAGGTGCAAAATTAGCTTATGTTGTTGGCGATCAAGCGTCGTATTTACAGGTACTCATTCGGACGGGAGAACTATTAGCTGAAATCGCCGAAGAGTTAGGCTATACGGTCTGCGATATTGAACTTTTTAGAACTCGGCTGTCGAGTAAAACAGGAGATCAGCTAAGAGAAGAAGTGTTGATTTTAGAGTGGAATTCTTAACTGGTTTATTTTCGTAAAACGTTTGCTGAGCAGACGTTTTACGAAAATAAACTGTGGGGTTTCAATCAGTTTTCACATTTTGTGGAAATAGCATTACTCATCCCAACTGGGATATTGTTCAGGTGCTTCGCCGTGGCTTTCTAGAATTTTGTCACTGTTGCGTTTCGGTTTACCGGATTGAATCTCTTCTAATAAAATGCTGAATTCCCAGTAATCACCAAAGTCAAATACGTAGTTCATCGTCATGCCTGTCTCCAGCGGCAAGTCGCCAACTAGGATTTGGTTGGAAAGGGGGCCATCGTGCCATTCATCGTAAGGATGATGCACCTCAATTGTGCGCCCCATCGCGTCTTTATAGGCAAATAGATGTAGGTGATCGGAATCGAAATCAACTGCATCTAAGATTAAACCCGATAACTTTGCCAGCGTTGATTCACTGGAAATGGAAAGCCGCCGCCAAATGTTGCCGAGGGAAACCTTGAAAATGTAGGTGCCCGTCTGGTGCTCATGCTGTTTGGGCGTGGCCAGATTGTTCTGCCATTCAGGGAAGTAGGGCTGGAAATAGGGTCGTAGCTCTCCCCAGGGCTGGGTGTAGTCTTGCTGAGACCCCCAAATGTAATTCTGCTCGTAGTAAGCGCGAAATGTAGCAGTTGCGATCGCATCTCCAATAGGTAACGGCTTCACTTTCTTGATTCGCCAGCCTTTACCTGATTCCGGCTTGGGCGAGTTGATCTCCACCCAGCCAAACATCTGCATCAGCGCCACATTATGCAACCCTGGCCAGTAGTTTAGGTTCTGCTGCTCACCGTAGTTTTTATAGGTTGGGTGTTGATCCCTTAAAGTTGGCCAACTGTTCAGTAATCGTCCACCCTCATTCGTGGGATTGCGATCTTCGCCAATCATTTCACCCGTGGCTCGCAACAACCAGGCTTCCAGCAGCGTGAAGTATTTCTCCGTGGGATTCAGCATTTGCCACGACGCGTAAACGTCTGGATCGACCTGTAGATGCGGCGTTTTGCCAACCGTCACAACCTTGGCAATCCCCGTTGCGCGCAGCAACAGGCAGAGGCCATGCAGATTCGCGTAGGATTTCTGCTGGGGGCGCTTGAGCGCGAGCTGAATCGGCTGGCTCATCTGGGCATTTAGATCTCCCAGCAGCTTGAGCGAGATATGCAGTAGCTTGCCGCTGACGGGTAATCCCTTGCCCTCCATTGCCGCTAGCAGGGTTTCAAAGTCTTTGACGATGGTGCCCGGTGTGGTTTCAGTAATTTCCAGATCCTGGAGCAGCGCGATCGCAGATTCGGATAGCTCTATGCCCTGATTTGCTACTGCACGCTGTAACATCTCAGTTTGTAGCTGCTGCAAAAAGCTGGAACCACTGTCGTCTGCCGCGTCATCGAGTTCCACTTCACCGGATTCAACTAGATGATGTGCGATCGCATCAATCAGTTCTTCCGGATCAGAGGGCAATCCTTCGAGTCCTGGAACAGGACCGAATCCCAACTGCTGACTCAGCAGTGCGACAAACTCTGGCGGAACTCCTTCGGGAATGGGGAAAGCGGCTAATGTATTTTGGCCAGCACCTGCCGCCATCGGCATGGGAAATCCGGGCAGTGGTGAACCGCCTGCTTGAAGCTGCTGGTTGTACTGTTGCTGAAACGCTTCCACCCCTTCTTGCGTGGTCATGTCAAAACCAGCCTGCATCCCCGACATCATGAACGATTTAGCCATACCAAAGTTACTCGGATCGTTCATCGTGTCTGTGAACGTCGGCTCAATTTTGTGCAGAAAGGCCAGAATCTTTTTGCTATTGCGCTGCTTATATTCCCGCTGTACAAACTGCCAAAACGCAATCAATTCTGGAATCGTGCTATTTGCTTCGTCAGGATTCATCAACGAGACTTTGCGCGGAAACACGTAGAGGAGAATCTCCTCAGCGTCCTGCTGCTTCATCTTCGACAACGTAACTCCGGTGTAGGCATAGCCAAAATAGACAAAGTTGCCAACCCAGTCCCCCAGATATTCCCCCTCTTGTGGATGTGCCTCGATGTAAGCTTTTGCCTCCGGTGAATTGACAAAGGCTTCTAGTAAATTGGGAATATACTCTTCTTCTAAGACTCTCATTGCCTGATCAAAGTCGGCAATTTTGTCGAGCTGGTTGAACTGGAAGGCCATACGCTCCTCCGTATAGATGCAGCAAGGGAAACACAGGTGGTCAAGCGGACTAAGTTTAGTTTAGGTTGACCCACTCCTTTACTGATAACACCGCAGACGGAAAGCGATCCAAATTTTCGACTGGTTTAAAAATGTGGCCGTTTGGAGCAGATGTGGAATGATGCTGTAATGGAATCAGGATTGAGCTGGCCAGCAAACACCGAGACACTCCTTCGCTATGGTTGCCATTGTCGTCGCGATTAACATTTTGCTTTCGATTTTTTTCTTTTGGTGCACTTGGCAGCTCTGGTGCTGGAAGCGGGCTTTATCTCAGTTTGCCAATCGCCTTGTTCGCTACGAGCAGTGTACGTATCACACGTTGAATAACGCTCCAGCAGCCATTTTGAACGGGCAAGCTGGCACGCGAGATCTGCGGCTGAAGTATCAGAGATTGGAGCAGCAAATTCAGCAAGTGCAGAAGCTGCTGGCGCTACTCAGTCTGGTGCAGATTATTTGGACGGGACGGTTGAAGCGGTTTCGTTTGCGAAAGAAATAAATTGGTAGCAGTGCGGCGCGCCGCACTGCTACCAATTTATTTTTATGATGCCTGTGCCGGAGCTGCTTTCGCTCTTCTCTTAAAGCTGACAAAATCTACCACCTCCGATTCCTGAGCGGCCTGCCAAACATCGCGAATCACGTCGGCTAGTGGCGGCAGGACGATGAGTACCATCTGACCCACGTTTTGATTACTGCGTCCGGCGACTTTCATCACCTGGGGCATGTCTGACCAGTCGGGCAGGACGAGAAACACTTCGTCGTTGGCGACGACGAGGTGCTTGTCGCGCAGGCTGGGGTCGAGACCGTGTTTATCAAGAAATTCAACAATTTTTCGCACCATCTGGAGGGAGGTTTGCTGGCGCAGGTCGTTGATGGCGCGAATTTCCAGGATTTGCTCCCAGCTATAGATCACGGTGGGCTTCTTGTGATTGCCGTATTTTTCCGGTACCACAATGCCTGTGCGGTCGAGATAGGCGAGCCGACTTGATGTGGTTTGGGTCAGTGCGATCGCTTCTTGGCGGGTGAAACCATCCATAGGGGCAAAACTAGGCTGTCCAGAGTTTTCAACGTTTGCGTAGGGGCGAATGGCCATTCGCCCCTACCCGATGTGGAATAGCCATAACGTATCTGATCATAGCTTACGTACACATAAATAAACGTTATGTTAGAGTTTAAACGTCCGTCGAACTTAATATTTTAACCCCCTATCCATAGGGTCAACTTTTAATTTATCCCCTCACAAGACGCTAGATGTGTCTTAGTATTGATCCCATCACAACCCGTACATTTGGTATCACAACCTGCCTGGAGGAAAGCTGTTTCTATGGTTCAAGAACTAGAGCGTACTCGTCATCAAAGCCCATTTCCAGAGACTGCACCTGCGGCGAATCCGGTATTTTATCGCACGTATAGTCGTCGCAAGCTGGAGGATAATCGCCGCGAGTCTTGGGATGAGGTGTGCGATCGCACTTTAAAGGGTTTAATTAAGCTCGGCAAGCTGACCAGCGTGGAAGCGGCTCTGATTGGGCGGATGCAGCGACAGCTCAAGGCGCTTCCTTCAGGACGCTGGCTCTGGGTGGGCGGCACCGAATGGCTAGAGAACCCGGCTAATTTTCCTGGAGCTTACAATTGCAGCTCAACCAACATCTACGATTGGCGCTCCTTCGGCTTAATGATGGACTTGGCCATGATGGGCTGCGGCACAGGCGCGGTTCTGGAACCGAAATACATTAATCAGCTACCGGACATTCGCAATCGGCTCAATGTCACAATGGATGGCGAGATTGGTACAACTCCTGCCGATCAGCGCCGCGAACAAACTGAAGTTTGCATTGAAGGACAAACGGTTCAGATCAACGTTGGCGACAGTCGGGATGGTTGGGTGAAGTCTTATCAAACCCTGCTAGAACTCTCTACCGATCCTCAGTTTGACGGTGAGGTCAACGTCACGATTGATTTAGGCGATGTCCGTCCGGCAGGTGAGCGACTGAAAGGCTTTGGCGGCATGGCGAATCCGGTACGGTTGCCGTCTCTGTATGAACGCTGCGCCAAGATTATCAATAAAGCTAATGGTCGTAAGCTGAACTCAGTTGAATGCTGTTTGCTGATTGATGAAGCTGCCGCTTGTGTTGTGGCAGGTAACATCCGGCGGAGCGCGGGGATTCGTCAGTTTGATAGCAACGATACTGCGGCGGCTGGCATTAAAGATAATCTTTGGGTGCAGGACGCAGAAGGCAACTGGCGAATTGATCCGGAAAGAGATGCACTGCGGATGGCGAATCACACTCGTGTCTTCCACACAAAACCCAGTTTGCAAGAATGCGTAGATTCAGTTCGCAAGCAGTTTTATTCCGGTGAGGGTGCAATTCAGTGGGCTGGTGAGGCAAAGCGCAGGGCGCAGGGCGATGACCGCTATGGTCTAAATCCGTGTGGAGAAATTATTCTTTCCAATAACTTCTGCAACTTAGCTGAAATTCATCTAAACCGAATTGATCCGCACAATTTTGAGGAGCAAGAGGAGGCGTTTACGGCAGGCGCGATCGCAGTTGCGGCGTTGCTGAATCATCAGTTTGTGGAGCCGCGCTATCAGCAGTCGCGGTTGGATGATCCAATTGTGGGCGTGTCGTTTACGGGATTGTTTGACTTCTTTGTGCATGCGTTTGGCACGGATTGGCTGCGCTGGTGGGAAGAGGGTCGGCCTGGTAATACCGCGGCAGGTATGGCGTTCAAAGCGAAGGAGCAGGAGTACCTGAGCCGCTGGCGCAATATTGTGCATCAGGCGGTGTGGGATTATTGCGATCGCAACGGCTTGAAGCGGCCAAATCGCTGTACGACGGTGCAGCCTGCGGGGACGAAGTCGCTGCTGTCGGGGGCTAGCCCTGGATGGCACCCACCGAAGGCGCAGCGGTTTATCCGCCGGATTACGTTCCGCAAGAGCGACCCGGTGGCGATGGCCTGTATTGACTATGGTTATTCGGTGGTGCCGTCGCAGTCGGATAAGGATGAAAATGGCAATCTGCTGCATGATCCGTTTGATCCGCGCTGTACGGAGTGGCTGGTGGAAATTCCGGTGGAGGTGTCCTGGGCGAATCTGCCGGGGGCGGATCAGATTGATGTCTCGCAGTTTTCGGCGGCGGCGCAGTTTGATTTCTATATGCAGGTGCAGAAGCACTATACGGCGCACAATACGTCGGCGACGATTGAGTTCCGTGAGGCTGAAATTGAGTGGCTGGGTGAGCGGATTTATCAGGCGATCGAAAATGACGAGGGCTATATCTCGGCGGCGCTGCTGGCGCGGTTCGATGATCACCAAACGTTCCCGCGTTTGCCGTTTGAGCCTATCTCAAAAGAGGAGTATGAGCGGCTGGCGGCGGCGGTTCATGCTCGCCGGGAAACGGATGATTTTAATCGGGCGCTAAGTCGCTATGACCTATCTGAAATGTCTGAAGCAGGGCCAGCAGGCTGTGATTCGGATAAGTGTTTGTTCCCGGAACAGAAGAAGTAGTTTGGGGGCAGGTTGAGTTTTGACATAAAGGGGATGGGCAGTTGCCTGTCCCTTTTAATGTTTTTGACTGAGCAAGATTTACTGAAAAATAATAAACATTTAGTAAGGTTATCTTTCCATGCAATTCAATTTTGAAAAGAGCACTATCGTACTCAATCGATTTCTCGTTAAGCAACTAACCACTACTGATCTTACAGTTTATGAATATAGCTGCGATTTTCAGCTCCCTCCAGAACAAGGTGATGAACGAAGAGCGCTTGCTAGTATCTGTTATAAGCTCGGAGCTCCAGCAGTTAGGTTAGGTAGTAGAATCATAACTCAAGAAGAAGTTAGTTTGGATCGGCTACAGAATAAGAACTGGAGATTAAATCTAACATCTAGAGGAAGAAAACTAGATTGTGCTGATCCTTTTGAATTAAAGGCAGTTGAGAGCTTGGAGCGAAAAAAGCTAGAGTACAACTTAAAAAAGTGGAACAAAACAAGTATTGAAAGAGCATCTGAAGGCGGCTTGATTTGGTGGGTCTCAGGAGAAGAGGGAAAAGAAAAATGTGGCACGGGATGGGAAGTACATAAGGGCAGGAGAATTGATATTAATATTGATTCTGAGGGTGAGCTTTATTTGGAAATTGATCTACATCATCGCTTTTATACTCCTTGGAATCTTCATCAATGGCAAGATGAATATCCTGAAATTCCTATTTCCTATGTTCGAAACACGTATAAAGATCAGAGAAACAACTATATTAGTTGGCGATACAGGGGGATTAGCGATCAATCACCAAATGAAGTGATGATTGACAGTCTAGAAATAAGCTTGGCTGATTATCATCGCCGAATTGGGGCAACAGAAGAAGAAATCCAAAACTCTCGTGTTGTTTATGTAGTAAAAGCAAGTGGCTGGAGCGATCAAGCAGTTGCTCATCTTTCTCAAAGGCTTACACCTAGCTTGACAATGGAAATGTTAGCTAATATCGCAGAACAGTCTGAACAAAGCGAGAAGAATAATATACAAGAAGTATTTAGCTATATTAGGAAGAGGCTAAATGATCGCTTGAGAGAATCTGAAAAAACCGCGCAGCAGATTATTAAAGGTGTATATCAGATCTCAGCTAATCCTAAAGCCTTATCTATCGAAGGATATCTTTTACCAAGAGCAAAACTATTCGCTTTGAATGGAGAAGTTGATAAGGCTGCAAAAGTTCGCTACAAAGGTTGTGTCAAAGTCGGAGAAACAAATTTTGGATGCCTCAACTTGTTTAATGAAAAATTGCAATATCCGTCAGAAGTCAAGAAATGCTTGAAAGAAGTTGCAGCAAAAAGCAACATAGATATAGAAATTGATTCATATCGAACGTCAAGTCAATTGCCTGAAGGTGCATTAGATCGACAGATGTTTTGGCAGGAATGGGCTGCTGAAAAAATTAATACAGTTTTAGTGGTTATGCCTTGGTCATCTAATGAGCGTAAGCAACAGATCAGAATTGATGCATTAAGTGCAGGTATTGCAACTCAATTTATAGTACCTCTACCAAAAGCTGATGCCTATAAAGCTGTAAATGTAGTTTTAGGCTTACTATGTAAAGCAGGTTGGCAACCTATACGCCTAGAACCAATTAATCATCCTGAATCAGCAGATCTAATTATCGGTTTTGATACAGGTACAAATCGTGAACTGTACTATGGTACTTCAGCTTTTGCAGTTTTAGCCAATGGACAAAGTTTGGGTTGGGAATTGCCCGATGTACAAAGAGGAGAAAGATTCTCAGGAGAAGGGGTTTGGCAAACAGTTTCTAAACTTATCATTAAGTTTTACAATACTTGTGGTCGTTACCCTAAAAAACTTTTATTGATGAGAGACGGTTTAGTACAAACCGGAGAATTTGAACAAACGATAAAAGCTTTGGAAGAGAAAGATATTGCTGTAGATATTGTAGGAGTTCGTAAGAGCGGAGCAGGAAGAATGGGACGTGAGATTATTCAAGGTGACATCAAACTATATAGAGATGCTGAAATTGGTAGCACTGTTATCATGCCTAAAGAGCGCTCCTTTGTCATAGTAACGAGCCAATCAATTAATCAAAATATTGGAAGTGTAAGGCCATTGCGGGTAGTTCATGAATATGGAAACACATGTTTAGAGCTATTAGCTCTACAAACTTATCATCTTACTCAGTTACATCCTGCAAGTGGTTTCCGCTCCTGTCGATTGCCTTGGGTTCTTCACCTCGCCGATAGAAGTAGCAAAGAATTTCAACGCATTGGGCAAATTAGTATTTTGCAAAATCTAAGTCGAGAAAAATTGATTGCGGTCTAACTTTTGATGAGATCGCAAATTTCATAAACTCACTATCAAGTAATCAAATTCATCAATGGACTTTAGCCAATACAAAAAATCGCTAGACAACATCGGCTACTACGTCTATGCACTCTGCGAAATTGACGGAGAAACTCGCAAACCCTTTTACATTGGCAAAGGCAAAGGTGATCGGTGTTTGCATCATCTCTTCGAGCAAACTGACTCAGAAAAAGTCAACAGGGTTCAAAAACTTCTCGCCGAACAAAAACTTGGCATTGACATCCTCAGACATGGCATTCAAACAGACGCAACTGCCAAACTCGTTGAAGCAACGTGCATTGATTTGCTTGGAGTCGGTGAGCTGTCAAACAAAGTCAGAGGCAGCGGCACAGACATGGGCAGAATGACCATCGAAGACATTCATAACCTGCAAACAGGCATAGAAACCGAGATCGCAACCGAGCACCAAGGTCTAGCCTTCCTGCTCAACTCTACCTATAAATCCGCTATGTCTGAGCTGGAACTATTTGAAGCCACACGAGGCGTTTGGTGGAGAATTCCAAGAGATGAATCCATCAAATTTGCCTACGCAACATACGGCGGCATCATCAAAGAAGTCTATGAAATACACGGCTGGGTTAAAGCTGGTACTCAGCAATACTTCACCCGCTCCTTCTACGACGACATATCCGACTGCTGGGAATTCATCGGACGCAAAGCAGGCAGCGATGTTCGCCAAAAATATCTAGGCAAATTAATCAAAAAAGATCGCAGCTACGGCACACCCTTCGTCAAAGTCGGCTACTAATGCAGGTGCGATGGGAGAAGTGCGATCGGGTCATATTTTCCTGAAGTAAAATGTAGTGTAATCCTATCTGTATAGGGGTTGACCGTGTTATTGCCACAAAACGCAATAATCACAGAAGAAAAACTAACCAAATATCTGCTTGTACCCTTACCCAAAGATGACAAGTCCAAATTCTTGCAGCGTGCAGGATATACCCTAGAAAACTGGCAGCAGCTAGAACAGGATCTACGTATTCAAGTTTTAACTCAACCTGCCGAACTTATTGAAACCAATCGCTATGGCAGCAAATATCGTATCCGTTCCAGCCTTCTAGGAGTAAATGGAGTTGAGCTAAATATCTTAACGATTTGGATGGTAACAAACGATGTAGCGAAATTTGTGACCTTAGTGCCAGATAAAGGAGAACGCCAATGAAAACTCAGTATCCTTTATACTCCCAAGTTGCCCTTGCCGAAGATTTACCAGAATACAATCTCAAGCGAGGTGCGATCGCAACTATCGTCGAACACTATCCAATGCCCGAAAGTGGCGAAGACGGCTACAGCCTCGAAGGATTCAACGTCCCCAACATCACAGTTGAAGTCGCGGCCTCTCAAATCATTTCGGTCAGTCAATTGCAGCAAGAAGAAGAAATCCTGCTCAAACTGCGTAAATTATCCCAAACACGACTACTTCAACTCGAAGAATACCTAGAATTCCTCCTCCAAAAAGATCAAGACGATCAGAAATCTGCTTGAAAGTGAAGTGCGATTTTGGTGAAGAGAAATGCAATGGGAAAAGTGCGATCGCAGTTTGGGAAGTGTGAGGGGAGAAGTGCGATCGCGGTTGAGTGAGATATCATCGAAGAGTCAAGCAAAGCAGCATAAACGCTAGGATTCAGCCCATGCAGACCATCCTCTTAAGCCGTGAAGAAGTTGCGCGACGGGCCAAACAACTCTACGAAAACAGCATCCGTCAGCGAGTTGAGCAAGACGACAACATCGGCAAAATGGTCATCATCGACATTGAAACAGGCGATTACGCCGTCGATGCAACCGGGCTAGAAGCCGCGCGTACGCTTCGCAGAAAACATCCCAACGCTCGCCTTTTCGGCATTCGCATTGGATACAACGTCGCCGTTTCCTTTGGCGGCACGATGGAGCAGGTTCAGCCGTGATTTCTGGCATCGTTGCAGATCGCCATGCAACCGTTACGCTAACATTCCTACTATCCAACGGTTCCAGTCTACCGATTGAGTTCGTCATCGATACAGGATTCACTGGACAGCTTTGTCTCCCTTCAGAAGCTGTTTCCTTAATGGGTTTGCCCCTTTTGTACGATATCCCCGCAAATCTGGCTGACAATAGCGAAGTTTTACTACCCGTTCACGAAGCAGTCATCCTTTGGGACAGTGAAGAACGAGAAGTTCTCGTCATTGCAACCGGAAGAAGACCTTTACTTGGTACTGCCTTGCTAGAAGAACAAGAACTCGTTATTCAGTTTACAGAAGGTGGACTGGTGACAATTGAGGAGTTGTAGTTACAAATCGCGTTTGGGATTGTATCGGGTTGGAAAAAGTGCGATGGGAAAAGTGCGATCGCAGTTTGGGAAGTGCGTCGGAGAGAAGTGCGATCGCACCATCATTTAATCCTTCAACTGCAAACAGTAAACTAAAAGCATGCGCTCAAGAGGCAATTACTGAGGTATCAACTAACCTATGTCTACTAAAACCCTCTCCCGCTACGTCACCAGCAACTCCGAAATTCTCAGCGGAGAGCCAATCATTGTAGGCACTCGCACCTCCGTCCGTGCCATCGTTGGTCTGTGGCGACTCGGCATCATGCCAGAAGAAATCTTGCATCACTTACCCCATCTAAGGCTCGCGCAAGTATTTGACGCCCTCAGCTTCTATCTCGATCATCAAGCCGAAATCAACGAATACATTGAACAAAACCAAGTTCCAGATGATTTAGTTCATCCAGCCGTAAAAGCTGCTCTAGGACAACTGTGACAACATTTGCCGCACTGTACACCGATGAAGACATGTCGGCACTCGTCGCTACACTGTTGCGATCGCGCGGCTTAGACGTTGCGACCGTCCCTGAACAAGCAGCCCTTGGTAAAACAGATGCAGAGCAGCTTGAATTTGCCACTTCAACTGGCCGATGCATTCTGACTCATAACCGCGTTGATTTTGAACGATTGCATCTCCAGTACATCGAAGCAGATCAACAACACGCCGGAATTATCGTAGTCCCTCAGAAAAATGCCTATGAAGTTGCTCAAAGAATCGGCATTCTAGTCAATGCACTGACAGCCGAAGAGATTAAAAAACAGTTGCTATATGCCTAAAGTGCGATCGCAGTTTGAGAAATGCAATGGGAGAAGTGCGATCGCACTTCCTTTTCGCCAAAGCTATAATTTCCCTCAAGGGTAAACCTTCGCAATGTGAGGTGGATGATGCTTAACGTAACCGTTGATCAAATACAGCAAGATCCACTGAAATACTTACTTCAAGTAGAAGCAGGCGAGACGCTGGTCATCTTCAAATCCGATAAACCCATTGCAGAACTTAAGCCCATCGTTAGCCGTGAACAACTGCGGCCATTTGGTTTGTGTGCAGGTGAATTTACCGTCCCAGATGACTTTGATGCACCCTTACCAGACGACTTGCTGAATGCGTTTGAAGGCAAATGAGAATTTTGCTCGATACCCATATCTTTCTGTGGTTCATCAGTGGTGATACCCAGCTATCGACCGACGTGCGAGATGCCATTCGTAATCCAGATAACGTAGATGCAGCAATTCGCGCCTACTCAGTGAGTGTGATGTAGTGCGATCGCAGTTTGGAAAGTGTGAGGGGAGAAGTGCGATCCGCTCATGCCGCATAGTGTATTTCGCAGATGTTGTAGCAGACTTCGCAATTTGCTAAGATTAGCGCAATCTAAACCTAAAACTAGGTGACTACGACAGTCGAGAATCCCGTGACGTATGCAGGTTCACGGAGTTCTACTTACCTTTCGGTTTCTATGCATGTCATTACTCGTTCTCGCCTTGTAGAATTTTGGGAAAAACACCCCGATTCAAAGGTGAGTTTATTGCTTTGGTACAAGTTAACAACGACTGCGAAATGGCAAAACTTTGTAGAAGTACGGACTGTCTTTCCTTCTGCCGATCAAGTTGGGAATTTCACAGTTTTCAATATTGGCGGCAACAAATACCGTTTGATTGCCTTCATTGATTACACATACCAAAAAGTTTTTATCCGTAGTGTTTTAACTCATGCAGAGTATGACAAAGACAACTGGAAAAAAGATAATTGGTATGAGTAAATCTACAAATATTTTTATCTATCACGAGCACTACAAATATGTTTGCCGCTGAATCAGACAGTTACATCAAGCTTTTGCAACAGTTTCCACCTCGCCCCATCAAATCCGAGGAGGAGCTATTCGCTGTTCAAGAAGTGATTGATACCTTGCTCGATTCCGCTGAAATCACACCAGAAAAGCAAGACTACATCAACCTCTTAGGCATTCTCGTCCATGAGTATGAAGAGAAGCACATCTCCATTCCAGATCTAAGTGGCATTGATTTGCTTAAAGCCCTTGTCGAAGAATTAGATCTCAAACAAAAAGATCTAGTTCCAATCTTTAAAACGGAATCAATTGTTTCTGACATTCTCAACGGCAAACGCAAATTCACCGTAGAACATATCGAAAAGTTAGCTAACTTTTTCAAGATTTCTCCATCCGCCTTCTTCAGCCAGTAAAAAGCGAAGTGCGATCGCACTTTTTCCGGCAATCCCACAGATCAATACTGCGATCGCACTTTTCCCGCTCAATGTGCGATCGCATCTTTTAACAGCGAGATTTGAGTAACTATCTTTGTAGGATGGGTTAGCGTTAGCGTAACCCATGCGGTTCTTGGGTTTCATACTTCAACCCAATTTATGAAAGCTGCGTTTGTCGGTTTTGGTAAGGCTATAATTCAAGACAGCCGATTTTGATTAAACAGATGGGTTTGTGGGATCAACAGTCAGAAGATCTTAAGCGTAAAAGAGAAGAGTGGATAAAATCTCAACAATTTTGCTTTCAGAAAAGCTTGGCTTCTTCTCAAACGGAAGAGGAAGTCAAGGCTCATTATATACGTCATTTCTCATTTCCAGCCAACATTAGAAACTACCAAGACTTACGAATAGGTAGTATTCTTTTTGAGTTTAAATACTCTGCTGATTTCAAAGGATTAGACGCTGCCTCTGAGGTGATTGCTCAGGCTCTCTATTATGTAAGAAGAGAAGCTAGAAATAGTATTCAAGCAGAATCGCCAAAAATTACTCATCTAGTAATTGCAGATAAAGATGAAGCCGCCATCATAACAATTGCTGATTTTGAGATTTTTTATAGTAGTAACTCCTATGATTGGGAAGGGTGTCGGCCTAGTTCTCCTGATCCAAAACTAGTTGAGGCAATTAGAAATTCTAGATTATTAGAATCTATAAGAATTTTTCATTTGGTTAACGAAGATGATCTCAAAGTATTCGAAAATCTTATTTACTCAATGATGCAGATCTCAAATCATCATCCTGGTTGCCATAAAACGGAGTTTACAAAACAAAAATTTGCTCTTGATACATTCTTTATAAAGATTAAGAGTTTTATACTTAGTTATCCTGTAGCTAGTAAATGGACAGCAATATTAGTTATTCTTATAGTTGCTGCATCTTTGGCAATTACTTCCAAGACAAAAGATGAAGATAGGCAACCTTCAAACAGTGAGGCAGAGGTTATAAATATATGGGAGCAGTAGACGAGATTTTCAATCCGAAATCGCCTGACAGTATTGTTATTCGAGTGAGCCGTCAAGGCACCCAGTACAAGCAAAAAGTAGATACTCAAGACTCGACTCTATCTAGTGGTTATACGCAGACATATCAAGACTCTGATCATAAAACCGTTATCTTAGATAGATCTGCTGCTCAGGTTTTAGACCAAATAAACGAGAGATTGAAAAGCCCGTGGTATGCCCTCTATTCAGGTATTCTGACCGCAGCCTTATTTTTTCTAAGTTTATGGCATATTTTATTTCTGATTTTAGCGATCGGAACTACAGTTATTACATACATCGTATATACGAAAGATGTTATTCGGAAAACAACGCCTTTGGCATATGAATTTGAGGATAGAGATTCCGAAATATTCTTTTCTCAACTAAGCGAATCTATCAAGCAACTCTCTTCTTCCCAAAAAGTTTGGAGACTAAAATCTCAAATATCTACGGATGACTGGAAAAGGAACGCTGGTTCGCGATCTGTAGTTGTTAGACAAATATCTAAAGTTGGGAAAACATCTCCGCATTTGCTAGAAGTTAATTTGAGCGTGTGGGGTATAGATACTGGCGAGATTAAAATTTACTTATTACCTGACGTTGCTTTTGTGCTGCAAAGAGGAGTATATACTGCCATTAGCTATAAGGATATACGTCTAGACTTTTCACAGTTCGAATATGTTGAACAAGAATCACTTTGTAGAGATTCTACAATTATTGGACACACATGGAAGTATGTTAGGCGAGATGGTGAAGCCGACAAACGCTTTAAAAACAATCGTAGATTACCAATTGTTCGCTACGGAATTATTGATTTCAAATCATCAAAGCTGGCAGTTTACTTAATAACATCCAATTTTGATATTGGCTTGATTTTCAAGAAATCAATGTTACAAGCATTAAGGCTTGATGATATTAATGATTCGTCTGGTAAAACCGTTTCCTCTCTTGAAAACTCTCCAAATAGTATCCTTGAGATGGATGAAGATATTCCTGTTCACAGCCTTTCAGACAGTGCATATTCGGTACTAGAAAAAGCTGTAAATACCAACAATTTACTTTCAACAAGCCAGATAGCAGAATTGCTGAACGTCTCAAACTCATTTGTACTAAAACATAAGAGCAGTTTCGATCACAAAGGATATAGATTTATCCGGAAAGGAAAAGTCGGCAGACAAATTGGTTGGCAAGTAAGCCGACTTTAATGCTTGTAACAAAATTGTTGAATTCCAGTCATAGAGTAAGACTATCTCTGTCAATGAACGTGTATTGACTCCAAAAGCCAAATCCCGTACTGTGAAACGTTAAGTTGCGATCGCAACTGGATACCAAAAATCTAGTCAGCGCTACCCAGAGTTGCGGCAACAACCCTGGATAGCTAACCCCCGGTTGGTAACGGCAACGCGGAGGCTTGAGGGATCATACCTCAGAGCCACCCTGCATTGCACTTCAGGATTGCGGGGTGGCTAGGTTTTTGGCTTTCCTCCCGAAAGTCAAAAACACAAGGAAAACCAATGACATATTTACTTCTCGGTGCTGCCTCTGATGCAGCACCACAGCCTGCTGCGACCATTCCCAGCCAACCAACTCGTGATGGTCGCCATCCGCTGCGGATTATCCTGCTCGGCACCCGTCCCGACATCATTGTCACCATCAAAAACCTACATCGGCGCGGTTTTGCCGAAGCCAACGAATGGAGCCAGCCCATCCCTTGCCCCAGTGCCGGAGATGTCGCGCGAATTCTCGCCCAGCGGCAACCTAATGATCAAATCAGCATCCTGACTCGCTATTTAAACTAATTAGTTAGGACGAGAAACCGAGTTTCAAAAGCAACCTACTTGCTTAGCGTGACACTCTGCTAGATCCCCCTAAATCCTCCTTAATAAGGTAATGACATACTTGAGGCATCGACCGCTTGCCCTCATCCCCCAGCCCCTTCTCCCACAGGAGAAGAGGAGCCGGATCGGAAGTCCCTCGTCCTGTGGGAGAGGGATTTAGGGTGAGGGTAAGCAGGTGTTTCACTAGATGCGTCAAGTATATGAATACCCTGCTAAATTCTCTTTAATAGAGACTTAGAGCTAGCGTTGAAATAGCCCCTTTATCAAGGGGGCGGCGACAGCGGGGGATCAGATAACTGCGCTAAACAGGTACAAAGAAACTCGGTTTCTGGGCATCGAACTTCTAACAGTCAACAATTCTATTGATGACGTGGCAATGCATACCAAATAGGGAATACTACAATTCATCCCTAATTTCACATCCCCCAATGCTAATTCGACTTCGCCGTCCGATCCATAGCCGCAACAGAAGGCATTCCGGTACTTTTGCCGATCAACTGCGCTACCGCTTCGACAACTTCATGGCCCGAGGTACCGTATCACTCGTCAGCGGTCTGGCCTTCGTTTCCTTGATTTTTATCCTGCTGATGGCGATTTTGGTGACGCTGTCGGGAATTGCACCTGAGGGAGGTGGTCGCCTCAACCTGCCCGAAGCACTGTGGGGCGTCCTGATGCGAACCCTCGACTCCGGCACAGTCGGCGGCGACACGGGCTGGACATTTCGCCTGACCATGCTGTTTGTCACCTTTGGCGGCATCTTCGTCGTTAGCACCCTGATTGGTTTGCTCAGCAGCGGGATTGATGCCAAGTTAGAAGACTTACGCAAAGGGCGATCGCGAGTCATCGAAACCGATCACATTGTGATTTTGGGCTGGTCGCTGCAAATTTTTACTCTGATTTCCGAATTAGCACTCGCCAATGCCAATCGCCCCGATACCTGCATTGTGATTCTGAGTGAAGAAGACAAAGTGCAGATGGAAACTGCCCTGTACGACACATTGGGCAAGCTGCACCGCATTCGGCTGGTCTGTCGGACGGGTAGCCCCAGCAGCATGGCCGATCTGGGGATTGTGAATATTCAAACCGCCCGCTCCATCGTCATCCTGAACCCCAACAGCGATCAGGCCGATATGCAGTTGGTGAAAACCCTGTTAGCGATTACCAGCATTCCGCGATCGCACCCGCAGCCCTATCATCTAGTCGCGCAAGTTCAGTCTCCTAAAACCCTAGAGGTGCTGAAGCTAATTACCGAGACCGACATTGAGCCGCTGCTGATCAACGACCTGGTTTCCCGGATTGTGGTGCAAACCTGTCGGCAGTCTGGGTTATCCACGGTCTACATTGACTTGCTCAACTTCAGCGGCGATGAGATTTACTTCTGCGACGAGTCGGCACTGTACGGCAAAACTTACGGTCAAGCGCTGCTGGCCTACAATAACGCTGCCGTGATTGGCATACAAAACGCAGATGGCGCAATCCACCTGAATCCGGCCAGCGATACCCGCGTGCAGCCCGGTGATAGGCTGATTTTGATTAGCGAAGACGACGACACGGCTCATCTAACTCATACTCCAGAGGTGCCCATCGATCAGCAGGCGATTCGACTGGCCGAACTGCCCGCGGCCACGGCTGAGCACACCTTGATTTTGGGCTGGAACGACCGCGTTCATACAATTATTCAACTGCTGGATCAGTACGTTGCACCGGGTTCCACCGTCATGGTGGTAGCGGAGTTCCCTGCCGCAGAAGTTGATTTGTCGGCCAACAACCTACAGCTGCAACAACAAACGGTGCAGTATCAGCAGGGTGATCCAACCGATCGCGCGGTGTTAGAAAGCCTCAATTTGCCGCAGTATAACCATGCCGTTGTCCTCTGCAATGCGGATTTGGATGCGGAACAGGCGGACGCGCAAACGCTAGTAACGCTGCTGCACTTGCGGGACTTGTGCGATCGCAATCACCATACTTGCCAAATCGTCACCGAAATTTTGGATGTCCGCAATCAAGCCCTGGCGCAGGTGGCTCGTCCCGATGATTTTGTGATTAGCGAACAGTTGATCAGCCTCATGCTGGCTCAGGTCGCGGAACAGAAGAGTATCAACGTGGTACTGACCGAGCTGTTTAGTCCGGTGGGTTCCGAGATTTATCTGAAACCCGCTGTTCACTATGTGACGATGGAGCGTCCGGTCAATTTCTATACGGTGGTGGAAGCCGCCAGACAGCGAGGCGAGTCGGCCATTGGCTACCGTCGCAAAGCCGATGCTAATAATATCGCCCGCTCCTACGGTGTCGTGATCAATCCACCCAAAGATCAGCTGATTGAGTTCCAACCCCAAGATGCGATCATCGTGCTGGCAGAATCATAATCATACGAAGTGCGATCGCACTATTACTGGTGTTTTTGGCGTGAAGTGCGATCGCAAGATGTTTCTTATAATTAGCCTACAATCACCCTCATGGGTACTTGTCAAATCCGAGCTGAAGTGTACCAATAGACTAGTCAAACCACGCTGCTGGATATTGAGGATGAGTAGATGATTAATCGATATCTTTCGCTTGCCAAACGAGGGAAAAATACTTGGTGGCGCTACGTTATTTCAATTATCTTAATCCTCTTTTTCTATCAAATTATTGGCATCATACCACTCGTGATTTTGGGCGCGGCCTTAACTAATCTGAAAACCTATCTTCATCCTACAACGGGTCAATTTAGCGAGATTGTTCCCTTCTTATTCTACTTATCCCTCAATTTTATTCTTATCTCATTGCTGGTTGGTTTATATCTTGCAGTCCGCTTTCTACACCAGCGCCAATTTATCACCTTAATTACTGCCCAGAATCGAATAAGTTGGAAGCGTTTTCTTCAGGGATTTGGCGTTTACTTCATCCTGGTTTTGCTGTTAAGCAGTGTCAGCTACATCTTATCGCCGAGCGGATATCAACTTACGTTTAGACCCATACAGTTTCTAATCTTTTTACCCATTGCTCTTGTTCTAACACCCATACAGGCCAGCGCTGAAGAACTATTCTTCAGAGGTTATTTGATGCAGAGCATTGGCTTAAAGACCCGGAATTCTTTAATTCCTATTGTGTCATCCTCAGTCTTATTTATGCTGCCTCATTTATTAAATCCGGAAGCAAGGGTGAATTTGCCCATTATGGCTTTATTCTATTTTTCGCTGGGCGCATTTCTTGCCTTTATAACGGTTAGAGATAATTCTTTAGAACTGGCAATGGGTGCTCATTCTGCAAATAATTTATTTATAGCTTTAATCCTCAATTATCCTAATTCTGCTTTGCCTTCTCCCTCAATTTTTATGGGCCCAGAAGGAGATCCGACTTCTAGCCTAATTGGCTTTATCGTCGTAGCCAGCCTTTTCTGCCTGATCATCTTTAAAACACCCCTGTCAAAACAGACTAGTGAGTAGTTTTGTACGCTTTAAGATGATTAAAGCGTACAAAACTAAGCCCGCCTGGATGCTACAACCGCTGCAAAATCACAATTGAGCGAGCAGCAACGGGAATAGCCTGATCAGCCGTGAAAATCCGCTCTTCGGTGACAAATCTAGGTTCCTTTGTGTCAATTTTCACTGACCAGTGATATTCACGGAAGATCTTAGGTAGATAAAACTCGATCGTTTCGTAGTGGGCATTGAAAAATATCAAAAAGTCATTGTCGCTGATTCGTTCACCCTGGCTACCCGGACTAGGAATTTTGTCCCCGTTTAGAAAGACGCCGATTGATTTGATAAAACCTGCGTCCCACTGTTCCGCCGTCATCTCGGTGCCATCGGGATTGTGCCAGCTAATGTCGGTCACCTCAAAGCCGTGAATCGCCCGACCCTGGAACCACTTACGCCGCCGAAAAACCGGGTGCTGCTTGCGGAAGTAGATCAGCTCTCGACAGAAGTTGATGAGGTCTTCATTCCCTTCCGGCAGCTGCCAGTCAAACCAGGAGATTTCGTTGTCTTGGCAGTAGGCATTGTTGTTGCCCAGTTGGGTGCGGCCAATTTCATCACCCCCCAGCAGCATTGGCACACCTTGAGACAGCATCAGGGTCGTGAGAAAGTTGCGCCGCTGCTGCTCGCGAAGCTGTAGAACGTCGGGATCATCGGTCAAGCCTTCTTCCCCGCAGTTCCAGGAACGGTTATGGCTTTCACCATCACGGTTATCCTCACCATTGTCTTCGTTGTGCTTATCGTTGTAGCTGACCAAGTCGTTGAGCGTGAAGCCATCGTGAGCCGTGATGAAGTTAATGCTGGCATTCGGCTGTCGGCCATTCATCTGGAAGTAGAGATCGGGGCTACCTGTGAACCGATAGGCAAACTCGCCCAGGGTTTCATCCTGACCGCGCCAGAAGTCGCGTACCGTATCGCGATACTTACCGTTCCACTCTGACCAGTTGACCGGAAAGTTGCCCACCTGATAGCCACCCGTACCCACATCCCAGGGTTCGGCAATCAGCTTCACACCTGCTAGGACTGGATCTTGGTGAATCAGATCGAAGAACGCAGACAGTCGATCTACATCGTATAGTTCTCGGGCCAGGGCGGAGGCCAAATCAAACCGGAAGCCATCTACATGCATTTCAGATACCCAATAGCGCAGGCTATCCATAATCAGCTTGAGTACCTGGGGACTCCGCATGTGCAGAGAGTTGCCGCAGCCTGTGAAATCCATGTAGTAGCGAGGATCATCTTCGACTAGACGGTAGTAGCTAACGTTGTCAACCCCGCGCAGCGAGAGCGTGGGGCCAAGGTGGTTGCCTTCGCCCGTGTGGTTGTACACCACGTCTAGAATTACCTCAATACCTGCCTGGTGCAGGGTTTTCACCATTTCCTTGAACTCCGTGACCTGCTCTCCTAAGATGCCGCTGGAGCTATAGCCTGCGAACGGAGCGAAAAAGTTAATCGAGTCGTAGCCCCAGTAGTTACGCAGTTCTTTGTCGGCCAAATGTCCGGGGCGAGACAGAAAGTGATGAATCGGCATCAGCTCGACTGCTGTGATACCTAGCCGCTGCAAATGCTCAATTGCGACAGGATGAGCCATCCCCGCGTAGGTACCTTGTAGTTCTGCGGGAATGTCGGGATGCAGCTTAGTGAACCCTTTGACATGCACCTCGTAGATCACGGTTTCATGCCAGGGAGTCAGCGGTAGGGTGTCATCTTCCCAGTCAAAGGTTTCATCAACGACGACGGACTTGGGTACGAGGGAAGCGCTGTCAAGATCTGAGAAGGAGAGGTCTTCGTCTGGGCTTTCCCAGTCGTAGCCGAATAGCTCCGGCCCGTTGCTAACTTCACCTGAAATGGCTTTAGCATAGGGGTCGATCAGCAGCTTGTTGGGGTTGAAGCGGTGTCCCTCCTGAGGGGCGTAGGGGCCATGTACGCGGTAGCCGTACTCTTGGCCTGGGCCGATACCGGGGAGGTAGCCGTGCCAGACAAAATTGCTGACTTCGGTTAGTGGAACGCGAGTCTCTTCGCCATTTTTATCGAATAGGCATAAATCGACCGCAGTTGCATGTTCTGAAAATAAGGCAAAGTTCGTGCCTTTGCGATCCCAAGTTGCTCCCAGAGGATAAACATTACCAGGCCAAATTGCAACATGCATAGGTTTAAGCGTCCTTTGAATAAATCGCAAATAAAATGATTAGCCGCAACAATTTATTTCAGCCCCTGATATAGGTCTTTAAGTACCTCCTATTGATACTGGGTGCTACTTGATGCTGGGTGCTGCCCTAGCCAAGATTTTGCCCACTGAAATTGCATATTACTTATGCATCTTAGACGGGTTCCGGTGTGATTTCCTCTAGCTAGCGGTATGACTAATGGGAGGAGTTTTGCGATCGCAGATGTTGCTCGCTAGGCATTGACTTTGGGGTTGAGACCTTGAGGAAATCTAGCGTTGGAACGTTGGAACGTTGGAACGCTTTTAGAGTTTCTCTACGTCCTAACCTATGTCATTACGGTGCTAACCCTTATCTCATTTCCAACCTTGTGAAGAGTCATGATCGGTGACTGCCTCGTTATTGTGCAGGAGTTGTACGCATTGAGAGAATGGCACCATGTCCAACGAAAACGAATCGAACGAATCGAAACGGCGAGACGCAGGAGCGCGGGTTCGCGGCAATAATGAGATTTCTGAGCAAGCCTACGTCAGTTCGACTGATAAAGAAGATTTAGCCTCTGCCACCCACGGCAGCAATATTCCAATCGACGACGAGACGGATCAGGACGGTGAAATTCTGGATGATGTACCGCAGCAGTACAGTGAATCCTACGGTACAGGCGTTCAACAACCGCCCCAAGCTCGGTAGAGTATACTCAACACTCAACGGGCTATGAGAGGAAATTAAATATGTTGCGACACGTTGGCGTTGGCGTTGCTGTTGGGATGGGCTTGAGTGCGATCGCACCTTGGTTGGCGATTGAAGCCACTGCTCAGCCATCGGTTCCAACCATTCCAGATCTAATCGACAGCGCAACAGAAGAATTACCGCCAGCACTGCCCACGACTCCAAACCAAGCGGCACCGTCTGCGGCTCCGGTGCTGTTTGCGGATGTCGAACAGTACGAAACTGAGATCGCGGGCGATCCGACCGATATTTACATTCCGATTAATCCTGAAAGTGACTTTGGTTCTGCGGCTGAGACCGAGATGGCGGTATCGCTACCGATTGCATTGCTGTTGCCCGGTGCGCTGGTTGACCCGGATCAGTATTCTGAATTTGCTAGTCAGGTGGCAAAGTATGGCTTTGTCGTAGCTGTGCCCAGCCATGTGCGATCGCTACCTGAGTTTGGCTTTGAGGGTGAGCTAGCCGAAGCTGCCCAAATTACCAACGTGCTGAGCTACATGGCAGCGGCTCAAACCGATCCAGACTCGCCGCTAGCTGGACGACTCATGCCTGACAAAATGGCGCTACTGGGTCACTCCCACGGCGGCGCGGTGGGGCTGATGGCCATCGGCGATCTCTGTATGTTTCCCTTTTGCGTCGGTGAGTTTGAGCGACCAGATGCCGTGATGGCCGGAGCATTTTACGGCGTGAATACCTTCAACCCAGAAACAGGCGAGTTCGGCGCAATCGATAACAACAGCATTCCGGTGGCGCTGATTCAAGGTAGCGCCGAGGGTGTCTCAACGCCCGATGAAGGCATCGCCACTTACGAACGGATTGCTGATTCGCCGAAAGTGTTTGTCACAGTAGACGGCGCAAACCACTACGGCGTTACCAACGTCAACAATCCAGATGGAGCGCAACCAGATGAAAGCGCTCCGACTGTTTCATCTGAAGCCAGTATTAGCGCGATCGCAGATTGGACGGGTTTATTTCTGCGCGCCCATTTGTGGAACGACCAAGCCGCGTTTGACTACATTTACGACATGGGCGACGCTCAGGACGACCGAGTTGAAGTGATTGCCAACCCCGGCGAAACCCCATAATGTGCAGCTCATGTTAAGCAATTGATACAAACCCGAAAACGTCACGTTTCGTAATAGAGATTTAGGTGTGAAGCGCGATCGCACTCCCCAACAAGGAACTAATACCTACCCGTAGACTGGGTGGGGCACGAAAAACTAGCAGCAATTATCAGATACCTGTAGGGGCGAATGACCATTCGCCCCTACATAGCGTTAATGGGTTTATCCAATTGAATGGCTGAATCTGTTGGGTTTCGCGTGGCTTAACCCAACCTACAGGGCATGGAAAAGGTGCGATCGCGCTCCTGCCGCTGAACTTCCTACTAGTGGGTAATGCTCACCCCACGGCAAGGCTGCACATAGCAAACAGAATCGGCTCGACCCACTAACCTTTGGAATCTCTAAAGAATAAGGCTTATATCGTTTTTGTCTTTTGTTCTTATTTTTATATAAAAGTGATAGTAAAAGTTTAATTTTTGATTTTAAGGCAGCTGGTAGCTTATCTACAGGTTTCTGATTCGAATAGTAATAATTTGAGAAACCCAGCTTTTGATTACGCCCTCATTCATTTTTGGCGACTCTTCCGTTCATCGGAGGCATCACCCATAATTTGATTGTTCGGATCTGACCCGTGAATCAAAACAGCTTGAACTCTGAATCCACATCAACCTGTTCAACGCTTTGCTTAACGCAACAAGTTCATCTAAATGGCCATCAATATTGATTCACGGGCGAGCACCTAACCCCATAACAACGCCCTACAAGAAGACCCATTAGGAGAGGAAAAGCGTGAAACTAGCAGTTTATGGCAAAGGCGGTATCGGCAAGTCCACGACAAGCTGCAATATCTCCGTCGCCCTCGCTCGACGAGGCAAAAAGGTCTTGCAAATCGGCTGTGACCCCAAGCACGACAGCACGTTCACCCTGACCGGATTTTTGATTCCTACCATCATTGATACTCTGCAAGAGAAGGACTACCACTATGAGGATGTCTGGCCAGAGGACGTCATCTATAAAGGCTACGGCGGCGTGGATTGCGTTGAAGCAGGTGGTCCGCCGGCGGGGGCAGGCTGCGGCGGCTACGTGGTGGGTGAGACGGTCAAACTGCTGAAAGAGCTGAATGCGTTTGACGAGTACGACGTGATTCTGTTCGACGTACTGGGCGACGTGGTCTGCGGTGGCTTTGCGGCTCCTTTGAACTATGCTGACTACTGCATGATTGTCACCGATAACGGTTTTGATGCCCTGTTTGCGGCGAACCGGATTGCGGCCTCTGTGCGGGAAAAAGCGCGGACGCATCCTCTACGGCTAGCGGGACTGATTGGTAATCGCACCTCCAAGCGGGATCTAATTGACAAGTACATCGAAGCGGTGCCGATGCCCGTGCTGGAAATTCTGCCGCTAATTGAAGACATTCGGGTTTCGCGGGTGAAGGGCAAGACCATTTTCGAAATGGCGGAAACCGATTCGATGCTGGAGCCTGTGGCGCAGTATTACTTGAATATTGCCGACCAGATTTTGGCCAATCCCGAAGGCGTAGTGCCCAATGATGCGCCCGATCGCGAATTGTTCTCGCTACTCTCTGATTTCTATCTCAATCCACCTGCGGATGCACCACAGAAGCAGGCTGAGGTGGAAGATCTGATGATGGTCTAAGAAATCTTTACGCGATCGCACTTGGGATGGCGATTGGGTTGCGAAAGTTTGCAGTATCATGCTGTACGTTATCGAGCCGATAGACTCGTAAGTTAAATTTCGCAACCGGAAAGAAGCAGATTATGGCATTCTTCGAGAATTTCACCACCGTTATTCGCGATAAGTGGCTGGACTACGTGCAAGCGAATCGTGGCTGGCTCACTCTCCAGATGAATAACACCTCTGTTCGCACCCCCGATGGGGGTCGCCGTCCCTCCTCCTATCTCATCCTGGGCGTGGTCAATGCCCTAGAGCCAAAGCTCGGTAACCTGATGGTGCCGTTCTACAAGCTCAATTCGGATGAGGATGCCCTCGTTGATGTCCTGGGCCTAAACTTTGACCCGGAAATGGTGCTGGATGGCGGCAATGTGCGATCCACGATTGACGCCGCTAGCGAATCCTCTTCCCCGATGTTGCCGGATGCGGAATCTGATATGTAAGCGACGGTTAACGCACTTGTGTTCAAGTTAGTTGCTGAATTCAGAATTCATCCTCACAATCTCTTATGGAGATGTTTGCGATCGCAAAGGGCAACACCGTGAAGATTGAACGACTGCGTCGGAACCTAAAGCGTAAATGGCTCAACTACTACCGCGAAAATCGGTCTTGGTTGGTCAAGCTTGGGATCTGGGTGAGCTATGACGGCTATCGTCGTCCGTCCTCTAGCTTTATTCTGGCGACGGTCTCGGTACTGGAACCCCAACTGGCGGAGCTGTTCCCACTCATTGTTGAACTGAGCCACGATCCCGATCAGGTTGTTGAGGCGTTGGGATTGGACTTTGACCCCGATGAGCTGTTGGCAGCTCACCAGATGAATGGGCAAGAGGTCAAAATGCTGCCCAGTGGTGCTGTACCAGAAGTCGCTTACGCAGACGTTCAGAACCGAGTTCAGAGTCAGAAGAATGTCCAAGATTGGGAAGCTTCGGCAGTCGCCATGTCCGCTTCTCCCCGCGCTGATGATTCCTGCCAAGGCGTCCATCGTCAGGGGAAATCCGAGCCAGGAGGATATCCGCGATCGCACGATTTCTGCGATTAAAAGACTCTATAAAACATCAACTCTGTAAGGGCGGGTTTAGCCGATACGTTAAACGTTCAAACCAAAACGATTCCACAAAACCCGTCCCTAAGCAACCTACCCTCCTTCATAACTACTGAACACTCCAATCAAAATCACTATGACCCTTGCGAATCCCCAACCCCAACTTGAGTTTGAATGCGACACTGGCAACTACCATACCTTTTGCCCCATTAGCTGCGTCGCTTGGCTCTACCAAAAAATTGAAGATAGCTTTTTCCTGGTAATTGGCACTAAAACCTGCGGCTATTTTCTGCAAAATGCGATGGGCGTGATGATTTTTGCGGAACCTCGCTATGCAATGGCCGAACTGGAAGAAGGCGACATCTCCGCTCAGCTCAACGACTATGAAGAGTTGAAGCGGCTGTGTGAGCAAATTAAGCGCGATCGCAACCCCAGCGTGATTGTTTGGATCGGCACCTGCACCACCGAAATCATCAAGATGGACTTGGAAGGGCTTGCGCCGAAGCTGGAAGCCGAGATTGGCATTCCCATTGTGGTTGCGCGGGCTAACGGTCTAGACTACGCCTTCACCCAGGGCGAAGACACCGTTCTAGCCGCAATGGCACATCGCTGCCCCAGCGAAGCCCCCGTGCAGCAAGAGGAAAAAGACGAGCGCGGCGGCATCACCAAACTGCTCAACTTTGGCCGCAAGAAGGAAGAGGTTGCAGCAGAGGAAAGCGAGTACAAAGACCATCCGCCGCTAGTGCTGTTCGGCTCCGTGCCCGACCCGATTGTCACCCAGATGACCCTGGAGCTAAAAAAGCAGGGTATCAGAGTCTCCGGTTGGCTACCCGCCAAGCGCTATACGGAGCTGCCTGTAATTGGCGAGGGCTACTACGCGGCGGGCATGAACCCCTTCCTGTCGCGTACCGCTACTACGCTGATGCGTCGCCGCAAGTGTAAGGTAATCGGCGCGCCGTTCCCAATTGGCCCCGATGGTACCCGCGCCTGGATTGAGAAAATCTGCTCCGTGTTTGAGATTGAACCCCAGGGTCTAAACGAGCGGGAGCAAAAGATTTGGGAATCGCTGGAAGACTACGTCTCGCTAATTCGCGGCAAGTCGGTCTTCTTCATGGGCGACAATCTGCTGGAGATTTCCCTGGCCCGCTTCCTAATCCGCTGCGGCATGACCGTACCCGAAATCGGCATTCCCTACATGGACAAGCGCTACCAGGGCGCAGAACTCCAGTTCCTAGAGCAGACCTGCCACGAGATGGGTGTGCCGCTACCGAAAATCATTGAGAAGCCGGACAACTACAACCAGCTTCAGCGAATTAAGGACATGCAGCCGGATCTGGTGATCACAGGTATGGCTCATGCGAACCCGCTAGAGGCTCGCGGCATCAGCACCAAGTGGTCAGTGGAGTTTACCTTTGCCCAAATTCACGGCTTCACCAATGCCCGTGACATTCTGGAACTGGTTACTCGTCCCCTGCGCCGCAACAACAACCTGAAGGAACTCGGTTGGGACAAGCTGGTCAAGGAAGAAGCCAAAGTTTAGAGTGACTGCGATCAGTGTTGGTAGAACAAGCGTATGTGTTTAGTGCAGCCGTCTGATCCCCCGCTGTCGCCGCCCCCTTAAAAAAGGGGCTAGGCCACGAGTTAGCTCCAAGTCCCCCTTCTAAACAAATACGAACCAGCGCTGGTCAAAAGTTCGGATTTACAACGAGTTTCGCTGAGACTATCTTTTGATGCGTGTGCCCCTGCTTCGGCAGGGGTTTTCTTATTCACGTCGGGTTTAGGTCGGGACAATTGATGTGCGATCGCAACAAACTAGCTAATCGTTTTCCGGCATCAATCCGGTCTTGAAAAAACATAGCTTTAATTATTCCAAGCCGCATTTGCTATCTCTTTAAACAGAGGCAGAACCCACTAAAACTACTTACTATCAGGCAGAGTGAGCCGTACCCAGCACAGTAACGCCTTGGGTACAGCTCGTGAGGTTGCTGTCAACGGAGAGACCGTTTTGCATCTAGGAAAATGGGTCGGTCTACTGGCCCTGATCATTTCGCTCTACATTCTTTGGAGGCTTCAGCAGGTGCTGCTGCTTGTATTTGCAGCGGTCGTAATGGCGACTGTGCTGAACCGAGTGGTGCGATTTCTACAGCGACTGCGCTTAAAGCGGGGATTTGCGATCGCAACTACTATCTTTTTCCTGTTGCTGAGCGTTTTTGGTCTCTTCGCGATCATCCTGCCCCGATTTGCGAATCAGATCCAAGATTTAAGTAGCTTACTCCCCGAAGCTATTGATCATCTGAGAGCAGCCTATGACTGGTTGCAAAGCCGCATTCCGGGGGAGGCTCTGGGCGACAACCAAGGCGTGGAGCGGCTGTTAGAAGAAGCCCAATCCCTGGTATCCCGCGTGATTGGTAACTTTTTCGATTTTCTCAGTACTTCCGTGAATGCTCTGCTGAGCCTTTTGCTGTTCCTGGCCGCTACCGTCATGCTGCTGGTCAGCCCTGGTTCCTATCGCCGCATATTCATTGCAGCTTTTCCTGCTTTCTACCGCCATCGCGTTCATGAGATTTTAGATAAGTGCGAAGGTTCCCTCGTGGGCTGGATTCGGGGCACCCTGTTCGCAATGCTGATTATCGGCACCCTGAGCTACATTGGGCTGCTGATTCTGGGGGTACCACTGCCCCTGGTAAATGCAATTCTGGCCGGGATGCTGGAGTTTATTCCCAATTTAGGTCCAACGCTGAGCGTTGCTCCGCCCGTGCTGCTCGCTCTGCTTATTTCGCCTTGGAAAGCTGTCGGTGTGCTGGTACTGTATTTTCTGATTCAGCAATTTGAGAGTTTGGTGCTGACGCCTATTCTGATGAAGCGCGAGGTGTCGCTGATGCCGCTGTTTACGTTGCTTTCGGTAGTCATCTTTGCGGCGTTCTTTGGGCTACTGGGGCTGTTTTTGGCTGTGCCGCTGCTGATTGTTTTGCAGATTTGGCTACAGGAAGTGGTGGGCAAGGACATTATGGACACCTGGCAGCATCGCTCATATCAGCCAGAGGAGACACACCCGCCGGAGTCTGGACAATATGAAAATTTAGCTTGACGAATGGAGCCATTTTACGGCATCATAGTAAACGCATACGCGGGGCTATAGCGCAGTTGGTAGCGCATCTCAATGGCATTGAGAGGGTCAGCGGTTCGAATCCGCTTAGCTCCATTAGATTTCAACAACTTGGTTAGGTCAGATAAGTCTGGCCTCATCCTTTGTCTGTCAATACATCGCCTAGATAGAGCTGCACAAACTCTTCAGCAGCTTTGTAATTCAGCTTTTTCAATGCTTCTACGATTTCGACAACGGTTTCAGCCGTAGGATCGCGTTTGTCGTGGTACCAACGGAATACGCTACCTCGTTCAACGCCCATTGTGACGGCTAGCTGATTTTGGCTGATGCCGTAAGTCTCTAAAACGTGCTTGAGTGCTTGACTTGCTCTACCCATGACCTAATCGTGTCAGAGAGTCATGAGTGAGTAAATGTTGCTTTTTGGATCACAGCACCGTGTTTGGTGGTATTGTGTGATCCATTAAGCCTACGTCAGGATACTAACCATGCAACGCCAAGCTTTTCTCACTTCAACGCTATCTAACGCTGATATACAAACAGCAGTGACGGCTGAATTAACGTCTGAAGCAGGTAGAGAGAAAGTGAGGATTTTGGTGATTGGTTCGAGCTATGCAGTAGAACGTGTTGTTTTTGAGCTGTATCGAGTTGGTTTTGCCGAAGTCCGAGAATGGAGCAAGCCTCAACCCACTGGGAAGATAAATGAAGTGATGCGGGTTTTAACTCGCTATGTTTTAGCAAAGTAAAATTTAATCGTAGGTTGGGTTAGCGCTAGCGTAACCCAACGAAACCACCGCTACTGTTGGGTTTCACGTTGTTCAACCCAACCTACTGAAGAACTTAACCTACAGCCATGACTTCTTCTAAATCGCTTCCATCAATTCCTATCATCTTCCCAACCTGCTTGATGTAGATCTTCTCCGAGATATGAAAATCTCCATCTCTCTTAGCTAAACTCACTAACTCAACAATTAAGTCAGTAGCATCACTAGGCGAATCAGCAATTTTAGAATAGTCTATCTTAAACTTCGAGCCTTGGTTCATCTGTTCAATTAGATCTAATTTATTCTGATCATCGATGTTGGCATCTTCAATGATCTGAGCAATAAACTCCATTTCTTCATCTTCGATTGAGCCATCAATACGCATAAGATTGATGAGCGCTTGAATTTTTAGCTCATCAAAATTATCTTCTTTGAGATCTTCTATAGCCTCAGAATCAGAATCAGAAACAGTAATAATTTCATCACCGTCTTCAGCCCCATCTGAGATCTCAATTTCCTTCTCAAATACTGAAACTGCTTTACCTGCGATCATATGTGTGGAGATCTTAGACCAGGCTGCTAAAGCTACTGCACCTGCAAGAGGAATCCACTTGCCCACCATCGATTTAAGCAATCTTTGGGTTACTCTACCTGCCATTAGTTGAACAAGCTTCTGCATAATTCGCAGAGATCCCCGCTTAACTAAGATCTTCTGGCTGTGAATGACAAGTAAACCTAGAGTTCCAGTTCCAAGTGCATAGCCAAAAACACTAGCTAAAAGCTGAGGATCAATTTTTTTACGATGTCCGTAAGCTACGCCGATATCGTAAACCATTGAAATTTGATTTCTGATAATTAATACAATTTCAGGAACCACCGCCAGCATTCCCCAAGGGCCAGGAACAAGACTAGCACCACCCGAAATTGCTGCATTACCATTTGCATAGGAATTGGCTATTGCAGAAACACTGTTTGGTGTAGGAACTTTGTCTTTGTGCTCATCAAAGTATTTACCTCTGTCTTCAATAACTTTCTCAAACAGATCAAGCATTTTTTCTTCGATCTGTTGTTGTAGCTTGTTAGAAGCTGATTCAGTATCAGAGTTATCTTTTTTAGACTGGAATACTTGCATAGGGTGATATTATCCTAATGCTGGAAAACAGGTGAAACGAACCTTACTCAGTTAAGATGCCCCTTCCAATTGCAGAACTCTCGCACTCTCAGTAAATTTGCGAAAATTCTTTGCAGATAACAAAAGGATATTTCATCATCAATTTGTCAATCTGTAGGGCAGATGAAGTTTACCGCCTGTTCTGACAAGCCTTAGTAAAGCTTTTCAGTAATTTCACGGTTAATCCAGACAGTAACGCAACTAAGCTGTAACAGGTATTTATACTTGCTGGTGGTGCAATTCTTCTCAGCTAATCGGCAATGTAATTTAGTAGCTGCTATCGTCATCTTGCTCGTAAACAAAATGGTGCAAGTACAGCCTAACCCCCAGCTCAGCAACTTTCCTCAGCGACAGTGGGGCGTTGACGACTACCATCGCATGATTGCAGCTCATCGCCGAAATAAGCGATTGGAGATTTGCTTAACCTCAGTTAGAAAAGCCGATTCCGTTGCGCCTTTGTAGGTCAACAATCCGCTACTTGGACTAAACAACCAAGCTAATAGAAAAAAGCTGGAAACCACCATCACAATGGCGGGGCCAGACGGCAAGTTATAAAAATAGCTGAGATACATGCCGCTGATGCTGGAGACAACTCCGATCGCAGATCCAAGAATCATCACCTGATGCAGTCGCGGCACCAGTAAATAAGCCGTCGCGCTTGGCGTAATCAGCAGCGACAGCACCAAAATCACGCCCACCGCTTTCATACTGGCCACAACCGTCAGCGCCACCAGCACCATCAGACCCACATCTAGTAACCCGACAGCTAACCCCGCCGCCTTCGCGCCGAGCGGATCAAAACTGTAAAACAGCAGTTCTTTATAGAGCGCGACCACGGTAACGAGTACGAATACCGCAATGATGGCCGTATTTATGACTTCAGCCCCATTTACACCAAGAATATTGCCAAACAGAAAATGGTTCAGGTCAATCTTGTTGTCTTTTTGCACCAGCGTAATCAAGGTGATGCCCAACGAGAAAAAGGCCGAGAAGACAATTCCCATTGCGGCATCTTCTTTAATTGGCGATCGCGTATGAATCAGCGTAATCAGAACGGTGCTGATAATACCCGCCACAAATGCCCCGACATAGATATTGATGCCCAGAATAAATGCGATCGCAAGTCCGGGCAGCAGTGAATGACTAATGGCATCCCCCAGCAGCGCCATTCGCCGCACCATCAGATAGCTACCAACGACCGAGCAGATAATACCAACAATCACCGCCACCATCAGCGATCGCTGCATAAAGCCATACTGGAGCGGTTCGATCAGGAGATTTAGCATGATTGATGGTTTCTCAACGCATTTTTCCAAGCACGGATTCGGGCGGAGCAGGTTTAGTCCTAGCGTGCATGATCCGAATCAAATGTGACTCCAAAACCTGCCCCTACAGAACGTTTAGGGTTGAACACACTACGCCGCGCGACCTTGGAAGAACTGAACGTAGCCACCGTAAGCGCGGCTCATATTGTCTGCACTTAAAACGCGATCGCGGCTGCCGTAGGCAACCAGTTCTTTATTGAGCAGCAGCAGCTGATCGAAATTAGTAATCGACTCACCCAAGTCGTGATTGACGACCAGAACCGTTTTGCCCGCTGCTGCCAATTCGCGAAAAATGCTGAACAGAATCGCTTCCGTCTTTTGATCCACGCCGACAAAGGGTTCGTCGAAAAAGAACAGATCGGCTTCTTGTGCCAGGGAACGAGCCAGAAAGACCCGCTGCTGCTGCCCACCCGATAGATCGCCAATGCGACGATTGCGGAACTCGCTCATGCCCACCCGCTCCAGAGACTGAGCGGCAATATGGCGACTGGTGGCTGAGAACCGCTGGAAGTAGCCCGTCTTTTTCACCCGCCCCATCATCACCACGTCCCAGACGCTGGCGGGAAACGTCCAGTCAATCTGCGATCGCTGCGGCACATAGGCGGTGCGATCCAACTGCGTGGCCAGTGGCTTTGTCCCGTAGGTCACCTGCCCTGTTACCGTTGGAATCAGACCCAGCATTGCTTTGACCAGCGTACTCTTCCCTGCCCCGTTCGGCCCGAAAATGCCCACTAGTTGCCCTGGCTCAACCGCAAAGTTGATGTTCCGCAGCGCTTGTACCGAACGGTAATTCACCGTTAGATGGTCAACTGTGATAGGGGCATAGGAAGTCATGATTAATTCTAAAAATGAAACAATTATGAAAATGATGGTAGCAAATTATGAAACGATTATGAAACTGCTGTAGGGTAGAAAAATTGAAACAGGTATGAACAGAAGTTGATGAGAGTGGCAGACAGGATTTCTAGAACATCGCGGCGATTGATAGCGGTCACGATCGGGGTCGGAGTTGCGATCTCAGCTTGCGATCCATCCGGTAATTTCAGTAATGATCCGGAACGCCTTGATGTCGTTGCCACCAGCACGATGATTGCCGATTGGGCCGAACAGATTGGCGGCGATGAAATTGCTGTCACGGGTATTCTGGAACCAGGAGCCGACCCGCATGTCTATGAGCCTGTACCGCAGGACAGCATTGCCTTCGAACAAGCTGATTTAATTCTCTACAACGGCTACAACTTGGAGCCAGGGCTGATCAACATGATGAATGCCAGTGGTGGCGATGTGCCGAAGCTGGCGGTTGGCGAGGTAGTATCGCCGCTCCAGTTTGACTATCAGGGACAGCGCGCACCCGACCCCCACGTCTGGGGCGATGTGAGTAATGTTGTGCTGATGGTGGAAGCCATTCGGGATGAGCTGATTGAGCAATCTCCGGAAGATCGCGAGGTATTTACTCAAAACGCCGCTGACTATATTGCCCAGCTCGAACAGCTCGATAGCTGGGTTCAAACTCAAATCGACACCGTGCCACCCGAACGGCGACGGCTGATTACGACCCACGATGCGTTTCAATACTACACAACGGCCTATGGCCTAGAGGTGACGGGCACGCTCATTGGCATTAGCACTGAAGAACAGCCCAGCGCTCAAACCGTGCAGCAGCTTGTGGAAACCGTGCAAGCCGCAGGGGTTCCCACCATTTTTGCCGAGACAACGATTAATCCTCGTTTAATTCAAACCGTGGCTGAAGAAGCAGGCGTTCAGCTTGCACCTAGAGAACTCTATTCAGACTCCATCGGCGCACCGGGCAGCGAAGGCGATTCTTACCTTAAAATGATCGCGTCCAACACCGAAGTGATTGTGGAAAATCTTGGCGGCACGGTTCAGCCCTTTGCCGAGCAGACTGAATAGCTCGATAGCTCTTGGGAGAAAATGTGTGGCACAAGACCTTCAAGCAAAGCTTAAGCAGGTGGTTTGGCAGGCGCTAGCAGAATTCCAGGTGCCGGGGGCTGCGATCGCAATTCGCATCAACAACCATCCTGTACTAGAACTAGGTGTCGGCTATCAGGATCAAGCTCATATAACACCGTTACCAGCAAATGCCAGCTTCTACATCTACAGCATCACCAAGATTCTTTTAGCCGCAGCAACCTTACATTGTGTCAGCGAAGGCCGACTCGCACTCGATGTTCCGATTCAGAATTACTTGAGCGACTTTTCCTGGAGCGTTCCCATAACTCTGCGACAATTGCTCAGCCACACTAGCGGCCTACCAGACTACGGTGGAGTTTCTGCCTATGGTGAAGCGGTTAAAGCAAAGCCTCACTCTCCTTGGTCAGCCGCAACGTTTCTTGATCTCGCCCAAACTCAAGGTTCGCAATTTGCACCTGGAACAAGATGGAGCTATTCCAATATTGGCTATTTGCTGATCAAATGTATTTTAGAGCAAGTAACTCACTCATCCATTCAAGCACTGTTGGAGAACCTGATTTTTCGTCCTTTGTCTTTACAACAAACTTTTGTGCCGACGACCCTAGACGATGTCAATGTTTTGATACCAGGATTTACTGCGTTTTTCGGCCATAATCAGCTACAGGACATGAGCCACCTGTATCATCCCGGCTGGGTTTCGCATGGAGTTGTCATCTCAACAGCACCAGAACTGGCAAAAATCATCGACTCCTTATTCAACACTAGGATTCTCAATTCTTCACTGATCGAACAAATGCGCCAGCCTGTCCATGAAGTTGGACAGCATCCACCCTTTAAAAAACTAGGATATGGCTTGGGGTTGTTTGTCGATTCGGCTTCTCCCTATGGCGCAACCTTTGGACATACGGGAGAAGGGCCAGGTTACTCTGCTGCCGCATTTCATTTTTTTGATCTAGCAGGTGCTCACACGACCATTGCCGCACTAGCCAATCAAGATCAGCCAAATTTTGGACTTAAGCTGGTATACAAATTAGCTCAAGCTATTGTGGAACAGTCTGGAGAACGCTTTTAATCTAGGCATGAATTGTGCATCACAATTCATGCTGAAAATCAGCAATCCCGTCTGGAAAAGGTTGAAGAAATCTCACTTTACGCTACGGCAGTTCCACCGACGTTGGTTTAGCAATGTGCGGCAAGCCCCAGCCCAACTTTTCTCGCAGCACACGGAAAAACTCCGGCTGCTGTAAACGGATAAACCGAGCGACGTACTTTGAGCGAACCACCATAACGCGATCGCTGGCTGAGATATAGCAGCCCGCATTGCCATCTACAACCATCACTAACTGCTGTGGATTAGCAGAATAAACCGTCACAGGCTCGCTATCTGGAAAGACCAACGCGCGAGAAGCCAGCGAATGAGGACAAATGGGGATAAGCTGCATCACAGAGACACCAGGAGCCACCACTGGCCCACCCGCCGACAGCGAATAAGCCGTTGAACCCGTAGGTGTTGAGATAATCACCCCATCTGCCGCAATATCAACAGGTGCATGATTGCCGATCGCAACCTCAAAATGGCACATGCTGGTCAGAGGTTCACGATGCAGCACCATTTCGTTGAGGCAAAGAGCTTCCCACACCAGCTTGTCATGCTGCCACACCTCAACCGTCAGCATGGCCCGCTCTTCTAACTCAAATGAGCCAGCTAAAACCTGCTCAATAGCCTGGGGCAGTTGATTCAGATAGGTCTCTGTCAAGAACCCCATGTGCCCTGTATTGATAGTTAGAAGGGGGATATTGACAGGTGCGAGCTGACGACAGGCAGATAGCACCGTGCCGTCGCCACCTAGGACAACTGCAAACTCCATCTCAGAGTCAAAGTTAGGAGGAGTAATGCTTTCAATGGGGGTATGACAAGTGGGTCGCTCAGGGCTGGAATAGCCTAAGATGCCACCAATTCCAGTTGCCATATAGATATCCCAGCCGTCCGACTTGAGGCGATCCTCTAACTCTTGAGCGGCTCGGCAAGCAATTGGTTTAACGTCGTTGTAGATAATGCCAGCTTTCGGCACATTCAGCGTCCGCAGGTCGATTTACTGAAAGATACAATAGCATTTCTCTGTGTTGCTATTGTATCGAAGTGGTTAGATTCTGTGAAAACAGGAGCTGCTAGCAGCTCCGTTGGTACGTTTTCGGTAAGCAGCAAAGCCTCTAAAACGGAAATTTTTTCTTATTGGATTTGCCGCTTTCGTAATTTAGTTCCTTTAGTTTTCTCATAATACGGCTAAAGTACTCTTGCAGATACTCCTCTAGGGTTGTTGTTTCCTTCGGATCAATTTGGAAGGTTTTATAAACGTCCTCCATCGGTGCATCCAGTGGTTTACCCGTTGCAACAACTTCAGTAAATGCGAGCCGATCGGCTAAATTTTGCCCCCACTGAACAAAACGAGCCACTCGCCGCGCCCCCCGTAGTAGGCCAAGGGGCATTTGAGAAATCTTGGCGGTCTGTCCCGATAAGCGCTCGCACAGCCGAATAATTTCGTAGGCTGTCCAGGCTCGGGTGCCGACGAGGGGGAAGGAGCGATTTTCGGCCTCAGGGACAGATAGGGCTTTGACTGCGAACTTGGCGATATCCTGGGTGTTCATGTAGGCGGTAGGTGCTGTTTCTCCGGTCACCCAAACGGCCTGATTTTCCAGGATGGGGATTGCGTATTGACCAATCAGTCCTTGCAGGAAACCGCAGGGCTTGAGAATGGTGTACTTGAGACCCGATTCAGCCAAAAATTGCTCAGTGCAGTGCTTGATATCCATCAGCGGTACATCTGGAAACTGCTCTGAGTTGAGGATTGAGATGAAGACAAATCGCTCAACCTTGGCTTCAGATGCGGCTTGAATTAAGTTGACTTTGCCCTGCCAGTCAACTTGGCGGATGGTAAGGGAATCAGTCGGACGAGCCGTTGCGGCATCAATCACGGCTGTCACACCTTCAAATGCGGGCGGCAGCGTCTCAGGCTTGCACAGGTCAGCCTGAACCAGTTCGGCTCCCCATTCCCGCAAGAAAGCGGCTCGGCGAAAACTTCGCACAAGACAACGAACCTGATATCCCTCATCAAGGGCATGACGGGCAATCTGCCTTCCCAATGTGCCAGTCGCACCAACGATTAGTAAAGTCATGAGGGATAAAATGATTTCTTAACGTAAACTTTTTATAAGATTTTATCAGAAACTGGCGGCAAGTTTCTCATAAAATTGCCTTAATTTGAAAACTTTGTTCACACGCTCGCTTGTCATCTACTGATACTGCGCCGATCACCCTGCTCAAAAAGAAAGCTCTTGAACTCTGGGCCTATGAGGTTTGACCTCAACTAACCGCAGTCTGTCAAGAGCTTTCTGCGTAGAAGATGTCAGCGCTTCTACTCTTCGCTGCCCTGGAGCCGCAGCATGAGGAACCCAACGCCTAATCCCACCAAAATCAACGTGAATGACAAAATTGCCGCGTTAAAAATTTCTCCGCCCATTGGTTTAAAGATTCTCCTTAATTTATGTGGTCATTAACTTAGCTGTTGATGAGGGTTGCAATGCCCTCCAGCTCTTAGTAGCCTAAGCGTGATCTGCTGCTAAGTCCTGTCGCTAAGTATTTTAGAACAGTTTGATCCCCTGATTGGCAATTGTGCTATTCAGTGACGTAGCTCACATCTCGCAGCAAAATTCAGGAGGGTTATTTTGCTGCCGCTGCATCGCGGCAGCAAAATAACGGCTTCGGGTTCTCAATTAGCAAGGTGCTAATTGAGTTGACATCAATGAATGCATTTACAAAACCGGGGGAGCGCCCCGGTTTTGTAAATGCATTCATTGATATGCGGCTACTTGGATACGAGTTCAGCTATTCCTCCGCCGATGAGCCGTCTGCGGCTGGTGGAGGGGGTGGGCTTTTCGGTGGTGCAGGTGTAGCTGCTTCCGGAGGGGGCGCAGCCGGGGCTGGAACCGCAGGTGGTGCTGGCTCTACCGCATCTGGGGCCGATGGTTCAGGTGCCGTTGGCGGCATTGGAATCGGCTCCGGTTCAGGAGCAACTGGTGCTGGGCTAGGAGGAGAGTCGTTGCCGCCCGATGCCGCAGGAGGAGCAGGTTCCTCATTGGTTGGTTCAGGTGTTTGAGGTGGAGCTTTGGGTGTGCTGCGATCGCGTTCGGGTGTGGGCACTTTGTCCCGGCTAGAGCTGCCGCTGCGCTGAGATGAGGAACCGGATGAACGACTGCGATCGCGCTCTTCACCACCACCGGAATAGCCAGAAGAGTCTGACTCATCGCTTGATGAGTATGAGCGACTTCGGCTTGGTGTGTAGTCGTCATTGCTGCTGGAGCTAGAGCTGGAGCTGGCTTGTGCCGCTGTTACCCGACCGGGCTTGACGGGCTGAGCTTCAATGGTGCCTTCGCGGTCGAGATTGGGGCGTTCAGGGAAGTCTTCCACATCCATGCCGTCCACAACGTCCCGCATAAACAGCCGCCAGGTAGCTGCGGCTGTACTGCTAGCCCCCCAGGTGGGACTGCTGTCATCGTTGCCCAACCACACGCCTGTCACAACTTGAGGAATGTAGCCGACAAACCACAAGTCTCGATTACGCTCAGAAGTACCTGTTTTACCCGCAACGGGCCGATCGATCGCCGCTCGGCTACCCGTACCGCCTTGGACAACGCTTTGCAGCATCCAGGTCACGATTGCCGCTGATTCAGCATCAACTGCCCGCTCAGGCTTTAATTCGTCGGAGGCATCGTAAATCACATCGCCATAGCGATTATAGATTTTCAAGATAGCTCGAGGCTTGTGGTGCATACCTTCTGCCGCCAGAGTGCCATAAGCCCCGGTTAGCTCTAATAAATTCACCTCGGACGCACCCAGAGCCAGTGAGTACGTTGGCAGTAATTCGGATTCAACTCCCATCCGGCTGGCCATGTCGATCACGGTTTGGAAGCCAACATCGACTAAAACCTTAACGGCCACAATGTTAATCGATTTGGTCAGGGCTTCCCGCATTGAGACGTTGCCACTATAGCCATCGCCATAGTTTTTCGGTTCATAGCCATCTACGACGTACCTAGCGTCGGCATAGGTTTTATAGGGCGAAAACCCAGCCGCGATCGCAGTTGTATAGACAAAGGCTTTGAACGTCGAACCGGGCTGCCGCTGAGCTTGAGTGGCGCGATTGAACTGGCTATCACCAAACTCTGTGCCGCCCACCAGAGCTTTAATCTGGCCGTTGCGCGGGTCGATGGAAACTAGAGCCGCCTGCTCAAAGCGCTGACCACTCCCCCAGCGATCGACAGCTTCTTTCACCACTTCTTCCGCCTTTTGTTGCCAAACCGGATTCATCGTGGTTTCAACCGTTAGACCACCCACCTCAATCTCTTCTGGCGGCAGAATTTCATTCAACTGCTGCTGTACATAAGAGGTGAAGTACGGGTAAGAACTGTAGAGATTTTTAGGCGTGCTGGGGTTGAGGTCAAGTGGGGCTGCGATTGCCTGCTCGGCTTCTGTGGCCGAAATAAAGCCATCTGTTTCCATCCGGCGCAGAACAAGATTGCGCCGTGTCAAGGCCGCGTCAGGATTAACCATCGGCGAATATTCACTGGGGGCTGGTGCTAACCCCGCAATCATTGCCATTTCAGGCAAGGTGAGCTGTTCGACTGGCTTGCTGAAGTAGACCCAGGCAGCATCAGCAACTCCATAAGCACCCGATCCTAAGTACACCAGATTGAGATAGCGCTCTAGAATACTCGCTTTACTCAGCTCACGCTCAATTTTGCGAGCCAGCATGACTTCTCGTAGCTTCCGCTCGTAGGTGCGATCCTGATTGAGAAAAACAATCCGAGCCAACTGCTGAGTAATGGTACTTGCGCCTTCAACCACTTCACGCTCTTGGAAATTAGCGTAGGCAGCGCGGGCAATCCCCTGGAAATCGACGCCTTTGTGGTCATAGAAACGGCGATCTTCTGACGAAACGAATGCCTGCGCCATCTGTTCAGGCATGTTATCGATGGTGACCTGATCGCGGGTGGCGGGGCCAATGTACTGTAAAACAGAACCATCTGCGGCTTTGATGGTCATCGTGCCATCGCGAGCGTAGCTGCTGACTTCTGCGATGTCGGGTAAATTGGCTTCAAGCGTGGAAACGTAGCGGTAGGCTTGGGTGCCTGAGCTGGCCACTACAGCCCCCGTAGCCATCAGAATCCATAGTCCCCAGCGCTGGTAAATTGGCTTGCGAGGCCGCTGAAAGCGACGACCAGCCTTACGCTTATTGCGAGCGGGCACGTCAACCGCATCCTCAGCAGGCGCACTTGATCCCTCGACGGGCTTTGGCTGTGCAGGCGTCATGGATGATTCCATCGCCTGATGAGCGTTGTTCGTTGATGAGGATGAGTTCCTCCAGCGTGAAATAAAATCTGCCACGTTATCGCCTCACACGCCATCCAAAACATCACGATTTAAAACAGGGTAAACCTGCTCAATGATTTTCATCAATGAAAAAGCGAATCAAATTCATCGTGGGATCACGTTACCTTTATAGGACTTTATACGCAGAAAGACCAGTTTGGCTACTTTTTAAAGCAAATTGCGATCGCACGACAGCTCACTAATTTAATCTCATTCCTTGAAAACTAAAGCGTTCCACTTTTGTTTTGAGAAAAAGAAAAATTGGGAATTGACTGTGGATTTTACGAGTTATTCCTAGATTTCTTTTAGATTTTTAAAATTTGCTTCGAGTGGTTCTTAGACTTCTAAGTCAGTAGCTGCACATAAATATAGCGATAGTCATGTTGATTAGGACATTTTTGTGGTGCGGCGGAGCCGCGCCACAAAAATGTCCGTGTCCTAATAGAGCTGACTACAGCTATAAATACATATCTAAAAAATCGAAAAAACCGGAAAACGCCTCGGAGGGAAACGTCCCCGGTTTTTAGGATATGCAGCTACTGACTACGGAGTTTCCCACGCTGGTGGAGTATGGAAACAGCATGGAGAGATTAGATGCCTGCATGTCCAAGCGCTAACGCTGTTACCAACATGCCGAAAACGAGAAAGGGCTGAGCGCTAGCCTGATATTTCACATCGTTTTCCAGTGGATCGCGCAGGAAATACATGTCCTGAAACGTAATCTGAGGAATTACTAGCAAAATTAGCAGTACTGCGTATAAATTTTGCTGAATATTCATCAAATAGCCCGCAATTCCCAGTTGGAAAAAGTCAATCATTAGCACACAAATCCAGGCCGCCGTGCCGATGCCAAACATCACAGGCAGCGATTTTAATCCCAATTGTCGATCGCCCTCAACGCTCTTGAAATCGTTTACGACCGCGATACCCAAGCCTGCAAAGCTGTAGATGAGCGTCAGCACCACGATTGTGGTGTTCAGCTCTCCGAACAGGGCATGACCCGCCCACCAGGGCAGCGCAATGTAGCTGGCACCTAGAGCGTAGTTGCCTAACCAGCCGTTCTGCTTCAGCTTGAGGGGCGGAGCCGAGTAAATATAGGAGATGAACGAACCACCGATTGCCAATACTGTAATGGTTGGAAACTCATGACCTGCCCAAGTGTCTAAACCGTAGGCTAAAGCAATACCAGCGATCAACAGAACCAGAATTTGAGTGACAACCTGTGGGATAGAAATGGCACCGGAGGGAATCGGGCGATAGGGTTCATTAATCGCATCAATTTCGCGATCGTAGAAATCGTTGAGCGTCTGAGTGTAGCCCGTGAGTAATGGCCCGGATAGCAACATACAGGCTGCCGCAATCAGGACGTGCTCAAATTTCCAGACATATCCCCCAGAGGAGGCGGCACCACAGACGACGCCCCAAATCAGGGGAATCCAGGTGATTGGCTTCATCAACTGGAGGCGAATTTTCCAAATGGAGGTTTCACCTGGCTCAGCACCTTTCATGCCCAGCATTTGGCGGGTCTTGCTGCCCCGCTTGGCTGCGATCGCAGCCTCTGCGGCGGGTTCAGTCGTCGAAACGGAATTTGTCTCTTGAGAAAGTTCAGGAGTGTTGGATTCAGTCATAGCGCCTAACTGCTCAGCAGCAATTTAATCTACAAGGGACTAAAAGGAAATAATCAAGTAGCCATCTTGGAACTTGGCTCCAGTTACCTGGCGACCGCTTAGCGCTGGAGGAAGCCATAAATTGCGGCGCTGGTCGCCTGCTTCAATTGTTACTTCAGGCCCGTACTGGGTGAGTTTGACCTGTCGCTTATCAAAATTGGGTAAAAATAGCCGCACCTGCTTGTTCGCGGTGTCAATGGTGACCGATTTGGGAGCTTGCACGGCTTGGGAGAAGTCAGGAAGTGCCTGGACGAGGGGTTGCCAATCAGCATTAGACTGAGTAGGAATGGCGCTGAGGGGCAGGGGGGCGAATGGGGTACTGTCAATTGCAGCCGTGTTTGCTTGATTGAGCAGGACGCCACCAACAGTTAGCCCAACTTGCTGAGCGCTACCCCAGAGATAGGCAGCGGTTGCGATCGCAACTGGATCATCAGTCGTCACCAAATATGCGGCAACGCGATTGGGGTCAGTCACTGCTGCTTTCCCTTCATCCAAGATGTTGTTCATCTCATTGGCAGGCTGCTGGTTGAAAATGTCGTTGCCCGACCAGTTGACGTTCAGCACCGCACTGCTCACAGGCTGGATAAACGGCGACAGAGACTTCCAGAAGTCAGATTCGGTAAAGACTTTGCGGAAACGACGCACATACCAGCTCAGGATTTCGGGCATCCCCAGCATCCGCAGCGTGGCCTGATCGCCTGCACCATCGTAGACAATCACGTCATAGCGATTGCTGGCGTCATATTCCCGCAGCGCGTTAAGAGCCAGCGCACTATCCATCCCCGGCAGCACCCCCAGTTCCTGGCCATAGACCTCTTTGAAAAATGGGGTCTTGACGTATTGAGCTTCCAGCTTTTTGACTTCTTCCCAACTGCGCTCCAGCAGCGTGGCTGAGCGAAACTGGACGGCGTGGAAATTGGGTTCCACTTCCTGTGGGTCAACCCCCAGTTCTCTGTTGAGCATTAGCCCCAAGCCAGGGCCAGCACTTTGACTCGCGAGTAGAACCCGTTTTCCTTGTTGGGCATAGCGCTTGGCCGCCGCGATCGCAAGTGTCGTGCGTCCGGTGCCGCCTTTTCCTAAGAACGTCAGAATAAAAGCCATAATTTACTCAAGTTGTGACCTGATGCAGATCGCTGCCAATAAAAAATCGGCAAGGATGGAGCTTCAGCAAAATCGCTTGCCTCAACTTCTACCTTGCCGTGAATTAAAAGGCAAAGCAACTAGCCGATAGTTAGACAGACGCTAACTCATCTTCAAAAAACCAAGTCGTGAACTTATCGTCGAACTGAACGATAACTCCAATTTCCTTACCGTCTAGAACCCGATAGTCCCGAATCATTCCGGTTTGTCCTAAACGGTTGATAATGTCCTGCGAAACCCGATCCCGAAGGCGACAAACTTTTACTTTCTGACCAATTTCCATGACTGCGTTTTATGAAAATAAACCTGCGTACTCTCGTTGCCCTGTAGAACTCAATGCATGTAGAAGTTCCAGAACTTTCGAGAGTATACCGTAACGGGTAACCCTTATTGAATGACTCTGTTGCTGTTTGTTGGTAGAGCACTGCAAAACTGTAGCAAATGTATCAATCTTTAGTTTTGATAAAGATCCACGATTTTGGCGGAGAACGCGGTAGATCTAGAACATACAGATGAGTACACACCTTCCTAATGGTTCGGCGAGCCTATGTGTAATCTGTGCGGAATCTGCCTGTACGCAGCGACTGTTGTGTCATGACTGAGCTTGGATTACCGATAGACATTGCTGAATTATGATCCCTGGCCGAGGCTGGGGATATTTTTTATGGGGCGATATCGGTATGGAGAAGGGTAGTGTTGAGCGTTGAGTTATTGAATAGACTTTATCGGAAATAGGAGAGAAATGGCTGCAAGTCAACTTCACCCGTGG
>CBKWJC010000017.1:0-83647 GCA_966674685.1 uncultured bacterium
AATCGAGAATTCCTCTATTCTGATTTTTCTACTCAGAAGGTGACACGCTCCCGTTGGCAAGGTTGTTGTGAGAAGCCGTGCAGATCGCAACTTCTCACAACGATTTGCTGGTTCTACGCGTGTAGCACCAGAGCAACAATCGTAAATGAAACACAATATAAATTTTGTTATATTTCAGTTCTCTTCAGTTAAGAACATCTGAAGCAATCATTCGATATTGTGAGAGATGGAGTTTTTCCGGCTGTTTAGGCTGGAAAATTGCGATCGCAAAAGATTGCTAACCGACAAAGCTCCCTGCACGTTGAAAGCCTCGTTTTCATGTTGAATCCCTATTTCCCAGCGACCTACTTTACTGTTGTGAAATTTATGATTCAGCATGAGTTTGTCAACCGAATGATGCTGAGCAATTGATCTGTTTCTGTTGAAATAGCAATGATTGAAAAGATTTTACTCGCCGATTCCGGCACGGGTCATTCCGAAGAAATGCTCCAAGCGCTGATGGATATCCCGTCCATCAAAAATGCCTCAGTGACTGTCTTGCACGTTGTTCCGCCCCAGGTTTCGTCCGATACGATGACAGAGAAATGGGAAGAGGGCGGTAAGCTCCTCGCCGCCGCCGTGCAGCGTCTCCAGCTCGATCCGGGAAAAACCAACGCGATTCTGCGGGAGGGTGAACCCAAAGATGTGGTGTGTCAGGTTGCCGAAGAAATCGATACCGATCTGATCGTGATGGGTTCGCGCGGACTCAAGCGCCTGCAGTCCATCCTGGAGAATTCGGTTAGCCAGTATGTCTTTCAGCTAGCGGCGCGTCCCATGCTGCTGGTTAAAGACGATATTTATGTAAAAAAGATTAGGAAAATCCTAGTTGCACTCGATAAATCGGATATGGCGAAGCAGTGCCTGGATTTAGCGATCGCATTTGCCCGTGATGTTAGCGGCAGCGAGCTGATCTTCGTTCACACCACACCGGATTTAAAGAGCAATCCCCAAGAGCTATTTGCAGGTCATCCTGAAGACGATCCGGTACTAGCGAATGCTGTGGCTGAGGCGAAAAAGTACGGCATTAAGTATAAATGTGAAGCACCAGCCGGAGAACCCGGACGCCGCATTTGCCAGCTCGCTGAAGAAAAGAGCGTTGACTTGCTGATGCTCGGTTCACCGGATCGGCGTCCCTCAATTGCCAAGAGCCTACCCGATTTGGATCGCTTGCTGGGACGGTCGCTCTCCGATTACATTCGCGTCTACGCCAATTGCCCGGTCATGCTAGTACGCCAGCCCACAGCGTAGACGACCCTCATTCACATCTTGTATTAATAGGCAGGTGATTTTGTCGCCGCATTGCGACGACAAAATCTCTGTTCCAGCTTTTAGATTGGTCAGGTGTAAGATGTGAGCACCCTTTATCCTCTATAGGCTCTGCTCAGTAGCCGCATATGCATAAATGCATAACCTAAAAAACCGGGGGAACGCCCCTCCGGGGCGTTCCCCCGGTTTTTTAAGTGTGTTTATTGACGCCAACCCACCTATAAACTCAATTAAACTCTATTAATTCGCAAGATTTTGACCTAGATCTCAACATACTTCCCTGTAAGCCCCCCTTAAATCATGGCTCAGGACGTTCCCGCTCCCCGCAATCGTACACTGCGACTGTCTGACGAAGAGCGATCGCACTTTCAAGCAAACCTACTCAAATTGTCCCAACCCGCTACCGTTGAGGCCATTTTGAACCACACAGTCTGCCAAGACCTGTTTGACGTGCTTGAACACCTGCCTAGCAGCTTCGTAGACTTGCTGTTTCTCGATCCGCCCTACAACCTCAACAAACAGTTTCGCCAGTTCAAAGTTCAGCAGCAATCCAGCCAGGACTATGCAGATTGGATTAGCACCTGGCTACAGCCCCTAATGCACGTCTTGAAACCAACTGCCTCGATCTATTTCTGCTGTGACTGGTATTCTTCAACCGCAGTCCATTCGGTGATTGAGCAGCAGTTTAAGGTGCGGAATCGCATTACCTGGGAGCGAGAAAAGGGACGCGCGGCTAAAACAAATTGGAAAAACTGCGCCGAAGATATTTGGTTTTGTACGGTTGCGGATGACTATTATTTTGATGCCCAAGCCGTGCGGCTTAAGCGCCAAGTGCGTGCCCCCTATCGAGATGCCCACGGCACCCCTAAAGACTGGCAGCCGACCCGTCGGGGCAATTTTCGCCTTACGGCGGCCTCTAACCTGTGGACGGATTTAACGGTGCCCTTTTGGTCGATGGCCGAAAACACCGAACATCCGACCCAGAAACCTGAAAAATTACTCGCTAAGGTCATCTTGGCGAGCTGTCCCACCGATGGAGTTGTCTTAGATCCCTTCTTGGGGTCAGGGACAACGTCAGTGGTAGCTAAAAAGCTGGGACGGCAGTTTGTCGGGATTGAAATGGACGAATATTACGCCTGTCTGGCCGAAAAGCGTCTAGCCTTGGCCGAAACGGATGGGCGGATTCAAGGATACTGCGATCGCACCTTTTGGGAACGCAACAGCTCTCACAAAACGTAGCCCTCATCAAACATAAAAAGAACCCAAAAGGTGAGGAAGCTCCCTAGCCCTTGGGTTCTCAGGTTTAATTGCGTTTAGCTTATTTGTTAGCCTGGCTACTTGCGGTCTGAATGTACAGAATCAACAGAAAAACCGTTGGTACTAGCACAAACAGAATGCTAGCCACAAATCCTAGATTATTAACTTCCATGGGATCGAGCCTCTATTAAAACGCTAAGCAGGTCGAGCTAAATAGCTACTGTCCAGAATATCACCTCAGCTTAACTGTTCTCACACCATCCCATGCATTATTTGTCGCCACCGCTAAGGGCATAGATTACCAGCGCCGAGCTAGCTGAAATCGGCTAAGCGATTATGCCTTTGCCTCCACCTTCTCCGACTTGTTAGAGCGGGTTTGAGGCTTAGTTCGGACGGTAACTGGCCCATTCACGATAGTTTGGCAGGCAAGACGGTAGCTGTCCGGCTTTTTGCGTAACTTGCGCTCCTCGACCGCTGTCTTGGGCGACAGATTTTCCATCCCCTCAACCACTTCAACCACACAAGTGCCGCACTGACCATAGCCGCCACAGTTCATCATCTTGCCAAATAAGGTGTAAATATCCACCTCATTTTCCAGAGCCTTGAACCGCAAATTTGCTCCGTCGGCAGCAATAACGTCCTTGCCTTCTTCAATAAACTTAATATTTCCCATTCGGCTGTGCCCTCCTCGCAGTTCAACCACTGCTTCTGCGTCTACAATCTTCATCTAGTCTGAATTCCTGCGTCTACCCAACACCGTTCGGTGTGAACAAAGTGACGGTAACAGCATTCAAAACCCGCTTGCAATAGGGGGTTGGCACTGGTTACACTTCTTTATACACTTTCATTTTTACAAAAGTATTGTCAAACGTCTATTTAACTACTCAGGCATAAGGCTACTTTCCTTTCTGGATAAGCGCCTCAGCTAAATGTGGTATTTGGCAGTACTTAGGCGGTTCTGATCTGGTAGTCTTAATTCCAGTATTAGCACCTTAATAAAAGGCTGAAAGAATCGTTGAAATCCGTATAGAGGAGGAGCGTAGTCAATGGGACTACCTTGGTACCGAGTACATACAGTCGTCTTGAACGATCCAGGTCGGCTGATTGCGGTTCACCTGATGCATACTGCACTGGTCGCAGGCTGGGCTGGCTCCATGGCCCTTTATGAATTAGCTATTTTCGATCCCAGTGATCCCGTTCTCAACCCAATGTGGCGTCAGGGCATGTTCGTACTGCCCTTTATGGCTCGTTTGGGTGTAACGGAGTCCTGGGGTGGCTGGAGCATCACTGGTGGAAGCGCAGTAGATCCTGGATTTTGGTCCTTCGAGGGCGTTGCTGCGGCCCACATCGTTCTGTCTGGCTTGCTGTTCCTAGCAGCATGCTGGCACTGGGTCTATTGGGATTTGGATTTATTCCGTGATCCCCGGACAGGTGAACCTGCCCTTGACCTGCCTAAAATGTTCGGCATTCATTTATTCCTGTCAGGACTACTTTGCTTTGGTTTTGGCGCATTCCACCTGACTGGTCTCTGGGGGCCGGGAATGTGGGTTTCTGATCCCTATGGTCTGACGGGTAGCATTCAGCCCGTTGCGCCTGAATGGGGGCCTGCTGGATTTAACCCGTTTAATCCGGGCGGTATTGTCGCGCATCATATTGCAGCGGGTGTTGTTGGGGTAATTGCTGGTCTATTCCACCTCAGCGTTCGTCCGCCTCAGCGACTCTACAAAGCGCTGCGTATGGGTAACATTGAAACCGTTCTATCCAGCAGTATTGCGGCAGTTTTCTTTGCGGCATTCATCGTTGCTGGCACCATGTGGTACGGCAGCGCCACCACGCCCATCGAACTGTTTGGCCCTACCCGCTATCAGTGGGATAGCGGCTACTTTAAGCAAGAAATCGATCGCCGAGTCCAAACCCAGTTGGCGAGCGGAGCTTCTGTGGAAGAAGCTTGGGAAACTATTCCTGAAAAGCTAGCCTTCTACGACTATGTCGGTAACAATCCGGCGAAAGGTGGTTTGTTCCGCACAGGTGCGATGGTTAATGGCGATGGCATTGCGCGTAGCTGGTTGGGCCATCCTGTCTTCAAAGACGGCGAAGGACGTGAGCTGTTTGTCCGCAGAATTCCTAACTTCTTTGAGAACTTCCCAGTTGTTCTGACGGATAAAGACGGCATCGTTCGCGCTGACATCCCATTCCGTCGGGCTGAATCGAAGTACAGCTTTGAGCAGACTGGCGTTACGGTCAGCTTTTACGGTGGTGACCTAGATGGTCAAACCTTCACCGATCCTGCTGTTGTGAAGCGCTTTGCGCGTAAAGCTCAGCTCGGTGAACCGTTCGAATTTGATCGGGAGACCCTAGGTTCGGACGGTGTATTCCGGACGAGTCCTCGTGGCTGGTTTACCTACGGTCATGCTGTATTTGCTCTCATTTTCTTCTTTGGTCACATCTGGCATGGTTCTCGGACCCTGTACCGAGACGTATTCGCTGGGGTTGACCCTGAACTCTCTGAAGAGCAAGTGGAATGGGGCTTCTTCCAGAAAGTGGGTGATAAGACAACCCGCAAGGAAGCTTAAGCGAATCAGATTGGCATGAGTTAGACATCCAGCGATCGCACTTTATCTTTAAGCTGCATCGCTGGATTACTTTTTCCGGTAATTCTGAACGAAATCACCCGGATTGGTTCCTAGAACCGATACACTGGAAATAAGAGAAAGCTCTGAGGAAAAGCTTGCTATGGAAAGCGTTGCATATATTTTCATCTTCACCTGCATCATTGGCACTCTTTTCTTTGCGATCGCATTTCGGGAACCTCCCCGGATCAACAAAGACTAAGTGCAGCATCAAGTTAGCCGCTGATCTCTTGCTTCAGTCTTTAATAAGCTCTGACTTGAGTAAGAAGCAAGCGGTTTAACGTTACAACTCTAAACACTCTAATTAACCCAAGTAAGCCCGGAGGCATCTAGACACATCTGTCGATGCTAGGCATTACTTGGGTTAAACCGTATAATGCGGAATAATGCGAATGGAAGATTTAAGTGAATTTAATCGGCAGTCAACGTATTGAATTCTTACCCAATCAACCTTAATCAATTCATGTTTTGTTCTGTTTTTGTTCGACTCGCCTCTATTTTGCAGTTGTTGAGCAAGGCAGGTTTACCTAGAGGATACTAGCCATGCGTTGCCCTTTTTGTCAGCACCCTGATAATCGCGTCTTAGAGTCGCGTTCTGCTGAATCTGGCCAAAGTGTCCGACGGCGACGTGAATGTTTACAGTGCAATCGGCGATTTACAACTTACGAACGCATTGAATTTGTTCCAGTTACGGTCATCAAGCGCGACGACGAACGAGAATCGTTTGATCGCTCAAAGCTCCACAAAGGAATTGCTCGCGCTTGTCAAAAAACGGGTGTTGAAACTGCGGTCATCGAACGCATCGTCGATGATATTGAGGCTGAATTGCAGCAAAGAGCCGATCGCGAAGTGAGCAGTGAAGAAATCGGTCAACTCGTCCTTCAGAATTTGCAATCGATTAATGAAGTGGCTTATGTGCGCTTTGCCTCGGTGTATCGGCAGTTCCAGGGCATCCGCGACTTTATTGAGGTGCTGGAAGATCTGCGGGAACCTGGGACAGCCCAGCAACCGCGATCGCAAGCTGCAACAACGCAGTCTACTGAAACCTCTCCGGAGCCGGAGTTGGCCTCTAAGTAAGACGGTAAAACGAGTGCATTGCACTAGATATGCCAGCTTAGCGCCAGCGCCAGCGGGCGTCTAAAATGGTGCGGCTGAGTACCCGCAGTGGATCGGGTGTTTCTCCTGAGAAGAGTGAAAAATCAACTGGGCCAAAGTACCGTTCTGCCTGCTCTGCTAAGCGGGCTAAGAAGGGATCGTCTAGGTGAATGCGGGTTGCTAGTCGAATCGATACTAAAGGAACTCCTCCCTGACCTTCCCCAGGAATAATGCTCCACTCATACTCATCCAGAACAGCTTGGAGCGATGGATCAAGCGATGCTTTGAACTGCTTCAGAGATGCAAGTTTAGATTGAAGTTCTCGTAGCAATCCAGAGTCGGTTGGCTTCATGGAGATGCCTCATTGAACGTGGATAATTCCCGTGCCTAGATTGATCGTAGCCTTGCTTTCGGCATTGTGAGATAAAGACTTTCTAAGACTCTTAAAGCAGAGCGTTAAAACTAATGACAGCAGACGTAACCATTAAACTCGATCAGTTTCTCAAGTTGATCGGTATTGCTCCTACAGGTGGTATGGCCAAGATGATGATCCAGAGCGGAGACGTTCAGGTGAATGGCGAAATCGAAACTCGCAGAGGGCGGAAGTTAGTGCCGGGAGATCTCGTGACTGTCGGTTCGCAAACGTTTGCAGTGACTTGACGTATAAGCCTGCTGGTCGTGGTTCCCTTGGTTGGTCTGGTAGAGCTTAAGGGGCAAGGGAGCGAGGGGGAAAGAGGGCTGATTAATCTGCTGGAGTCAATGCTGAGTGCTGGGGACTGAGCATGACGTATCAGCCATCATTTAGAGCAGCGATATTAGTAGGTAGTGTATTCAGGTTGTTCACGACCGATCTGCTATCTCGGTTACCGAGTTAGGGCAATTTGCTGGGCTGTTGATTGGATTGTAGGTAGGGGCACTTCTGCAAAGTAGCGCTGTTGAAACTGATCTTCTGCGATCGCAGCTAAAAATACCTGTAAGGCTTCCTCAAATTGCTGAGTTGCCCAGATTTCAGCGGTAGATGGTGTCTGTTTAATTTGAAGTTGATCATCCTGTTCGCTTACGTTGAATCCAGATTCAGCCAGCGTATCTAAGCCAAGCTGGAGGGTGCGATCGCAGATTTGAAATCGCTGCTTGAGTTGCGATCGCAAGACGGATTGCTGAGTCCGACTGAGATATTTGGCGATGCCGACAAGCTGTTGCCAAATTTCAGGTGGTGAGATCCAATGGGGTGGCGCATAGGCCATTGCTAGAGTTTGCTGAGACTTGGCTGCCTTCTGGAACAAGGGCATCAGGTCGTCCCAACTGCTGGGGCAGTTGCTGATTACAATCGGCTGATTCGACGGATCAGAATCAGATAAAACGGGACTGGTTAAAGATGTGGTGTGCTTGGTAGATTGATTGCCGTTTCGCTGATCGACAATCCAGTTAAATTCGAAGGCCGAAGTTGATGTGTGGCTGGTGCTGCTCGGCTGAACGTCGATCAGGCGAATTTCGTATTTTTTACTGTAGGCGTTGAAATCCAGTTCTGCGATCGCATCACAGCGGCCTTGAGGTAAATCTTCGCGATAGTGATCCCACCAAATGCCCGGAAAGCCTGTGGGATTAGATTCATCGTAAATAGTAAACGTCGTTTTGAGATACTGTAGCTTTTGCCCCCGCAGGTCTTTAATTTTGGCGTTGGATGTCCCTTCAAACCAGCCGTCTTTAATCAGCAAACGGGGAATTGGATTGCCCATACCGTAAGGTTCCAGCAGCTTCAGCTCCCGAAATAGATCTCTACCCAGTTCTGCGACGGTTACCTGCAAATCCGCTTGCAGGACGGGTACGGTTGTCCGCCTAAACTGCTCAGGATGCTGACGCAACTGCTGATTGATGCTGTCAGCGAATAAGGGCACATTGCTCACAGGCAGACACAGACCCGCCGCAAACGGGTGACCGCCGAACCGAGTCAGCAGGTGCTCCTGACCTTTGACCAGTTCATAGAGATCAATCCCGTTCACTGACCGTGCCGATCCCCAGGCAAGACGTGATGTAGATGGTGCAGTGCCCTCAGCCAAATTACCTGGATTTGGAGACTCTTGATTGAGCAGGATGGCAGGTTTACCTGTACTTTGGGCCACTTGCCCTGCGGCCAAGCCTAAAATGCCGACGGGCCACTGCTCCCCTACAAGTACAACAACTTCAGTGGTGGATAAATCAATCTGAGCCAACTGCTGTTCAACCTGGCGCATGACATTGCGCTGCAGCTCTTTACGCCGTGCATTCGCTAGTTCCGTCTCCTCTGCCAGATGCCGACAGCGCTGCGGATCTTGACTGGTCAGCAGCTCAACGCAGAACTTCGCATCCCCATGCACGCGACTGACGGCATTAATGCGTGGCCCCAAGCCAAAGGAGATATCTGTGGGGCGATCGCCTGCTCGTTTACAGAGTTCCAGTAGCCGCGCCACACCCGGACGGCGCGGCTGTTCACTTGTCAAGTTTCGCTGAAGCTGGTCGATGCCAATCTGGGCCAAATAGCGACAGTCACCTCGCAGCTCTACCAAATCAGCAATCAGGCCAATCGCCACCAGATCCAGCAAATCGGCTAGCGGACGTTGGGGAATTGCTGGTGCTTCTAGGTATAAGGCTTCAACGAGTTTGTAAGCTACGGCAACACCCGAGAGCGAGGCCAGCGGATGCAGCGGCAGCAAGGCACGAGGGTTCAAAATTGCTGTTACAGGTGGGCGATGTTCAGGTAGCGTGTGATGATCGGTGACGATCACGTCCATGCCCAGTGCGATCGCATATTCAATTTCGCGCTGACTGGTGCTGCCCGTGTCGCAGGTGACGATCAGGTGGCAGTTTTGCTGGGCTAGGTACTCAATCCCCAAGCGGGACAACCCGTGGGACTCGGTGAACCGATTGGGAATGTAGTAAACCAGCCGCTGATGCTGCGGAAAAAATTCCCCCAGTCCATCCCACAGCACCGACGTTGCCGTTACGCCATCAGCATCAAAGTCGCCCCAAATGGCAACTCGCTCCTGGTTCTCAAGCGCTTGCATCAATCGCTGAACCGCCCAGTGCATTTCATCGCCAAACTCCCACGGGCTAGCGGGCTGATACTGAGTGGGGTCTAGAAAACCGACAAGGTGGTTGCGATCGCGAATGCCCCGCTGCCATAGAAGCTGAGCCGTATAGCGCCCCGCATCTGGATGAAGCTGCTGTACCGTATCAATCCAGTCACTGGGATAGTCTGGTTTGGAATGAACGTGCCACTGGAATGATGAGCTCATATTGCGATCGCGAATGCGACTTGAGGTACTTAACTTCCATCTTGCCCTAAACTTCGAAGTGGTTGTCTAGCCTACGCATCGCGCCGACCAAACAACCACTTCGGGTTGATAAAAGCATGCCCTAAAGTAGGACAGTATCGCCTGTCACGTCTAAACGCTTGAAATTGCTGAGTATCATGTACTGCTCGGCCAGTGCTTCAGACGCTTCGGGGGATATCCAGCCCATCTGACGCAGCAGATGCAGCGCTACGGCATGTTTGGCTCGTTTAGAACCGTCCAGCACCTTGATAGCAAGCCCTAGCCCTTGTCCCACTTTACCAATGCACTGAATTCCTTCCGCACCCGCCTTACTGACCAGTTCCCCTTCACTCTTACGCATGAGTTCCGTATCAAACTCACCTTCACCCGAAATCATCTCAGGATAGTGGGTCATGGCGCGAATAATCCGCTCCATTTCCAAACTCGTGCCGGAAGACAACTGGGCATATAGCGTCGCCATTTGCGCCAACTGCATGAAGTAGGTCGGTGCACCACAGTCATCATGGGCACAGATAAACTCATCAGCTGGCATCTTCAGCAAATCCGAAATCCGGGACAGAATGAGCTGTTGCACCGGATGATTGCGGTCGAGATAGGAATTAAGCGGCCAGCCCTGCATCTGACAGACTACTAACATGCCTGCATGCTTTCCAGAACAGTTGTGCTGAAGCGGACTTCGCTTATCGGGCGGTATAGGACACTGCAATTCAGATGCATCCACATTGGCCCGCCACAACACATGAAACGCCTGTCGGGCTTGCTCAATATGCCCTCGATGGGAACTGCACATAATCGCTAAATCGCGATCGGAGAGCTGAAACCGCTCTAGCGCACCAGTAGACGCGACGGCTAGCGCTTGAAAGGGCTTAAGCGCTGAACGAATGAACGTGCCCGTTTCTGGATTACCCGCCACCGACAGCACCCGGCCTCGGTCGTCACAGACAACCGCCTCGACATGATGAACCGATTCAACAATGCCTTCTCGTAATAGTTGCACTTGCAGATCGTGGGTCTGCGTTCGTTTTCCCCTAGTCATGGCTAAGACTCTGACATACTGCGATTTGATCTGCAATAGCTTGTTTGAAAATCGTTGGTAATTGTAAGCCTAGCGCCCTCGTGCCGTGTTACATCCAGTGCCAAATTGCAATACTCGTTAACCAAAAAGCAGCGACTCCCCCGAATGTGCGGCGTAACCGCTGAAAAATAGGTTCGATTTCATAGCTAACAATTAAGCGATCGCGAGTTAAAACTTCTTTCGGTTTAATCCAGCTTTGTCCGTCATACCAGCCTGATTCCTCATAGGGAATCACCGCCCGAAACAAGCGGTGACGGACATAGCGCCAGCCTAAATAAAGCTGCACGAGCGCTAAGCTCGGTAGAACCGATGCTCCCACCAAGGTACTCAAGCCGAAATGGATGGGCAGTTTTTCCCAAGAAAAGCTAACTGCTGCGATCGGGGCAGTCAGGACGCATCCAATCAGCCAGAGGACAAAAAAAGGCTTAATGTAGCCGATGACACTGCGAGTAGCCCACCCATAGAACCAGGACTCCTTTAGTCCCTGATATTCGTTGACAGGCTGCTGCTCGAAGGGTACCGGGCAAACAGAGATAGGCGACTTCATAGCGTTAGACAAGGCGACTCATCCCACAAAGCAGTTTGATCTTAAAGCAAGCGACTGTTGTTTTAGTGTAGCGAGAGAAGCGAATAGTACGACAGTCATTCGGTATTCACGAGTGATGTTTTGTTACGTTGAGCCAATCAACCTAACAAAACACCCCTAAGCACAAAGGCCGCTAGTACAATCCTGTCTGGTAGCCTACTAGCCTACTCTTGGACTTCACCTGAACTGGTGCCGTTAAAGTAGGCTTCCAAGACTTGCTTGACCATCGGCCCCGCTACCGAACCGCCGCCACCACCGGAATGTTCACCGAATGCTACGACCACAATTTCGGGATCATCCACTGGCCCGTAGCCCCCAAACCAAGCATGGCTTTCTCCAGGTGGCGCTTCTGCCGTGCCGCTTTTTCCGGATACAGGAGGCAAGGTTGAGGTATTGAGGACGGTGCCTGTACCGCGTGTTACAACCTGACGTAACCCTTGCTCAAGGATTCGGATAGTTTCTGGGCTGATGTTGAGCGGTTCGCGCCAATCGTCTGCCACTTCATCTGTTTTCATAAAGTGGGGCGTGACTTTGTAGCCCCCATTGGCTGCGACTGCGAACATGACGGCAACTTGCAGCGGTGTCGCTTGCAAATAGCCTTGGCCGATGGACATGTTGATGGTATCTCCTAGATACCATCCTTCGCCGATACTTTCTTGCTTCCAGGCTTCATCGGGCACGAGCCCAGCCGATTCTTCGCTCGCTAGTTCAACTCCGGTTTTGGAGCCAAAGCCGTAACGGCGCGTCCACTGAATTAGCGGCTGTTCTCCCATGCGGCGGGCAACTTGGTAGAAGAAGGTGTCACTACTCCAGGCCATTGCCCCAGGAAATCCAAGTGGGCCAAATCCGGCGTTATTCCAATCCCAGAATTGAATGCCGCCAGCGGTAATGTAGGGATAGGTTGGTAATACAGTTGATGATGGAAAACTGCCTGATTCGATAGCAGCTGTTGTGGTGATGATCTTGTAGGTACTGGCTGGTGGATAGGCCTGAAGTGCGCGGTTCACAAAGGGAAACTGAGCACTTTGGAGTTGAGCCCACTGCTCGTCGGTGATGTACGTTGAAAATAGGTTGGGATCGAATGTGGGACGGCTAACCATTGCCAAAATACCGCCCGTATCTGGATTCATTGCCACGATCGCGCCAATTCGGTTGCCGAGGGCTTTTTCTGCTGCACGCTGTAGATTGAGATCCAGCGTAAGCTGCACATCGTTTCCGGATTGAGAAGGCTTCTCGCCAATGATACGAATGACTTGACCCGCACCATCAACTTCAACTTGGCGTCCGCCCCACTCGCCGCGTAGCTGCGGTTCGAAGGCCGATTCTACGCCCATCTGGCCTACTACATCACCGAGGCGGTAGCCCTCATCTTCTAGGGTGATCAGCTCTTCATCGGTGAGTTCACCTGTGTAGCCGAGCACATGGGCTGCGGTATCGCCATAGGGATAGTTGCGGACGGCTTCGGCTTCGACCCCAACGCCCGGCAGTTCGCGACTAAATTCTGCGATCGCAGTTGCTTGAGCTGGACTGATGCCACGGGCAATGGGAACCAGCGATGGTGAAGTATAGCCAGCCTGCTCTAGCTTGTCGCGAATTTCATCTTCTGGGATTTCTAAAATCCTGGATAGGCGCGACACAATGATTGGCCACTCCTCTTCTTTCCGCTCAACTGGCCATAAAAACACTGCATAGGACAGTCGGCTTCCGGCTAAAATTTCACCGTTTCGGTCGATGATCTTGCCTCGCTCTGGGCGACGCGGCATGAGACGAATACGATTTTCCTCCGCGAGTTCTCGATTTCGCTGTCCTTCCACAAGCTGAAGATAGAACAAACGGGTACCCATGCCCATAAACAGAGCAACACTCACCAGTAACATGACAATGACGGACTGATAAGAACGTCCAACTGTCTTAGTTGATTTCGCATCAAACGAGGAAGAGGCCATAGATTTGTCGTGTAGCTAGCTGAGTATCCGGACGCTAAGGAACGTGAATTTAATAAAGTGAAATCTCTGGGGTAGGGACACGGCATTGCCGTGTCCCTACGGATGAAATGATTGCATAGACTATTGAATTCACAATCCTAAGCGGCTAAGAACGAATAAATAGATATGAGACGTTTGTGAAACGATCCTGTTGCAGCACGATTACGAAGCCATTGCGGTTTTTGTAACGGCACTGAAACATTCTCTCTAGAATAGCGTTATCCTTTGTGCCAGTGAAAGCCCAATCGTGAAGCTTCTCCGTCAGACACCTATTTGGTTGCATCCGTCAAAAGTGGGTATTCTAAAAACACCTGATCACTACTCATGATCACTCTAATGACGAGAATCAAGCTCAAATGTTCTGGCTAGCTGGCTATTTCTGCTTAAACTGGCCTAACTGGGCAATCCCAGAGATTTTTCATAATCTATTGCATCATCTGAGCACCCCCTGTAAAAATCAATAAAAATCTGTCCCAAGAAACTGATTCTTAGGACTAGCTATGATGATTGCTCGTCTGTACATCTTTGCTTTCGTAAACCATAGAGCTTAAATCGTCACGGATTGGAGTCATCCAACCGGGCCCTATCGCACCTACCCAACTATGTCCCAAACTGCCGCGCTTCATTCATCACTTGAGCAAACCCACGACCGCCTAGATGTTCAACTACGTCAGGTCTCAAAGGGATTCAATGGTGAATATGCCGTCGAATCCATCAACCTCGATATTCGCAAAGGTGAATTCTTTAGCATTCTCGGCCCATCCGGTTGTGGTAAGACAACGACCCTACGCCTAATTGCTGGATTTGAAGATCCCTCCACTGGAGATGTGATGATTCAGGGGCAGGCGATGAATCGGGTGCCAGCTTATCGGCGTCCGGTCAATACCGTGTTTCAGAGCTATGCCTTGTTTAACCACATGACGGTGTGGGATAACGTGGCATTTGGCTTACGGATTAAAGGACAGACCCGGGTAGAAATCCGAGAGCGAGTTGGGGAAGCCCTTCAACTGGTCAAGATGGAATCATTTGCTAGACGCTATCCCCGTAATCTATCTGGTGGTCAACAGCAGCGGGTAGCGCTGGCGCGGGCATTGGTGAATCGACCTGCGGTTGTACTGTTGGATGAGCCACTGGGAGCTTTAGACCTGAAGTTGCGTAAAGAGATGCAGGTTGAACTGTCTAACTTGCACCAGCAGCTTGGCGTCACGTTTGTTATGGTGACCCATGATCAGGAAGAAGCGCTCTGTTTGTCCGATCGCATTGCTGTGATGCATAACGGCCATATTGAACAAATCGGCACGCCGAGCGAAATTTATGACTATCCCAAAACCCCCTTTGTCGCTGACTTTATTGGGGACACCAACCTGATGAGTGGTGAGGTTGCTCATACCGATGCCGCCATGCTCAAAGTCAAAACTCAAACGGGCTTAGATGTGATGGTGAAACTACTGGGGCAGGGCATTACGCTTGGGATGACTGAGTCAGTGGTGGTTAGCGTTCGGCCTGAAAAAATTCAGTTGAGTCTAGATCCGCCTACCCATCAGATTGATAACTGCTTTGAAGGGCAGTTGAAGCATGTGATGTACCTCGGCACTCATATGCACTGTTTGGTACAGCTCGCATCGGGAGATCATATTACGGTGCTACAGCCCAATAAGGTTGGAGCACTTCTAGAAACGCATCGTTCGGTTTATGCCTATTGGGATGCAGCGGACTGCCGCGCCCTTAGCTATCCGGCCTAGTGCTTGACCATTGTTTGTTGGCTATGCATTAGTAGAGCTAAGGGTTGGGGATGATTTAGATTTGAAAACCAAATCTTGCCTCTGGATTAAGTCGAATTGTATAAAAAACGTGTCGAGTCAGCAAATCACCCCGGTAGACTATACAGAAATTTGTGGCTTTCTGGGGCACGGTCTGGCTGGTGTGCCTTAGTGCTACAACTTTAGTGCTGCAAGGAGTTGTGAAGGTGTTTTGCAATTCTGCAACTCAGCATTGGCCTTCGCTTTTGTTGATGAGCGCGTCAGCCTAATAGGTTAGTCGGTGATTTGCCCCTAGTTGGATCCAAACCGCGATCGCATATTGTCAAGCCATATTGTCAAAGCACTGTCCTATATCGAAGAGTTTGGGAGGAAATGGTGCGTTCAAACTATTCAAAACAACGGTTCTATGGTGGTCAGGCTCGTCGCTTTGCCTCCACGCGGCGACATTTTTTACAGGGGTCAGCAGCGGCTCTGACTGCCGTACTGCTGTCTAATTGCCAACGCGGAATTTCGGATGTGCAGTCGGCGGATACTGAGTCAGACGCAACCGCAGCCAATGGTTCTGCTGGTGGCGATGCAGAAACGCTGCATGTTTACACCTGGGCGGATTATACCGATGATGAACTCGCCAAACGCTTTACTGAGGCTACAGGATATCCCGTTGTCGTCGATATTTATGATTCCAACGAGACGATGCTGGCTAAGATGCTAGCGGGTGGCGGCAATGCCTACAGCATTATTTACCCGTCTGACTACACCGTTGAAATCATGCGGGATGAGCATGACATGCTCATGGAACTGGACAAGTCAAAAATCAAGGGCTTGGATCAGCTAAACGACAAGTGGCAAAGTCCGGTCTATGACACCAACAATACCTATAGTGTGCCGATTAGCTGGGGAACGACGGGTTTGCTCTACAACACGGAGTTGGTGAGTAGTGAGCCAGAGGATTGGGCGTATCTCTGGGATAACCAGGCGTCGCTCTCCCGCCGGATGTCGCTGCTGGACGATGCGCGGGAAACGATGGGTGCAGTGCTGCGCTCTCTAGGCTATTCCTATAATTCGACTGATCCGGCTGAGATTGAGGAAGCCTACGAGCGATTGAGAATCCTGAAACCTGCGATCGCATCGTTCCAGTCTTTCGGCTACGAAGATCAGCTGATTGGCGGCGATCTGATTGTGGCGATGGCTTACTCGGTAGATGCGATCGCAGCGACGCTGGAAAATCCGCAGTTGAACTACATCGTGCCCAGCAGTGGCTCATCGGTCTGGACGGATACGATGGTGATTCCCAAAAATGCGCCTAATCCAGAGGCGGCCTATGCCTGGATTAACTTCATGCTCCAGCCAGAAGTTTCTGCTCTAGCGGTTGAGCGACTGACGTTTGCGACACCGCTGAAGTCTGCCTTCGAACTGCTACCAGACGAACTGAAGCAGAACAACAAGCTGTTTCCGTCTGAAGAGGTACTGGCTAATTGCGAAGGCATTGCGCCCGTGGGTGATGCGACTGAGCTGTACGATCAGTACTGGACGGAAATTACCAGTGCGTAAGCATCGTCGGCTACAATCGAGCACTGCTGTAGGGGCAGGTTGAGCATTCAATCGATAGGTGAATCTATGGCCGTTTCAAGTTCTCCGCCGCCGAGTTCTCAAGCCGAAAGCTGGTTTGCGATCGCAAAATATCGCTTATCGAAGCTGATTCAGCCGCTGGTGTTACTCGCCCCGGCGGGACTGTGGCTGTTTCTGCTGCTGGTGCTGCCCACGGTGCTGATTTTAGATATCAGCTTGGTGCCGGGGCTACGGCCTGGATTACCCACCAATGGCTACGGCATCGGCAACTACCTGCAAATTTTGCAGCCTGTTTACATGCGGGTAATTGTGCGATCGCTCTACTTTGCGATCGGCACCACGCTGATTTGCCTGCTTTTGGGGTTTCCGGTCGCTTACTGGATCGCAATCATGGCTCCCAAGCGCTGGCAAAATCTGCTGCTGGTTGGCTTTATCCTGCCGCTGTGGACATCGTCACTGCTGCGAGCCTACGCCTGGATCAGCATTCTGCGACCAAGCGGTGTGTTGAATACGGTCTTGAGCACGCTCCACCTGCCGACTCAGGATTTGCTCAACCGCGAGGCCGCCGTGCTTATCGGCATGACCTACAGTTTTTTGCCCTACATGGTGCTGATTCTGTACGCTTCGCTAGAGAAACTAGATCGGCGGCTGCTGGAAGCCGCGGCTGATTTAGGGGCAACGCCGACTCAAACCTTTTGTAAGGTTACGATCCCACAAACGCTGCCGGGCATTGCGGCAGGCAGCTTACTCGTTTTCATCACTAGTCTGAGTGATTTTGTGGTGCCGGAGCTGCTGGGTGGTGCCTCCAGCATGACCATTTCGCGCCTAATCTATAACCAATTCCTTGGCCAAACCCGCAATTGGGGCTTTGGCTCATCCCTCAGCATGGTGCTAATTTTTGCCGTCAGCATTGCGATCGCACTTCTCCTCAAATACGGCAGTCGCGATCCCGAAGCCCTGTCGTAGTGCAGGGTTGTTTTATGTTTGTCGAAGAATATCTACAAGTACGACGTTACGTAAGGGCGTTAGCGAAGCCATCCCGAAGGGCTATATGGCCATTGTCTCTACCAAGACGTTACGTAAGGGCGAATGGCCATTCGCCCCTACCAAGCGCTGTTTACCAGTAACCCCATGAATACATCGCACACCCCTGCAAAACCGATTAAGTTTACTTCTACTCGGCAGCTACCCACCTGGCAAGCGGCCTTCACGCTGCTGATGTTTGGCTTCATGTATATCCCGATTCTGGTGCTGGCGGTTTACAGCTTCAACGAGTCCCGCTATAGCGCCAACTGGGAAGGTTTGAGCCTGCGCTGGTACGCCAAGCTGTTCAGCGACACCCGCTTACTCTCCGCCCTACAAGATAGCCTCACCGTTGCGTTTACAGCCGTAGCTGCCTCGGCAGTACTGGGTACCCTGATGGCCGTTGGCTTAGCCCGTTACCGTTTCCCTGGCAAAAAGCTCTACCAGGGCATTTCCTACCTGCCGCTGATTATTCCTGATATTGCGATCGCAGTTGCAACGCTGGTTTTCCTGGCCTCAATTGCCATTCCCCTCAGCATTTGGACGATTATTGCCGCACACATGGTGTTCTGCATTGCCTACACTGCCGTTGTCGTCTCCGCTCGACTGGCGGGACTCGATCCGAATTTGGAAGAAGCGGCGCTTGATTTAGGTGCGACACCAGCGCAGGCATTTATCAGGGTACTATTGCCCCAGTTATTACCTGCCATCGTCTCAGGCTGTTTGCTCTCGTTTGTTCTCAGTATGGACGACCTGCTGATTTCCAGCTTCACGGCAGGAGGCGGAGCCAATCCGCTACCAATTGAAATCTTCAGCCGCATTCGCACAGGCGTTAAACCCGATATCAATGCCCTGAGTGTCTTGTTAATTATCGTGTCCGGCCTAGTCGCGTTTATCGCCGAATATGTCCGCTATCGCAGCCAGCAGCAGCGAACTTGAATTAACTTAATTAACCTAAAACAGAAGGATATCGCCGCATTGCAGCGATATCCTTCTGTTTTGGGGATTAGAACCTGGATTGTGCAGAATCGTGCAGTTTCTTTAAGAATCATAGTGATTTAGCGATTTACCTCCTAAAGCGGGCATTCTACAGCTATCTCTTTATCCCTTTGCCTGTAGGTAAATCAACATGAACCAACGCATCATTCTAACCACGTTAGAAGGTGTTCCCGGACGGCAGACAATTCAGCATTTGGGGCTGGTACAGGGCAGCACCGTCCGCGCTAAACACATTGGTAAAGATATTTTGGCCGGATTCAAAAATATGGTCGGTGGTGAGCTGAAGAGCTATACCGAACTGCTGCAAGAAGCGCGTCAGGAAGCGACCGATCGGATGGTGCAGCAGGCGACCCAAATGGGGGCAAATGCTGTCGTTAACGTGCGTTTTGCCACCTCTTCTGTGGCCCAAGGTGCGGCTGAACTGTTTGCCTATGGCACAGCGGTGCGAGTGGAGTAGTTTGCTCTATGGAATACCTTGTTTTTCTCGGTTTGCTTGCCTTGGGGTTCTTTGCCGGACGCTACTTTGAGCAGCAGCACTATCAGGAAATCTACGCCCGAGAGCACCAAACTCAGAGCGTGCCTGTTTTTAACCTATCTGCTAGTCATATGCTGCCCCACGCTCAAGAATCAGAGCTATTTGTTGGCAGCGTTGTCATTTCTAGCGACTACTTCAAAACCTTTGCGGGCTGGCTGATGAGCCTGTTTGGTGGCCGATTATCGGTCTACGAAACGTTGGTAGATCGCGCCCGTCGGGAAGCCATTCTCCGCATGAAAGAAGATGCGATCGCATGGGGTGCTAAGCAGGTTTTGAATGTGCGCCTGGAAACTTCCTGCATGAATACGGAGTCGCAGAATGGGATCGTTTCGATTGAGGTGATTGCGTATGGGACGGGGATTCGGTGATAGTGCGTGCTTGATTGGTTAATGGTTTAGGGATGTTTGGTGGCGTTGACTACGTTACGAAATATATCTCAAACTGCGATCGCACCCGGAATTCTTAACTATAACTATGGTCGCCTGCTCTGCTGATTCAGTTCGAAGTTCATGGATGCGATTAAATTCAACATTGATACTTGGTTGAAGACCAGTACCGCTCAGGGTTCTGCTCTACCTGACGATCAGCGCCAGTTCATTGAAGCTCGCACGGTTTTGCCGTTAGCGGCCTACAGTGATGCGGGCAACAACCACTACAAAATCACCCTGGGAACAAACGCGCAGGGACAGCAGATTTTCTACAAAGGGCGCAACACTTGGTATGTCTATCAGCCTGCGGTCGAAATTTTCCGGGTTGCCACGGTTGATCCCTATTCCATCCTGGTAACGGCAAATACCTGGTTTAAGCAAACCGCTGCCCAGGCATCGACTCTGCCAGATAGTCAAAAGGTTTATGTAGAATCTGGCTCAACCTTTCCGATTGCGGCCTTTGCGTTTGAGCAGAACCACGTCAAGTTCACGCTGGGCAAGGATCAAGTCGGTCAGCAAGTTTTTCTGAAAGGTCGTAATACTTGGTACGCCTACGATCCACATGTAGACGTACTGCGTAATGATGTGCCGCTGTTTGATTACGGACTCAGGTTCAAAACCGACACCTGGCTGAAGCAAAGTACCGCTCAGGCTGCCAGCCTATCCGATAGCCAGAAGCAGTTTATTGAAGGTGGCACAATCCTCCCGCTAGCCGCCTTTGAGCCGCAGTTTCTTCACCTCAAGGTGACATTTGGCCAAAATGCCCAAGGTGAGCAGGTGGAGTTCAAAGGGCGCAATACGTGGTACGTGTATGAGCCAACGGTTGAGGTGCTGCACAATAACCAGTCGTTTGATGCAACCACATCGATTAATGCCAAAGGCTTGCGGCTAATTAAATCGTTTGAAGGATTGAGACTGACGGCTTATCGCGATCCAGTTGGTGTCTGGACAATTGGCTACGGCACCACCCGAGGGGTTTATCCCGGTATGCAAATCACTGAAGCTCAGGCGGAGCAACTGCTGCGGAAAGATGTAGAACGGTTTGAAGCGGCAGTTCGGCAACTGGTGACGGTGCCGCTGGATGCAGATGAATTTTCGGCGCTGGTTTCGTTTGCCTACAACGTGGGTGAGGGCGCACTGGCAAATTCTACGCTGCTGCGAAAACTGAATCAGGGTGATCGCGAAGGGGCATCCAATGAGTTTTTGCGCTGGGTGAATGCGGGCGGGCGAGTCCTACCCGGTCTAGAACGGCGACGCAAGGCAGAACGTGCCTTGTTTAGAGGTGAGGACTTTACGGTATTTCTCTAGTTCCACGGTACGCTGTAGGCGATGGGCATCAGATGGAGTCAAATGCGCTGTCGAGGGGGTGGCCGCGATCGCAATACATGCAGCGATGATGGCGCTTGCTCAGCGGACGATGACATTCAAGACAATAGCTGACCTGCTTATTGCGCTTGCCGTCAAGCTTGCCGTCTTCCAAGTCAATTTCATGCACCTTCTCGATCAGCATATCTTCAGTAACGTTGGTGCGCTCTTGCAGCAGTTCCCACATGGCCTGACAGATGAGCGACAGGCTATCGACGCGGTTTTCTAAATCCTGCATTTGAGCAGAGAGCCGACTGACATTGCGTTCGGCCCGAGCCGTTGACAAGTTGGTAGAGGAGAGACGGTGAGAGTAAGACATAGGTTTAGCAGCTTGATGGTAGTGAATTAGTGGAGCAACCTCACTTGTGTAGCCGTCGCCATTTGAGTTGAGATGTTTACAAAATCCAACATTTGAGCGTTTGAGCGTCTTTAAAATTTTCCAACGTTCAAACTAAAATGACCATTGCTGTAGTCGGTTAACCCTCAATTGGTTTCTCAATTGGTTTCAATAGTCTCAAACCAGACTTCGTATCAAGTGGTGATATGAAGTCCTACAAATGTTCAATTCATCGATCCGTATGTCTACGGAAAATGTACCCGCACGGGGACTCTAGGTTTTCAAGGTATTCAATAAGCCTGAGGCCACTACACTGAGCGGAATTAACTCTGCTGCCCGCCCAAATTTAGGACTCTCGGCATCCACAAAGCGATCGAGATCGATGCCCGGATGCCAATGAGAACCATCTGGCAATATAGTTTGCTCATCGAATTTGGCTCGATGCAGTTCAGTCTGTAGCAAGTTGGCCTCAGTCAGATTGGCACTTCGCAAATCGGCCTCCTGCAAATCGACCCCTTCTAGATCGGCTCCTTGCAGATTGGCTGTCTTTAAGCTGGCTCGACGTAATACCCCATTGCGGAGATTGGTGTAACTCAGGTTTGCGCCACTCAGATGGGCTTCAAACAGGTCAACCTCTTGCATATCGGCTTCACTCAAATCTGCTCCTTCCAAATGCACCTCATACAGCCAGGCTCCCGGCAGCAGGTTTTGGCGGCGCATCTGGTCTAAAATTTTTTGTCGAATGGCGGGCCGAGTGGTGAGCTTGAGCCGATCGGCAAACTGATCGCGGCGGCGCATCCGTTCCCGGTCGAGCCGATCCACTTCGTCGCGCTTTTGATAAATCACTAGTTCGACCAGCAGGATAGTGACCGCTGCGCCGAGCATCTCAGTTCCGACATCCTGTAGCCAACCGACCCACCAGAGCATGGCGTTTCCGGTACCGCTGATAGAGAATGACCAATAACCTGAAACAAAAGCTGCGATCGCAAGTCCCAGCGCGATGGTGAGACCAAGTTTGCGTAAGTTACGATTAGGTTGCGTTGGATAGGACATAAATATGCTGATACTGAATCAATTCGGAGCCGAAGTGAGACGCAATGGAGATCATTAAGATTCCGGCGCGAACCCGAATGACTTTTCTCTACACTGTAATAAGGACAACGGTTCAGCGTGCTCATCCCCAAAGTAGGGATTGCGTTTATCCAAAGAGCGATTTAAAAACTGCTACCCGCCATTTGTATGCAAACGTCTGATCAATCCACCAGTATCCCGGCCCAGAAGCTTGATACTCGTCTCGAAAGCAACTACTTTCCCAAATTCGACGACAGCCATCCGCCGGAGCAGAGCTTAATTGATGCCTGTGTCCACTGCGGCTTTTGCCTCACCACCTGCCCCAGCTATCGCGTGATTGGCAAAGAAACGGATTCACCGAGGGGCCGCATTTATCTAATGGATGCGATTAACAAGGGTGATGCGCCGCTGTCTGATGCGTCAGTGGAGCATTTTGACACCTGCTTGGGCTGTCTAGCTTGTACAACTGCCTGCCCATCAGGGGTGAAATACGATCAGTTGATTGCCGCTATACGACCGCAAATCGAACGCAATCATCGCCGCAACTTAGGTGATACGCTATTCCGCAACCTGCTCTTTTCGCTATTTCCCTATCCGGATCGGCTCCGTATCTTGCTGGCTCCTCTGGCGCTGTATCAATACTCAGGATTGTCGCGATTTGTGCAGGCAACTGGTCTGCTGGAGCGCATTTCGCCCCGACTGGCTTCGATGGAGGCTCTTTTGCCCACCATTACGGCAAAATCATTTCAGGATAATTTACCAGAAGTCATTCCCGCTCAGGGGGAGCAGCGCTATCGGGTGGGAATGATTTTGGGCTGTGTGCAGCGGCTGTTTTTCTCGGATGTGAATGAAGCAACGGCGCGGGTGCTATCCGCCAATGGTTGCGAAGTGGTGATTCCCAAGTCGCAGGGCTGCTGTTCGGCTCTACCTGCCCACCAAGGCCAGGAAAATCAGGCTCAAGCCTTGGCCCGACAGATGATCGACAGTTTTGCTGATGCAGGAGTGGACTACATCATTATCAATGCGGCTGGCTGCGGTCATACGCTGAAGGAATATCACCACATTCTGGCCAATGATCCAGCGTATGCTGAGCGGGCCAAGGTGTTTGTGTCCAAAGTGCGGGATGCTCAAGAATTCCTGGCCGAAGTGGGGCTAACTGCGACCCTCAACCCGCTGACCAATGGCGGTTTACCAATGGTGTACCAGGATGCTTGCCATCTCCTGCACGGGCAAAAAATCAGTGTTCAGCCCCGCCAGCTTTTGCAGCAGATTCCGGGCGTACAGTTGCGGGAACCAATTGATGCAGCGCTGTGCTGCGGCAGTGCAGGGGTGTATAACATGCTGCAACCTGAAGTTGCGGCGGAACTGGGCCAGCAAAAGGCGATGAATCTAGCTAATACAGGCGCAAAGCTGATTGTTTCTGCCAATCCTGGCTGCTCGCTGCAAATTCTCAAGCATCTCGAACAGCAGGGGCAGGTGATACCGCTGAGGCATCCGATGCAGCTGCTTGATTTGTCGATTCGGGGGGAGAAGTTGTCGGTTTGAGTGAGGGATGGGCATGGGTGGATGGAGTTTTGAGTTTTGAGTTGTAGGGTCTGTTGAGTGAAGCGAAACGCACTGGGAGGGCCGTAAGCGCTGTAAAAGACTGTAAAGGGAGTCGAGGAAATCAGGACAGGTCGAGTGAAGGTGCGGTGAAGCGCGATCGCACGTATTGCTCTTGTTGTCGTTGTTGGGTGGAGTGTTTGGGGCAGACTTTTCTCTTCTTAGCTTTAGTGCAGGATGTGGGGTATGAATGGTGATGCGGGGGCGGTGCATCACCATTCATACTTAAAATCAGCAATCCCAAAGATGTGCTTATGGGGTAGTTGGTCTGTTTGGCAAGTCTGCTGATAAGATTGTTCAAAATATTGCGGTTAGCAATATTGCAGTCGGCTAGAGAGGAGAACAGCAAGTGAATGCAGCCGAAAAAGCGACAAACTTTGAGGTTGCCGGAAAAATCGCGGCTATTGTCAACCTGTTTAAGGCCGAATTTCCGCCAATTCGTGCTGACCTCAAGCCGTGGATGAATGACCCTGAAACGCTGGATCTCGTCGATCCAGACTCGATTGATATTGGATTTCACTTTCCAGGCTATAGCCGCTCATTTCAAAGCCGCAGCATTTTGATTCAAATTCGCTTCCATGAAGATCCGCTGGTCAAAACCTATCGGGCAGTTGGAATTGAAGCGATTGGCTTTACCCACGCTGGCAAACAGTGGCGCTTCTCAACGATTGAAAACTGGGATTTTGTCGGCGAAACCTGTCCGGGCGATGAAGGGCGCGATCGCTTGAAGTATTTGTGCCGCAGCATCATGGAAATCTTCAACGGCTCAGAGCTGGCATCTGGCACCAACGGATAAAAATATGTCTCCAATTCATCAACTGCTGCGACGGGTAGCCTTGCCGCCAACCGGACTCGTTTTACTGTCGATTGCCTCTACTCAGATTGGATCTGCGATCGCAAAATCGCTGCTCGACCAAATCACACCTGCGGGCATGGTGCTGCTGCGGGTGGGCTTTGCGGCGGGGCTGCTGTTGCTTTTGTGGCGTCCCTCGGTGCGGCAGACATTACGCGCTAGAGGCTGGCTGGTCTTGTTCTTCGGTGGATCGCTGGCGCTGATGAATCTGAGCTTTTATGAAGCGATTGCCCGAATTCCCATCGGCATTGGCGTAGCGCTGGAGTTTATCGGGCCGTTGGGAGTCGCCGTTTGCAATTCTCGTAAACCGCTCGATGTGCTGTGGGTGATGCTGGCGGGTTTAGGTATTCTACTGGTCACGCCGATTGGCGGTTTCGACCTGGATTTGGTCGGCATTGGCTTTGCTTTACTGGCTGGAGCCTTTTGGGCCGCCTATATTATCCTCTCGGCTCGCACCGGGAAAGCCTTACCCGGTGGCGGTGGACTTGCGATCGCAATGATCCTGGGTACGCTGATCCTGCTGCCGATTGGCGGTAGCGCAGTTTATCAAGCAATTGACCAACCGTACCTGCTACTGCTGGGCTTCGGCGTCGCCATTCTCTCCTCGGCGATTCCCTATTCCCTGGAACTGGAAGCGCTGCGAACCCTGCCTGTGCGTGTCTTCGGCATTCTGCTCAGCCTGGAACCAATGATGGCTGCGATCGCAGGCTTTGTCATCCTAGGCGAAACGCTCAACTTCCGCTCCGGCATCGCAATTGTGCTGGTCACAGTGGCCGCTGCTGGATCTTCGCGATTTAGCGATCGCAAACTGGTACCTGATGAATAGGGTGAGGAGTGAGAAGTAAGGACTGAAAGCAAAAAAGTAGGGTGTCGTATGACCTTCGGGTCTGGCTATGCTGAAGCGAAGCGTAACGCACCAAATAGGGCTGTAGAGGGTGTATCGCGTGGTCACTCATCCACCCTATTACTCATCTACTCCATCGCTCAGTTTTCAGCACCAGCACTGATCATTTACCTACGCTCCCTTAGCCAATTCGCCGTACAGGTCATACCCACCTGCCCAAACTAAAGCCAGCAGCCGCAGACCGCGCTCGGTTAGTACGGCTTCACCGTCTTCGATGGCGACATCTTGGGGAGTACCGCCAGCCGCCTGCACTAGGTCGCCAATCCATTCGCCGCAGGGTTCTAGCTGGGTTTCCGGATGTAGCAAGCATTCTAAGCGCGCCTGTAGTGATAGCCGTAGCCGATGATTTAGCTGTGTGTAAAGCGAAATTCCTGTGCGTTTCTCGACACCCGTTAGCACCTGCCGTGCATACCAGGCTGCTTGCCGCATGGGCAGTTCACGAATGCGCCAACTGAGGGAATCGAGAATCCGATCGACAAAGTTGGTGCCGAGCTGTTTGTGGAGCGCTGCGATCGCATCACCAGAATCGGCCTCATATACATCAAATAAACTATCCCAATCCATGCCTGGGTAGCGCTGCTTGAGCAATTGATATCCTCGCTCCGTCACCATACAGGCATCCTGCTCAGCATCAAACGAAAAGTCCTTGCCCGGTGTCGCGCCTGCTTGAACTAAGAGTTGAAATAAACTGACTGCTTCTTCACGCATAATACGCTCCACAAAATCTAAATATTTTGTAAAACGTAACATCGCGTTTTGCTGTGCGCCATCACACCAAAGGGTAGTGCAACGGCGTCCAAATATAGAGGAGTGGCTGCTCATTTCCACACAAGGTATGAACCAAAGATAGAACAAGTACTTAAAAAAACAGGAGAGCGCCCCTAGGGGCGCTCTCCTGTTTTTTATCTATGTCAACCTACTGAGGTTAGCCAAAAATGCTGCCGAAGAAGTCCACTGCTTCTTTGAGTGCTGCAATGAACGTGTCAATTTCTTCCTTGGTGTTGTAGAAATAAAGGCTAGCTCGTGCCGTGGACTGGGCACCCACCACTCGGTGCAGCGGCTGTGTACAGTGATGACCAGCGCGAATGGCAACACCTGCCTGATCCAAAATCGTGGAAATATCGTGGGGATGAACGGCTCCGGTCGTGAACGAGGCCAGTGCGGCGTGACCTTTGCCACCGGATTGTAGTTTTGGCCCGTAGATTGTCACATCGGGCACCTGCTCTAGTGCTTGGAACAGATAGCTGGTCAGCTCATTCTCGTAAGCGTAGATTTTGTCCATGCCGATGCCGCTGAGATAATCAACGGCGGCACCAAGAGCAATCGCTTCTGCGATCGCAGGTGTGCCCGCTTCAAATTTGTGGGGCACGTCAGCATAGGTGGAGTGATCCAGAAAGACATCGGCAATCATCTCGCCACCACCCAGGAACGGCGGCATCTGGCGCAGAATTTCGCGCTTGCCGTAGAGGAAGCCGATGCCAGTGGGCGCACACATTTTATGACCGGATGCCACCAGCCAATCACAGCCAATTGCCTGTACGTCTAGCTTCATGTGGGGCGCACTCTGACAGGCATCAATCAGCACTTTCGCGCCGTGCTCGTGAGCCATCTGGGTAATTTGCTGAACGGGGTTAACGCAGCCCAGGGTGTTGGAAACGTGGACGACAGAAACCAGCTTTGTGCGATCGCACAATAGATCCTCGTACTGATTCAGATCAAACGCCTGATGCTCGTCTAGTTCGACAAACTTCAGCACCGCGCCCGTTTTCTGAGCCACGATCTGCCAGGGCACCAGATTACTGTGGTGCTCCATGACTGTCAGAATCACTTCGTCGCCCTGCTTCAGGTTGTTCATGCCCCAGGCGTAGGCCACCAGGTTAATTGCTTCGGTGGCATTGCGTGTGTAGACGATTTCTTCGCGATGAGCTGCATTGACGAAGGCTGCGACCTTATCCCGCGCTCCCTCGTAGGCATCGGTGGCCCGCGCACTCAGGGTATGGACGCCGCGATGCACGTTGGCATTGTCTTGCTCGTAGTAGTTCCGCAGGGCATCCAGTACCGCCACTGGCTTTTGGGAGGTGGCGGCATTGTCCAGGTAGACGAGCGGCTTACCGTGAATCTGCTGATTCAAAATCGGGAAGTCGGCGCGCACCTTGGTAGCGAGAGTGATGTCTTGAGCAAGGGTCATAGTGATTGGCTTGGGTTCTAGCGAATAAAGAACGAGCGTTACGTGAGCAGTTATTCGGGGTGGATCTGGAGAACGGAAAATATGAATGCGTTAATGAGTTTGCTCAGTCACATACTGAGTCAAGGTTTGCTGCAGTTCCGCCACCGGAATGCGATTGATAATGTCTTGGGCAAAGGCATAAATCAGCAGTCGCTGAGCGTTGTCCTGGCTAATGCCGCGACTCTGTAGATAGAAGACCTCATCCGCTTCGAGCTGGCTGATCGTCGCGCCGTGAGCACACTTGACGTTATCGGCCACAATCTCAAGCTGCGGCTTGGTATCCACTCGCGCCTTGTCTGACAGCAGCAGGTTGCGGTTGAGCTGACTAGCATTGGTCAACTGAGCAGCACGGGGCACGAAAATCTTGCCGTTGAATACCGCATGGGCCTGATCATCGACAATATTTTTCTGAATCTGGTCAGCGGTGCCGTGGGGTTGACTATAGTGAATCGCGCTGTGGGTATCTGCGACCTGCTTTCCGGTCAGCAGCGACAGTCCGTATACATTAGTTTCCGTCTGTGGCCCCGTTTGGAAAATATCGATATTGTGCCGAGACACCTGACCGCCAAGTGCGATCGCATTTAACGTATATCGACTATCACGAGCCTGAGATACTGCCGTTTTACCGATATGAAATGTTTGGTTAGTATCCCGCTGCACTCGCGTGTGATTCACCTGCGCGTTTTCGTCCAGCCAAATTTCAGTCACGGCATTGGTGAACTGAGCGGTATCGCCAAAGCCGATGTAGTCTTCGACTAGCGTGACGGCACTGCTGGATTCAGCCACGACGAGTGCGCGAGGTTGAGCGAGCTGATTTGCTGTTGCCGTACTCGCGAACAGCAGATGCAAAGGAGCTTCAATCACCTGATTGCGCGGAATCCAGACAATCGCTGCATCTTGGAACCCTGCCGCATTCAGAGCGGTGAAGACCTCATTGCCGCCTTTTTGCTGCCCCAAATAGGCCGAGAGCTTGTCGCCTTCTAGCGTATCTAGATTGCCGACAACGACTCCATTGGGTAAACCCGCCGTTGTGGATAATTTTGGCGCATAGCGACCATCGACAAACACTAGTCGCGTCTTGGCTTCAGTTAAGGCATAACCTTCAATCTGCTTAGCATTCACTGAACCAGAAGCGGCAACAGGCTGAAACTCGGTGCCCAGCATGGCTGACAGGTCGGTGAACTTCCACTCCTCATCGCGGGTTGAGGGAAAGGTTTGTTCGTGGACGAGGGCAGAAGTGCGATCGCGCAATTCATCCAGCCAGTTACCCTGATTGGCGCGAACGGAACGCTCCAGAAGCCCTTTTAAGTAAGCCTGCCGCTCAGCGGCAGCTTTGCTCTGGGGCGGAGCTTGCGTTTCGGGAGAGACTTGGATGGTCATACGGCAGCCACCTCCACTTGGTTCTCTGCCAGAATCCAGTCATAGCCACGGGATTCGAGTTCTTCGGCCAGTTCCTTACCGCCCGTGCGGAGAATTCGGCCTTGAGCCATGACGTGAACGAAATCGGGCTGAATGTAGTTCAGCAGCCGCTGGTAGTGGGTAATCAGCAGAACGCTGTTTTCGGGCGTCGTGATCTGATTGACGCCACCCGCCACGGTTTTGAGCGCGTCAATGTCGAGACCGGAATCGGTTTCATCCAGAATGGCCAGCTTCGGCTCTAGCAGCGCCATCTGCAGGATTTCGTTGCGCTTCTTCTCGCCACCGGAGAACCCCTCATTGACGCTGCGGCTCAAGAAGCTAGGATCCATCTTGACAACATCCAGCTTTTCTTGAATCAGCTCGTCAAAGTCGAAGGAATCCAGTTCCTCTAGTCCCTGCTGCTGCCGATGGGCATTGTAGGAAACGCGCAGAAAGTCGAGATTGCTGACGCCTGGGATTTCAATCGGGTACTGAAACGCCAGGAAAATGCCAGCCCAAGCCCGCTCTTCCGCTTCTAGCTCAGATAGATCCTGACCCCGGAACAGGATTTCGCCACCTGTCACGGTGTAATCGGGATGACCCGCCAAAATCTTGGAGAAGGTACTCTTACCGGAACCATTCGGCCCCATAATGGCGTGGATTTCGCCTGCCTTAATGTCTAAATTCAAGCCTTTCAGAATTTGCACGCCATCGACCTCGGCTGTGAGGTCTTTGACCGAAAGAATGACTTCTGCGTTCTCGTTAATCACGGCTCAATCTACGTCCTAACTCGTCCTAATGGTGTCCTAAATCGTTCCTAATTGTTACTGTATGCCTTTATGCACATCGAGCGATAGCATTACGCAATACTCACTAACCGACTGAATTTTCTAGCTTCAGCGCTAGCAGACGATCCGCTTCTACCGCAAATTCCATCGGCAGCTCGTTAAACACATCCTTACAGAAGCCGCTGATAATCATGGAGACAGCGTCCTCTTCGGAAATGCCGCGCTGAGCAAAGTAGAAGAGCTGATCCTCGCCAATCTTGGAGGTTGATGCTTCGTGCTCCACCTTGGATCGATTGTTTTGTACCTGGATATAGGGGAAGGTATTGGCCGAGGACGTATCGCCAATCAGCATTGAATCGCACTGGGAATAGTTGCGCGCTCCTTCTGCTTTCGGGCCAATTTTGACCAGACCCCGGTAGCTATTCTTGGACTTGCCCGCCGAGATGCCCTTGGAAATAATGGTGCTGCGGGTGTTCTTGCCGATGTGGATCATCTTGGTGCCCGTGTCGGCCTGCTGATAGTTATTGGTCAGCGCCACCGAGTAGAACTCGCCGACGGAGTTGTCGCCTTTGAGGACGCAACTGGGGTACTTCCAGGTGATGGCGGAACCTGTCTCGACCTGCGTCCAGGAAATCTTGGAGTTGACGCCCGCACAGAGACCGCGCTTGGTCACAAAGTTGTAAATGCCGCCTTTGCCTTCTTCGTTGCCAGCGTACCAGTTCTGGACGGTGGAATACTTGATTTCAGCGTTGTCGAGCGCGACTAGCTCAACCACGGCGGCATGGAGCTGGTTGGTGTCGAACATGGGTGCCGTGCAGCCTTCCAGGTAAGTGACAGAGCTGCCTTCGTCGGCCACAATCAGCGTCCGCTCAAACTGGCCGGACTCGCCGTTGTTAATCCGGAAGTAGGTGGACAGATCCATCGGGCACTTGACGCCTTTGGGAATGTAGACGAACGATCCGTCACTAAACACAGCGGAGTTCAGGGCAGCATAGTAGTTGTCGCCTGTGGGGACAACGCTGCCTAGATACTTTTCGACTAGCTCGGGAAACTCTTTAACCGCTTCTGAAATGGAGCAGAAGATCACGCCAACCTCAGCCAGCTTCTCGCGGAACGTCGTGGCAACGGAAACGCTGTCGAAGATCGCGTCAACTGCAACGTTCACATTGGCTAGACGCTTCTGTTCAGATAGCGGAATACCTAACTTCTCAAAGGTTTCCAGCAGAGCCGGATCAACTTCATCTAGGCTGCCCAGCTTCTCTTTCTTCTTGGGCGCTGAGTAGTAAACAATCTTCTGATAGTCAATTGGCGGATATTGCACATTGGGCCAGGTTGGCTCCTGCATCTTGAGCCATTGGCGATAGGCTTTCAGCCGGAAGTTGAGCATGAACTCAGGTTCATCCTTTTTAGCTGAAATGGCGCGCACGACCTCTTCACTGAGTCCAGGGGGTAGAGAGTCGGACTCAATGTCGGTGATAAACCCGTACTTATACGGTTGATTGACAAGCGTTTTAACAGATGTACTCATGGGTAACTTAAATGCTCTCGACTCTCTTCTCTCAGCAGGATCTCTTGGATAGATAGTGGTTGCTGCGGTTGCGGGGGTGGCAATGTGCGATCGCACTTGATATACCGTGCTCAATTTATGACATCTGATACATCATTACGTCGCACATCTTCTTTTGTAAGCGCTCCGAATGAAGCCGCCTGGAGGCTTAGTACTTACTCGTCTCAGCCCGGATTTGTTCAAACGTAATTTCCTGGCTTTCACCCGCAAAGTCATTATCTGGGGTCAGGAACAACATACAGTGGCATTCCTTCCGCTCGCGCATGGGAACGCAAGGACAGTTCCAGTAAGCTGCGGCAACCTCAGCTTCTTTGTCCTCATAATGACGGCAGGGACACAGCGGAGCACCTAGCTCCTCCTTGTGCTTGGCTAGCCCTTCAATCACCACAGCCGTCACACCTGGGTCTACACAAAAGTAGGTGCCCGTGCGCTTGGCATAGGTTTCTGAAAAGTTTCGCATCGCCTCTAAATTTTTATCGGATGCTTGCTTTGCTTCTGTCGGTACTGAATTCATTTCGATCAGGTGCAGGACAACCAGTTAATTTTATAATTAAAGCAACAACTCTATTGCTTATATCTATTGTAGGCTACTTTAGAAACATAAAAGTTGTCAAAGTCCAGCCGAACTATTTTTAGAGGCGGTATCCCGTACTTAATCTATGTGAATCGCTCAGTGCTGGTGAGGCAATGTCTGTCGTATCGGCGTTGTACAACGGCACACAGCGAGTTTCTATCTATGGATTTCAGCGCGATTCGCCTTATTACCGTAAATCGCGCACTTTAAAAATCGCGAACAGTAATCACGCACAGTGAATCGCGGCAGGCCAGTCAGTACGCACATTCGGTACGCACATCAGTACGCACAAATATGGGGAAGACAATGTCAACGACCCAGTCTACTTCGACGAAGCATGACATTTTAGAATATTTGCTGAAACACGGAGAGGCGAATGCTCATGATTTAGCGGAGCATCTGGATATCAGTCCGCAAGCGGTGCGCCGCCACTTGAAAGATCTAGAATCAGAATCCCTGATTCAGCACCACGCGATTCAAGAAGGCATGGGGCGACCCAATCATAAATATTCCTTGAGCCAAGAAGGGCGCGATCGCTTTCCGGCTCAGTATGATGAATTTGCGATTTCGCTGCTGGATACGCTGACTGAAACCGTTGGCCAAGAGCAGGTCGGCACTATTCTGCAAAAGCAGTGGGAGCGCAAAGCCAAGGAGTATCGCGAACATCTCGGTCAGCAGCCGCTTGCCGAACGAGTGGCGGCACTGGTGGAACTCCGGCGCGCCGAAGGCTACATGGCCGAGTGGTATCGGGTGGAAAAAGATGAATCTGAGAAATCCGAGCCGTCTGAACCGTCTGAACCTAAATTCATCATCACGGAATATAACTGCGCCATTTCCCAGATTGCGGAATCGTTCCCAAACGTCTGTGACCACGAACTGGACATGTTTCGGGTCGCGCTAGATGGCTGTTCCGTGGAGCGGACTCACTGGATTGTCAACGGCGAACATCGCTGCGGCTATTTGATTAAGGCCAAAAATGATTGATGCCTGGGGGCGAATGGTGTAGAGGGCGAATGGCGTAGAGGGCGAATGGCCATTCGCCCCTACGGGAACGACATGCCTTGTAGGTCGGGTTGAGGTACGAAACCCGATGATTCTGATGCTTTGCGATCGCAAGACAATGTGACCTCGCAGACCCGATTAAGTCATTCCCTTTAGCGCTACAGATGAGTTCAGTGCTGAGGAGTGAGGGCTGATGTGCAATTACGCCTCACGCCTCACTCCTCTCGCCTCACTTCTCTCGCCTCACGATACTGACAGTTGATGTGTAGCCATAGTTAAGAGAAACGATATGACCAATGTGGTCAGGCTTGTGAGTTAATGGGCTTATGGTAAAACGGCTCTAGAGCCGACACATTTGGATTGAGGCGAAACTGTGCATTTGTTAATTCCAGCGGCGGGCATGGGGCGACGGATGAAGAGCGATCGCAACAAGCTGCTGCTGTCGCTGCTTGGCCGATCGCTGATTGAATGGAACCTGCGGGCAATTGATCAGGCTGAATCGATTACCTGGATCGGCATTATTGGCCAACCGACTGACCAGCCGGATTTAGAGGCAATTGTGGCGGACTTGAACCTGAGTAAACCCGTCGAGTTCATCATTGGCGGCGCAACTCGGCAGGAATCAGTCTATAACGGTTTGCAAGCTTTGCCGGATGATGCGACGTATGTGCTGATTCATGATGGCGCGCGCTGTTTGGCCACGCCGGATTTGCTCAACCGCTGTGCGGCAGCATTAGAAACCTGTCCCGGATTCATTGCCGCTGTGCCCGTCAAGGACACGATCAAAGTGGTAGATGATCAGCACCGGATTAAAGACACGCCCGATCGCAGCTATCTGTGGGCGGCGCAAACGCCCCAGGGCTTTGAGGTGCAAACGCTGAAGGACTGTCACGATAAAGGACGGCAGCTCGGTTGGGAAGTAACTGATGATGCCGCCCTGTTTGAAAAATGCGGCTTGCCCGTGCAGATCGTCGAGGGCGAAGAGACCAATTTGAAGGTAACGACCCCAGTTGATCTTGCGATCGCAGAATTTATCCTCCGCCAGCGACAGGAATTACCCTAAGACAGGTAAGCGCCATCAAGCCTTGCCATACCAAATTTGTTCCGCTTGAGCCGCGAGCTGACGTGCCCGATCCCAGTCAGGCTGATCGAGCAGAATCGTGGCGTGGCCCAGTTTGCGTCCGGGGCGAGAATCCGCTTTGCCGTACCAGTGAACGGCTGCGCCCGGAATTTGGGCAAGCTGCTGTCGCCGTTCCGCGTAGTCGGATTGGGAATGCTCAAAGCCAAGCAGGTTGACCATCACTGCCGCTTGGCAGTTTTTGAAAGCGACGCTGCCCAGAGGATAGCCACAAACCGCGCGGAGCTGCTGCTCAAACTGAGAGGTTTCGCTGGCGTCCAGCGTGTAGTGGCCGGAGTTGTGGGTGCGGGGGGCAATCTCGTTGACCAGGACGCGATTGTCAGGTGTCAGAAAAAGTTCAATGCCGAAGATGCCCACCACGTCTAGCTGTGTCAGGAGGGTTTTCGCTATTTCCTGTACCTGATCTGCGATCGCAGATTCAACATTGGCCGGGGCAAAGACGCGATGGCAAACCTGATTTTCCTGTTCGGTAACGACGACCGGATAAACGGCAATTTCTCCAGACCGCGATCGCGCCGCCATCACCGCTAGCTCAGCCTGGAACGGCACAAATTCTTCTAGCAGCACCGGGGCATAGTTCAGCTTTTGCCAGAGTTGAGCGAGGTCGTTCAGCGTTTTCAGAATAAACGTGCCCTGACCGTCATAGCCGTGCCGCCTGGTTTTCAGCACCACCGGAAAGCCCAGTTCCGTTAGCCGATCCGCATCGTCCTCATCTTCTAGCGTGATAAATCGCGGCGTTGGTAGCCCAATCGACTGGAGATAGCAGCGCTGATCATACTTATCCAGGAGCGGACGCAGTGCATCCAGGCGGGGACAGAAGAGCGTGCCCGCATCTTCTATGGGGGCCAGCCGATGCAGATCAATAAATTCATTCTCAAACGTAATCACGTCGCAGCGCAGCGCCAAATTTGCGGTCGCCTTAGCATCCGCGACCGGAGCCAAAATTGTTTCAGTTGCGATCGCAACGGCTGGATCACTGGCGCTTGGGGTTTGAATAATCAAGTCAAGTTGAAGTGTCGCTGCTCCATCGGCCATCATCCAGGCCAACTGCCCACCCCCAACTACTCCGACTCGGCGCGCTTTACTCATAGAACCTGTAGTTCTGCTAACCGCATAGGCCATATTGTCGGGTTTGTGAGCAATGGAGTCAGATTGAAAAGAAGTCATAGGTCGGGTGCAAATGTGAGGCTAGCAAGGTCGGTATTATAACAATCGCCATAGCCCGTCCAGTCCTATAAATCTAATACAAAGTTCAGGTCAGCGTGGTTGTAGGATTTTAAAGTGATATGACAGTTTGGGTGTGATAGCTGTAAGCGTTAGGAGTAGAACCGTTGTGACTGATGCAAAGCCCCTTGTTTTAGTGACTGGTGGAGCTGGATACATTGGCTCCCATGCCGTATTGGCTTTAAAGCAAGCTGGTTACGATGTCCTGATTTTGGACAATCTAGTTTATGGTCATCAAGATCTGGTTGAGCAGGTCTTACAGGTTGAGATGATTGTCGGTGACACAGCGGATCGAACGCTGCTGGATCAACTATTTTCGTCCTATAAAATTGCCGCTGTCATGCACTTTGCGGCCTATGCCTATGTGGGTGAATCCGTCAGCGATCCAGCCAAGTATTACCAAAACAACGTGACGGGAACGCTGACGCTTTTAGAAGCGATGAATGCCGCTGGAGTGAAAAACTTTGTCTTCTCCTCCACCTGCGCCAGCTATGGCGTACCGAAGACCAATCCCATTCCCGAAGATCATCCCCAAGACCCAATCAATCCCTACGGTCGCAGCAAATACATGGTGGAGCAAATCCTGGACGATTTTGACCACGCCTATGACCTGCGCTCTGTGCGCTTCCGCTATTTCAACGCCTGCGGAGCCGATCCGGAGGGTCGCCTTGGTGAAGACCACAATCCTGAGACTCACTTAATTCCGTTGGTATTGCAAACCGCATTAGGCAAACGGGACTCCATTTCCATTTTCGGCACCGACTATCCTACTCCCGACGGTACCTGCGTCCGCGACTATATTCACGTGACAGATTTAGCGGATGCTCACGTGTTGGGACTCAAGTATTTACTCAATGGTGGCGAGACAGCGATTTTCAACCTCGGTAACGGTAACGGTTTTTCCGTGCGGGAAGTGATCGACGTGGCGCGGCAGGTAACGGGACGAGATATTCCTGCGGTGGAGTGCGATCGCAGACCGGGTGATCCGCCTGCTCTGGTTGGTAGTAGTGAAAAAGCCCGCTCGATTTTGGGCTGGCAACCTCAGTATGCGGATTTGCCAACGATTATTCATCATGCGTGGGATTGGCATCAGAAGCGACATGGTTAGGAATCTGTGCGTTTTAGAACCTTCTGGAGAGCGGCGAAAACTTGGGTTTGTTTGCTTAACGCTCTAGTTGAGTGGCGAAAACCCCGTTTGTGGGGGCGGCTTGCCCCCACGCCCCCGCTGGGAGACGGTTGCGTCCCCCAGACTCCCTCCAAACAAATAACCTGTCAGTATTAACAGTATTCTGTTGGGTTTGGTAGGTTTGGCGGAACGCCAAACCCAAGATAGTCCTCACTAGTAAGGCCCGATCGACCCCGGCAAAGCGAAGCGAGTTAACACCACTCACCGATCAGCTCGTCCGGGGGGGCCTGGGGCGACGGCACGCACCAGTGGGGGAGTCTGAGGGGGCTAGTCCCCTCAGAAGCAACTCTTCCTACCCCACAAATAACCCCAAATCAACTTCCTACATAAATACTTCTAAAAAGCGTGAAAGGCTACCGTGCAACCTCTCACGCTTTCACTCAAGACCTTAACCCCGAAAACCCAGTTTTCAATAACTCCAAAAACGCAAAAATCGCTGGCGGATGCAGCGCATCCAGCCGAATAATCGCCCCCACAATGCGCTCCAGCCGCTCCGGTAACTGCGCCACCCTCACCCCATCCGGCAATCCATACGCTGAAAGCTGCGGCAAAATCGCTACTCCTAACCCCTGCGCCACCATATTCAAAATCGTCGAAGTCTCCCGAAACTGATGACGCGGCTTCAGCGTATAGCCCGCCTGCCGAAAAAATCGCTGCACATCCATGTAGCAACTGTTGTCATCAGGGTAGAGAATCAGCGGCAGTTGATTGATTTGATCCCAGGTGAGGTTGTTGATCGTTGATAGTGCCTTGGAATCAACAGCCGGATTAGTGCTCTCATCCCCATCAGCCTCTGCCACAAAACTCATCGGCAGCACCGCTACATACTGCTCTCGCAGCATTTCAATACTGTCAAACTCACTGGCCGTCGGCAGAAACGTAATCCCAATATCCGCCTTGCCTTCGCGCACCTCCTGCTCCACGTAGGTGTAGTCATAATGCTCTGTGATCGTCACCTCGATGGCCGGAAACTGCGCTTGAAACTGGGCCACCAGCTTGGGTAACAAATGCGCCGCCGCACTGCGAAACGTGGCAATTCGCACCTCGCCCCCGTCTAAGCCCCGATGCTGCCCTGCCCGCTGCACTACATCGTCCACCAGCGACAGAATTTGCTGAACGGGTTCCAGAATTTGCTGCCCTGCCGACGTGAGATGTGCCCCATGCCGACCGCGAGTGACCAAAACGACACCGAGTTCTTCTTCCAAAGTTGCGATCGCATGACTAACCGACGGCTGAGTCAGCCCAAGCTGCCAAGCAGCCTCGCCAAAATTGCCGCAGTTTGCCACCGCTGCTAGCGCACGAAGTTGAGAGAGTTTAATTCCAGGATGGATCGGCTTGCTCATCAGCGTTTCATATCCTCATGCGAGGGGTGAGGAAGATGCTTTTGTTCTAACCACTATACTGGCATCAAAAACACTTGCCCCCAATCACCTGTCCAAAATTAAAAAGAGGGCAGTTCGCCGACACTGTACTCTGGCAAACGACCCTATTTGTTAAAACGCAATGAGATATAGCCGTCGCCATTGGGTTGGACGATTACGCCAATCCAGCGTTTAAGCATTTGACGTTTTCAGCGTTTCCCAGCGTCTTAACCCATGTGACTACTGCTATAAATCGTGAACTAAACCCGGACTGGGCAAGCCGCATAGCTTAGCACAGTAAGCTGCGGCTGTAGAACATCAGGAGCAGATTCACGCTGCATCTGGACGGGAATTTGAATCACAAACGTCGTGCCTTTCCCGAGTTCGGATGTGCAACTGAGCTGACCCTGATGTCGCTCGGTCACGATTTGATAGCTGATGGCTAACCCTAACCCCGTTCCTTTTCCCATTTCCTTGGTCGTAAAGAACGGATCAAACATGTGATACTGGGTTGCCAGCGACATGCCCGGCCCGTTGTCCTGAATTTCGATGGTTACCTGTTCAGACTGCGATCGCGTCGTGATCGTGATGCAAGGTGATTCAGCATTGACGGCTGCATGAGCAACCTGCTCTAAATGCTCTTCAATGGCATCAATGGCGTTGGTCAGGATGTTCATGAACGCCTGATTGAGCTGACTAGCATGGCATTCAACCAGAGGAATGGTGCCATAATCTCGGACAACCTGGATTTCCGGTCGATCGGATTTCGCTTTGAGTCGGTTACGCAAAATCATCAGCGTGCTGTCCAGTCCCTCATGAATGCTGGCCGCTTTGACTTCTTCATCCGTGCGGGAAAAATTACGCAGCGATTGGACAATCTTGCAAATCCGCTCAGCGCCGATCCGCATTGACGACAGCATTTTGGGCATGTCTTCTTCAATAAACTCTAGATCGTAATCTGCGATCGCATCTGAAATGTCAGTGACGGGTTGAGGATAAGCCGCTTGATAGCGCTGCAAAATATCCAGCAAATCTCTGGCATATTCTTCCACATGGCTGAGATTGCCGTAGATAAAATTGACGGGGTTGTTAATTTCGTGCGCCACCCCCGCCACCATCTGTCCCAAGCTGGACATTTTTTCCGTTTGCACCAGTTGAGTTTGCGTCGCCTTCAGCTTTCGCAGCGTGGCTTCCAGTTCCAAATTCGCTGCTTCTAGCTGAGCTGGACAGGGTAATGATAGTGCTTGCGGAATAAGATTCACTAACTGAATCGCGGTATACACCGACACCGCAGCCGTTACCGCCCGAATCACACCCGCCAGCCAGTAAGCCGGATGCCACAGCGTCCAGATGTCCATCAGATGCCCGATTCCACAGGCAATAATGAATGCACCAAATAGCAGAAAAACGCCGCTAAATGCTACATCTTTTCGCTTTGCCACAAAATAAATCAGCAATACTGGAATTGAAAAATAGGCGGCGGCAATTAGCAAATTAGAAATGATGTGTAGCGTGACTAGAGCGGGTTGCCACAGGTAACACATGCCGTGTGGCATGTACTGGTCAGGACTGAAAACAGTTTTGAGGACGTCTAACATACGAGTTGATGAGCGTGAATAGTGGACTGAACAATCTTCTGGGATTTTTGTTCAACAGCAAGAATCAACACAAATGCAAATCACCACTAATGTTCCCACTCCCGCATCTCAACTGACGATTTGTCAATCTATAGAGCGATTGACAAATTGAAAGATATTCTGATCCTCCACCTACATCAGTCTGAGCCAGAATTCGCTGAAAAACGCATGAAAAAGCATAAAAAATGCAATAAATCTCGGTTTTCCTTGCTATTCGTCTAGAAAACCGCATTTTGATTAAAGAGCGGCTGCAAAATAATTAATGCTTCTTCATAATTATGCACACCACTCAAACGGATGATGTTGCTGCTACGTCGCGGCGGTCAACTAACGGCTTCGGGTTTCAACGTGCCAAATGTAAGGCTAATTAAATTGTTCACGATAGGTCTGAAACTCAACCGTTTCCTAGCGCTAGGACAACCTGATCCTGCACGGCTCGGTGGTTCATCATAAACGTGTGCCAAACGGGCAGTTGCACAACTTGGTCATGAGGATTCAAGTGCGTCTCGCTGAGTGCAACAATTCCGTCATTCACTTCGTTGCCAAAGGGACTGAGTATTCCTCTAGGGCCGTTCGTTCCCGCCACAATGGTGTAGGGACTTTTTAGGCCAGGTAACGACTGATAGAACTCTCGGCAAGTCAAGTTAAAACCGCATTCTCGGGTGTACCAGCGGAACGGCGGCAAATGCCAAGCGATGGGAGCTAACCGAGGCATCTGATTCGGTGGGCCAAGCATGACCACATGTTCGGGTTGCGGAATTATCCCTGAACCCAGCGCAGCCCGGATTAGAATGCCGCCAAGCGAATGGGCGACTACTCCATAGGAACCCTGATCGGCCATGATTTGCGATCGCAACTGTAGCTTAGTCACAATGGCATCAAACGAATCCATAAATGCAAAGTAGCCAAAATGCTCCGTCTGATGTCCCGCCTGCCGAAGTCGTGCTTCAAGACTCAGTAAGGATAACGACGTGCGAGCCAGACCATGAATGAGAAGTACTTGCATAAAAATTATTCACCATGAGGTTTTTTAGTAGGTAGTGGTATACAGGTCATGATTTTGGGTAGTGTGAGCACCGTCCACACCACCCAAAATCATGACTTCTTGAGAACTACCTCTTAGTAATCGTGTTAAGTAGGTTGTCATAAATAAACGCACTTAAAACATACTTATAAACTTGGGGGAGTGCCCCAGCGGGGCGCTCCCCTAGGGTTTTAGATATCCATTTATCTATGTGCAGTTACTTATATGAAGTCTGTGTATAAGAACTGAATTCATTGTGTGAAACATTTGTGGAATCAGCATTTTACACACAATAAATTATGGATTTTCAACCAGGCTTCTACTAAGACATTTTCAATGTTGAGCGAAGGGTGAAGAGCACTTGTTATCCTAATTCGACCTGAGGATGAGCAGAATGAATCCTACCGAGCGAAGAGCTTAAGCTCCCTATTTAGACCAGTCTCGCAAAAGATGAGATAGGTTTACCTTACTCCTCATTTTTGCCACCCCTAACGGTATGCAGCTCTAGATATGCAGTTCTAAAATATGCAATTCTAAAAATAGAGAGCGACATACAGGGGGTGTTACTCTCTATTCTGTAATATTTGCGTCTCAATAGGTTGGCATCAATCAACACACCTAAAAAAACACCTAAAAAAGCAGGGAGCGCTCCTCAGGAACGTTCCCTACTTTTTTAGGCTATGCATTTTCTTCCTAGTCGGATTCGACCTGAGACTACCGTCACCCTAATTTTTAGGCACTAGCTCAGTATTCAATTCATTCACAGGACGACGCTTGAGTTCAACGGATTCGGAACGAGGCAGCAGGTTAAACACTTCTCGCATCACATCATCAATGGGTTCGAAGTCGATATTCCCGATTTCATTGAACACAACATCCCCAGACTGATTGAAAATAACAGTGTGCGGCACCATACCCTTGTAGTAGTAACCCGGTTCTGTCTTGTCATAACTGGATTTCATCGGAATGGCATCGGCAATCACAGGAATAAAACTAGCTACCCGACCATAAAATCCCTCTAACTGCGAGACGACAGTGGAAAACTGCTTGCAGTCTTTGCTATCGTCCACATAAAACACCACAACAGCAGGTCTACCTTGCTTAATGGAGTCTGCTAGCGTGACGCGGGGAGGAACGAGCGCACCATTCCCAGCATAGAGTGGATAAATGTTGCCATCGTAGTTATCGTCATTGAGTCCAGCAAAAGCAGGTGCAGCCTGCCAGACTCCAGCACTCAAGAGCATCATCAACAGGCTAAGGCAAACGACAATCACTCTGCGCTGGTAGGACAACGCTAGATTGAGAAATGAAGCAATGACGTGGGCAAAGTAAGCAAAAACCAATTTCATGAATGTCAAGCTAACCCAAAGTTAAGGCAGTGAACGTGAAGACTAACTTCAACCCATGTTACACCAGCAACTTCGCCATATTAGGAGATGGATAAAAGCCCCTTTATTCGTATCATCACTCTGACATGATCGCATTCCTTGCCGATATGACGAGTAATCCGCCAATTTTATTTGGATGGGGTCTGAGGGTTGAGGTGCCGTATTTGCTCGACACATAACCATCAAAACTTAATTTGGTACAACACTAGAGTCTAGTTCCAGCAATGACTATTATTTAGGTACTTTAGAATGTCAAGGTTGACCCTGAAGCATGGCTTGTTGGATGAATAAACCCCGATTCACAAGCAATGGTGCTGATCGTAACCCGTTTCACTGGTGCAGTAAGACCGTAAGCAGTAAGGAGGATGTATGAGAGCAGTTCTAATGGCGGGAGGGTCTGGAACACGACTCAGACCGCTAACCTGCGACCTACCTAAGCCAATGGTGCCGATTCTCAATCGCCCGATCGCAGAGCATATTGTCAATCTGCTCAAGCGACATGGCATCAACGAAATTATCGCCACGCTATACTATCTGCCTGATGTGATGCGGGATTACTTCCAGGATGGTAGCGATTTTGGTGTGCAGATGACCTATGCGGTTGAAGAAGACCAACCCTTAGGGACGGCTGGCTGCGTCAAAAATATTGCGGAATTGCTAGATGATACCTTCTTGGTCATCAGCGGTGATAGCATTACCGACTTTGACCTGACTCAGGCGATTCGCTTCCACAAGGAGAAAGGCTCAAAAGCGACACTCATCCTCAAACGAGTGCCCAATCCGATCGAATTTGGCGTGGTGATTACCGATGAGAATCACCGCATTCGCCGCTTTTTAGAGAAACCCTCCACCAGCGAAATTTTCTCCGATACGGTCAATACAGGGGCTTATATTCTTGAACCAGAAGTACTGAACTACTTGCCCAATAATCAAGAATCTGATTTTTCAAAAGATTTATTTCCCACCTTGCTGGCCAAGGGGGAGCCAATGTTTGGCTATATCGCAGAGGGCTATTGGTGCGATGTCGGTCACTTGGATGCCTATCGAGAAGCTCAGTATGATGCCCTGCATCGCAAGGTGAAAGTGGACTTCGCCTATGAGGAGCAGTCTCCTGGTGTTTGGGTGGGCGAGAATACTTATATTGATCCGTCGGCTGAAATTGAACCGCCTATTCTAGTGGGCAACAACTGCCGGATTGGCCCGCGTGCTCGCTTGGAAGCTGGAACAGTGATTGGCGATAATGCCACGATTGGTAATGATGCTGACTTGAAGCGTCCAATTATTTGGAATGGCGCAATTATCGGTGAAGAGACTCATCTAAGAGCCTGTGTGATCTCTCGCGGTACCCGCGTGGATCGCCGTGCTCACATTCTTGAAGGAGCGGTGATTGGCTCTCTCTCAACTGTGGGGGAGGAAGCTCAGATCAGTCCCGGTGTCCGCGTATGGCCGAGTAAGAAGATTGAGTCGGGTGCCACTCTCAATATCAATCTAATCTGGGGCAATACGGCTAAGCGTAACCTGTTCAGTCAGCGGGGTGTTGTGGGGCTGGCCAATATTGACATCACGCCAGAATTCGCGGTTAAGCTGGGTGCAGCCTACGGTTCGACGCTCAAGCCCGGTACTAGCGTGACGGTTTCTCGCGATCAGCGGAGTATTTCGCGCATGGTTTCGCGATCGCTAATTTCCGGCTTAATGTCCGTTGGCATTCACGTTCAAAATTTGGAAGCTACGGCCATTCCGGCTGCCCGTACCGTGGTGCCGACAATGACCAATGTAGAAGGTGGCGTTCATGTGCGGATTCACCCTGATCGACCGGATCAGTTACTCATTGAGTTTTTTGATAATAAGGGAATTAATCTGTCTAAGGGTAAAGAGAAAAAGATTGAAGGGGCTTACTTCAAAGAAGATCTGCGCCGCGCCCAGATCGAAGAAATCGGTAATGTAATCTATCCCAGCCAAATCATTGATAAATACAGCACGGCATTTGAGGGCCATTTAACGGTCAATGCGGTGCGGGATAGCAACTCCAAAGTCGTGATTGACTATGCCTATGCGGTATCAGGTGCAATCCTGCCGCAGTTGCTCGGCAAGTTCGGCTGTGATGCCGTTGTGCTCAACGCGAGTCTGAGCCAGACAGCGCCGACGAATGAAGACCGCGAGGAGTTGCTCACTCAACTGGGCCATGTTGTCGAAGCGCTGAAGGCAACGTTTGGCGTTCAGGTGTCAGCCAATGGTGAACAGCTTATCCTGGTTGATGAGGCGGGTAGCCAAATTCGAGGTGAAGCGCTGACTGCGTTGATGACCCATATGATTCTGACGGCTCATCCCCGCAGCACGATTGTGGTGCCTGTGTATACTTCCAGCTCGGTGGAGCAAATTGCTCGTCGTCATGATGGTCGTGTGATTCGCACCAAAGCCAATCCGACGGCGCTGATGGAAGCCTGCCATACTAATGCCAATGTGGTGCTGGGCGGCAGCGGTGACATGGGCTTTATTTTTCCACAGCTTCATCCCGGCTTTGATGCTATGTTCTGCATCGCCAAGCTGATTGAGATGCTGTCGGTGCAGAATCGTTCCCTGGCGCAGATTCGGCAAGACTTACCAGGTGTCTGCCATCGGACACAGACGGTGCGCTGTCCTTGGACGGTTAAGGGGGCGCTGATGCGCCATCTGGTTGAAACTCACCCGGCGGAGAATCTGGAGCTGATTGACGGTGTAAAGATCGTAAATCCCTATGATGATAGCTGGGTGCTGATTTTGCCCGATGCGGGTGAACCGCTAGTGCATATCTATTCCAACAGTGAAGATGTGGAATGGATGGATAGCAATCTGCGGGAATATCGCGCTCGGGTGCAGGAGTTTATTGATCAGGAGCAGGGCTTTGAAGAAGGCCGTGTAGCTTAGGTCACCAGAGAAAGGGGGACGCTTCAGCGTCCCCCTTTGAAATGAAACTGATTGATACCCCATCCGACTAGAAAGTAGCCAAATTATTGATTGTGAATGTTGGGTTATGCCTAGCTTTCACAATCAATAAAAACTGGTTTTTGTGGGTGGATGCCGTATTAAGTAGCTGTATACAAATAAGTAGGTTGGCATAAATAAACGCATCTAAAACCGGGGGGGTGCATCGGTTTTAGATATAGCAGTTTGCAACCTTGTGAGATACATAGAAGTGTTTCTCTGTCTCCGGCAGAGAAACACTTCTGTACTTCACCAGCGTGGGAAACGCTGTATGCATGTATTTGTATGTATGTAGCTATTTAAATGCATAAACTACTTACATTTCGGTAGAGCCTTCATTCTTGAGTCGTTCAATTTCGGCTCGCATGGCGGCAATTTGAGCGGTGAGTTCCTGTAAGTCGGCCTGCACAGCGGCATCTGGCACTACGGTCGCGGTTGTATTGACAGTGTTGGAACGAGGAGTGCTGGGTGGTGTCGTGCTGTTTGACATGGAGCTGTTGACTTGGGACAGCATGGATTCGACCAGTCTGCGTGCTTCTTGCTCTGTAATTTCCCCTTTGGCTGCTAGCTCGTCTACTAGGCCGTCAAAGTCAGACGAGAGCTTGGACATGTTTTCATCACGCTTTTGAGCATCTTGAAGTGATTCAACCAGGGCGGTTGTCGCTCCGAGGGTAACGTGAACCCCTTTCTGAAAAAACTGGGTGATAGTATCTGGATTCATAGATTCAAAAATCAGAACTTTCTATCCGTCTTGATATGTTTGGATTGTGGGAATGCGCGATCGCACTTGCGCTCCTAAGATTTTGAGATCTTGAGATAGATCGTGCGATCGCATCTCTGTCACCTGTTGCCTTTCATTGTAGAAGGTATTCGGCAGAGATACGGTTAGATCCGTGGCGCAATTTGGGATTGGTAGTTTGCACACTCAATTCTGCACTACTAGATGAGCTGTGGGAGTTAGGGTCGCCTCTTGCAGCGCGATCGCAGCAGCGGGTGCAGCTACTGTGCTAGTTATCACACCGAAGGCCGTTGCCGTTGTCATCATCCAGCGCCATAGAGGACGGATCGTCCTGGATGAGGATGACTCGATTGCACATGTTGTGGCTAACGCTTGAGCTACAGGCTGGCATTGAGTAGAGTGAAGATATTGAGGGTGAAGATGTTGAGATTGAGACATGGGCTTTCAATAAATTCGGGATTTAATTTATCCGAAGCTTTTAGATTCGGATCTGGATTAGATAAGGATTCTGAATATCTTTATCCTGATGGAACCGTGTGGCAGAATCATCCAACTGACGATTGAGCTAGCTCTCTCCTAGCGTTAGAAATTGGGGTACAGAAAAAGCGTAAGTACGCGATGAGTCGTGTTCTTACGCTTTTTGTTATCTGTTGATTTGGCCGAAGGCTTCTAGAACCGGAATTGGGTTTGGAGGTTGCCTACAAAAATGGTCGGGTTATCGTCAAAGTTGTTGGGATTTGCGATCGCATAAAACGATGGAATCAAACTAATGTTGCTGGTCAGCGGGTAGAAGTAGGACAGCTCAAACTCGTACTGAACCCCACCATCACCACCACCAGATACGAGGTAGTTACGGCCTTCTAAAGTGGCAAACGGCTTCAAGTAAGAGAAGGTCATCAGTGCTCCTTCCTTAAACAGATCGGGCAAGGCAACACCAAGCTGCACAGACTGACCTGTCACTTCACCATCCGGTCGCAGTGGACTGACAATGACGGGATTGACATCGATTTCGCCGTAGGAATAGCGACCAAATAGGCCAATCCAGTCTGTGACCAACCAGTCGAAGTTGACCAAAAACGTGTCGGCATAGGCATCATGAACAGGGCCGCCAAAGCCGTCATCAATGAAACCATAGATTGGTTCACCTAATGACCCGCCGACCAAACCGTTAACCGCATTCATCCGCGATCGCGTATACACACCGCGCAGGGTAAAGTCGCCAATCGAGAAATCCAGTTCTGCGGTGATAGTATAGGTTCCACCAAATAAGCCTTCGCCCGGATCATTAGCGGTGTTGAATAGCGGAGCGGACAGGAACTCGGTGCTCTCGCCCAAGTAGCCCAGCGTTAGCTCGAAATTATCGTTGATCAGCCATTCCAAAACCGCACCAGCACCTCGATCCACAGTATTGACTTGAGAGCCACCACTGGAGTTAAAGCTGTTCGCGCCCGTCAGAAAGAAGGTGAAGCGGTTATTGTCGAAATGGCGATACCAATTGATCCGGGGGCCAATCGTGAGCTGGACATCATTAGTAACCGGGAATGAGTAGAACGCTTCCCGCAGGATGACCTGGTCGCCGCTGTCTTGCAGTGTAAACGGTACGCCAAAGGTATTGAATAAACCCGCTGAGGCAAAGGTGTTTGTGGGCGCAACGCCGCCACCGACCGCCAACTGTAGATTCAGTAGGTCTTGACCTGTGAACGAGGTATTGAGGTTGAGCCAGACCAAGTGGTTAAAGATAATTTCGGGATCATCGGTAATTAGCCGCGTGACTGGCTCACCTGTGATGGGATTGCGGGCGGGTGTAAAGACACTGGTACCTTCTGCTAAAACATCGCCGTTAGCCCACGCTCCGTTGACGTGAAAAAACGCCAGACCGCTGAGCTTAGTAGTGGTTGAAAACTGATTACCTTCCAGTACGACGACGCTAGCTTCTAGGGCATCAACCCGACCCCGCACTTCGACTAGCTCAGCCGCAAATTCATCCTGAAGCTGGCGAATAGTCGCTAGGTCGTCCTCCGTTACGCCACCCAACCCGGTAATTTCCAATACTCGGTCAAGACAAGCATTGAGACCTGCCGCAAATTCGTAGCGGGTTAGAGCGCGATCGCCGCGAAAGGTGCCGTCGGGGTAACCTGCAATACAGCCGTAGCGCTCAACCAGTGATTGCAGCGCCTGAAAGGCCCAATCGGTCGGCTGCACGTCAGATAGCTGAGACACTGATGTCACCTGATCCATTGATCCAGCGAAGCGAATCCCCATCGGCTCCAGCAGCGTTTCATCTCCCTGCTGAATCTGGGTGGCATCAAACTCCATTGAGCCTAACTTTTCTGGCTCTAGAGTGACTATATCAACTGAACTAACGTTCGATGGGTCTGCGGTTATATTCAGCTCTTCATCCGCCGCGATCGCACCTAGCTCTATTGCTGATTCGTTCTCTAACTCAGCCACCCACTCAACTGGGGAACTGACTGGAGCCTCAATCGGCTCAATCCGTTCAGTTAGACCCAGCGCTTCAACCTTCGCTTCTGTCTTCGGAGAATTGGCTGGATCGGCTGCGATCGCAGTTGACTGACCCAGGAATAAAACCAAACTGAACACTAGCGCTTGAGTCCACCAGGGAAGTGGAAAAAACGTCGGCAAATTTGCCTGCATTGTTATATTCCTCACACCATAGATACTTGACAATTGATTTTTCACGCTATCAGAGTCAAATTATAGAAAGTGTAGTGTGGGCAACAGCACTTAAAGGAATGAATTTATATGTTCACGGTTAAATCACAGTCCTCAACCCGGATGAACCACGCTGTTGTCGCTGTTGCTAATAAGTCAAGCAGATTTCGGTCACTCCTATCTTTCACCGATTCAAGGTTTAGTGATTTTGCCGCCGCGACGCGGCAAAATTGCGTTCGTAGGTTTTGATGCAGGATGAAGGCTTAAAGATTTACCGATCATTTATTTGTCAATATTGCGACATCAGTGCTGATGAGTTGCTGATTAATATAAACCGCTTTGGTTTGGTTCTTGCAGCAGAAAGAAACTTGGAGGCGTTAAAGCGCTCACTTTCGCTACCTCGTTTCAGTTCATCCAGGTGTTCGATTTACATCGGGATATTTATATATGACAAGCGAACAAGACATTCAAACCTTAGAACAGGTGGAAGCAGATGCGATCGCATCTGCGGGATCAGCCGATTTAATTTATGGACTTGAAGACCAACCGCCCATACGTGACGCTATCTTCGCCGCCATTCAGCACGTACTGGCCATGTTTGTTGGCATCATCACCCCGCCGCTAATCATCAGCGGCGCATTGGATCTAGAGCCAGCGGCAGCTGCTTATACAGTCAGCATGTCACTATTCATTTCCGGCGTCGCCAGCTTCATTCAAGCGCGTCGATTTGGCCCCCTTGGCTCAGGCTTACTCAGCATTCAGGGCACCAGTTTCACCTTCCTTGGCCCCATCATTGCCACTGGTCTAGCTGCCATCGAGGGTGGTGCAACACCAGAGGCCGCACTGGCTACCATTTTTGGTGTGTGCTTCATCGGTGCCTTTATCGAAATGGCGCTGAGCCGCTTCCTCGATCTAGCTCAGCGGATCATTACCCCATTGGTTACGGGAACAGTGGTAACGCTGATTGGCCTAACGCTGATTAACACAGGCATGATCAGTATTGCGGGTGGCGTGCCTGCCCAGGGAACAGATGCTTTTGGTAGCCCAACCAACCTGGGTTTAGCCGCAATGGTGCTGGTGATTATCATTGTGCTGAACATTGCCCGCAATCCATTTTTAAGGATGGCATCAGTTGCGATCGGGCTAATTGCAGGCTACGTCGTCTCTATCTCGCTAGGCTTAGTCAATTTCAGTAATCTGGGCAGCTTGCCGTTCTTCTCCTTGCCCATCCCGTTTCGGTTTGGGTTTGGGTTCAATTTCGGCTCCTTTATTCCCTTTATCTTTCTGTACCTAATCACCACAATTGAGTCGATTGGTGATATGACAGCCACATCGGTGCTGACCAATCAGCCGATTCAAGGGCCACTTTATTTTCGTCGGATCAAAGGCGGCATTTTGGGCGATGGCTTCAACTCTGCACTAGCAGCCGTATTTAATACCTTTCCAAACACCACGTTTAGCCAGAATAACGGGGTTATCCAGCTCACAGGCGTTGGCAGCCGCTATGTTGGCTACTACGTTGCGGCCATTTTGGCTCTGCTGGGACTGTTTCCCATCGTTGGCGGCATTTTCCAGGCGATTCCACAACCCGTTTTGGGTGGTGCCACCATCATCATGTTTGGCTCAGTCGCTGTTGCGGGCTTGAGAATTATCTCTACGGTCGAGATTGATCGACGAGCAGCGATTATCCTCGCAGTTTCTCTCGGTCTAGGTTTAGGTGTGACTTTTGTTCCTACAGCGCTGGATCAAATGCCCAGCTTAGTGAAGAGCATCTTCGCGTCTGGTATTACCACGGGCGGCATGGCAGCGTTAATCTTAAACCTAGTTCTACCAGGGCGAAGTTAGACGTTTGGGTTGCCGATGATTTTTAGACTGTATTATCCCAAAAAGGGCGCGGGACTCACGATTCCCACGCCCTTTTAATTTAGCTCTCGGTCTACTGCCTAGCGGTCTAGGCCACAAGATAGTTGAGGCCACCTACGAGGATGACCAAACCTGCCCAAGCAACTGAACCCAGCAAAATGAGACGCTTGGATTGTTCCCAGTTTGAAGGAGAGGCGTAGGCCACCGGAACGCCAACCACCATTACAAAGGACAAAATGACCAGAGCCGTTAATGCGAGTTGAAACAGAATTGTTAACATCGTTTCCCTTTCCAATACACAGCAGAGCAGTGAACCTGCATTTTCCAATTGAGACATTTGGGAGAAAACTTAGCTGGAGACAGTTCCAGCTAAATTATCCCTAAAGATTCTTGCTTCTAATAATCTACCCTGAAGCGGATCAATCGCATAGATGTCGGGTGGGATTGGGAGGATGAGGGGTGAGAGGAGGCTTTGAAGGCTGTAAAGGGCTGTAAAGGGAGTCGAGGGAGTCAAGGGTAGAGGGGGCTGTAGAGACTATAAAGGTTGTAAAGGGAGTCGAGGGAGATATGGGATATGTGAAAGTGTATTAGTGTAGGGTGCGTTCGTGCAGCAATGTATCGCGTCCAAAGGTGAGAGAGCTAGAGATAGCGAGGGATGCCGAAATTAGTAAGGTGCCGCAGTTTTTAGGGGCTCAGTAAATTAGAGTCTTGGGGCTGCTGGGAGGTTAGAGAATCTTGGGGTTGCTCAAATGTGCCGTTGAGCCAGTTTTGCTGGTCGATGCTGTTTTGGGCGATGACTACATAACCCTTGGTGTCGCGCTCAATAACGAGAACTTTTGCGCCACGTCGAAGAGAAATTTGAGCCCAGGTAGGGAGAACAGCGCTGACGGTGACGAGGTTGTGGGCAGCGTCGTACACGTCGATTTGGCCAATTTTGCCAGAGTTGCTGAAGGGAATAGAGGCAGAGGTGACGGTGCCGAGGCAGCCGATTAAGCGATCGCAACTGGCATCTTCGGTAAAGGAAGCAAAAATGCGGCCAATGGGGCGGGCAATCAGGCCACCAACGTTGAGCGCAATGATTAGAGACAAAATGAGAATGCCGAATTCTGCGATCGCACCTCCAATTTCGCCAATCAGGCCAGCAACGACAACATTCAGCGTCCAGCCTGTCAAACCCCAGAGGCAGAGGTCAAGCGCGATCAGCAAAATCAGGGGGGCTTTGCCGATGCCGAACCAGCCGAGAACTTGGGCAGTGCCAAAATCGCCATCACTATCCGCATCCCCATCGGCATCAAAATCCAGGAGCTGACTGCCGCCCGCATCGACATCGGCATCTAGATCAAAATCGGCATCGACATCTGCATCCACGTCCATATCGGCGTCTAAATCGTCATCGCCGCCGCCTGACACAATGACGAAGAGGAATAGCACAACGCCCGAACCAAGAAAAATCCAATAAGGTAAATTCGCCAGCGCAAAGAGCATAAACGGTTTGTCCTTTTAAGTTGTAACCTGTAGCGCTTAATCTCCCAGCATCCCCAAAATAGCCAGATCACTGCTGAATGTCGGCAAGCTGATATGGTTTGTAATGTTGTCTAAACAGGCATCAAAAGAAGTATTTTGCTGCCATAAGACCGCGAGTACGTAGTTCTTTCGGCTGACTGGACTGTCTATTATTATTGCGGTCTCTATTTTGACGATCGCGGTGAAAGCTTAATGGGGCAAGGGGTTGGTTGATTAGGAAGGCTGATATCATTTTCTGCAATGCTGTACGTCAACATTCATTGCAGTGCGTGAATGATGCCTAAGTATTTCGACTTAACCGGATACAATAATTGATAATGAAATTGAGTCAGGAAATCACTACATTTAATTCCATTTGATTCTGTTTATGACCGAAAACTGGCTCAGTGTGACTCATCTTGTCGGTTCTGTATTTGTTGTTTTGTCGAATTTGTTTAATTGACTTGTTGATCTATGATTTGCGATCGCGATTTCTCTGCGATCGCCCAGCTTGACTTCAGCCACATTTCAGCATCATCAGCAACGACTGTCAGCACAACTGTACAGAACAGATGTTTCGGCTATCGAGTCTGCGATTGACAGCCAGTCTGTCTAATCGATTTTGTTGCCATTAATCTGATATTGATCAGCTTTGCAAGCAATTGGTTGGGGCAGGGGTCGATTCTGCGATCGCAGCTTTTTAGCCAATGATGACCGACAGCCGAACCGTAATCTGCTAGCAACCTGCTGTCAGGAGACACGCCAGTATGAACTTCACGTCATTATTCTCTGCTACGCCCACCGTTACACCTGCATCCACACCCCCCACGTCCGCTGCCAATCTGGCTACTGTTAGAGCCAAACGGTTAACGACAACCGCCCAGCCGGACAGTGTGGAATGCTCTAGAGTCCGCTACTCCATTGACATGATCCGCGATGAAGTGCGCCATCTGGTGCAGCAGGGCAAGCTCAGCCGCTATCAGCCGCTTTATGCCCTGTGCCAATACGTTCCAGCACGGGAATGGGTCTGCATTGAGCAAACCCTAGCAGATCATGAGTTTTTGCTGCGGGAGCAAATTCTGGACTTATTGGGTCGTGAAGATTGGGAAAATGACTAGCATCTTCCTTTACTCACATTTTGTACCAAAACCCAGAAAGGTTATTTTGCCGCCGCATTGCGGCGGCAAAATAACCTTTTACGGTTCCAGTTTTGCGAGGTGCAAGATATGAGTTTAGGATCTTCATGATGGTTGGGTAACAAACAGATATGGAATTTTTGAGCGTTTTGTTGTCGGTGCTGCTGGGCATTTTGTCACCGGGCGGCTTCGCGGTGGATCAAATAGTCGAGGACGCGATTCGCTCAAACGTCAATCAAATTGAAGCTCTTGATGTCCGCATCGATAACACGCCCAGCTTCCAACTGGTGCAGGGCAAGGTTAATAAAATTCGGATTGCCGGATCTGGGATCTATCCCGTACCGGATCTGCGAATTGCCACCGTTGAAGTCGAGACCGATCCGATTGATGTCAATATTCGCAGCGTCCGACAGGGAAACATTCAATTTGACCAACCGTTTCAATCGGCAGCACGGGTGACGCTGACGGCTGAGGATATTAACCAGCTTCTCCAGTCGCCTCGCTTTACTGAAACTGTGCGTAGTTTTAGTCTTCAATTTTTGAGCGCGCCTCAAGCGATTCGGGCGCAGCAGTACGAGTTCTTAAACCCCAGCGTGACGTTTTTGCCCAGTGGTCGCATTTTAGGCGAGGTGTCGATTCGGGATACGCGATCGCAAGAACAACTCGATATTGAACTGGAAACAGGATTGAACATCGTAGAAGGCCGACAGCTCCAGCTCGTTGATCCGCGCATTGTGGCCAATGGCGAAGCCGTTCCCCAGCAGTTTATCGATGCCCTGTCCCAGGGAATTAGTCGTCGTTTGGATCTGCGATCGCTACAGGAACGAGGGATCACCGTCCGCATTTTGCAGTTAAATATTCAACCGGAACAAATTGAAACCACTGCCTTTATCCGAGTTGAGCCTGAAACCACTCTTTCCGGAAAATAGGCGACTGAGCGTGTAGATCAAGATCTAACGATCTAATAAGAGGAAGCTCCCATGGAAAGCCGTCATCACACCCATCGCATCCCTCTAGGCGTCGTGGCTGGGCTTTCAGCGGTTGTTGTTGCCGTTGGCGGCAGTACGGCCTGGTGGACGTGGCATTCACTCACTTCGATTGAATCCAGTCCTACAGTAACTTCAACGGATTCAGCAACGACTACTCCAGAAACGCCAATTGCGGCGGTTGAGCAAACAGTTCAACTCTACTGGCTGACAGATACCGGACGGAGATTAGAACTTAGCCCCTACACTATTCAAATTCAAGGCGAAAGCCAGCCTGAAGATGTATTAACGACAGCGTTTAATTCCCTGCTAGCTGGGCCAGATTCTACAGAAGCATTCTCGACCATTCCCCCTGGAACGCAACTGCTCAACTTGCAGGTCGAGCCAGATGGAATTCATGTTGATCTGTCGAATGAATTTGGTTTGGGTGGTGGTAGTGCCGCGATGTCCGGTCGATTAGGGCAGGTTCTCTACACGGCTACTGCGCTGGATACGGATGCGCCCGTTTGGATTTCGGTAGAAGGTCAACCGCTAAAGGTACTGGGTGGCGAAGGACTAATTGTTGAACAGCCGATGACCCGCAGCGATTTTGACCGGGAATTTCAGCTCTAGGGCATGCCATCCTGTTCAGTGCGAGTATCTAAATCTAGTAGCCTATTGACCTAGCTGTTTATTTGTGAAAGTCAGACTGGGCCTGGCTTTCACAAATCATAATTGGTTTTTGTCAGCAGATTTCAGATGATCTACTGCTTACTGGCTAGACTAAAGGCGCGGAAGTGCTGTGCCTGTTGTTCAATCCGGGTGGCTAAGCGATCGCAAACTAGATTACACAGTTCAAAAATCAAATCGTCTGAAACGCTGTAGTAAGCAGAGGTGCCCTCGCTTCGTCGGCTGAGAATGCCAGCTTGCAGCATCACTTTTAGATGCTTCGAAACGTTGGCCTGACTCGTTTCAGTCGCTTCAACAAGTTCTTGTACGCATTTTTCGCCATCGCGCAGCAGGTTTAACAACCGTAAACGCATGGGTTCGCCTAATACACTAAAGTATTCAGCAACCTGTTGTACAACTTCGGCTGAAACGGGTTCCTTTGGAGTCATGCCAATTTACCCTTAAACACGATCCTTTTATCGTAGCAGTTTAATAGTTAATGCCAATACAGTGATATATCCATTCTAAGTACTCTGTAAATTAAGTTTTGCTGGTTGATGTGCCGCGCTCCGGGCGGCATATCAACCAGCAAAACCCATTAAAACAAAGTTGACGGACTACTAAGTTGCTTTCACCATTACCTTCATCGGGCTTCGAGTTCATGATGAAGTAGTCTGCTTAGCAGTATCTAGTAGTAGTCAGCTTGGCTAGGACATTGGGAAACTCTGAAAACGCTTTAGCATTTAAACGTTAGACTGCGTAATCGTCTCAACTCCAATAGCGACAGCTACAGCAAGATAGTGATTCGGTTAAGAACGAGAGAACGAGAGAGGAGAGTGGGGAGCATCCCGTTTTTGCAAATGGCTCTCATCCCCCCTATTTACACATTCGGGATGCTCCCGGAGAATGCTTAGGGTGAGACACTCTCCTCTTTTATCTAGAATCACTATAGTTTTGGCTCGCCCTGTTGAAAGCTGAAAAGTCGGATGGCGCAAGCCATCCGACTTTTCAGCTTTGCATGCTGTAGTTAAATTCAGCGATGAGTTCAGTGGTGCATCAAGCTAAACTCAGCTTCTGATTAGCTATCGCCTGGAACCCGAAGTCGCTGTAGCATAAAGCGTAGAGAATTTTCGTAGCCTTCATCCTCCATGACGGAAGGTGCTAGCATCCCAGACTCAACACCTGCTGCTACGATATCCGCTGCATCAACGTTACCGTTGCCTACATCTTGGATGAACGTGCTGTAACCTCGGATGCCTTGATCTTCAAAGTATCCTCTGTAGGCGAGGTGGCTGAGTTCAAACGGGGTTGCTTGATAGCTCGATTCGCTCATTGTATTGGGACGAGATAGGCTATCGTAGGCATCTGGCTGCTGCGTGTCCGCACCTGGCCGCTGCATGTCCATGTTGGGCTGCTGCATGTCCGTACCTGGCTGCTGCATGTCCATATTGGGTTGCTGCATGTCCATGTTGGGCTGCTGCATGTCCATATTGGGTTGCTGCATATCCATGCCTGGCTGCTGCATGTCGGTATCTGTCCGCTGCGCTTCAAGATTATTAGGTGTATCGTAGGTGTAGCCTGCGCCACCATCTGATGGATCACCATAGACTTGTGTATCTTGTTCTGCTTTGACTGCTGTTGCAGTACCTGCTACAGCGAGTACAGAAAGCATTCCGATAAGTAGGCGTTTCATATCTGGTCTCCTAACTACGTCATTCAATTTGCTGCAACTGCTGAAGCTAAACAGCAGCTAGCCAACATACAAACAACACATAACTGTGTGAAGTGACGGGTCATGCAGCCAATATTCGGAAGTTTCTACTGATATACTCAAACTCTTTTACGCCGTGAAACACACAAGTGGCTGTACGAATTCGGATGAACGTACTCTGCTCAATTTAGGGCGTAAACGTAAAAATGTAGAAAAATCTGAATACTGTCGCAACCACTATCATTCGTTTATTTTCGTTGTTTGCAGCAGTCGAACACCCTTATCGTGACAGACGGTACTTGAAACGTTATCTTCCGCACTAAGTAACCTGTCTTGCTGTTAGTTCGGTCAATAGTGACAGGTCTGAATCACTCTATTGGTCATGACGAGTTTGCCTAAATCGGTTAATGAAATGAATCTTAATCCTCAGTAAAAGCCAGACGATATCTGATTTTCACCAACAAAGATATTGAGATTTAGGAGCCAAGGCTTGACTGATGTGGATTTTGTGGCTAGAAACCGTTTGTTTTAGAGGACTGATCTTAAGCTAGCTAAGTAACTGCATATGACATATGAACTGCATATGACATATGAATAGTGGGCATGCTGAACAGGGTGGGTATTCTACAAACGATGATGTGCTGAAGAATAGCAAGCGTAGCAGTTTCAAATATGGCTCTCAATGAAGTGCAGGTTTCCGTCATCATTCCTATCTACAACGGAGAAGCTGATTTGCCCGATCTGCTGGCAGGACTGCGATCGCAAACCTATCCCCAATCAGCCGTTGAGTATTGTCTGGTCGATAACGGTAGTTGCGATCGCACCTTGGAACAGCTCAAAATTGCCCAATTCCAATTTCAAGAACTGGGCTGGACGCTACACGTCCTGAGCGAATCTAATATTCAAAGCTCTTATGCGGCTCGAAATGCGGGCATCCGCGCCGCGTCGGGTGAAATTTTAATTTTTACCGATGCTGACTGTCGGCCTCAATCCGACTGGGTTGAGCGGATGGTACAGCCATTTGCCGAGCCACAAGTTGGGTTAGTCGCAGGCGAAATCAAGGCCCTGCCTGGAGAAACCTGGCTGGAACACCATGCTGAACAGCAGGAAACGCTGTCGCAGAAGCATACGCTGGCTCACTCATTTTTGCCCTATGGTCAAACCGCCAATCTCGCTGTGCGGCGGGCTGCATTTCAGCAGGCAGGGCTGTTTCGTCCCTATTTGACGACGGGTGGTGATGCCGATCTCTGCTGGCGGGTACTGCAAGCGGGAGACTGGCAAATTGAATTTCAGTCAGATGCCGTTGTGCGTCATCGCCATCGCTCCAATCTGTCTGACCTGCTGAGCCAGTGGCGGCGCTACGGACGCTCAAATCGCTATCTGCATGAACTGCACGGGGTTGATCTGATGCGAGATTTAACTCAGCAGGAATATCTGCACAGCGTGGGTCGCTGGCTGCTCAAAGAATTACCTAAAGGTTTGCTCAAGAGCGTTGCAGGCCGAGCGACCCGAGCGGACTGGCTGGGTACTCCGGTGTCGCTCCTGTGTGCCAATGTGCGATCGCGGGGGCAGCAACAAGCCCAATTACCCGAAAATGCGGCTCAGATTGACTGGCTTGAGCCGTCTATCCAGGATGTCAAGACCGAGCCAAGACCCAACAAGACCTAATTAAAAAAATCTGCCATCGCGGCTTCATTAAACCAACCGCGAGCGATTAAAATTTCTTCGAGGGTCATACCCGTTGCGGCTTGGTCATATTGAACAACGTCCTTTTGCACAGCGCTGAGCAGGCCAGCTTGAACGAGCCGCTCCACGATGGTTGCAGGGTCATCGCTAGAGTTAGACTGGGTCAAGTGAACTGTTGCCGCAGTCGCTGATGGCGTTACTGGAGAGGTTGATGGAGCAGATGAAGTCGCATCGGATAGCAGTCGAGGTCTGGGTCTAGACTGTGTTTGAGATGGTTCAACAGAAACCTCTCCCCATTCAACCTGAGCATTACCACTGGGGAAAACATAGATTACCGTCTGACCCGTCTTACCTAGAATTTCAACATCTGCATGTTCTGCTGTATCGGCTTGATTACGTTCTCTCAGCATTTCAATTCCTTGGGGTTGATGCGTTCTAGCTGTTTCTGATTGAGGAGCTTTTTACTTATGATCCTAATTGGCCCATCTAGATTTGGGGATATTGATTCGGTTAAGTTGGCCATCTGCCATATAAATCTTTGACGTTCCACAATGTGATATTGGCTACTGCCGATCAGTATTAAACATCAGTGGATTCTCGGCAGGCTGTCACTAATGGCAGTTGGCTTGAAAAGCCCTGTTGGGGGGTGCGATCGCAGAATGAACTCTATCCGCAGCGTGATTTATGAACAGATAAGTTTAAATTTCCTAAAGATGTTTGGTAGAAGTGAGAGAAGGTCTTTCACCTGTGTAAGTTCATTGGCGTAAATCATTATGGCTATTAGGGCTGCTGCCGAAATTGACATTGCTCCATTTATTGATCATGCGCTGCTAAGTCCAACAGCAACGTCTGAGCAAGTTGAGCAGTGCTGCGCCGAAAGCGATCGCTTTCGGTTTGCTGCCGTGTGCGTCTTGCCTGCCCATGTCCAGCAGGCCGCTGCTTTATTGCACGGCAAAGCGCCAAAAGTTTGCACCGTCATCGGTTTTCCGCTAGGAGCCTCAACGTCAGCGACCAAGCTGTATGAAGCACAGGAAGCCGTTGAATATGGTGCAACTGAGCTAGATGTGGTGATCAACCTAGGCTGGGTAAAAGCTGGACTGGCCGATAAAGTGCATCGTGAAATTGCGGAAATTTGTGATGCGACTGGTGTCGTGGTCAAAGCCATTCTGGAAACGACCGTACTGACACCTCCGGAGAAGCAGTTGGCAGCAGAAGCGTGCCTGGATGCAGGCGTCAGCTTTTTGAAAACCAGTACGGGGTGGTACGGTGGAGCCACCGTTGCCGATGTTCGTTTTCTGCACGACTTAACTAAAGGTCGAATTGGCATCAAAGCCTCAGGCGGCATCCGTACCTATCAGCAGGCTACCGATTTAATTTTGGCTGGGGCGACTCGGCTGGGCACATCCCGTGGCCCCGACTTGATTCGTTCACGCGATAATGTAAAAGGAGAACGCGAGGAACAGTAACAGTAACAGTTAAGCCCCCTCCATGTATTCATGAGTCGAACATACAAAGCAACTGGTATCAATCTGAGAAGCATACCCTTTGGTGAGTATGATCGATTGCTGACGGTACTGACGCTAGAGCATGGACTGCTGCGTGCGATCGCACCTGGCTCCCGTAAGCATAATTCCCGCCTCAGTGCCCGCAGTGGGCTATTTGTGGTTAATCAGCTTCTGATTGTTAAAGGTAAGAGTCTCGACAAAATTATCCAGGCTGAGACGGTGGCTTCCTATCCAGGGCTGAGTCAGGATTTATGTAAGCTGACGGTCAGCCAGTACTTGGCTGAGCTCGTGCTCTATCAGGCGCTGAGTGAGCAGCCCCAAGAGGACTTGTTTGAGCGGCTTCAGCAGTATTTGCAGCAGATTGAGCAGTCCTCGTCAGCGACCAGCCTGGTGTACTTGGTACATGGCATTTTTCACTTGCTGATGATGGCGGGGGTGGAGCCGCAGATTTTTGACTGCTGCATGACGCAGGACTCGATTGAGCCAAATTTCGCGATCGCAGACTGGCAAGCCGGATTTAGCATTGCGGCGGGTGGCGTATTGAGTCTGCCAGCCCTGGAGCAGCTCGAAGCTGAGCGATATCAAAGAATGCAGGTACAAGGGATGAGCCACCCTGTCCGAACCGAGCGACGAGCGACGAATCGCGATCGCACATCTATCCCAGCCGCTCAAGCCATTGCTCGTCCGACAACTGCTTCTACTCCGCCAACTGTGGCCGCAGCAGGTCTAGAGCAGTACCAAACAGAGCATCACACTCAGCCGCTGGCTGAAGTCGATTATCGCTTGAATGCGCGTGAGCTAACGATTTTGCAGGAAATGGCTCAAACTGAACTAAGTGAATCTGTGCCCCTCGCTGCGATCGCAACTGAACTGCGTGATCGCTTTGGCTGTCGCGGCCCAGACTGGCTCAAAATGGAGCAGTTGCTGCGTAAATACGCTCAGTATCACTTTGAGCAGCCAATTCGTTCCGCTGCCCTGGTCGAAACTTGTTTTCTGCCCTATGTTGCAAAATCCGTGAATCCCCCATAATCATGAAAGGAGATGTCGTTTTCTGGCTAATCTAATTTCAAATTACCTTTAGAAGAAATATTGTCATTCCTGTCACTGTCTACAGTCGCGCGAGTAGGCAATCTTTAAATTATCTGTCGCACATATTATTTCGGTGATGCAATTGTTTGATTCAGAGTCTAAACAGACCCGTTCAGCCCGTGGAGCAGTCTCCAATCGGCGGGGTGAACTTGATTCGTCGCCAGACTTCGAATCGGATCGCTTCCCTGAACATCCTTTTCAACCCTCTAAACCATCTCCTTCTGGCCGCTTTGCATCTCCCCCTCAATCTCCTCATGCAGGTGGCAGCGCAAAGCGAGCTACTCATAAGCCAAATCAGTCAGCCCTAAATCAGTCAGATCCGTCAACGTCAGCTCCAGCAGATTCTACGGCTGCACCAGCGAACTCGGTTCAATCAGCGAAATCCATATCTAAGCCTTCTCTTATAGCCACTCAGTCAGAGGCTGAGGCTGAAAACCACCAAAAGCGGCAATTGGTAGCTGAAGATGGAGCAAACGGCAATGGTCATTCACCTCATGCTTCAGCACCACCTGCGCCGACGAAATCTGCAACTAACTTGCCAGAGGCAAACGGCTTTCTGGCTGTCCTGAAAAATCGCAACTTCTTAGCGCTCTGGAGCGGTCAGGTGTTCTCGCAACTGGCCGATAAGGTATACCTCGTGCTGATGATTGGGCTGATTTCCAGTCGATTTCAGACCGCCGATCAGACCATTAGCGGCTGGGTTTCGGCGATTATGATTGCGTTTACGATTCCTGCCGTGCTGTTTGGTTCCATTGCAGGAGTGTACGTTGACCGCTGGCCCAAGAAAGGGGTGCTCGTATCCACCAATCTGGTGCGAGGATTACTCGTCCTGGCACTGCCATTTTTGCTGTGGCTGTCTCAGGGCTGGGGTGCGATCGCAGGTTTGCCCTTTGGTTTTTGCCTGATGCTGGTGATTACGTTCCTGGTATCCACCCTGACCCAATTTTTTGCCCCCGCTGAGCAGTCGGCCATTCCCCTGATTGTCAAGCGCCAGAATTTACTCTCGGCCAATTCGCTTTACACAACAACGATGATGGCGTCGGTGATTATTGGCTTTGCTATTGGTGAACCGCTGTTGGAAGTGGCCGATCTGTGGCTAAACAAACTGGATGGCGGTAGCGGCATTGGCAAGGAACTGCTGGTAGGCGGCAGCTATGCGATCGCAGGTGTAATCCTAGTGGCGATGCACACAGGTGAACAGGAACAAGACCGAGATCGTGAGCAACCCCATGTCTGGGCCGATATTCGCGATGGCCTGCGATATCTCGGTCAGCAGCCCTTGGTGCGGAACGCAATTATTCAGCTTGTTTTACTATTCTCCGTGTTTGCCGCGCTGGCCGTGTTGGCGGTGCGCTTAGCAGAAGTGATCCCGGAAATCACCTCATCTCAGTTTGGTTTCCTGCTCGCCGCTGCTGGTGCAGGCATGGCTGTTGGTGCAGCTATTATTGGCCAGTTCGGTCAGAAATTTTCGCGATCGCAGCTCAGCCTCTATGGTTCGATTGGCATGGCCGCATCATTAAGTGGACTGGCCTACTACACTGAACGACTGTGGCCAGCACTGATTCTGATTGGCATATTGGGCACCTTTGCCGCCATCATTGGCATTCCCATGCAGACCACCATTCAAGAAGAAACGCCAGAAGCGATGCGGGGTAAAATCTTTGGCTTGCAAAATAACGCCGTTAACATCGCGCTGAGTCTGCCATTAGCGCTGGCGGGTGTAGCCGAAACCCTTTGGGGATTAGAACCCGTTTTATTGGGATTAGCTGCCATTGTGATCACAGGAGGACTACTAACTTGGTATATTTCCGATACAAGGACATCTACCTCGTAAGTGGATTAGCATAAAAAACTCAAATCAAAAGCCGGGAGGCACTTTAGATAAGCATTTTCCCGGTTTTGAGTTAGTTGCATGCAGCGACCGATCCCTTTTGCAGGAGTCGTTCCTCCTCTAATATGTTTAGCAATCCTACAGTGATCCCTGAATGCACATTGCATGGCTCGGTAAAAAATCCCCGTTTTGCGGCAATGTTACCTACGGTCGAGAGATAACCAATGCCCTGCTAGAACGCGGACATCAAGTTAGTTTTCTTCATTTTGCTCAGGAAAGCGATAATTCCCAGTCGCATTCTGAGTTCAATGAAGTATCTATTCCATTTCTCTACAAGTCGCAGATTTATACCATTCCATCGCTGAAATCCAGCAAAGTTCTGGCCCAATCTCTCGAAAACCTCAAGCCGGATCTGGTTCACGCTTCCTTAACGCTGTCGCCGCTGGATTTCTTGCTGCCGGAAATCTGCGAAGAACTTGATATTCCCTTAGTAGCTACCTTTCATCCCCCGTTTGATCACAAGCGCCGCAATCTGACATCCGGAACGCAGCACTTAACATATCAGGTGTACGCCCCTTTCCTAGCCCGCTATCACCGCGTAATTGTGTTTTCTAAAATTCAGCAAGATCTGCTGGTGCGGCTAGGAGTGCCCGCCGAGAAAGTCGCGGTGATTCCCAATGGAGTGGAGCCGATGAAATATACTCCTGGCCTCTCCACGCTCAAACAAGAACTCAATGCCGATCGCATTTTTGTGTATCAGGGGCGGCTAGCACCGGAGAAAAATGTGGAAGCCATGCTGAAGGCGTGGCGACAGGCCGAGATGCGCCCTGGTAGCAAGTTAGTGATCGTGGGCAACGGTATCCTGGCGGCTTCCTTAATGTCACTCTATGGTGCCGAAGACGGAATTGTATGGCTGGGGTTTGTGGCCGACGAACAGCGACGAATTGAGATTTTGCAGGCGGCAGACGTGTTCATTTTGCCGTCATTGGTCGAGGGGCTATCTCTGTCATTGCTAGAAGCCATGTCCTGTGGGGCGGCCTGTTTAGCTACCGATGTGGGAGCCGATGGTGAAGTCCTTGAAGATGGGGCGGGCATTATCTTAAATCCGCAGCGAGTGACAACTCAGCTTCATACCCTATTGCCTGTTCTGCAAGATCACCCGGAAATCACGGCCCTGTTGGGCCAGAAAGCTCGTCAGCGCGTTTTGGAGCGGTACACCCTAAGCGACAACATCCGTCAGGTTGAGGCGATGTATGACCAACTGCTTGATCGGCCTCAGCTATCCCTCAGTAAAACTTAATGTGACTACTGCTATACATTTCCTCCATGCGCTGTATGGGCCTCACGAGGTTGAACAATGCTGTATCAAAATTAAACTTAAAATTGCTTCCTAATCTATACGGAGAAGCACCTTCAATCTTCCTTGAGGTAGATTGAGTTTCAGCAATTTCATGGACGATTCTCGTGTAAATTACTGTTTCAATGGCAATATATTGATTAGCTCGACAGTGAAGTGCCTCCTATGACCGTGGCTGATAACCTGCAACCATTTCAACCTGATCAAATAAAGATGGATGCCGCTGAAGCGTTGACAGGGGTTGATGCAGATGAAGCTGTAGCAGCTGCGATCGCAGTTCCGGAACTCCCCACTGACATTGATCCAAGCATTCTAGAAGCTGTCACCGTCACGTCTGAAAAGCTACAGGGACGGCAGCGCCGCATCACGGCTCAAATCGCAATTCCGCAGACGATTGAAAGCGTTTGGCGCGTTTTAACCGACTATGAGCATCTAGCCGATTTTATTCCCAACCTGGCCAAAAGTCGGCGGCTACCGGATGAAGACGGCCAGATCCGAATCGAGCAAATTGGTTCGCAGTGCTTATTTAATCTGAAGTTCTGCGCTCGGGTTGTCTTACAAATGCAGGAGCAGTTCCCCCAGCGAATCGGCTTTGAGATGCTAGAGGGAGACTTTAAAGGCTTTAGCGGTGCTTGGAAACTTGCAGAAACCTCCAGTACAGGACAGACGGGTACGATTTTGACCTATGAGCTGATGGTGTTGCCACGCTTGACGATGCCGATCGGCCTGATTGAAAAACGGCTGCGCCACGATATGGCCGTTAATCTATCTGCCATTTATCAGCGCACGTTGGCGATTTCAGCTTAAGTTTGTGACGACACCTGCTATTTTCATACCCCACAGCACAATTCATACCCAGATAACGCCCGCTTGGCGAGCGTTTCACAAAAAATAAACAATGGGTTCTTATACAGGGACTGGATACTAGTACACTCGCGGATTGCTATAGTTTCTACGCAGGATGATCTTTTGATAAATCCGGCTGAGTTTGAGTGCGATCTTTGGGCGTATCCAGCAAACTAAATGTATCGCGCCTGTCGTTCTGGCTAGGATGTATAAGATGGCTTAGCAAGGCGTAAGCCTTGCTGCTCTTGGGTTGTATTCTCAATCCAGCCTGCCAAAGTGCCCCAGGTTTGCCGATGCCATCACGCTTTGCGGCCTATCCTTGTACGGCATTGCCTAATGCCACTGCTGATTTTGTCTTGGTAGACTAAGTAAATATAATGTGTCCAATACTGTGGCAAGCATAACGCACGGATGTTGGTGCTGAAATCTCACAGCTTTAATTTCACTGTTTATGGTTCCCGTAGACTGCTTTGTCGTAATGCCTATGCTTTCTCCAATTATTGCGTTTTGGCCGAATTTACCCTTAGACAGCTTGTTCTCGACCCAGGGCATTATGGTGCTGCTTCTAGTAGCCTATGCGGGGGCAATGTGGATGTTTTTGACCAGTGCGCCCAAAGTCCATACGGTTATGGCCTCTGACTTGAATATTGCTCAGGAATTTTATGAAGGTCTGCTGGGACTACCAGCGGCAGAAGTTCCGCTGCATTACTACTACAACTATGAGCAGTCAATTGGAGCAAGCGGCATTGATCCCCTCTATGCGTCAACGGGGCTGAGTACTGCTACTGACACCATGACAGCCGCGACAGAAGGTTTGTGGTATCAGCTCAAGCGCAATACTCAGCTTCATGTCATCTCTGGTGCTAGCTATGGCCATCGCAATCGCCAGCGCCACGTTTGCTTTGATCATGATTGCTTAGAGCTACTGCTGATGAAAGTGCAAACTCGTGGGATTAAGCATAAACTGCGCCGCGAAAAGCCAATGAACTTTTTGGTCAAGGATTTGCAGGGCCGAGTGATTGAAATTGCTGAAGTCGCAAATTAGCCTATTCGCTTGACTGAGCTGGATTTCTTTTTATTCCTACAGACGGAAACGGTAATCTTCTTCTAGAAGGAGGTGCGATCGCAATTGCGCTTGATAATTTAATGCTACAGCGTTTATAAAAGAGGTTAATCAACTCTATGATGAATTTCGCGCCTGTTTTATTACAAGCCGTAGAAACAGGAACAGCTAGCCACTTTCCTATTTCCTTTACTCTAGTTTTAGTCGTTGGCTTTATTGCCGCTGTAACGCTTGGCTCGATTGCTTGGTACAACTCAAAGCGCCCAGTTGGATGGGAAGACAAAGAGCGCCCTGATATTGTGCCTGATATTGACAAATAGAAATTAGATTTTCAATTTGAACTTCTAGATAACTGATTGTAATGGGTTTGAACATTAGAGCTTCGAACCCATTTGCTTTGGAAAAAATGATTCACTTTATCCGCTATCTCAGTCGCCAACTCAATCAGCTTTGGCGAAAGCAACTCCACTTCAAGCCACCCTTTCTAATTAGCACATTATGGCTTGTGGGCTTCATGGTTGCAGTTAGCTTGATTGCTGGATTTGTCTACTTAAGTCAGCAAGTCCTTACTGAGCAAACAACAGCATTTGATCGGGCAGTTTTATTGGCTCTCTATCAGTTACAAAGCCCGCTACTCAATCAGATCTTTCTTGGCATTACAGCGCTGGGAGATCCAGTATATTTATTCTTGTTTATTGTGGCGCTTAGCGTTGTTCTACTCAAACAGCAGCGATGGTTGGATGCTGCCGTAAGCTTGATGACTGCAGTGGGTGCAATTAGCTTAAACATCTGGATGAAGGAACTGTTTGGTCGCTTACGTCCAGAGCTGTGGGAGCGAGTTGTCAGTGTTGACCTGTACAGCTATCCTAGTGGTCACGCGATGACTGCACTGGTGATCTACGGCTTTTTAGGATATTGGATTGCGACGCATACTGATATTGCCAAGATTTGGATTACGATTCCAACCATTGGCATTGTTACGCTGGTTGGCCTCAGCCGTCTGTATTTGGGGGTTCACTGGCCAACTGATGTGATTGCTGGATACGCGGCTGGTCTAGTTTGGCTGATGGCCTGTTTACTCAGCCTAGAAGTTGGCTATCGATGGCTCAATCGACAGCAACAGAGAACCTGAGAGCGCCTAGCGGATTTCAATGCCTAGTGCATCACCGTTTGCACCATCAATAAAAACGGCACCATCAGGAACATCTAAGCCTTCTACTTCGCCAATGGGGCGAATCCGGGTTTCGCTATCACTCACAGGTGATGTACCACCATTGATCTGGTTTTCGATTTCTTGAAGGCGTCCGGCGTCTTGCTCCACAGTTGTTTCACCATTTTCTGCTGGAAGCCTCAGCAGTTCGGCTTCACCAGTAGCGACCTCTTCCGCCCGAATAGGGGTTGAGGTAGCTACCACGATTAGTCCTGCAATACTTAATGCTGCCGAGAATTTCATGATTCTGCCCCTTAGAAATTCACGTGTAAACCACGCCTTTTTTATAGCAACTTTTTTGCATAATGCATCAATGTGCGAAATAAATTTGTAGATGATTTACCTAAATCGGTAGTCAAAGATTAATCAATATGCGATCGCGCTCCGCATTAACCTTACGTCACTCGAAAAAGATGGTACACCGATGCTACCGAACAACTCTCGTTGATTATCTCTAGGACTGCTAGAGTGAAAGGGACTCAAATTCCCACACTTTGTACGTTTCGCATCGTGCCTATGTTCGGCTCAGTTCAACAAAGTAATCTGCGTATCGAAGTTGAAGCGTCTCGAACTCAAATTCAAGACAGCTTAACGTGTCCTGCATCATTACAGAAATGGTTATGGCCCCAGCGCTTATCCCCCGGATTACCCGATCGGCTAGCGCCCGATTTAACCTTCACCAGTTGGATTGGCCCAATTGCCGTTCAGCACCATGTCAGTCATCTAACTGACCACAGCTTACAACTGATTCTCAGTCAAGGAATTGATGGTTTTCATCAGTGGACATGGGGCGAAGGTTGGGTACAATCCCGCTTAGAGGGCGTATCTATCCTGCCGCTAAACATGGGACAAACCATCGCATTGATGAATTTGCGTCGTTTCCTAACTCAGCAGTCCTGAATGCCACCGCTCGAATGCTCCTCAAGTTATCTCAAGTCCGGTGTGTAAGAACCCTGCTTAACATTGTTTATTTTTTGTGAAATGCTTGCTTAGCAAGCATTTCACAAAAAATAAACAATGGATTTTCAACCAGATTTCATATCAGTCTGAAGACACGCACGTCTGTAGCGGAAAGCTTGCATCAGGACTTTCTGTCTTATCGCCTATCGAGGTTTGACCACTAATACTGAGCAGGGCGCGTCTGTCACCACTTGACTGCTAACTGAACCTTGCAGAATCCGGTTCATACCCGTCAAACCACGGCTGCCGATAATAATCAAATCAGCTTGGTAAATGTTAGCAAGACGAATAATCTCTTCGGCTGGGTCGCCATTAACGACTTCAAGTTCACTAGAGCGGTCAATTTTTGCCTGGTACTCCTCCAGTGTCCGTTCCGCCTGACGGTATAGCGGTTCTGATGAGTCTGTTTGAGGACGATCAGCAGATTGCTCCAAGTTTTTATTATCAGCAGGAAGGACATGTGCCAAAACCACCTTAGATGCAGGTGGTAGATTGATCGTCTTTAACATGGCGATGATAGGCTCTGACAGTTCTGAACCATCGAGAGCCACTAAAACAACATTCAGCACAAGTTAGTCTCCTTTTCACCTAATGCTGACGATAGCACCTAATTCAACTTTCAATTGACTAATCTTACATTCGAGCTACTTCGAGAGAACTTAACCTAAAGGGGAGCAAAATAGCTGATGCTATTTTTGCAATATATGAAGTTTTTTATTGCTTTATGAGTCAGATTAATTTTTGAATCATGTCGCCAACTGACCAAGGATGAAAGCGGGATACTAAGGTTGTTCTCTACATAAGCTACCTGTTTTACAGGAGGAGCGCCGAAAGATGAACCATAAGTTCGAAGTGTTTGTTGATACGGTTGAGTACAACGGAACACAAAACAGCACTGCAACCTTAGCAGAAGCTCGCTACGAAATCGATGCAGACTCGCGGCTGCAAGCCTATACCTCGGCTCGTGTACGGGCTGAAAATGAACACCCCACTGCTACTGAGTACAACATTCGAGTAACGCGGGTTATTCACTAACGCAAGTTGAACAGATTTTGGGTAACCGTTTAATTGTCTATCCGTTAGTGTTTTCAGCGATAGATCGACTCGCATTTTGCAAAATTAACAACCTTAAAAACCCGGATGATGAATGTAGCTTAACCACTTCATCATCCGGGTTTTAGCCTTCTTAGGCTGAGTTTCGAGTGACATAGGCAGCCATCGGCTCCTTAATCAAGCGGATATAGAGATGCTTGAAGGTGGAGCGAATCACGCGGGGCATACCAAAATCGATCGGCTGGAGCTGTTGGGGCAATTGCCAATCGTCAACCTTCAAATCAGTGGGTTGTGCCAGCGGAAAGTTGATGTCTGCTAAGGGAGGACAGTAGCCCAGTCGTTGAGCCGCAGCAATAGTTGGGACTTGATTGGGGTCAGTGCCTAAAATTTCAACCAGTGCTCGATCAAGAGCAAAGATATGACTTGATGCGGCCAGTAATCCCAGTTCTCGGGGTTCACCACCGCTCGGCCCATTGCCTTCGTGACCAATGATGCCGTCCACAATTGTCAAGTCAGGATCAATCGCACGAGCTGTTTCGACCAGCATTTCACCAAAGCGATCGCAATCTTTGCCCGCTTCCATGTGCCACCAGGCTTTCATCTTGCCTGGAACACAACCAAAGAGATTTTTAACGCCCAATGTCAGCGTTAGCTGACAGTGAGATTTAACTTTGGGTAAATTAATCACCACGTCGGCTTCCATTGCCTCTTTGCACAGCCGCAGGTGGCCAAATTCGGGGTTGTCTACCGTATAGCGCTGCCCATGTAGTTCCACAATGGGCAGATCGAGTGCTTCAATCAGCGGTAAGTAGCCGTTGGCCTCAGCTACGCCTCTGGCACTGCCGAAAGCCGGACTATCGGCTAAGAATGGCTTGCCGCCTAATTCCTGCACCATTTGAGCTATACAGTACACAATTTCAGGTCGAGTCGTGCATTCTTTGCCGGGGCGGGCACCCGTTAGCAAATTGGGCTTAAGCAAAACGCGATCGCACGGTTTGACAAAGGCAGATAAACCACCGAGCGGTTCGAGGACGGCGGTGATTGACTGGCGCAATGCATCAAGTTCGTAGGAATGGGCCTGTAGGAGGCTAACAGCAGCAGAGGTCATTGGCTTTAATCGTTGATGATTGTTGACGTGAGTTTAATCTTTAGGATAAAAGATTTCAAAATTTCGTCCAGGCTGGCCGTAAATCGCAAAGCGCAGGAGACACATATCGTCTCCTGCGCTGTACTTAAAGCAAATTGAAAACTGTTGAACAGTTAAGCACCGTGGAATTTAATTAATCCCAAAACTGTAGAGGGCGGGTTTTGCCATCAAATCTAGTACAAGATGCAGATTGGTCTACTAAACCCGCCTTTACCCAATATTGAACGTGTTTGATTCACAATTCTAAGTAATCACAACAGCGATTCTTAGTAGGTTTCTACGTGCCAGCGATCGGCTTTTTTCAACTGCTTGCGGTAATCGCTCCAGTCAACGCCGTCCTTAGCGGCCCGCTCAGAGAACGCTGCATCAATGCCGTCTTCCATGCCTTTCAGACCGCAGATGTAAACGTGAGTTTTCTCTTGCTGAACCATCTCCCATAGCCGATCAATGTTTTCAGCCACGCGGTGTTGGATATACATCCGGCCACCTTCGGAATTTTGCTGCTCACGGCTGATGGCATAGGTTAGCTCAAAGTTATCGGGATACTTGGCCTGCATTTCCTCCAGCTCCTCTTTGTAGAGGATGTTCGGCGTTTTGGGAATACCGAAGATCAGCCAAGCCTTGCCGTGGAAGTTGTTGTAATTGGAGTTTAGCTTGCGCTCGCCTTCCTTAAACATCCGCCACAGATAAGCACGGAAGGGTGCAATACCGGTTCCGGTTGCCATCATGATGATGTTGGCATCCTCATCCTCTGGCAGCAGCATTTCTTTGCCGACGGGGCCAGTAATCTGTACGTCTGCACCGGGCTGCATGTTGCATAAGAAGGTGGAGCAAACGCCCTGAACTTCTTCTCCGGTTTCTGGGTGGTTGTAGACGAGCTGACGGACGCAAAGGGAAACGGTTTTATCGTCTAGATCATCACCATGCCGGGTGGAGGCAATGGAATAGAGGCGAAGCTTGTGGGGCTTGCCGTTCTCATCGGTACCGTCGGGAATAATGCCAATGCTTTGGCCCTCGAGATACCACAGATCTCCCCCAGAAATGTCGAATTTAATGTGGCGAACCGTACCGATTCCACCCTCACCGACTAACTCGTCGTTAGAAATACATTTACCGATATAAGGGGTTTTAGGCTTGTAGATGTTAACAGGAATTTCCTGTTTAGGCTTTTCTTTTGCTTGAGTCATGGGCTTACTGTCTTGCTTCTCTGCTTTTGGCTGGGAGCTTTCAGTAGGAACCTGACCATTCGCGGCGCCATCAGCGCTGAGCGGCTTAATACTGACGATTTTGCCGCCAAGACGAGTAATACGCTGCATTTCTTGGTTCATTCGGCTGTAGGGCACAGTAATAAATACGCTGCCGCTACGTCGAATGGGATAGTCGAGCTTGTCTGACTGAGCATTCTGCTTCAGGCCAACAACCTCATACACAAAGAATCGGTTACCTGACGTGGTATTGCCGCTGCCTGCTACGCTTGAGTTGAACATTGTTGAATTCGCTTATCTCCGAAACCTGACTCAGCACGATGAATACGCCGTTACGTAGTCACCATGTTTTAACCCTACCGTCAATTCAGCTCATGTACGAAAAACCTATCAACGTATAGGGTTCAGTTTTACATAGCGTAGCACTGTATAAGGGCGCTAACTCATCTTCTGATGGGAAGAACAGGCGATGGCAGGTTATCTACTTACCTGCAACCTTATCGAGTCGGTTAGTGTAGAACTGTTGCGATCGCATCATTTTTCAGTATTTTGCGCCATCTTAACGTTTTCTCAAGACCGTAAGCGATTTTCAGAACTCAATGAATTTACATGGGGATTGAGCGTTGAGTGCTGGGTGCTGAGTGAATGGAGGGTGCTGAAATAATTCGCTGATCTAATAGCCTTGTAGAGGGGATCTCGTTCTGGTAGGATTCTGATACAGCTAGTATTAAATACTCATCTTTCCTTTGTTGAATGTCATCTTGCCCACCTGTGCAGCGATGGATTGGTAAGGGAAAGAGAAGATTACATGAGCAAAGTGCGCGCTGCTTGACAGCTTGTTGCTTCTACTGCTCCAGAGTGACAACTCGGATTTATGGAAACGATTTCCTGATGGGAGATTGTGACTGTAGCAAGCAAGAGAAGTAAGCGTGATTGTGCCGCACCACGGCCTGCATTTGCAGTGCACAGTTGGATTAGAATCTGCGGTTTTATTTTGTCTAGTTTTAATGTGTGATTTGCACTGCTTAGCAATTAGAGGGAACCTATGACCAGTAAGCCAGATCGCGTGGTTTTAATCGGTGTCGCCGGGGATTCCGGATGTGGTAAATCAACCTTTCTTCGTCGGCTAGAAGAGATCTTCGGTAAAGACTTCATGACAGTTATCTGTTTGGATGACTATCACAGTCTGGATCGGAAGCAGCGGAAGGAAGCGGGTGTCACTGCGCTAAATCCCAAAGCGAATAATTTTGATCTGATGTATGAGCAGATCAAGTCGCTGAAAGAAGGCAATCCGATTGATAAGCCGATTTATAACCACGAGACTGGTGAGATCGACCCGCCAGAGCGGATTGAACCCAATCGGGTTATTGTTATTGAGGGTTTGCACCCAATGTACGATGAGCGGGTGCGATCGCTACTTGACTTCAGCGTCTACCTCGACATCAGCGATGACGTGAAAATTGCCTGGAAGATCCAGCGCGACATGGCTGAGCGTGGTCACTCCTATGAGGACGTGCTAGCTTCCATCAACGCTCGTCGTCCTGATTTCGAAGCATATATCGACGTACAAAAGCAGCATGCTGACGTCGTTATCCAAATTCTGCCTACTAAGCTCGTACCGGAAGAGCAAGACAAAGAGCGGAAGATTCTGCGCGTTCGTCTGCTCCAGAAAGAGGGCATTGAGGGCTTCGATCCCGTTTACCTGTTCGACGAAGGCTCCACGATTGACTGGATTCCCTGTGGTCGCAAGCTGACCTGTTCTTACCCCGGTATCCGGATGCACTATGGCCCGGATAGCTACTATGGCAATGAAGTTTCCGTGCTGGAAGTTGACGGTAACTTCGAGCGCTTAGAGGAGCTGATCTATGTTGAGAGCCATCTCAGCAACACTTCAACCAAGTTCTACGGCGAAATGACGGAACTTTTGCTGAAGCACCGTGAATACCCCGGTTCCAGCAATGGTAGTGGTCTGTTCCAAATCTTGGTTGGTCTGAAGATGCGGGCCACCTATGAGCGCCTAACGGCAACCACTCTGCCCCAGGCTGCTAGCGTTTAAACCAAAACGTGACTATCTGTTAGTCAACTGACTCTATCAGTTAGGTTCAACATTAAAACAGGCAAGGAATCTGAGCGTTCCTTGCCTGTTTCGTGTTGGTAGTAGGTGGCTTGGCTAAGCTAGAGTTGTGGATTCTACCTTGGAATTAGTAGTTTTAATGGTTAGATCGAGTTCGCTACCGTACTTTTCCGGGTTTGAGTCGCTTTCTGTAGAGCAGCAGACCAAGCTTAATCCAGATGGGTATCCGGCGCTGTATTCGTCTGCGACGCCGACAAGTGCGATCGCAGTTTGTCTACATGGCTTTACGGGAATGCCCTATGAGGTAAAACCAGTGGCTGAAGCCTGTGCGAGGTATGGGCTAGATGCCGTTACGCCCTTATTGCCTGGACATGGATATGCAGAGCGGGTTGATCAGCAACGAGAATTTGCTCAAATTACGCGGGATGTCATGCTAGAGGCGGCGCGGCAGGAAATTGCCCAGGCAAGGCAGCGGTATGACTGGGTAGGGGTGTTTGGTCTGTCGATGGGAGGTGCGATCGCATTAATAATAGCTAGTGAGGGATTAGTAGATGCCTGTGCCGTGGCGGCACCCTGTCTACGACTACCGCGCCGGGCTGAAATTTTAGTGCCACTGCTGGGGTGGGCCAGCTTTTGTGTTGAAAATAAGGGCAGCGCATCCTACTACTTGCCCTGCTATTCGTTCTATCATTCTTGGGCGGTGCGAGAGCTTTGGAAAATTGCTCGTCATGCCCGTCAGCGCCTACCTCACATTATGTGCCCAACTTTAGTCATTCATACTCGGAATGATCGGACTGTTCCAGCTAGCGCAACTGAAGCTGTTGAGCAACAGGTAGCTGGCCCAGTCAAAACAGTCTGGTTTGATGAATCAGGGCACTGTATGCCGCTAGATATTAACGGTGCTGAAGTTTCCACCCAAGTTGCTAAATTTTTGATTGATGAATCGCGTTAGTAATTTAGCTGGTTGACTAACAAACTCTTGCTTTCTCTGTTTTTTCGTAGGTCGAGTAGAGTGCTAGCGAAACCCAACAAGACCGGGATTGACGTTAGGTTTCACGTTTCTTTCAAAATCACCAACTGTCAAAACTTGTTGAGCACAACAATACTACTACTAATTTTGGAGAATAGCTTTGGTGTTGTTGACTGCATTAATGGCATATTGATTATCTGGTTGCTGGCGCAGCGCTCGTTCGAAATTAATCAGTGCCGTTTGATAATCCTTTTGCTCATAGGCTGCATAACCAACCGACATACACTGTTTGAAATCACAAGGTGATTGTGCTTCTGCTTGGGCAACAGATGTCTGATTGTTAGGAACTGGCTCCGTGGATGCTGCGCTGCTTTCTAGGGTAGGTGCGTCTGCCACTGCTTCTACTGATGATTCGGCTGCTGCGTCTTCTTCGATAGTGACGTTAGTCTCATCGTAGAGAACTGTAGAATCGTCCACATAGTTTGCGGGAATGGGAACAAACAGCATTTGGATAATTACACTTAAAATGACAGCACCGAATCCACCCAGTGACAAGAAAAATGAGCGTCGGACAGATTTATTGCTCCACTTCATAACCGTAAAAGCGAGGGCGGCAAATGGCACAAATAAATACAGCAGTCCCCAGGTAGAAGATTCTTGGAAGGCTAAAACTAAGCTCCAAACCCCGCTACCCATCATGGCTAATATGCCTAAACCAAACATTAAAAAAATCAGAATTAGAATAATGAACATGTGTCCTCCTAACAAATAACTAAGTTAAAACTATAAATTGAGATACTGCAATCAAATTAGAAATGCTTAAATATTTGGTTTAGCTGATCTGCTGCTAAGAGTTAAATTTGTCAAAGTTGTTGTTGATGCGATCGCACATAAAGTTGTCAATAAGCTTTAAACGGAACGATGAGCATCGCCCTCATCACCTGAATGCCCAAAATGAGAGCGTTACCAACAGAATCTAGAAAATAAATGTAAAACGTGAACTTTTACTAAAAAATAGACGGGCAAACTCGGTTCATTTTGAGATGGCGGTTCATACTTGATTTAGCTTTCGATCCTAGAGAAGCTTGAGCGAAGCTGTTAAAGCTCAAACACCAGCCAGTGGTTTAGATAGTTTAGAACATGTAGATCTGGGATTTGAGCTGTGCATAATCCTAAAAATGCTCAAAACGTAATGCTCAAAACATATGGTAGAAGGCTCATTTCAAGAATCTAGCTTGGGCTGGCAGCTATCTCAGCTTCAGCGGCGGGTGACCGAGTGGATCGAGCTGCGATTTTCTCCGCCCGAAGTCGATACACCAGATTGGTCGCCAAATTGGACAATTCCGGAATGGATTACTAAGGCGATTTTTTGGGGCATGATATCGATTCTGGCGGTTTGGCTACTCTGGCAGCTTTATCTGGCACTGCAACCCTACTGGCAGCAGTGGCGATCGCAAAACTGGCAGCGGATAAACCGCATCAATCAGCCTGCGGGCACGGAACACAGTTTGTCCTACTGGCTGAAGCAGGCAGCGGATTTGCAGCAGGCGGGTAACTATACCGAAGCCTGCCGCGCTCTCTACATGGCAATGTTGCAGCGGCTGCATGAGACGCAGGTAATTCCAAATCAAATCAGCCGCACGGATGGCGAGTACCTGCGGCTGGTGAATGAATTACCTCAACCACGCCCCTATCAGCTGTTGTTGCGGACGCACGAGCGCATTTGCTTTGCGGGGGCAACAATGACGGCTGAAATTTTCCAGCGCTGTCGTCGCGCCTATGAGGAGATTGTAAAACCATGATGCGATCGCGACGCGTGTGGCTATTGGCGGGTTTATTAGTTGTGCTGCTAATTGGTGTGTCACTCATTGCAGCTCCAGCGAATAATAAGCTGCTTCAGGGATCAACCTATAGTCGATTTCCTAGTGGCTATGGGGCGTGGTATGCCTATATGCAGCAGCGTCCGGTGATGATTCAGCGCTGGCAAAAGCCGCTGGAACAGCTAGAGGAGCAGACTGTAGAAGAAGCAGAACCTGCAACTCTGATTCGAATTAGTCCAATTCCTTACGTTTGGTCATGGCAGTCGGACTATCCCTGGGTAGAAGCGGGCAATACGCTGATTTTGGTTGGCAATTCTGCGCCTGCGACTGAAGCGGATTTCACGACTCAGCAGAACAGCGAGGTGGGGCTGGTTCAGATTGATACCCGTCGCCGTCAGGCTAATACTTTGGAAAATGCGACTGTGCTGCTGGGGGATGAATATGGTGCGATCGCATGGCAAATTCCCCAAGGAGAAGGGCAGTTGATCATTGTAATTCCGCCCTACCTGGCGGCAAATGCCTATCAAAACGAACCGGGCAATTTCGCGTTTTTAGCCAGTTTGGCGGAGCAAGCAGGCGGCAACATTTTTGTGGATGAATATCTGCATGGCTACAAAGATGCCGATGCAGAAACCACGGAAGAGGCAACGGGTTCATGGATTTCCTATCTGGCTCGAACGCCCTGGAGCTTAGTGCTCCTGCAAGCAGGGGTAGTTATCCTAGTTGCGATGTTGGCCAGTAATCGACGGTTGGGCCATGCGCTTTCGCTGCCGTCGAGGGATGTAAATAATAGTGAAGCCTATATGCAGGCGCTGGCGCAGGTGTTGCGTAAGGCCAAGAGCCAGTCTTTTCTAGTTGACACGATTAGCAAGGAAGAGCGGCTGCAACTTCAGCGCAAACTCGGTTTGGGCATCCAGCCTGTCGATGATCAGAAGCTGACAGAAGCCTGGACACAAAAAACAGGTCGTCCTGCCGCTGAACTGCAAACGGTGCTGCAACCACCCGGTTTAGCTCATGCCCTGCGAGAGCGGGAGCTGATGGACTGGCTGCGGCGTTTACAGGCCGCGCGATCGCAGATTTAGCTCTACTAGTCCTGACTATGCGAATCTAAATTCAGAAGATGCAGTTGCCGCCGCATCGCGGCGGCAACTGCATCTTCTTGACTTGATAAGTTTTTGTCACATGAGTCAGCATCAATGGTAACGAGGGGCAATCTAAAAGATAGATTTACTCCCTTACACCAACAAGGAGCCGTTCAGTGGCGAGAGTTTTAATCGGTAGCGTAATTGCGATCGCAATATCCGTTTTTGCGTTTCAGACCTTCATGAAAACCAGCAGCAGTCCTGTTTCCGGCGAAGATGAACCGATTGTTGAATCCAGCCAGCAAAAGATTGACGATGCGCTAGAGAAAGAAACCGAGCGGATGCAAGAGCTGAATAATGTTGGTGATAATCCTTAAACCCCAGATCCCAGCTTTTGTGAGACTCAATTAAGCAGGGAACCTAAGCTCCTTGCTCTACTGAGAAGATGGACTCGAAAGGCTGCGACTAGGACTCTTCTCCCAGAATCTTCGGCACCTTAAAGAAGGTATCTTCTCGATCTGGAGCATTGTCTAGCAGAGCCGTGCGATCGCTAAAAGGTTCGAGCTGGTCAGCACGAGTGATATTGCTGACGTCAATGGCGCGAGTTGTGGGCGGCACGCTGTCTGTGTCGAGTTCGCTCAACTGCTCAAAATAGTCCAAAATGCTGTTGAGCTGTCCCGTAAACTGCTCTTTTTCCTCTTCAGTGAGGCTCAGACGAGCCAAATGAGCGACTTTCTGTACCTGTTCGCGATCAATCATAGTGTCCTGAATAGTGCTGCTAGCAAAAGTCATTCAACCTGAAAACGTCCTACAGGGGCGGGTTTAGTTGCCAACTCAAGTTCTTAATCTTAACTGATTAACAAAACCCGCCCCTACAAAGGATTATTTTCTGCTGATTCCTCTTAGAAAAATACATCAATATTGGATCGGCCTGTAGTTTTGAGCCAGTTTTGCGCCTCAATGTAGTTGTTGGGAGCGATGCGAATTGCCTGAATCCAATACTGAGCCGCTTGGTCAAACCACTCTTCAGCCTCTTCGGCCTCGCCTGCTTCTTTCAACTGCTCTCCCTTAAAGTGGTAGATTACTGCAATGTTATTCAATGCCTGAGGCATCTTGGGGTTAAGGTCGAGTGCCTCTTGATAAAGCTCTAGCGCCCGATCGTGCTCACCATTGCTGGTATAAATCAGGCCCATGTTGTAGAGAACAAAACTGCGATCGTAAGGGTCTTCCTCAAAATTAAGTGCTTCCTCGTAGTTGGCGAGCGCCTCGGCATATTCACCATCGGCTTGAGCAGACATGCCGTCTCGATAGTAAGCAAAGGCTCGCTTTTCGTTCTGGTTGGCTGGCATTAACTTCAAAATCAGGTCTGCCATGACCGTAAAGGTGCGGTCGATAAAGTTGTCGTTGCGTTGTGTCCGAGGCATAAGCGTTTGTGATGTGAACGGATAGCTGTGAATTAGTTAGCGATGTGAAAGTTGGAATGAAATCTAATTGGACTCTAGCAAAAAGATCAATTCTTGAGTCTATCAGGGTGAGGTGTGCAACTGGCGTGATTGTTCATGCTTCTATAGCTCGACTGGCCCATCTGTTCCATGATGAATCAGATAAATCAATGTCAAACGTGTGTGACACAGTTCTTTTCGGCGGCTTTTAATAAAATTAACGAATGATTTGATGGGTTGTCCGTATTTATACGCAGGCTTCTCCTGCCCAAATCCTATACAAGAGAAGATGTCGGATGAATTGTGATGTTCTTGTGTTATTGGTGACAGGCATGGCAAATTTACGAATGCGCTGTGCGTCTTTTCAGGCTGGAGATTGAACGAGTTGCGATCGCGGCTTTGTCTTTTTTATTACGTTTATTCAAGAACCATTGAAGAAATAGCGTTTATCTACTTAGAAGAATAACCCATGCAGGATGGCGGCTTTAGATCCGGAAGCGGTCTTCAATTAGGGTGCGAATTTGGTTGTGGTTATTTGCAGATAACCGCAGTTGATAGGTATGCGAGCTGGCTGCGGGCAGCAAAAAGAGCCGCTGGTAAAGCCAGTATGTGGCATGTCTGCTTGTGACAATAGTTACAAAAGCATACTGATAGATGGCTGACAACTGTAAAAGTCACAGTTTCGTTAAGAATTTATGTCTGTGGTGTCTTGTTCTTATGAATTTTGGGCAAACTATCCAAGGAATCACATCGAGGTTGGCTTATCGTAGAACGTCAAAGTTGTAAAGGCAGATTAAAGCTCTTGCGTTTGATTGTGCCGTCTGAAAAACGTATCGATTTTTGAAAGGTTGTAACTTGGCGTACTCAAAGTGTGTGGGTGTATGCCGATTGAGCTAGTCGGATGATTCATCGCAATCGAATGGTGTTCTCATCCAGTCGGAGCAGTGTTACTCAACGACTCCACGAAAAACGGGTATAGTCTTCTGCCCTTTTGGCACAAGGTCTATCCATATGTTTGAAGTCTGATTTTTAGCTTGGCGGTGTCTTGGGTGGACGCCAGTTTTGTCAGTCTGAAATTTGTGCTGTGTCTTTTAGACAGTGGAATTTTCGGCTTGGCAAATCAACCCAATCCATCCTAGGTGCCGAAGCGTATGTTTTAGCCGAAGATCTTTGGATGCACTAAGTTGAGCGGATTTGAACACGCTGAAAACAAGGCTGTCGCTTCATTCAAGTCATCTAAATTCTGCATTGACAAACCAGTTGTTTTCCCAGGACTGAACTCAAAATGATGAATATCTCTCGCTCTATTGTTTTTATCGATGCTGCTATTGATGATTGCCAACAATTAGCTGGTGGTGTACATCCCAATGTAGATGTCGTTATTTTGCGTCCCGATGTTAATGCTATTCAGCAGATTACAGCGGTACTCCGGAAAAACGCAGAAATTGATGATGTTCACATTGTTGCTCATGGATTCCCTGGCTGTTTGTTCTTGGGGAATGAGTCGCTGAGTTTGGCGACTGTTGAGCGCTATGCCGCAGAGTTGGGGCAGTGGTTCCGCCAGCCGGATACAACTGAGTTGCCGCAACAGCCAACGCTACGGATTTATGGCTGTAATGTGGCGGCAGGAGATGCGGGCGCGGAATTTTTAGATCATCTGCATCGGTTAACTGGTGCGGCGATCTACGCGTCTCAGCAGTTAGTTGGAAGTGCGGCGCAAGGGGGAACATGGCAGTTAGAAGCTGCGATCGCACCGTCTCCCTCAGTCGATCAGATTAACCGTGATACTGATGCCCAACGCTCAGCCTCTCTTGTTTTTAGCTCCGAAACCCTACAGACCTATGCTGGCGTATTTGCCGCCCCGTCCCAGGCAAACCTGATCTTCAGTCCAACTTCTCCTGTTAATGAAGGCACAACTGTCAATTTAAACGGTACATTTCAAGATGAGGTCGATCAGACTCATACCATTCAAATCAATTGGGGTGACGGCACAGTTGTAACTGTTCCGGCTGCTGACATCTTTGATAGTGGCACAGGTGCATACAGCTTTAATATCGACCATACCTATCTAGATAACCCAACGAGCGGTACAGCCTACACGGTGACCGTCACCGTCACCGATTCAGAGAACCTGACATCAACCACAACCAACCTGTTCACGGTTAATAACCTTGCGCCCTCAATCAATGAGGCAAATCCTGTCCTGAATGTGACAGAGGATGCAACGACCGCTGCAACTTTAACGCTGACCGCGACTGATCCAGGTGCTGATACGCTGACGTGGTCGGTCAGCCAACCTGCCCAGAACGGTGTTGTTGCTATCGATCCAGCTACTGGACAGATTTCCTACACGCCAAATGCCAACTTTAGCGGTACCGATAGCGTTACCGTGCGCGTGTCTGATGGCGATGGTGGCACGGATACTGTGACAGTTGGTATTAACGTCACGGCTGTGAATGATGCCCCAAGCTTAACGGGCAATGCTCAACTGCCAAATGTCAATGAAGATGTCACTAATCCCGCTGGGCAGACGGTTTCGAGTCTGTTCAGTGGAGTATTTACCGATATCGATCCGGGATCTTCACTGGCGGGGATTGCAATTCAAGCGAATACAGCTAATTCCACCACCCAAGGCCGTTGGCAATATTCAACTAATGGTGGCGGCAGTTGGTTTGGTGTTGGTACGACGGTCTCTGAATCTAGTGCGCTGTTTTTGTCTGCGAATACCCTAGTGCGGTTTGTGCCTGCGTCCAACTTCAGCGGAGAACCGCCAGCACTGACGGTACGTGCGATTGATAATAGTTTTACAGGAACATTCACGGACGGTCAGTTTTCGATTATTCGACGTTCTGTTGCAACAAATGGTGGTACAACGCCCTACTCGGCTTCGACAGGTCTGCTGAGCATCACGGTTATTCCTCAGAACGATGCACCTGTGATCGATCCAGCTCAGCCCTTCACTATTTCTGTGCCGGAAGGTTCACTAGCGGAAACCAGCGTTGCAACATTCTTGGCAACCGATCCAGAAGGTGATCCGATTACCTGGGAACTGATTGACGGCAATGTTGATGTCGATGGTGATGGTGTTGACGCGTTCCGCCTCAGTTCGTCTGGACAGCTCATCATCAACGATGCTGACGATATTGACTTCGAGAGCGGTGTGACGTCGTTCAATCTGGTTGCAGAAGTGACTGACGACGAAGGAGCTTCTTCGCAGGCAACGTTCACGGTTAACATCACTAATGTTGATGAACCACCAGCAATCGATCCGAATCAAAATTTAACCTTTTCTTTGGCCGAAGATGCTCCGCTGAATACTGTTGTTGGAACTCTAGCAGCCACTGATTCTGATCCGGGTTCTGTTTTTACTTGGACAATTTTGTCAGGTAACGGGCCAGATAGTGATACAGACACGACGTTACCGTTTGGCATTAATAGCAATGGGGAAATCTTCGTTGCTGACCCTGATGATATTGACTTTGAAAGCGGCAATACAACCTACACTTTGGAGGTGCAGGTCGCTGACCAAACTGGGCTGACCGACACCGTTACGGTGACGATTAACTTAACCAATGTTAATGAAGCGCCTGAGATCACGACCCCCGTTGGCCCGTTTGATGTGTCCGAAGATACTCCTCAGGGGGCAGTGGTTGGTGCGATCGCAGCTACCGATCCCGATGGAGACAGCATCATCTGGTCAATTGCAGGTGATAATCCTGACTTGGATGGTGATGGCAATGGTGCATTTGCGATTGATAGCAACGGCAATCTCATCATCAATGATGCAGACGATCTAGACTTTGAGACTCTTCCCAACAGTTTTGATCTCGAAGTTACCGCTGCGGATGCGAGTGGTGCAACTGATACAGAAATCGTGACGGTCAATGTCACGGCTGCCAATGAAGCACCCACAGATATTGCTCTATCCAACGATATTGTTGATGAAAATACTCCTGGTGCCACCGTTGGGACGCTGACCGTCACTGATCCAGATGCTGGCGATACGTTTACGTTTACAGTTGATGACCCGCGCTTTGTCTTCAACGGCAGTGACCTCCAGCTTGCCGCTGATGTCAGCCTTGACTATGAGACAGAACCGACTGTCACAATTGAAATTACCGCTACTGATGCAGGCGGTCTAAGCTACACCGAAACGTTTACTATCAATGTCTTTGACCTGTCGGAAGCTCCGGTCATTGCTCCGGGGCAGGTGTTGACGGTGCCCGAAAATTCACCAGAAGGCACCACCGTTGGAACGGTATCAGCGGCTGACCCAGAAGGCGACATTTCCAACTGGCTGATTGACGACGCCAGCAATGCCGATGCGGATGGAGATGGCGAGTTTGCCTTTGGCATTGACGGCTCTGGGTCGATCTTCGTCAATGATGCAGACGAAATTGACTTTGAGACTACACCCACCTACACACTGGGTGTGACAGCCATTGATGAAGATGGCAACATTTCTACTGAGAACGTTACGGTTAACGTCACTAATGTCAACGAGCCACCGATCATCACGCCAGGTCAGGTCTTTACCATTCCTGAAAATTCTCCAATCGGTAGTCTAATTGGTACTCCAGTTGATGTAACTGATCCAGAAAACAACTTCTCTCGATTTAGGATCATTGACGGCAATGTCGATAACGATGGTGATGGCGTTCGAGCGTTTGGAATTAGTCCGGCTGGACAACTATTTGTCCTCGACAATGGCGACTTGAACTTTGAAGCATTTCCAACGAGCTACACGCTGACGCTTGAGGCTAGCGATCGGCAAGGATTAATCAGTACCGAGACAATCACGATTAACGTCACGAACGTTAATGAACCTCCGTTCATTCCGGCGGGTCAGGCATTTGACGTTGATGAGAACTCTCCGACTGGCA